>CAYQPW010000020.1:0-40342 GCA_964419565.1 uncultured bacterium
GAAAGCTGAAGTAAAGTTAAGAGCCAGTATGCAAAATGCGAAGATTTGACCCCATTTTCGCATTTCCCCATTTTCGCATTTTCGTTGATCAACAGAATAAGCCAGATTGTCAAGTTTTGGATTTTAAGTGCTTGGTTTTGTACATTTCTCGATCAGCAATTGCTAATAGCTGATCAACAGATTTCTCTTCACTTGGGTCGCATTCTGCGATCCCATGACTTAAGCTAATGACATAAGGTATTTTCTTACTGGTGTTGAAATCAGCAACTTTGTCGGATATCCGCTTCCAAACAAAGAGAGCTTGATCAATTGGACATTGAGGAAGGACCAGTAAGAATTCATCACCGCCCAGCCTGCAGGCAATATCACCTTCTCTTATCATTTCTTTTAAAAACCCGCTAACAAGCTTTAAAGCTTCATCGCCTTTTTGATGTCCATATGTGTCATTGATTGTTTTAAGACCATTCACATCAAGATAACAAATACTCAATTTCCAATTGTTCCTTTTTGATAACTTGAGCTGTTTCTTGAAAAAGAGAAGACCAGATCCTCTGTTCAAAACTTCTGTAAGCGTGTCTATTGTGGCGAGTCTTTTTAACTCTTCTTCTGCTCGCTTACGTTCAGTGATATCCTCAATAATGCCATCATAATATTGTACCTCTCCTTGTCTGTCTTTTACCGTTACTGCAGATACCGATCCGATGAAAGACGCCCCATTTTTTGTCTTTAATAGCAATTCTTCATTCTTTACAAAGCCATCTTTTAGCATTTTTTCATTGAATTTTCTCCTGTCTTCTGGATTCAGATATAAATCTGCTACACTTATTGCAAAAAATTCTTCTTTGTTCTTATAACCAAACATTTTAACAATAGCTGGATTTGCCTCGATAAACTTACCTTTAGATCCTGAAGTATTTCTGTATGCCCCAACATTGATATTCTCAGTTAAAGTTCGGTATTTCTCCTCACTTTCCTTAAGCGCCTTCTCTGCCTGTTTACGTTCGGTGATGTCCCTTGTTGTCGCAATAAAGGCTTTGGGCTTTCCGTGAGCATTCTTAATCAAGGAGGCAGATAATTCTCCGATAAAACGAGAACCGTCTTTTCTCAATAAAGTATATTCTATATTTCTTATAAAATCTTCCGTCATGGTTTTCCGAAGATTTGCAGTCGCCCTTTCATGATCCTCCGGAGCGATGATGTCAAGAGCGTTTCTACCGATCAACTCCTCTGCATTGTCAAAACCGTGCAACTCAAGTGTTCGCTGGGACAGTTCTGTGATTTTGCCTTCCAGGTCAGTTAAGGTAACTGCATCTGGGGAGGTTTTCACCAATGTCTTATACGTTTCCTCTGACTCTAGCAATGCTTCCTCCACCTGCTTCTTGCTGGCTATTTTGGCTGTTTCTAATTCAGCAATTCTTTGACGGAGCTTCGCTAATTCATTTATAAGTTGATCTTTTGTCTTTTCTTCATCTTTCATCTTGTGTACTTTTTAGTATAGACAGTAAAATTACCAACCTCATTATATACGAAATTTCTTAATGTATCTTCTGAAGGATAATATGCACTATTTCCTTTAACCCATAGTTTTTTCATTTTGCGTTCCTCTCACCGAATACAAATCGTCCATTACGATAACTTCTGTGTCATTTAGGTAGTATACACTAAGCGTAATTGAAGTCAAGCAATAAATGTGCATCTGAAACCACCGTGCCGCCAATGACGATAATTGTCAAGCGTTTGGCGAGAGTCCTGTCGTAGATCTCGAGGTACTGCGGGGATGAATCGAAGGGCCTGTCCTGCCGTAGATCCTGGATACATTCACTTTGTTCAGGATAAACTCCGCCGAAGGGATTTGACCCTAATTTTCAATTCTTGCCCAGGTAACGCTCAATAAGCTCTTTTACCTGAACATCGCTGAATCTTTTATGCACCTGCTGAGCCATAATCTAAACCCCCTTTCTTTAGGCCCAGATCATTGCGATTTTGGGTGTGTATGTTTAATCATTAGGTGACATGATTAATGCCTGGGATTGACTTCGTTACATGGATTAATACAATGAATATATCAGAAAATATGACAGAGGCAGAATGATAAGTAACTATAGGGTTATCTTGGCATCAAATTCACCCCGAAGGAAAGAACTCCTCGCCGAAATTGTGCCTCGAAAAAATATCATTGTCATCGGCAGTAATGTAAAAGAGAATGTTAAGCAAGGTGAGGATGCGGTTTCATTCAGCTTGAGAATAGCTAAAGAAAAAGCAAAGGATGTTATCAAAAAACGGGCGGCTACAGTGCAAACTGCAGCTGTTGTAATCGGCGCTGACACCATCGTAGTATTAGATAACAAAATCATTGGTCAACCTGGCTGCAGAGGTAATGCAGTAAGCATATTGCAGAAGTTAAGCGGGCGATGTCATGAAGTCATTACGGGCGTGGCGGTTTTTGTCGTTAAAAAAAACAAATTCATTACTTTTGCCAAGAAAAGTACCGTGTGGATGCACAAATTGAGTGATGCAATGATTCAAAAATACGTAGCATCAGGTGAGCCAATGGATAAGGCTGGTGCTTACGCAATTCAAGGCATGGGGAAGATTCTTGTCAAGCGATTCGAAGGTAGTTATACGAATATTATTGGTCTCCCAGTCGATGAACTGAGAGCAGTTTTACTCGGAATATCATAATGGATAAAATAAAGGTATTAGTAATTGGCGGTGGTGCATCAGGTTTGATGGCCGCAGGAAGAGCAGGAGAACTCGGCTGTGACGTGATCTTGCTTGAAAAGATGCACCGACTTGGCATGAAACTTCGAATCACTGGTAAGGGTAGATGTAATTTGACGAATATGGAGGAGTTAGACGAATTTATCAAACACTATGGTGTAAAGGGTAAGTTCCTTTATAATTGTCTGGCAAAGTTCTTTAATTCGGATTTAATAGAATTTTTCGAAAAAAGAGGGGTGGATACAGTAATAGAAAGAGGGAAAAGGGTATTCCCAAAGACGGGCGATGCCGATGACATAGTTGATTGTCTTATTGATTATATAAAAAAGAATAAAGTAACAATAAAAACAGATTTTAGAGTCAGTAAAATAATCACTGATGGACGAAGAGTTGTTGGAGTGACTGGCAATAATGATGAAAGAATCGATGGTAATGCCGTAATAATTGCGGCTGGCGGAAAGTCATATCCACTCACTGGTTCAACCGGCGATGGCTATATGTTGGCTAAGATGCTGGGTCACGAGATCATCAAACCTGAGCCTGGTTTGGTCCCCCTGGAAATAGAAGAAGAATACATAATGGAAATGCAGGGTCTAGGTTTGAAAAATATTGAATTGACCGTTTTTGTAAATGGAAAAAAATTTGACCAGATATTCGGCGAGATGCTATTTACCCACTACGGTGTTTCTGGTCCGATAATTCTCACGATAAGCAAAGAGGTAGTTTCAAAATTAAAGCAGGGGACGACCATCTTGTCAGTAAATTTCAAACCAGCATTGTCCAAAGACTCACTTGATAAAAGAATCCTGCGCGAATTTAACGAATATGGCCAAATGAAATATAAGAATATATTAAAACATCTAATTCCCAGTAAGGCGATTGACGTATTTATGAAGCTTTCGAAAATCCCTGCGGATAAACGTGGCTGTGAAATGAAACGAGAAGAGAGATCCAGGCTTATCAAATTGCTTTCCGATTTCAGAATGACGGTCAAAGGCCCAAGACCCATTGAGGAGGCGATAGTGACGTGTGGTGGGGTTGCATTAGACGAAATAAATCCAAAAACTATGGAGTCATTATTACGGAAAGGATTATTTTTTTGTGGTGAGGTTATTGATATAGACGGCGACACGGGTGGTTATAATCTCCAGGCGGCATTCTCAACAGGATATGTTGCGGGCGAAAATGCCGGCCGTTATTATGCGTGACTGACATAGAAAGTGAAGAATTAGGGTCAAATCTTTGTGTTTTGCATATTTATTGATGATAATGACCGATATAGAATATATTTAAGTAAATCATCTGTCTTGACTTATACCCAATTTAACGTTAAAATTGACTGGCTAAGGAGGAGATATGAAAAAATGGTTTGTTTTACCTGTTTTATGTTTGCTTTTGTTGGTCTGTATAAAACCAGAACACGATAATGAGTATGATCCGAATAATCCTAACAAGGTTTACCTGGAGGGGAATGCTTATGGATTTGAAGGTTCACCCGTAGAAAATGCCTGGATAATGCTGGCTTCTGATTCAGATACTGCAGAAGAGTATACTGATCATGAAGGTTGGTATGAATTCGAAGAGGTTGATCCGGGTATTTATACGATCTTTGCTCAGGGCGGGTATTATAATTTCGAATGTTATCCTGAGAGCCTGGCCGCAGGTGCAGAAGTAACTTTTGATATAAACTTCCATATAGCATTCTGGGATTTTGAAAACGAAGCATTGAATACCCAGGAACCTGAAGGATTTCAAGCCTGGGTCGGAACCTGGGCTGTCGTTGATGATCCTGCTCAGGATCATGTTTATGAGGGTGTTACACCAGGAACCGGGCTTGCGATCGCTGTTACTGATATTGGTGCAGATGATTTTTATTACGAAAGCATGATCAAGGTCGACACCTCCTCTGGTAATACATTTTACACAGGCCTTGTCTTCAGATATCAGGATGACCAGAATTATTATCTTGTATTTTGCTCTAACGATACTATGGCATTAATTGAAGCACATACTGGTGTGTGGACGACCATTGATGCTGCGGCGCGCGTGTTTGCGCTTGATACATGGCATAGACTAACAGTTGAATGCTGCGGCAGTCAAATACAGGTCTACCTGGATAATGAAACCACCCCTGTATTCGATGTCACTAGTAATACGTTCCCTGGCGGTCGTTTTGGTCTATTCGCTGAAAATAACACAACAGTCTATTTTGATGACATCTACATTGATATATCAGAATAGGGGTCATTATTCAAAAGAATAATATCTTGGGGAGAGGTCTACGAACTCCGTATTTTTTGCCGTAATTCCCCTGTTTTACATAATCAGAATTGCGCATCCATTTTCTTAAAAATTTTCTCTGGCTTCTCGAAATAACTCCTTGGCATTTGATAATATGCAGTTTGAAAATGGATCATTGACAAGAATGAATAATACATATATAATAAATCGTGAATAGCATGATACGATAATTACTCAGTCCGCAGTGTGCAGCGGACAATAAATAATGCACTGAGGAAAAGTTTTTTTCCTCACACCCTTATTAATAGCAAAAACATATAGAGAATATGTGACAGGTCGTTCATTCGATCGGTACTATCGGTTATTTATGTAGTAAATATCCGGAGAATTATGCTATGATCGTAGATAAGAAAAGATCGTTGGCTCAGAACATTTTAGCCAAGGCTCATTTAGCAACTTCGCTGGTGAATGACAGCTCGATCAATTCGGAAGACATCGTTTACGAGATCGGTCCAGGCACCGGGATAATAACAAAAGAGTTAGCTGAGCGGGCAAAAAAGGTGGTCGCCATTGAAAAAGACAGTAAGCTATATATTAAATTGAAAAAGAAGTTCGGCGGCACTGGCAATATTACATTATTCAATGCCGATTTCTTGAAATTCAGGATCAGCGAAGCTCATTATAAGATCTTTGCGAATATTCCATTCAACATAACTTCAGCGGTTATCAGGAAAGCTGTCTATGCTTTAAATCCGCCTGTAGAAGCATATCTTATTGTACAAAGGGAAGCTGCCGAAAAATTCATCGGCGCGACGAAAACTACCCAGTTTTCAGTTTTAGTAAGACCATGGTTCATGCTAAAGATAATTAGATTTTTTGAAAGAACTGATTTCTCGCCAGTCCCCAATGTGGATGTCGTTATGCTGTATATAACGAAACGAACTCCTTATTTAATCCCGAAAACAGAGATTGCGATTTACGAAAGGTTTATTAAACTTGGATTCGGCGCATGGCGGAAAAATTTGAAATTAAACTACAAAGGCATTTTTAGTTATAATCAGTGGAAAAGACTATCTCGTGATCTTGAATTTTCTGTTCGTGTAAAGCCGTCGGAACTGCGCTTTAGACAATGGTTGGGTCTGTTTGAGTTTTTTAAAAGAAAGCTATGTAAATATTGACAAATAATTTCTCAAATTATTGCCAAGCTATGCTTCTATTTCTTCACCCACACCATACTCAGCATGTTCAAGGTATGGTATGAAAAGCTCTTTTTCAGCACCGCAAATAGGACATACCCAATCATCCGGTAAAGCTAAGAATGGGGTTCCGGGATCGATCTCATTGTCCGGATCACCGCTGTACGGATCGTACATATATTCACAAACTGTGCATATCCATAGGTCCAGCTTGCCCATTATATGCCTCCTTATTAAACGATTGATTCTATAGCGGGAGTAAGGTTTGTCAATAGGTAAAGTTACCGTTTGTCGAGCAATGTTTTTGCCTGTCTGGGAACAAATACTTTATTTGTTTTCTTCGAATAAAGGGTGAGTCCTTCGAGGATCAATGTGTCCTGCTCAATGATCATCAAGTTTTTAAAGAACGGAAAGGCCGCTTGTGTTTTCCCGTTATCAATAACAAGCATGCCCTTGCTCGTTTCCACACTGGTCGTATCGATGGTAATCGTAGCGTTTTTAAAAAGTGTACCCGCATCTGCAATGAGCCGTTCGTTGAGTGCGGTAAGGTCACAACCTAATGCCCGTGCACACAAGCGCGCTATCTCGGTATTATCGATCGTTTGTGGAGGATTACTAAGACCAAAACTGAACATCGGCACGTCGTGCCCGGTATGCTCAAAGCTCGTCCAGCCGATACCAGCGCGGTCGCTCAGCATATGAGCGATAATCGTTATCAGGTCATAATTAAGAGTGTCTTTTAAGTCGGCAATGATCGTCTCCATTTCACGGGCAGTTATGTCATCGATTCCGTAATTTTCCGCGATAATACCGCGTATCGCTGCTGGATCCGGCTGTGAATCATTCAAACTGCTGTAAATAAGGTAGGCAACAGCATCAGCTGTGAGCGATGCGTTTTTAATGACGTTGACCATATCGCACGGCTTGAATGCGCTGTAGTTACTAATATAATTCCCAAGTGACATACCGCCATTATCGTGGTCCGGGAATATCAATACCAGGGTCGGCTCCTCAGGTTTTGATCGGGCGAAATCTAGCGCGACTTTGACCGCCTGATCGAATGCGATATACTCGGTTATCGTGCCCACCGGGTCATTGCTATGGGATGACCAATCAACCTGACTTCCTTCAACCATAAGGAAGAAACCATCCGGATCTTTGCTGAGTATCTCAATAGCTTTTTCTGTCATCTCAGCAAGGGACGGCTCATCCGGTGCGAATGTTTGGCGATCTATATCGTGGAGCATGTGGCCTTTGGCAAACATCCCCCAGACCTTTTGGGTTCCTTGTTTCAGGGTATTTAGTTCATCACTGGTGGTGATGATAGAATATCCATTAGAAGTCAATGTCTCATAGAGATTTTCTCCATCCTGGCGCCGACCCTTTGATGAGCTTCCGGGTATTTCTTTGTCATCAGCAACCAGATAACAATACCCGCCACCAAAAACGACATCGAGGTTTTGGTAAACCAGCTGTTCCATGATGATATGTTCGTCAGTACGGGAATGCCAGTGGCTGGCATAACCGGCTGGTGTTGCGTGACTAATGCGACAGGTCGCGACAAGACCGACTGCCTTTCCTTGAACACGAGCACCTTCCAGCACCGTAGCAACCGGACGCCACTGCTGTGAAAGAGGAAGTTCCTGGGGTTGTGGGATGAGCAAGGAATCAGGGCGCATGGAAAGGCAGCGTGCTTTCTCATCTCCTTCCCAGGTTTTGAAACCAGTGGCAAATGCCGTAGCTGCTGCAGCCGAGCCAGTGATCATGGAATTAGCACAAAAAGTATGTACCATACTGATCTCCATGGAATCCTGAACAAGCGGTGCGCCTTTAAACCAGCGTGCAATAGTCATGTGTGCTACACCGCAACCATCAGGGATCATGACTATGACATTATGAAACATTTTTGCCTTATCCTGTCTACTCGAATGTCCAATATATGACATCGCACACTTGCAGATGAATAATAATATGATTATTGCGACAAGGGATTTTTTCTTCATATGATGCTCCTTTCTTGTTTTCTAAAACAATGCAGAATACAAACTTAAGACGATAATTCGTCGTATCCTGCTATGATGAATTATAATGAGTATCCTTACTTGGTCAAGCATAGTGAAGCTATGGATATGACAGGTCTATAGATCTACCTGTATGTCTGTGAACCAAGAGGGGCTATTAACAGCCCCTCTTCAATTTTAGTAATACCTATCCATCTCACCGACATAAGGTATGAAATCGTATCTCCCAGCACCACAGTCTGGACACACCCAAGCGCCTGGCAATGATTTAAATGGGGTTCGGGGTTTTACTCCATGAAGTGGGTCACCCGAATAAGGGTCGTATACATACTCACACACTGAGCAGCACCATTTATCGAGGGTGACAATATCTTCAGCCATATTGGCCTCCTTGCAAAGCGCCTCATTCTAAATAGAAAATCGATTATGTCAAGGGGTATTGTCTATTGATTTGGGGACTACCGTTCAAACAAGTTCGGTGCGTTAGGTGCAGCTGTTTTTTACAGCCATTTCTTACGCTTAAAATATAACAGCATTGACAGTCCAACAGCGATTATGATCCCCCAGACAGCAAAATATCCCCAACGCCAGTTGAGTTCGGGCATAAATTGAAAATTCATGCCATAAATACCAGCGATAAATGTCAGAGGGATAAAAAGTGCGGCAAAGATAGTCAAAACCTTCATGATCTCATTCATCTTATTGCTTATGCTCGAAAGGTATGTATCGTGCATACCAGAAAGCATATCACGAAATGTTTCGATCGTATCGATGATCTGGATAGTATGATCATAGATGTCCCTTAGATAGATGTTCGTGGATTTCTGTACAAGAGCTGATTCAGCCTTACTGAAATTATTTATCACCTCGCGCAAAGGCCAAACCGACTTACGCAGATAGATCATTTCTCTTTTTAATTCATGAATCGCCTGGAGAGAACCTGGTTTTGGTTCTGCCACCACCATTTCCTCAAGATCTTCTATTTTGTCGCCGATTTTTTCGAGGATAGAGAAATAATTATCTATAATAGCATCGAGCAAGGAATATAAAAGATAATCCGCCTCAGCTTTACGAATACGGCCCTTTGCTTTTCTTATTCTCTCGCGCACTGCGTCAAATACGTCACCTGGTTTTTCTTGAAAAGAGATGACAAAATTCGTACCCAGGATAAAACTTACCTGTTCTACTTTTGTTTCATTTTCTTTTTCGTCATAATAGATCATTTTCACCACTATGAAAATGTATTTTTCAAAATCCTCCATTTTCGGACGCTGACCGGTATTGAGGATATCTTCTAAAACCAACGGATGTAAACCAAAGTGGTTGCCGATTTTCTCTATTATTTCAATATCCTGCAAGCCATCGATGTTTATCCAGGTTACAGACGGCTTATCCTTAAAGGGAAAACACTCTTCTATGTTTTTGACTTCCTTTTCCTGAAATTCCTTTTCATCGTAATCGATGAGTGTCGTTCGCACCTGGTTAGTCTTTTGTTCACCGACATAGACCAGGGTACCCGGTGCGAGTCCCTTTTTCTTCGATCTTCTTTTTATAAAACCACGCATGTCTTTGACCTCCTTTTACTTCACGCCAATAAAAAAATAGCGATGGCGCGTAAGAATAGTACTGGCTGAGTTCTTTTTAGTTTTCTTACTTATGATATTCATTTGACAAAACCTTTTATATCGAGGCAGCAGGTGTATTTTGCATTTTTTATCTCACGCATTATCATGTCAAAGTAACGAGATATATTTATTGGTAAATATATCTCGTGTGAAGGTCGTTGTCAAGATTGACAAGATTGTGTTCTGAATTATACTACTGTATGCGGAAAACCTTTATTCTTTCAGTGCTGGCAGCTACCCTGCTTGTTTTAATCTTTTTTCTTGCCGGAACACAATTTGTACTAGACTTTGTAAAGCGAAAGGTTGAATCAGCAGTTCAGACCCAGCTCAAGGTTCCCGTTAATATCGGTTCAATTAAAGGGAATTTATTTTACTCGTTAGAAGCAAGGGATCTCAAAATAGGCGATGCTGTCGAGCTGAACAGGCTGCGTATTACATACAATCTGTTAAAGATGATATCAAAGGAGATATCCCTTGGCCATCTTGATATCGATGGACTCGTTGTTAATGCAAACGAGGCAGAATCGTTAATACAGAAGATCGCTGTCCCTGCTGACGGCAAGAAAAAACAAAAGGAACAGGGATTCAGAGTGCTTATCAAAGATCTCTCTTTGGTAAACAGTAAGATATTTGGTCATGTGGGCGATCAGGAGATAAACGTTTTTCTCAAGATGCAAGGCATGATGCAATCCGAAATATTGGTTATCGATACATTGACGATGGCAATAGACAATTCTGTTATATCGTGCAAGGGACAGGTGCCTTTAAATGATGATGAAATATTAGATATTTCATACCACTTAAACATTTTGCTCGATGAATTCAGTCTTGACGGCGTCCGGGGTACGGTAGTAAGCACTGGCAAAGTGACCGGAAAATTAGCGGCCCCGCGAATTCTTGGCGAGGCCGAGCTGCAAGTCATGTATAATGAAAATAACCTGTCCGGCAAACTCGTTATGGAGTGGCAGACGCCAGATTTGAATAACCTTACGCTCAACGCCAGGCTAGATATTATGACGCTGCCTCTGGAGAAAGATAAAAAACAGCAGGATGAATGGCATTTGACGCTCGATGCACAGGGTCGTGAGCTGCTCGGTGAAGTATCTTCGGTCTACGGCAACTTAGGATTTAATGGCAGCCTTGCCGGGGATATGGAAAACCCCGCATTCGATGCCGATTTCAAGGGCAGTTTCCAGGTCAAGTCTTTCAAACCCCAGGTAAAAGGCAAGATATCGTATCGAGACGGAACTTTTCTTTTGAAAAAATGTCAGGTCACGAGCCGAGAGCTGTACGCTACCTGTGACGCGTTGGTCATGACCGCAGAACCGCAGAAAATTACCGCCGATATCGCTGTTTCGTGTGATGATATAGGTTTGGTCAATACCTTTCTTGCATTACCCCAGCCATTGAGCGGCAACCTTAAAGTTACCGCACAAGCAAGGGGCACGCTGCAAAAACCATTTGTGACGGGTACAGTAGCATTGCATGGGGTGGAGTTTTTTACCGAAAAAATCACTGATGCCCTTTTCCGTGTCGCGTTCAAGGACACTGCGGTATATCTAAGCTCCGGAGTCGTTAAGAGCCCGCGCGGTGTGATTGAACTAGAGGGTATGTTTAAAATTACTGACAGCGCTTTTAGATTACACGTTAAAAGCGATGAGATAACGCTCAGATCACCCGAGATTTTTGATCAGGATACGATCCCGCTTAGTGGCAAGATCGCTTTTGATATGGACCTTCAGGGGAGTGTATTAAATCCTGAGGGCGATGGTACGTTCTTTTTAAGGGATATCGTCTTTGATACTCTGGAATTCGGTGACTATGACCTGACGGCTGCGATCAAAGACCATACGATTGATTTTTATCTGGTAGACAACAATATGACATTGGAAATTGCTGCAAAGGTAAGAATACCTGAACCCTTCACGTTCAATGCTCAATTGGATCTGAAACACTTCGACCTCAGAGAATATACAAAAACAAGTGAGGCATACATAACAGCCGGGATCGCTCTTCAGGGTAAAGCAGTCGCCCTGGCAGATGTAAATGCCACGGTACGGATAGACACTATTTTTGCTGCTTTGCCGCAGACTATTATACATAACGTAGGTGATGTGAATATCGCTTTTGAAAAAGGGATAATCGATATAAAGACATGCGTTTTTGATATACACGATCAGAATATCGCTATCAATGGTCAAATACCTGTAGATATTGAAAACGGTTATACAGATATTAACTTCGTAACATCTCAAATAGAAATAGCCGATCTTGCGGCGATCATACCGGGTGCGCCGGGTATTAAAGGTCTGCTTGCGGCTGATGTCCGTATCAAAGGTTCGCTCAGGGCACCGCAGATCGATGGTCAGCTGGTTCTTGAGGAGATATCCTATTCAGCACCGAGTATTGCCGTTGATTCAGTTTATGGTAATTTTGCATTCAACAATAATCATATCGATATTGAGCAAATAAAAGGTAAAATAAACAGAGGGTTTTTTAATATCGACGGTTATGCCGAGATCTCGAAACAAGGTATTGATGATGCGGCTATCGTGCTCACTGCTGAAAAAGTTGATGTAAGTAATAAAGATTTTGGCTCGGCGATAATCAACTGCATACTGCGTACGTCAGCAAAAAAGGATTCTGTTAAAATCACCGGTGAGATCACCCTGGACAAAGCTGTGTACGACGTACCATTCAACCATCAAATGATCATCAAAATGCTAACTCAAGTCAATCAACCTCCTCCGAAGCAGGCGGATTTCTTAAAAAAGGTATCTTGCGATGTCGGGCTGTCAGCTCCCAGGGGGATCTTTATCATGAACAATATCGCCGATGTCGCCGCTGATTTGGATCTTCAGATCAAGGGCTATCTCTCAAAAGTGAATGTCTACGGCACGATCGCAACGTCAAGGAAAGGCACGGTCAAATATCTCGGAAAAAAATTCGATATAACGGATGCTCAAATACAATTCGATAATCCTTATGAGATAAATCCGCTGATCGATCTCAACGCGGTCAATTATGTGTCGTCGAGTGAGGGTGAATATGAGATATTTCTCCATGTCAGCGGCACGGTCAAGGAGTGGCGTCTTGATTTAACGTCATCACCGCCCTTACCAGAACAGGATATAGTCAGTTTGCTCGTTATCGGGAGAAGAAGACCCGGTATGCAGATAACAAAAGGCGGTAAAGGACTCGATCTTAAGGGGGCGGCTAAAGATTATGCAGTTGGTGTTGCCCGTACGACTATTGAGAAAACGGCTGAGCAGAAACTGGGTATTGAAAAATTCACTATTACCGGCGATCTTCTTAATCCAAGGGGATTGGATATCGGTATTGAAAAAACGTTTGCCAAGAAATTCACCATCATTTACGGCACCGGGCTTGAATCATGGGAACTGCGCAGGATCGGTATGAACTACGATCTAACTGACAATTTGTCTATATTCACACTGCACGACCAGGAAAATATG
The DNA here is from genome assembly GCA_964419565.1 of uncultured bacterium. Lineage (GTDB taxonomy): Bacteria > Hydrothermota > Tepidihabitantia > SM23-42 > SM23-42 > JAUVZL01. The sequence goes on from CAYQPW010000020.1 coordinate 13,281, forward strand.
AATTCAAGTGTTGATCTGGATTTTCATTTTAAACTCAAGTGATTACATTATTTCTTTTTCTCATCGCGACGTCTGAATTCAAGGTGACGCAGGTAACGATTGACGGCAATCAATATTTTTCGGAAAAGAGCATAAAGAGCATTATGTTGACAAAGACCCCTGGACTTTTCCGAAAAGGTACTTTTAATCATGAGATTTTTGAAGGAGATATAACGGCGATAAATAACCTATATGAGTACAGCGGTTTTATCGAGGTCACAGTACAACATCAGCTAATATATGATAGTAGTTCCAGCAAAGTGGAAATTAAAATAGCCATTGAAGAAGGACAGCAAACCCTTGTTGACCATATCGCCTTCAGGGGCAATGTAATATTCGGTGATGATTATTTAAAAGAAAAGATCACTTCATCCTTACACGAGCCGTTTGACAGTAGAAAGATCGATCTGGATGCGTATATGGTTACGACAGCTTACGATGATTCAGGTTATGCAGATGTGGAAGTCCAGGCAGATTATAATATTATTGAAAACAAAGCGAGCATTGATTATTTGATCGCGGAAAACGAACGGCAGTATGTTGACAGTGTTGAATTCCATGGGTTGCAGCGCACCCGTGAAGATATTCTGCATCGAGAGATGCTTCTGAAAAACGATGAAGTATTCCGTTATGCCCTTGTCTTAAAAAGCCAGCGTAATCTATATAGTTTGGGTATCTTTAAATCACTAAGAACTGAGATCAAAAACTCAGCTACAGCTAATAAGAAGATCGTGCAGTTCAATCTCAGCGAAAGGGACGCAATAAATCTATCTTTCCGAATTGGTTATGGAACGCGAGATTATCTACGGCTTGGTGCGGGGATAAAACACATTAACCTTTTCGGACGGGCCTGGCAGGGGAATATAGAGGGGAAGTGGAGCTTTGCCGAATATAACATCAGTTCACAATTAGCGCTTCCGAGATTTATTCTATTTCCCCTTAAATACAGTATCGGAGCTTTTTACCAGTATAAAAAAGAGATTGGGTTTGCAACGAGAAGTGTTGGCGGATATGTAGCAAGCCATCTTGATATGTTCGGGGGTATATTTTCGACAAAATACGAAATTGCAGGTATCCGTACTTACTTTTCTGATAATGACAGCACACAGAATGACTGGTTGCAGGGACTGACATTTAACTGGCTCAAAGACCAGAGGAACGATCCTTCATACACTACAAGCGGTAATTATACTAATATGATTCTCGAGACGAGCGGCATCATATTTCCCTCAGATGTCGATTATTTTAAGACCACCTTTGATTACCGTCTGTTCAAACCGGTTATGATATTCGTTGGTGCGGTGTCGTTTAAAGCAGGGCTCGTCCAGGAAATATCACCGACTACTGAAGTGCCTGTATATAAGAGATTTTACTGCGGCGGCACATCATCAGTGCGCGGATATTCAGAATGGTCGATAGGTCCAGTCGATGATAATGATAATCCAACAGGAGGAAGGATCCTTGCGGAAATATCCGGCGAAATGAGATTTCCTGTATATAGAATACTCGGTGGCGTTATTTTCATAGATGCGGGTAATGTATGGCAGGAATATGGTGATGTCGATGGTACACTGAGATGGGGGGCGGGCACCGGATTACGTTTGAAAACACCGCTGGGCAGTGTTCGTCTTGATTACGGGTTTAAGCTTGATCGGCAAACAGACGAATCACCTGGAGCATTACATTTTGCTATTGGAGAAGCATTTTAGATCGTAGACGTGATAGGGAATGACTGTGTTCAAAAAGATGAACCTTATTACGCATATTTTATATTATTTTTCCCGGCGCGTTTGGCAGCATACATCAATTCATCTGCTTTTTGAATCATTTTATCCACTGATGAAGGTATCTCGGTAAACGTCACCGCGCCAAAGCTGAATGTCACCGGCCAGTTATTTTTCTGCATAGCAGCCAACAGATTTTTGCGGATCTTTTCAATAACTGCATGTGCTGATTCACTGGTAGTTTCGGGAAGTAGAATGATAAATTCATCACCGGCGATTCGAGCGGCGATATCGACTGCTCTGATATTTTTTTTGATCACGGTGGCTACAGTGCGCAATAAAGTATCACCTGCAGTGTGCCCAAACTGATCATTGATTTTTTTGAAATCATCGACATCAAAATATACCACGGTGAATGGATGTTGATATCTGCGTTGCCTGTTTATCTCATATTCTGCCGCCTGGTGAAATGACCTGCTGTTTGGAATGTTTGTAAGATAATCTATCGCAGCTAACCTCTTTTCATTCTCGAGTGCGCTTCGTAATGTCGACAGCGTAAATGAGCTAACCACGAAAAAACTGAATCTGACAAAAGCATTCCAATAATGTATGAGAAAATGAGAATGAGGTGCCAGTATCTGTTTATCAGCAATAAGCCACACAGCCGCAGCAATGAATGAGAGCATAATACCTGTTAATTTACCAACAGACCACGAAGCGATCAATATCGGAAACAGATAGAATATGGAAAGACCCCATTCATAACCCGTTAGATTATCAATAACCCCGATACATGCGATGATAAATAATGCCGATATTGTGATCAATGATTTTGGTTGTTTATCGATCCACACGATTTTCCCGGTTATTTGAAGAGTTCTATAAGGATAAATATGATATCAATAAAGAAAAATACAACGATAGCTATTTCCAGTACGATCATGCGATTAGTTTGTATCCTCGCCCAAGATTCGTTGTAGATTGAAGCGATCGTTGAAAGTTTTCCTCTCACGGCGGATTTCCACTGCTCCAGGTAGAACCGTTTCGAAGCAGTCTCATATACTTTTGCCAGGTAAACATCACCTATTAGTTTTAGATGGTACATAAGATGATCGATTATTTCGGAGATATCCAATTTTATTCGGGAGAGATTCTGCAAAGTCCTAGAAAAGGGGAAAACCCGGTAACGGACAGGGATAAGGGCATCGTAAGCATTGTCGATTATCGTATCGAGCATCTGGTCATAGAGACGCAGCTCCAAAAGCTGGATAAGGGCGAATTCAGTGACGTCAGCTATATCATAGCTAACGTCGGGATCAAAAATAAAAGCCGCATTCCAGTCGATGAGCGTCAGGTCGTTTTCATAATATGAGAGAGGGTTTTTCAGGGCGTCGTTGATCCGTGCCGTGCTCAGATTTTTTTCTCCCCTCAGTACCCTGGCCAAAGCAGAACCGTAATCATTCAATAATTCCGAGATGCTGATCGGTCTTTCAAACTCCTGGATCATGAAGATCGCATAATCCTCGAGGTCTTGTTCAGGGTTATCTCTTGGATTAGAGACCGACTGTAAAATATCAGATTTTATTTTTGAAAATTCGGCTATTGCTTTTTTTCGCAATGTTTTACTTTCGGTTAAATGAATACTGCGTTCATGAAGTTGTTCAAGGTCTCCTTCAATAGACAGGGTAAAACGAATGGTAATGACCCCGAAGTCATATACCTTAGCGTCGACCAGCACGATCGTTTCTTTGTTATCTATGTTTATCCGGCGTTTGCCGATGCGGATCAAAAGAGGCGGCACTTTATACTGTATATATGGTGGTGTTAAACGTGAGTATGATAAAAGAGACTGGCGTGCAGTTTTACCCCGGATTTTTTCCAGATGAGAGATATGGATTTCATAACCGATATCAAAACAATAATAGAGCATAGCCATGCCCTTGGTTATCGACAGGGATCTCTCCCCATTCTTTGAGGTTGAAGCAAGAAAATTATCCATATTATTTTATGAATTAATTATAATGGTGTGGGAAAACAAGTCAAGCTTCACGGTGCTGTTAACTTGAGTTAATGGCAGCGTGTACCTGGTCAGTGTTTTTTGGTCAGAAAATCCGTTGCCTGTTTTATATATTGACTTTTAGATACCAAGAAAACGGTATTTCCCGCTTTTAATGCATGGTTGCCGCGCGGTATTTGGAAAGTGCCGTCTTCCTCGTTAAAAATACCCATAAAAAGGAATTCCTCGGGAAATTTCCGGCTTTCAGTTATTTCTTTTATTGTCATGCCGACGCTCTTGGCTTCTGCGGGGATTTTTATAGCGTAGACATTTGCTTCACCGCCGCGCAGCGTCATGACTTTTTTTACTTTAGGCTGTTCTATTTCCATTATGATCTGATTCACGAGCAGGTCGGCCATTCTGACAATAGTCGTAACACCGGCCAATGTATAGGCTTCCTCGTAGTGGGGATTCCTCAACCGCGAGATGATACGCGGGATCCCGAGGCTGCGCGCCAAAAGCGCACAAGCGATATTATCTGCTGCGTTGTGCATCAAACATAAGATCACGTCGGCTTTTACTGCCCCACTTTTTTCTAGAATATGGATATCAGTTGCATTGCCATGGATCGTTAACGCACCTGTTTCTGTATATACGGCTTCGCAGACATCAGGATCTTTGTCAATGACGACGACATCATGTTTGTTCTCGACCAGTACCCTGGCTAGCTGCTGTCCGATAATACCTGCTCCTGCAACGATTACATACATTTTAATGCCTCCTTATTATATTTATGAACGCCATACTTTACTACTGAAGATAAGTAATACTGGCAAGATCTCTAAACGACCAGCGAGCATGCCAAAAATATAGACTATTTTGATTATAGGATTGAGCTGACCCATGACCTCCACCGGGATATAGCATGGACCGATATTACCCAGTGCACTGAACATGCCGCTAAATGACTCGTATGGTCCGACCTGAGAAAAAAGTGCGGTTATGACGCCGCCGATGACAAGCAAAACCATCCACATGAAAAATAAACCGCTTACACGATATAATTCGTCTTTATCGATGATTTTTCCATCGATCTTTATCGATGAGATCGCATGCGAGGGTGTTCGCAGACGGAATATTTCCCGGCGTATCAACTGCACCAATACGCTTATGCGCATGACCTTGAGCCCTCCGCCAGTAGAACCGACACAGCCACCAATGACCATCATGATGAGAAAGAGCTGTTTTGCTACGTGACCGAAAAAAGGACTGCCGATGTCGCGTGTTGCAAAGCCAGTCGTCGTGATGATCGATACGACCTGAAAAAGTATGATTCGGAAATTCTCCTCAAGGTTACGCAAAGGGGGATAGGTCATTGAGAACATCGATGGCAGTTCGGAATTTAACAGTCTCTCTATAAAGATTATTGCTACGAAAACCGTGATAAATGACCACCAGAATCTCATCTCGGTGTTATCGAACAGCGCTTTCACGTCCCGGCGTAGGACCCGGTAATGGATGAGAAAATTCGTTCCACCTATTAACATGCCGATGATAAGGATATATTCAAACCATATATAATGAGGGTGTCCGATGAGACGGTAGTATTCAATACTCGCGTCATGCGGTGAAAAGCCGGCCGTTGAAAGTGCCGTGAAACTGTGGCATATGCTATCAAAAATCGACATGCCCGCGAATGATAGACTCGTGATAATTACCACCGTGAAGACAGCATAGATACCCCACAATATCTTGAGGGTATTTGCCAGACCGGGCACTGGTCGGTCCATACCGATCTTGTGGCTTTCTGCACCAAAGAGACTGTGTGCTCCTCCGCCTCGATACGTGACTGCTAAAAAAAACGTTAATATGCCCAGACCGCCGATCCACTGGGTCAAACTGCGCCAGAACAGAATGCTCTTTGGTAATTGGTCAAGACCAGTGAACATCGTAATGCCGGTCGTTGTGAATCCGCTCATTGCCTCAAAGACGCCATTTATGTAACTGCTTTTAAGACCGATGACAAAGGGCAAAGCACCGACCGCTGAAAAAATTATCCACCCCATACTGCAGACAAGCATAGCCTCCAATTTTGTAGGGTTTGTGGGTTTGAATAATGTTTTTAGGAGAAATCCCAATAAAAAAGAGAGTACACTCGGAATTAAAAAAGCAGACAAAGTTCTCCAGCCATGCTGCAATTCCTTATATGAAAATAATACGAGCAGCGGCAGTAATAAGAAGAAAGCCAGAAGCATGAGCAGTGCACCCAAGAGATTTAATACATTATGTGTTGTTTTAAAGCGGTTGCGCATTATGATCTTTTCAGTCAGACCAGGACATGTCTTCTAAATACTGTCTTAGATGACCAGCAGTTCTAAATCTCTTACAAATGATTTTTTTCCTTAAACCACAACAGATTTTCTTTACCTGCTCAGGATATTTCGAATAAAACCGAGCTCCGCCGATCGAATCATAAAATATCCGCACCAGATCGTATACATCATCGCGTGTATTTTGCGCGTTGGAAGAACCCCAGTTATACAAATCGACGAGTTTGACGATAAAACCAAGTCCTTTGCGCTGTACGATGATATTGTCGTCATGGAGATCCCCGTGGTATTCGCGTGCTTTGTGTATTTCCTCGACGCCGGCGGCAAGGGCGTGTAGAAGATGCAGTCCTTCATACAGGGAAAAGCGCTTTCCTGGCTGTTCTTTCAGCGAGTTGCTGAGTAACTTGCCCTCGACATATTCTGAAACTAAGAAGGTAATCCGGTTGCCTTTGTGAATTATGCGTTCTTGTGTATGGTATTGTATTAAGATCGAGCAGTGGCGCAATTTGTGGAGTTTCTTGGCATAAAATTTCACTGCCCGATTGAGATGGTTTCTTTTTGGGAAGAAAAATTTTGCAGCACGGACTATCCCGGTATTTTTTTCACAAACACGATAGACTTCGCCTTCCCAGCCACTGCCGAGCAGTGATACGATCTCGTATTTCCCGGAGAGTATCTTCCCGGGTTCAAAATCAAAGCTATTAATATGTCCTTGCTTGTGCTTCATCGCAGTCCATTTTTTCATATGATATTCGCCAATATTGCCATGTCAAGTAAATTGAGTGACATTTCTGATTTCGTTAGAAGAGTCTGATTGCTGTGACTACACCGATAGATATCAAAGATAACTAAGAGCTGGTTATAAGCAAAGAATTAAGTCTTGACAAAGCTGACAATATAAGTATAATCTCTCCAAATAAGCAAGATTATTTGTTTAAGGACTGTAGGATACTCATATTCTCAATCCATGAAACAGATAGCGGCTTGAAAGGAGAAACATGCCATACGGAACTGTAAAGTGGTTTGATAGTAGAAAAGGCTTTGGCTTCATCGAAAAAGAAGATGGCAGTGGCGATGTGTTTGCGCACTTCCAGGATATTGTCGGTGAAGGTTACCGGACTCTGAATGAAGGAGAGCGGGTCAAGTTCGAGATTACTAAATCCCCCAAAGGGGAAAAAGCCACAAATATCGAACATGCGTAATAGAGCATGAGTGAAAAGAGGGAGTAACTCTGGTTACTTCCTCTTTTCTTTTATGACGATTTTTTCACTCCATAATAACACAATCCTATAAATCCATCATTGACAATGTTCGTCGCGAGAGCTATATTGAATTTGAGGTATAAGGTGAATAAATACTATTGCGGGTTCATTTCATTGACAAGCTTAATCTTATCGACAGCCTGTTTATTCGCGCAGTGGGAACCTGATGTCCGATTAACCTACAATGATTCGATTTCCTCTACTTTTCTTAATTACGCCTGGTGTATTGGAGCAGCTGCTGATACTATTCATATCGTATGGGATGATACCCGGGACGGTCATTGGGAGGTTTATTACATACGCTCTTTGAATGCGGGATCGACCTGGGAACTCGATACAAGATTATCGGATTATCCGGATTGTTCGATGCATCCGGCTATCGGGGTCAGTGGAAGTAATGTGCACGTTATATGGTCTGATGAGCGGGACGGGAATCAGGAGATCTATTATAAACGTTCAACTGATAGCGGCCTGATCTGGGGGGCGGATACGAGACTCACCTCTGATACAGCTGTTTCGGCTTCGCCTTGTCTTGCCGTTTTCGGCGATACGATCCATATCGTATGGCACGATCAACGCAATGGTAATATGGATATTTATTATAAGCGTTCGACCGACAGGGGGACGAGTTGGTCTGGTGATATAAGACTAACCCAGGGAATTCTTTCTTCATTGTTTCCGTCCATCGCTGTTTCAGAGACTATGATTCACGTTGTCTGGTATTCAGACCTTGAGATTTACTATATGCATTCGACTGACGGCGGGATGAGCTGGGGTCCTGAACAGAGACTTACATATTCACCTTTCCTTTCGCTATTTGCATCGGTCGCTGTGTCTGGCGATATTGTCCATATTGTATGGCACGATCAACGCAGTGGCAATATGGATATCTATTACAAGCGTTCGACAGATCACGGCATAACCTGGTTTGCAGATACTGGCCTGACTGCTGATCTGTCGAGTTCGAATATCCCGGCTCTTGCAGCCTGTGGAAATTTTGCCCATGTGGTATGGTATGATAATCGAATGGGCAACTATGAGATTTATTATAAATGTTCTTATGACAACGGAATAAGCTGGAGCGATGATATCCGCCTTACCGATCATGCGGAGACTTCAAAAGCACCGTGTATCACCCTTTCAGGCTCTTGTATACATCTGGTATGGCTTGATGAACGGGACGGTAACTATGAGATTTACTATAAGCGCGACCTGACCGGCAATGCTGTATCCGAAGCGGATACGTTTAATACAGGTATAGGTGATTTTTCAGTTTTGCCCAGTCCATTTCATAAACGAGTTACGCTAAAATATAGTATCGTAAATAATGTCAATGTGTCATTAAACGTATACGATGTTTCTGGTCGACTTATAAAGACCCTGGTCGATGAGGAGAAAACAATCGGTACCTATTCAGTGCAGTGGGATGCTTCGCCTTTACGACCTGGTGTGTATTTTATCGCGTTCAATGATCATATCACGAAGAAATTGGTCAAAGCACGGTAAATACTGCCGGATTATGATGTTATTGAACAACCCAAAGGGATAACGAGAACAAGTTACAAAATCACTGCGTGATTAAATTACCTCTTGACAATACCCTACTTTTTTAGTATGATATTGTGTGAAACTTACGACAAGGACTCGATATGCCCTGCGTGCAATCGTTGAGCTCGCAAAGCAACCAAAAAATACAGCTCTCACACTCGATATGATCGCACAGCGACAGCGGGTCAAGCCGAAGTATCTTGAACAGATATTCATGAAATTACACCATGCGTTACTCATCGAGAGTAAGAAAGGTCCAGGCGGCGGTTATACTTTGGGACGAGATGCTGGAAAAATAACCCTTGGCCAGATTATGAGAGCGGTTGGCGAAACGACTGCTCCGGTAATGTGTGCTGAAGACAATGCTGATAAATACTGTTCAGGATTGACTGGTTGCTCCATGCAGCCCTGTTGGATCGAGTTCAAGAAATTGATCGACAATTTTGTAGAGACATTAACGATCAGCGATATTATGAAGGGTAAACATAGCGGCATTAAAGGGATGTTGTAAGTGAAGATTTTTAGTATTTTGATTATTAATGGTTTTGGTACATTGAGGAGGTATTGTGGAAGGTAATAGAATATCGCACCATGACTCAGTGCGTAAGGTGTATGAGAAAATAAAGAAAGATAAAATAACTAATATATGGGATCGGTATGAAGCTCAAGGATTAGGTGGTAAACCTGATCAACGCTGTCCATTTTGTATGGGCGGCGTGCGGTGCGACCTGTGTTCTAACGGTCCGTGCCGGGCTGATGTGGCAAAAGATAAAAGAGGCGTATGCGGTATCACTGGTGATGGCATGGCGATGCGCATGATGCTGCTCAGGAATGTCATGGGTGCATCAACCTACCATTATCACACCGAGCAGACAATCAAGACTCTGCGTGCTACAGCTAAAGAGCAAACGCCGTTTGAAATTAAAGAACCCGGTAAGCTCAAGGCATTTGCCAGGCGTTTAGGTATCGATACTTCAGGCGATCCACGTGATATTGCCGGGAAGCTATGTGATTTTGCTGAGCTTGATTTCAATAGAAAATATGACGAGCCGAGTATTATTGTCGATGCTCTGGCTCCTGCTGAACGTAAGGAAGTCTGGAAAAAACTCGGTATTTATCCTGGTGGCATACACGGTGAGATCATGTTTTCAACAAGTTCATGCCTTACTAATGTTGACGGTTACTATGTGAGTCTGGCTTTAAAGGCGATGCGCCTTGGTATTGCCATGGCTTATCAAAGCCAGATCGTAAATGAATACTGTCAGGACATTCTTTTTGGTATCCCGCGACCGCATAACATGCGTGTCGATCTTGGCGTTCTTGATCCTGACTATGTCAACGTGTTACCCAATGGTCATGAACCATTTCTGGGATTCGCCATGGTTTCCCTGGCGCGCAAACGTGAGTGGCAGGAAAAAGCCAAGGCGGTCGGTGCCAAGGGTTTACGGATCATCGCCAATATTGAAACCGGTCAGGAGATGATCCAGCGCTGGGATATGGACGATGTTTTTTATGGCTATACTGGTAATTGGATCATGCAGGATGCAGTTTTGGCAAGCGGTTGTGTCGATCTTTTCGCTGCTGATATGAATTGTTCGATGCCGGTAGATCCGTTATATGCTGAGAAATACAAGTTCAAGCTTTTGCCAGTGAGTGATCTTGTTGCCTTTGAAGGGGTTGCAGAGCGCATCAATTATGATCCTGAGAAGGCAAAGCACCAAGCAGCTCAGCTTTTACAGATGGCGGTTGATAATTATAAAGAACGGCGTCAGGTTGTTGAACCTGTCGATCAGCTTCCTGTAATAGAAGCGATAGTCGGTTTCTCAAACGAAAGTATTCTCGATGCTCTAGGCGGCAGTCTTGATCCTTTGCTGGGTACGCTCCAGGCAGGTATCATCCGTGGCATAGTCGGACTGGTTTCATGCTCGTCCTTGAGAGATTCTGGGCAAGATGTTCATAGTGTCCGGGTGGCTAAGGAACTCATTAAAAGAGATATCCTTGTATTATCTTTGGGCTGTGGTAATGCTGGTATGCAGGTTGCTGGTTTGTGCAGTCCCAAGGCAAAAGAATATGCCGGTGCAGGATTAAGGGGATTGTGTGAAAAGCTGAATATCCCTCCGGTCTTGAGTTTTGGGACATGTACTGACACCGGGCGACTCGCTGACCTTCTTGCTGTGGTTTCTCGTGCTCTGGGCGATGTACCCATCGCCGATCTTCCGGTTGCTGCCGCAGCACCTGAGTATATGGAGCAAAAGGCAACGATCGATGCGATTTTTGCTCTGGCCCTGGGTCTTTATACTTATGTTAATCCAGTCCCGCCGGTCACTGGTGCTCCTAATCTTCTTAAGCTATTGTTAGAAGACTGTAAGGATGTGACTGGTGGTTTACTCAATGTTGAGACCGATGCGGTCAAAGCAGTAGACAATATACTTGCACATATTGAGAGTAAACGAAAAAAGTTGGGTATTTGATGTGAAAAAAGTAACGCGAAAAGTAATAAATAGCGACGAAGAGTCATGTACTGGTTGTGCACGGTCGTTCATAAAGAAGTTCCTTAATAAATTACGCCGTGCTTTATCGGTAATTGAATTTGGTGTTTAGCTTTCTTACTCAGGCAGGTCAAGAAAAAGTGTGAGCTGTTCTTGCCAGGCTGAACCACAGAGGCCAAGACCTCCAGTCACCCCTGTCTGCCTTAAACTATCATCAGGTTCAAAAGTGAATTTATAGTAGTTTTGATCAAATGCAATAACTGTTATTTCACAAAGTCCCTCTGGTGGTCTGCCGATATGATCACCGACCCGGATTTTTATAAGACTATCAAGGGTATCGGGTTTGAGCCAGAGTGCGTCCCGTCTTCCAGCGCGATCGAATAAACAATAATAAAACACAGCCCCTTTGCTTCGTGTGAAAACAACTGTATCTTCCAGGGTAATAGTATCAAAAGGAATATTAATAAATTCAAATGCATCGGGTAATGTGGTTATCCCGATAAGCGTGTCAATATCATCTTTGCTTACTTCGAGTCGGTATGTCTTTGATGGTTGAAGTGTCATCGTTGTATAAAACCAATCTTCATAGGAATATAATGTATCGATGATATTTTCGGATGACAGTGTGACAAAGGCATCATCCACCGATAAATCAGCTATTTCGTCGATCCCATAAGTGCGCTCGACTTTAACTGCATTGAAGAACAGACGATTGCTCAATATGGTATATACATTAAACTGAGTATCAATTTCATTGACCGAAACGGCATCACAGGCGATGAATTTCATTACAAGTACAAGGATATAAATCAAAAATATCGATCTTTTCAGTTTGTTTTTCACCTTAGAACCTGATGTTGATGCCGAAGCTCGGTATCGGAATAGGCAGCAGACTATAAGCTCTTTTCCCGGGCGGTTCTTTATCATAATCCAGATCATAGAACACTACGTTCTCACGATCATAAACATTCATAACATCGATATACCAGGAGCCCTTTACACCGAGCATAGTGAATTCCTTTTCCAGATGAGCATCTAACCGATGTGTGATCGGCAAACGGTAGGCATCGCGCGGGCTTTTAATGGTAAACCATTCCCAGTGGTACAAACCATCAGCAGGATCGTAGGTGTACACGCGGTAGCGCGCTAAGTTCTCGGCATAAGGCAGGCCTGAAGCAAGATACCAGCGTAAATTAAAAGTCCCATTATTGAGTATCGGTACGCTCTGCGGTATTTTGTAGCCGAGTACGATATTGAGATTATGACGGCGGTCATAGCGCGGTGCATAGTAGCGGTCAAACTGCTTGCGCCGAGTATAGCCGAGCGAATAGCTTAGCCACCCAAAAATGTTTCTGAAGCTTTTTTTGAAAAAGAAATCGACACCGAATGAATAACCCGAACTAACCCTTAGACTCTCAGAGGGTTGACTAAAATACATGCCATACTCGCGTGGTATCAAGAGGTTAAAGTATTTTTTATAATACGGCTCGATCGTGATTTTTGTGTCGTCGTCAAACCATTTTTCAATACCCGCGATCACATGGTATGCAGTCGGTATCGCATGCATGGAGTCGACCGGTCTCCAAAAATCAAAGATAGAGAAATATGATTCCTGGCTATTGATCGTGATGAGAAATTGACTGTACTTGCCCCAGGCAAGGTTAAAAGCGGTGTTCGGGTCAAAATGGTATTTAAGACCGAGCCTGGGGTCAATACAGAAGCGGTCATTAATGCTGTAATAAGTAGAACGCAGACCTGCCTGGACCGAGAGGATATCAGGCTTGAGTGACCATTTGTCCTGTAGATAAGTCGTTAATATCCTTGGCTTATAAGAATGTTCAGCGATCTCGAGGTTGCTTAAATCGAAATTATACATGATCTTCAATTGTTTTGCATCAATACCTATGTCAAACGTGTGCTGGTTGTTGATAAAGTAATTAAAGTCAACTTTTCCCGTATAATCGATTATCTCTTCATGAATAGCAAAGTTATTTGTAGAATCATCATAGTCTTCATAACTGAAAGTCGTCAGAAAATTACTCCAGGCACCGACCATCTCGCCGTACAGTTTTGGATTAAATACCCTGCGCCAACGCAGAGATAAGCCGCGATTGCCCCAGTCGAGTTTTATCTTTTCATCGGACGCTCCACCCTCAAAATTCTCCTCGAACTGCAGCACATCTGAGCCGCCGAGTGCAGCCAGGGTGAAGCGGTTCTCTGGTGACGGATTGAAATTTATCTTGGCGATACCATCATAAAAATAATACGGAAGAGAGAGTGTATCGTTTGTTATCTTGGAATAAGCCCAGACGAGTGCATCAAAATAGGTACGGCGTCCGCTGATAAGAAAGGAACCTTTAGGCAGGGGTCCTTCTATGATCAGTTTAGACGTTACCAGACCGAGGGAGGCTTCACCGGCGAATTTTTTAGAATTACCTTCTTTTGTTATAATAGAAAGCACTGACGATAATCGGTCGCCGTATTTGGCCGGAAAACCGCCGGCATAAAGTTCGGCATTGCTGACGACGTCAGGGTCGAACGTTGAAAACAATCCAAATAAATGCGATGATGGATTATAGACCGTAATGCCGTCGAGAAGAGCGAGATTTTCGTCTGGACTGCCGCCCCGGATATATAGTTTATTTGAAAGATCATGCATTGAAATGACGCCGGGCATGAGCTGGAGGGTTTTTATCAGGTCTTTTTCGAGCAAACTCGGGATCGATTTGATCTCACGTCCTGTGAAGTTAACACGACTTATTTCGACTTCTTCTTTGAATCTCGTTCTTTCTGCAGAAACGACGATTTTTTCGAGTTCGATAATCGAAGGTTTCAATTCAATATTCAGTGTGAGATTTTGATCGGGCATTATCTCAATATCGCGGATAATGGTTTCATAGCTGATATAGGAGAAAACGATCTGGTAATGACCCTCAGGGACATTGTGAATAATGTAATAACCCTTTTCATTTGTCGCGCTGCCCAGTACGGTATTTTCAAGATAGACATTAGCATAAGCAAGTTGTTCGCTGTTCTCTGCATCGGTAACAAATCCGCTGATCGAACTGTAGTTATTTAGTAATAATACAAAGCTAAATAGTATTTGCATAAAACTCACGCCAGTTTTGAGTATATGCGCGATGACTTTGTTGTCAAGTTGTCTATATCGATATTCGGGGATATGCGCCCGCAAGACTATTAGTATTGACATGTATTCTCAGGTCATTATGATTATTGCCTAATTGATTATGGCAAAGTGTGAATATTGTAAGATCATCCATAAAAAAGCGCCAGCTTATCGTGTGCGTCGTGCAGCCTGGGATTTACAGAGTGATTTTCCACGCTGCTCCTGGCACTGGCAATTTATTTGTGACGATTGTGACCGGGCGGTTTCTTTTAATGGTATGGCGTGGTGTCCAAAAACAGAAAGATATTATTGTATATGCTGTGCGCCAACACATAAAAAAGTGAAGCGTTCGTTCTGGGCCTGGGATTATTACTATGCACTGTGGTGCAAGGATTGCAAACGATATCATCCAGTACTTGACTGGCTCGAACATATTAATAGGCACCCCTGGCAACTCGATGAAAAGGCTCCACGTGCATTGCGAGGACTGAACAAAAACAAATATCTTAAACCGTACGTTTTTATGAGATGGGCGCCAGAGAATTTACAGAATCCTACGCTGCAAGAAATACAAAAGCGTTGGGATGCAGGAGCAGAGATATGGGATGCCGGGTATACAAAATATGGTGATGCTTACCGGCGCAATATATTCAACCCGGCATTATTTCCGCTCTTAGGTAATATGAAAAACAAGAAAGTGCTCGACGCCGGGTGCGGTACTGGTTATTTGTGCCGACTGCTTGCGGAAAAAGGAGCTCGAGTTACCGGTGTCGATCTATCGAAGAAATTTATTGAGATCGCCAAGCAGTACGATAATAAGAAACCTTTAGGTATCAGATATTTACGCGCTGACCTTGCACATATACCAGAACTTACGGCGAGCTCTTTTAATCTGGTCGTCTCGGTCTATGTATTATGCGATGTGCGCGATTATGATAAAGCGATCAAAGAGTTCGCCCGGGTTTTGAAACCTGATGGCCGGTTAGTTTTTCTCATTGAACATCCTTGTTTTAGCTGGAGCGCAGGTGGTTGGGAACATACTCCATTAGATTCCAATAGAACTGAAGACTGGCTTTTCTTTAAAGTAGACAAGTATTTCACGCGCCGTACACAAGAATGTCAGTGGGGTCGATTACCCAGACTTCTTAATTTTTGCCGGCCGCTTTCAGATTATTTCCACAGTTTGAAAAAGCACGGTTTTCTTATCGCTGATTTGATCGAACCGCAACCTACTTCAAGATCGTTGCGCCGGCGTCCGAGGGAATGGGATGCTGAGAATCGAGTACCGCCGGTATTGATCATAGATGCGCTACGACGAAAATGAAATCCGATAAAAAAAGAGGGTGGTTATACCACCCTCTTTTTTATAAAAGTCATAGAGTTTTATTCAATGAGGATTATTTTTTCAACGAGTTGTTCGTTATCGGTTTCCATATGAATGAAATAGATACCGCTTGCTACTTTATTACCCCTAAGATCACGGGCATCCCAGGACACCACCGCAGGCACCAGGGAGCAAATAGTGGGCGGTAACAGGTTTTTCACCAACCTACCGCTAGCATCGAATATTTTGAATTGAACTTGTGTTGCATTCGCTGGCAAGGTGTACTGCATTTCGACGCGATTACGGAAAGGATTTGGATATGGCTGTAAAGATATCGCACTCACTTGCGATCTGGTATTTTCCTCGATACCAACGAGCGAGATGCCAAAGAAATTCATGATCGAATCGAGTAATACAGCTCTGGTCGATACACCGCTGCCATCGACCAAGCCGCCGAGCTCAAATGAGCTGCCTACGGTACGGTATGCTCCGGCATCGTTTGCAACGCCGCAGTCGTATGCATTATTCGTGTCGTGGAAGATAAGAAAACCCGTGCCGGTCGGCGAGATGTGATCGATCCATGCATTTTCGCCGCTATAGTTAAAGTTCATGCCGGTGGTGAACGTGCTGCTCTGACCGGCTACTGGACCGCAATCACTCGAACCGTCACTCGTCGCATTGATACCAAAGAGGGGTCCGAAATCGTAGCCACCGTACAGGGGGTCAAAATACCAGACATCGCCACCTTCAAGATACATCCTGCCGCCGCTGTTCACATAATCAACGAGCGCGGTAACCTCGGGCGCGGTTGCGCTGAGCACATAGTTATTTGAATAGATGCCAGCACAAACGAATACTGCAGAGTAAACATCGAGGTCAGATACGGGTAGAGTCAGACCATAATTACCTGAGTAACCGATACTCGCAAGAGTTGTATGCATGAATTCACCCGGTCCAGGTGTTGGATCAGGGTTCCATATATAATAGTGGATACGCCCGATGATCAGAGTAAATTCCAGAGTATCAGACCACGAACCATCGACCGTGATAAGCCGGAACAATGCAGGATGACCATCCGGTGTCGAGGGACTCGCATAAACCGTATACGGGTCACCGGTATTTTCTTTTGTGCTATCGACCGGGAGTGAACCGAAATAACCGGAAGCATCGGTGATCGTAACATAAGGGTCTGACGATTCTATGGTCGTTGTCAAAGTCAAGAAATCCGCACCACCGATATTTTTCAATGAAGCAGTTAGATCGACTGTTTCGCCCGGATCAAGATGCCCGTTTCCATTACCACTGACATCGTCGACTATTGCATCCAAAAGTGCCAGATAGCTGTTTGAACCGCTGTAATTCAGTATAAAGTCGTCGGCGAAGACCTCCGCCGTTTCGACTGCGCCTCAGCACGTGTGTTCGGTCTTGGCGTAAAGTGCCACCTCGATCTTTGAAACATCCGCAGCATTTACCCCGGGTAGATTAGCCAATTCTGAATTTATGTTGAATGAATATGGGTTCCAGTCTGTATTAGGTGCCATTATCAAATGGCAGGTTGCAGAATTGCTCCATGGGCACGGTGTGGTAACCTGGCATATTCTTGTTTCACCCAGTAATTGCCCGTAGCTGTCCAAATATGAAATATCTATCGCGGCTCCTGCCCAGCATAAGGTGTCTGCGTTATTATCATAGCTGTAAAGCTTTGCGTTGACGGCAAACTCAAGGTCAGTCGTCGGGATGTCTACGGTTTGCCAGAGTCTTGCATAACTGCCGTATTGATCTTTTGCATATGCTTCATAATCTGGATCCGGATCGTATGTTGTTGCCCGGTTGATCACAGAGTATGATCCACTGGCAACTTGTTGCCATCCGGTCGTTAGCGGTTGTTCAAAATCGCCATTGGTCAGCAGGACACTGGCGCTGCATATACCAGCCAGTAAAAAAAGGATAAGGTATTTGTGCATAATTCCTCCTTTATATTTCCCTTTGCCCTATAGAACCAGGATGCCTGTAAATTACTACTAAATCTCTATATAATTATACTATAATTCACGAAAAGTCAATACCCGCATCGGGTGTTCTGAAAAGACACCCCTTGTAGTGTTCTTGGATCAGTTAAATAGACGAGTTGTTATTTTTTGAGCTGTTCTATAATTTATACGCGTACCAGTAGCCGTCACCACCATCGCTTGACGCATCGGCATCGCGCGCGATCCAAAGCATACCCCGGCACCATGATAAGGAAAAACCAAAGCCAGTTCTAGGTAACTCTATTTCCGTTATATATTTGCCATCTAAATCATAAACAGCGATTTCGTATTCGTCACTCCAGACAAAAAGATGTTCTTTTGACGCCGCAATAGCATAATTATAACCGTGTTCATCATACCATTTTGACAGTTTGAATTGATCCACCTCATCGCCTGTTTCAAAATCCAGGATTCTTACTTTGCCTTCATAATATTCATAGAGAAATTTACCATCCGGCGACATCGCTGGTGAGCTATTCTCTTCGTTGAATACATCCGATAATTCGACATCAGCCATTTCGTCCCAGAGATCAACAACATAGAGGTCTGTACCGTAGTTCTTTATATACAGGTTGCCATCCTTCGGGTGATGGAAGATAGCCCGGCCATCGACTCCAACATCATAGTATTCAATGAATTCTCCCTCTTTATCATACTCGTTGAGCACGCAGTATTCGTCATTCCCGCCGTTGATCGTATAGAAATGACGTCCGTCAAATGTTATCCCGACATTATGGAAGAAGACATTGTCTTTTATTTTCATTGCTTGTACAGGTTTATCGAACATTTTTTTTGTGCCGCATGTCGCCCGCACAAATAACAACATCATTGCTGCCAGTAAACACACCTTGAAGAGCTTTTTCATTTTTACCTCCACGACCCCCGCGCTAATTGTATTAGTGTGGGGGTTATTTAACCCCTATTGCCACTTTTTCTAAACTTCCCTAAAGAAAATAGTAAGAATAGTAAGATAAGAATAATATTTATTACTGTTAATATACAATACTATACAAAAAAAATTATGTATGTCAACCCTTAAGTCTATTACATGGAAAAATCCGCATTTCTGTCAGGAAAAGTAATTTCGGTTAGGCTCTATTCTCTTCCCAGAGGATTTCAGTTGCCGGATCTTCCGGAATGCTCCTCATCGTGATGGAACATAGGCCAATCCGAACTGGCTAAGGCCCCGCTGCCATATATCGCATGCAGGTAATGGTTTTGTGAGCCGACATATATCGTGCCATCACTGCCGATGGCGGGTGAGGACTGGATATCATCACCAGCTGAGTACTGCCATTTTGCAGAGCCATCGGGATTTACCGCATACAGGGTGCCGCCGTTTGAACCGAAATAGATCGTACCGTCTGAAGCAATCGCAGGTGATGAAATGATTGCATCATCTGCGGCATACTGCCATTTCATTGAGCCGTCAGGATTAACTGCATATAAATGCGTGTCTCGAGAGCCGACATATATCGTACCGTCGCTGCCGATCGCTGGTGAAGAGACGACAGGATTACCCGTTTGGAAACGCCACCTCAAAGAACCGCTATTATCAACGGCATAAAGGTAATTATCAAATGAACCGACATATATCGTGCCATCACTGCCGATGGCGGGTGAGGATGTGATGTCAGCACCGCAATCATATTGCCACTGGAAAGCTCCACTCGAATCGACTGCATAGAGATAATTATCCCATGAACCAAAATAGATCGTGCCATCAGTACCTATTGCGGGCGAGGATACAACATAACCAGTTGTCGGATAACTCCATTTAAAAGTTCCGTTCGATCTGATTGCATACATTGAACCGCCATAAGACCCGAAGTAGATGTTACCATTAGCATCTATTGCCGGCGATGAGTGGATACGATCTGGAGTCGAATAATCCCACTGATACGCACCACTCGAACTAACTGCGTAGAGCGTACGGTCATAGGAACCGATATATATGGTACCATCAGTTGCGATCGCTGGTGATGATCGTAAGTAGCTAGCGCCGGGAGTTGGATAAGTCCATTGTACTGAGCCATCAGGGTTGATAGCATAAAGCAAACCATCATCAGCACCGATATATATCGTGCCATCAGAACCGACGGCAGGTGCAGAAATGACACTATCACCAGTAAGATATTGCCACCTCATCGTGCCCAGGATGCTGTCATTATAAACGGTTATCGTGATCTCATCTGATGTTGCCGAGTTCTCAGCTTCATCATAAGCCATAGCATAAATGCTATGCTGCGAACTATCTTGTTGGATAGAATCCGTATCCCAATCATAATAATAAGGTGGGTTTGCCACGGTATGGATCCTTCCATTATCAAGATAAATTTCAACACTCGCGACACCACTATTGTCAGATGCCTGAGCCTGTATTCTGACCGTGCCACCGACAACTGCGCTGTCAGGTGGGCTGCTAATATAAACGGTTGGGGCTTCGGTATCCTCGCCGCCGCAATTGATCATGACTATGGCACATATGATACCTGCAAGTAAAAGTCTCTTCATGATTCCACTCCTTTTTGCTTTCTCCAAACCAATCATAAATAGAAATCAGATAAATTCCAAATACACAAATCCATTTTAGTGGAATTTTATAAGATGTCAAGACTTAAATCTAGAAAATATGATAATATCTGAAGATCCGGACAAACCAGTATTCTTATTTGAGCTTGATTATTTTTGCTGTGATCACTTCTTCAGCAGTCTCGCCGATCACCTTGACTCTAAGGCGTACAAAATAGATGCCCGATGGCACGTTTGAACCACGATAATCCAAACCTGACCAGGCAATACGATTTGATTCAAGATCACTGCGCTGAAGCAGATCATAAGATCGGATGACCCTGCCATTGATATCGTAGATGGTTAATTCGGCGTATTGGTATTTGGACCCAGGCGATGCTGGCGTTCTTATGCAATAGGAAATCTCCGTTCTGTTAAGCCAGGGGTTTGGAAATGCTCTGAGCGTCGAGAAAAAACCATAGGGGATTTGCTGTGTACGATTTTCTTCTATGCCCGTGGTCACCGTAACAATACCTTCATACGGATAGAGATTCGTACCGGTAACAGTCACATCCATATCGCCCTGATGCGGCAGCGTGAGGGCGAAATCGATGTTACCGCTTTCGTCAGTATAACCAGTTTCATAAATAGTTGAATCCAATACTATGCAGACAAACGCCGACTCGACCGGCATTTCATCATGCTCAACATGCACATTCAATGTATCTTCACCAACAATTAGCGATGAATCATGCGTAACATCGACTATTTTTGGACAAGCGGTCCAGAGATTCATCGATGGATCACCAAGGGTCGTGAATCCATAGTACTCATCACCGCCTCCCTGATAAAGATACATCTGGTAAACTCTTACTCTGCCGGCCTCACATGCTTCCCCAAATGTTCTTTTATGATCGACAAATACCGCATCGAAAAAACCCTTTGCTACGGCACTGCGTAGATATGCCTGGCCGACAACAGTCGTTGTTGTCGCGAAAAAACCAGCGCCGCCGCGCGCTACGGTTGGACTTCCAGTTAGGAGCCACTTTTCTGCAGTCGCTGGCGTGGCGCCGGTGCCGATAGTTCGACAGGTCAAAGATAGCACGATCGGCAGCCTTGTTCCGTTCTGTGTAAGATCCGGGTTTACATCGAATGGGCTGTACCAGTTATTAACACCACGTCCGCGGTACATAAGTATTGAACGGCCATTATTTATCGCGGAAATTACGTGGGCTGTATTGTGACCGTAGTAATTGGAAAACGTGTCGATGATCGTATAGTCATCATTGATCATTAAATCAGCCGCGTGATAAGTATCTGACCAATATATGGAATCATCATTATCCCAATCCAATCGAGCGATCAGACTGGCATTCGTAAACCACAATGAATCGCTCATATCCGGTGTTCGTTCATAAGCAAGGATCTTATTAACAACGGTCTGGGCTTCAGTAGTATTGTGCACGGTCAGGCGACCCGATAATATTTCATTGTATATATCGCCCGTTACGTTGGTATAATAATTATCCGTATATGTATAGCTTATTTGTGCAAAAGGCAGAAAATTGGGCGCGCCTACGAGCAATAAAAAATCAGGTTTTACTTGCCAGCTATTAAAAGCATTGACTACATAATTTCTTATTTGATAGCTACTCGAACCTGTTTCGGATAATTTAACGACCTTGGTACGTAATCCCTTTTTATGTTTCCACTGGGCGAGCGGCTGGATTGCATTATAAAAATTATCATGAGTAATTATTAAATAACGTGCGCCGATCTCCTGGCTAAAAACCAAGGTACAGCCAATTAAAAGCATTATGACCGACCTTTTCATATTCTACTATACCCAATTAGCACTTGCGGTCAAGACTTAAAACTCGTCGATCAGACAATAAACCAATATCTAACATTTTTGTCTAAACCGTAGAATAAGGAGGTAATAAATGAACGAAAAACAAATAGCCAGATTAGAACCTTTTAAGGACTTTTTGAGTTTAAGAGGCGATTTTGATCGTCTTTTTGAGAATTTCTTTGGCCGATTGCCCGCAGAAAGACAGGATTTATGGGCGCCAATCGTCGATATCGTTGAGAATAACGGGAATATCGAGGTGAAGGCAGAATTGCCGGGTATGAAAAAAGAAGACATCAAGGTCACAGTCCGCAATAATATGTTGCAGCTTTCTGGTGAACGCAAGCATGAGGAAGAGACTAAAGAAAAGACATTCCACCGGGTTGAGCGCTATTATGGTAAGTTCTGTCGGACGATCGAACTGCCGGCAGATATCGATGCAGATAAAATAAAGGCACAGTATAAAGACGGCGTCCTTGATATTCTTTTGCCAAAACCAGAATCCATGAAACCCAAACAGATCGATGTTGAAGTGAAGTAAGTCTCATCTCCCTCGAGACAGGGCTGGCGCAAGCCAGCCCTACTTCATTTTTGGGCATTTTTGTAAAAGATTGACTTTCTCCTGCACATTGCTATAATTTATAATGAAGAAAAATATTTTTGTTATATCTATTCTATCGGTTTTCATTCTTATACCGATGTGCTTTGGTAACCGTGGTATGATACCGGTTTTCCCCGATATCAAGATATTCGAGCCGACACAACGTGCGATGATCGCATGGAATGGCAGCAAGGAGATCCTTTTGTTGAGTACGGATTTGAGCGCTTCAGATTCAACGATCCTGCTCGAGGTGCTGCCCCTTCCCACAGAACCCGGAGTAAAAAAAGGCGACCTGGAGACTTTTCGCCGAGCGACAGATTTGATAAATAGCAAATTACAAGCGATAGCTATTGCCGGTAAACGAAATGGTGATGGAGAGAAAGCTGTGAAAGTACCGGGTGGTGAGGTGACTTTTCATGAAAAGATCGGTGCACATGATATCTCT
The DNA here is from genome assembly GCA_964419565.1 of uncultured bacterium. Classification (GTDB taxonomy): domain Bacteria; phylum Hydrothermota; class Tepidihabitantia; order SM23-42; family SM23-42; genus JAUVZL01. Next base: position 36,556 of record CAYQPW010000020.1, read on the forward strand.
GTTACTCATTTACTCGACGCTGATGGCTTTGTTGATTGGGTTTCGGATTATCTTAAATCACTCGATATCCAGGGTGAAGTTATATCCGAGGAGATGAGGCAGCTTATCGGAGAATATATAAAGGATGATTTTACCTGGTTTGTTTTTGATGTTATTACCCTGGGTACGGAGACTGTGACCAATGAGCCAATCCAGTACACATTTGGAACAGACAAGCTGTACTATCCCCTGAAAATTACCAAGACCGGTGAAGGTTATACTTCGATCGAGTTGTTGATTTTGACTCCGCAGCTGTTAAGAAATTTCCCTGGTTTGCCGATAAAGAAAATATCACTGGCACATGATCCGATCACGATTTTTAGTGATGAACTGAAGGATCTTAACGAGGATATGTTTGAACTTCTGGGGCACCTTAAGGACATGAGACTCCGTATTTGGCATATCGAAGGTGATCTTAAATCATTCAATGAGGACTTGATCGCATACTAGCTCTGGTATTGATCGTCAAAAAACAGACTAGCCTGGAGAGGAGATGAAAAAGAGGTCAAAGATCAATATAAAAAAAACCGTAAGCGAGTTAGTAAGAAAGGAAGGCACCCCGTTATTTTTGATAAGCAAAAGCCGTCTTCTTGAGCAGGTTGAGAAATTCAGAACACTATTGCCGCAAGTCAAGCCTTACTATGCGATGAAGGCGAATTCGCACCGCTTTATCTTAAAGACTTTTATTAAAGCTGGTATTGGTTTTGATGTGGCTTCGATCAACGAGATGGACACTGTTTTGAAGCTGGGAGCACGTCCGGATGATTTGATTTTTGCAAATACGATCAAGCGTCCTGAAGCATTGAGATTCGCTGCTGCGCGTGAAGTCAAACTCATGACCTTTGATTCCGAGTACGAGCTTTACAAGATCGCCAAGCACGCACCCGGATCCATGGTTCTGATACGCATCAAAGTTCCTAATGTCGGTTCGGTCATCGAATTGTCGTTGAAATTCGGTGCTGAGCCGGTCGATGCGATGCCCTTGCTTATCAAAGCCCATCACCTCGGCCTGAAGCCGGCGGGTGTGAGTTTCCATGTCGGCTCGCAGTCTACAAATGTAGAAAATTATCTGGCTTCTCTGGAAATGGCATCGATCATATTCAGTGATGCGAAGTTGAAGCAGTTGCCTCTCGAAATCCTCGATATCGGAGGCGGTTTTCCGATCAGATATTCTGAGCATGACAAAGATCCTTTTTTGCCGATGGCATCTCATATCAAGAAAGAGCTGAAGCGTCTATTCGATCCAAGCGTCAAAATTATGGCTGAACCAGGCCGGTGTCTGGCAGGACCATCATGTGTATTGGTCATGACCGTCGTTGGCAAATCAATCCGCGCGAATAAACACTGGTATTATCTTGACGACGGAGTTTACGGTTCGTTGTCCGGCATCATCTTTGATCACGGTAAATACCAATATAAGGTAATGAGAAAAGGAATAAAGCAGATCACCACGCTTGCCGGACCTTCATGTGATTCACTCGATATTATTTCAGTAAGCGAAGATCTTCCTGAGCTGGAAATAGGTGACATTATATACGTTGAAAACATCGGTGCGTATTCATGGGTAACGGCAACGAATTTCAATGGTATCCCTCCAGCGAAAGTATTGGCGATCGATTAGGAATAAGGAGATGTAATGAAAAGAATTCACGGCGTTAAGAAAAAGGTGGATGAAGTCCCTGATTGGTTGAAAAAAAAGAAGTACCCGAATAAGAAGAAATATCTATCCGGAGCCAAAATTTTCCCGCCCGGCATCACTGGTAAAGAAAAGCTCACCGACCTTATCGAGGATAATTTTCTGGCTTACAATGCGGCCCGCCTGCGCGAGGGTTGCCGTCTTTTCGTTGAAAAAATGCTCGGTAGAAATGTGACCGTCGGCATGAGCCTTGCCGGTGCACTGACGCCTGCTGGTTTGGGTAAGTCGGTCGTGATCCCTTTGATGAAAGCGGGCTTTGTTGACTGGATAGTATCGACCGGTGCGAATCTGTATCATGATTTACATTTTGCATTCAACCTGCCGCTTTATGTCGGCACGCATCTGATCGATGATGCTGATTTGAGGAAGAACGACATCGTGCGTATCTACGATATACTTTTGGGATACAGCGATTGTCTTATGGCAACGGATGAGATATTCCGGGGTATTTTGAAGCAACCTGAATTCCAGAAGGAAATGGGTACCGCGGAATTTCACTACCTGCTCGGCAAATATGCCGCAGAATGGGAAGCAAAAACCGGGCATAAGGACACTTCTGTTCTGGCAGCAGCCCACCGTTTGGGCGTACCAATATATACCAGTTCGCCCGGTGATTCGACGCTCGGTATGAATATCGCCGAAGCGGAAATACGTGGTAGTAAAATTCGCATCAATTCGTCGATCGATGTCAATGAAACGACCGCGTATGTCCTGGCCGCGAAACGTGCAGGTGGTAAATCCGCCGTTTTTTTACTGGGCGGCGGCAGTCCCAAGAATTTTATCCTGCAGACCGAACCTCAGATCCAGGAGGTGCTCCGTATTAAAGAAGTGGGACATGATTATTTTTTCCAGATAACTGATGCTCGACCCGATACTGGCGGTTTATCCGGTGCGACCCCGCATGAAGCGGTTTCCTGGGGAAAGGTCGATCCGAGCCGGCTGCCTGATTCAGTCGTATGCTATATGGATACGACGGTCGCATTTCCCATGATCACGCATTATGCCCTGGCAAAACACAAGAAAAGAGCTTTGAAAAAATTGTATTTCAAACGCGAGAAATTCGTAAAAAATCTGGTGCGTGAGTACTTCGCACACAACAAGTAAAATAGTTTCGGAATAATGGTGTAACGGAGTATTGGAGCAACAACTTAATTACTAAAAAAGGAATAGATAAACTCTAAATTCTAATATCAAATACTAAACAATATCAAAATTCGAATATTTAAATTCAAGATTCATACATTGTTATTAAATTCTTCTCCAGGTCAAGAAATGTAGTTATCCCGGGTCAGGAAATGTAGTCACCTGATTTATCAGGTACTGTGACTCCAGGTCAAGAAATGTAGTTATCCCGGGTCAGGAAATGTAGTCACCTGATTTATCAGGTACTGTGACTCCAGGTCAAGAAATGTAGTTATCCCGGGTCAGGAAATGTAGTCACCTGATTTATCAGGTACTGTGACTCCAGGTCAAGAAATGTAGTTATCCCGGGTCAGGAAATGTAGTCACCTGATTTATCAGGTACTGTGACTCCGGGTCAAGAAATCTAGTTATCCCGGGTCAGGAAATGTAGTCACCTGATTTATCAGGTACTATGACCTTGTCATTCCCCGGCTCGACCGGGGAATCCAGGGAAGTCTTAATTCTTTTAAAAAACAAAAAAGGGTGAGTGAACAAATAAATAGATCATCACTGAAATCTATTTTTATATCACTGTAATCGACACCAAAGGTCACCAAAGGTGACCAAAGGGTGAGTGAGGGGACTTGAACCCCCAACCATTGGAACCACAGTCCAATGCTCTGCCAATTGAGCTACACCCACCGTTAAAGGGGGACACCCCCTTTTATCCAAAAAACTTTTGTAAAGACATCAAAACTTTTTCGGATGCCTTAAATCCCCCGATTCACGCTCACTAACTTTACGCGTTACGATCTCAAACGTCAGTTACGTTCCAGCTTCCATCAGCAAATCCTTGAGCATACGGTACCTTGCTCAGGGGGACACCCCCTTTTATCCAAAAAACTTTTGTAAAGACATCAAAACTTTTTC
>CAYQPW010000020.1:40442-43937 GCA_964419565.1 uncultured bacterium
AGGGGGACACCCCCTTTTATCCAAAAAACTTTTGTAAAGACATCAAAACTTTTTCGGATGCCTTAAATCCCCCGATTCACGCTCACTAACTTTACGCGTTACGATCTCAAACGTCAGTTACGTTCCAGCTTCCATCAGCAAATCCTTGAGCATACGGTACCTTGCTCAGGGGGACACCCCGATATAGTAAACACTAGGAACTAAGCACTAGGCACTATTTATTAATTATAACAAATAATCCTCAGAACGCAATACGCAGTGCGCGTTACGATCTTTTCCAACCGCTTTGCGGTCGAATACCCCGCACAGGATTTGAACCTGTAACCCGCTGATTAAGAATCAGCTGCTCTGCCGGGTTGAGCTAGCGGGGCGATACATCCCTCCTTGTCATTCTCCGGTTCAACCGGGGAATCCATCCCACTACTGCCTACCCCGTATAATAGTAAAGATATTATATCAGGGTCATTGCGATCCGCCTTAGGCGGAGAAGCAATCTCAGATATAACAAACATATCACCCTTCACTTTCTGCGAAAGTTTCAGGATAGGACTACTTTTATTACCGTACCCTTTGATAAACTCAGGGTCATCAATTCTGCAATTGCATTATAAGACAAATGCAAGCATAATTGTGACACGCCTGGAGGGATTCGAACCCACGACCTACGGATTAGAAATCCGTTGCTCTATCCGACTGAGCTACAGGCGTAACATGGGGGATTCTCCCCCCTGTTCTCCATGAAATTCTCTAAACAGATTTGAGAGTTTTTCGGAGACCGCATACCCCCCTACCACCGCACAGAAGTATCGCTTTCCTCTAGGTTTCTCCCGTGTACGATACCTTGCTCATATGGCATTTCCAGATGTACATTTTATTACATTGAGGAAACCCCCTTTTATCCAAAAAACTTTTTAAAAAGGCACCAAAACTTTTTCGGATGCCTTAAATCCCCCGTAAAATAAATTTTTATCACCGTAATCTACCTTTTTATCACTGGCATCGACAATGAACATCGTTCATCGTTATTATATCAATTTTCCTGATTTAGTCAATAATTCACCCACGGTGTCATTGCGAGGAGCGAAGCGACGAAGCAATCTTGATGTGTGTATTGTGAAGATTTGACCCCAATTACCTAGTATAAAGAGAATTAGGTTTTTCTACTGCTGATATCGGTAGTAAATGGTTGCATGCCAAGCTAATAATTCACCCGAATTGCCCGGCTCCTCGTCGAAGATCTCAAGCGTCCACATGCCGGTCGGATCTTCAGTATTGAATATATAGGCGGTTGAATCATAGTTGGTAGTAGGGTTATAATCATTGTTCCAGAGAAAGGCATAATTCCCAGCGGGTGAGTACAGCCACACATCAAAATCTGTATAGCTGGTATGAGTTATAGAGACGTTGATGTAAACACTTTCAATTTCTGAGCCGTTCGGTAACCCGGCAATTGAAGCTGAGGAATAAGTGTATACAAAATCATAAATGGGGATAGTGTTGTTATTGATAGCAGTGATTGTATCATGACACCATATTATTGGTTCAATTGCCCGAATGTAGGTAAGCGATTCATCGCTGGCATTGCACTCGTCCTCAACTTTGATATTGATCTGGAAATTACCTGTATCATTTGGAGCTGTCCAGGAAGTACTGCAATCTGTCATTGCCGAGAAAGTGCCAGCTACTGCTGTCCATTCATAGGTCAAGATATCATTATTAGGATCATCGGCTACAGCTTCAAGTTGAGTCGTTTCACCCATTTCTATTGGATTATCGGAAACGATTATATTTGTTATCACAGGTGGATGGTTTTCATCAGCACTGCAACTGCTGATTACGAGCATAATCAAACCAAGTATAGATATTGTTATTATTTTCACATTCCCCTCTAGTTATTATAATTCTTTTTGGAATTTAGTCAATAATTTACCCCCTGTAGCGCTACCTTGACAATAATTAAGCTGCGCTTAAACTTGGGGGACGGTGCATCTCGATAAACTCGATATTTGCAACTTGACAATATGACATTTTCAAGTTGAAGTGGACAATTTAGGGTAAGCACTAGAAACTACGCTTTCAGCGTCGATGGCGATGAATCAAAGATTCAAGAAATTCGTTGCCTGAAACCTTATAGTCTTGTAATTACCTCACGGTTGATTATATTTCTTTAGGTGAATATTATATCAATCCTGCTTATCTCTTTGGGCTTAGCAATGGATGCCTTTGCTGTATCGATTACAAGCGGAATCACAATAAAGTACCTAAAAATCAGATATGCTTTGAAAATTGCGCTGTTCTTTGGATTCTTTCAGGCAATTATGCCGGTTATTGGTTGGTTATTAGGTGTAAGTGTGAGACATGCTATCTCAGGCTTCGACCATTGGATTGCATTTGGGCTTCTGAGTATTATCGGCTGCAAAATGATCTATGAATCATTTAAGTTACAGTCTGACAAAGAAAAAATTGATCCACAAAATATATATATCTTATTTATGTTATCAGTCGCAACAAGCATAGATGCCCTGGCTATTGGGCTTAGCCTTTCATTTTTGAAAGTCGCGATCATTCTTCCCGCAATTATCATCGGTATTGTGACCTTCTTATTATCCTTTCTTGGTGTCTACATTGGTAATAGAATTGGGCACTTCTTTGAAAAGAAAATAGAAATGATGGGTGGTTTAGTTTTAATCGTTATTGGATTCAAAATATTGATCGAACATCTATTTTGACAATGACTCCTAAGGCTGAACCTGTAGCAACATGGACTCGCAATTCCCTGATCTTGACGTGAAGCTACGGATTTTGTTCCGCTGCTCCCCTCGAAATTTCGAGATTTATCCTACCTTTATATTCAGTGCCCACAGCAATTCGGTGGATGATGGTGAAAGGTTTTTTCGTTCCCTTTGATAATCCAATCGAGGAAGCGAGCAAAGAGACCTCTTTTCTTGATATAGGATAAGGGATTGTCATCAAACGCCGTTTTACAAGCTTTGTTACAGAAATAGAACTGGTTTGCATTATACGATGAACTGAAGGCAGCCTTATCTGGATCGACAGACATACCGCATACCGGATCACGGGTCATGGTAAACACCTCCTTCCTTCCTTATTTATTCCTCTCCAGGGCGCGGTTGTTACAGAAGCGCTTTTTTCATATCTTCGAATTGCTGTTTGGTTATTTCGCCCTTTGCATAGCGTTTCTTTAATATTTCAAGGATCGCCTCATCCTCGAATTGCCGGTCGCTTACTCTCATTTTCTTTTGATTGATGACGAAATAAACAGCCACGCCGATAAGACCCAACAGTAATATTAAAAACACGATTGCACCTCCTGACCAGTAGTTCGTATACCCCCACCCCCAGCAAGCATCTGCCGATGCAAAAGACACCGGCGCGATAAGAAATACTATGAACGCAATCAATATGTATTTCATGATTGCCTCCTTGTACATTTTAGACATGCTATTCTATATATAGTTTATGTAGAATTTAGAA
>CAYQPW010000021.1:0-43442 GCA_964419565.1 uncultured bacterium
TTGATGCTGCAACAGGATCATGGTATGAATTGGATCAAGATAATGTTAATGCCATATTAGAGGAACAGCAATAAGGAGAAAATAGGAAGGTATACTAATTAAATCTACAATTCGATCATTAATTATTACTTTGTTGAGACAACCTCTCTAATAGCTTTATATGAGGTCACTCGAAATATTTGAAAATCGCACTCTCAAAGCTTTGTTAGACAATATCTGCAGAAGCCAAAAAACAAGAAATCGAGCTTCTCAGACATCTCATACAATTAGACATATACCATTCAGAAGTGCCTGTAACACGTTTATACGCGCCTGTTGTTGTTCGCAAAATCAGACGCGTCACGATTGGTTATGGCTGGTGAAAATATTAGGACTGTACAGGAACTTCTTGGACATCAGGATATCAAGATGACGATGAGGTATAGCCATCTATCAACCGCACATAAGCACAACGCAGTGAAGAAATTGGATACGTGCGCGGAGGCGAAACAGGTTATTGGTAGTGTGGGTGTTGGTAGAGGATAGATTGTGAGAAAAAAACTACTTGCAATACTTATAGGATTCATTATTGCTGCCATACTCGAAATTATTACTACAACACTTGTCCACCCAACTAATGCCTACTACATTATTTTCCATAGTTTACCGTACCTGATTGCAGGTATGATAACTGGATACATTTCACGCCAGTTAGGTTGGATGTGCGGAATAATTATTGCTGTGTTGGTTCAGGCGATTGGTTTTGCTGTGTTGTATTGGGTTGCTATTCAGTGGCATGTGGAAATAAATGAGTTTCTGGAGATGTGGAAAATTCATATTTATATTCCATTGAGTGCTGCTATATCAGGTGCATTTGGAGGTCTTTTTGGTCAACTTTTGGCACAAAAATGGCACAAGCGGTCGATGAAGAAATCCTCAACCTCACAAAGCGAAGAGAGTAAAGACGTTGCTAAGATGTAAATAAACGTGCGTCGGTCTCACATACCGAAGGTGACTGGTTCAAGTCCAGTACCGCCCAGTTTCTGTGCGAATGTAGAACTGGCAAAAGAAACGATGTATTGTGATTTTGAGATGTTCACAAAATGCCTTTTGTTAAACCACTTTTTTATTACTGTGGAATATTGGTAAGTACAATATGTTTTGGCACAGATATGATACAAAAATGGCACAAAAATAGCGGGGAGTAAATTAATTCTTTACTCCCCAATTCCCCCATGGGTACCGGGGTATCATAGTGACCGCCTACGTCATCAAAATGTACGTACCATCTGTTCAGATGCACGCAGTAAAGAGCAGGCCGTTAACGAATCTTAACAACCTTCTGCCGTATCTCCCCATCAATCTCAATGAAATAGATGCCTGGTTTGATTTTATCCGGCGGTATGGTCCTGCCCGAAATATCAAAGACTCTACAACTCTTGTCTTTAGGCAGGATCAGGGAACCGCTGAAGACAGTTGGTGTAACTTCGGCACTCTTAATGGGTACAAGATGCTTTTCCTTTACATCTAAAAGCAGATTTTCAAATATCTGAAGACCAAGATCTTTTGCAGCTGTAAATATGTAAGACCCCGCAATACTCACGCCTTCAATCCAACCTATATTATAATATCCGATTTGATAGGGATTTGATGGATTAGTTATATCATAGACTCTTGGACCACTCACGGTGGCAATATATGCGTAATTATCTGAAACATAAATTCTAGTTGGTCGATTCGGCGTTGGACAATATCCTACTTCGTATGGATTTGATGGATCGGATATATTAACGACCCTGAGTCCAACGTTTGCTCCCTCGTTGCCGTCGGTAATGTACGCGTAAGGACCTGAGACATGAATGCTGTGGGCTTCAGCCGGTGTATAGCAGTATCCGATCTGCACTGGATGAGATGGGTCTGATACATCGAGTACATATAGATCGCCCGCAGTAAGAAAAGCAATTGAATGCACAACATAAACATCAAAACATGAATTATCATTCTCCGGAATATAAAAAAATCCAACGCTTTGCGGAGCCGAAGGATTGGAGATATCGACTATCCAGAGTCCGCCTACACCATTAATCCAATAGTCTCTGATCGCTATATAGGCATATGAACCGTATATTTGCAGCCCATATGTGCCGGCAGCTAAGCTATCCGTATGGCACTCGCCAACCTGTTGTGGATTTGATGGATCCGAAACATCGATTACGGCCAGAAACACAGTGTCATGGATACTACGTAAATAAGCAAAGTATGCATAATTGCCGTCTGAGGTAACGGCTGATGTTTGGTTATCAATCCTGCAAAATCCGAGCTCGGATGGAGAGGATGGATCAGTTATATCAAATATGCGTATACCTTTAAAGTAATCTGTTAGGTAGGCATAGGGTGACAAGACAAAAATGTCCTCGATTGAAAACGGTAATTCATAGCTGCCGGTCAATTGAGGATTAGAAGGCACCGATATATCAACTATGAAACCTATTGCGCCCCCGGACACATAGGCATAGTCACCCGCTACATAGATCTTAGTGCCAAACAACCCGTAGGCACCAACTTGGTGAGGACTGAATGGATCAGATATGTCGATAATATGTAGAGAATCGCTCACAAGATACGCATAATTATCAGATATTTGTATAGCACACCAATCCCACAATTCCCACCATTCAAGGTATCCCACATCCAGACGACTTATTTCGTGAGGATCGTATGGATCAGTAACATCTACCACATGAAATATTAGCGAATCATCCCAATCTTGATCAAGAATATAAGCCAAAGTTTCAGATGCCCAGACATCTCGAGCACGGTCGATACTATCACAAAATCCTGTTATTTGCGGATTTGATGGCACGGACACATCAACAACCATCAAACCTCCATCATTGGCTGTAACATAAGCATGGTTCCCTGCTACATGAACATTTTCAATGTAAAATGCGGTGTCAATACTTGCGATTTCCTGGGGGTGTGCTGGGTCAGAGACATCTATAATTCTTAAGCTTGATTCATTAGCAATATAAGCATATGAGCCCTGTACATAAATACCATCAGCCGTACCGGGAGTATCATAATAGCCTAATTTCTGCGGTGTACTGGCATTAGCTATATCCCATATCTCAATTCCCGCATATCCGTCAGCAACGTACAATCTCTGATCACTATCTGAATAGAATAACTCCCACACTACCCACCGTGTCCGTATGAGATCTGAAACCATAACTGGATCCTGAGGTAATGAAATGTCGAGAATATAAACGCCACCGCTTGAGGCAAGGAACATCAAATCTCTTGTGCTATCGCAGGCGACACCATTCGAATATCTTCCGAACGGCCAGCTGCCTGTATATCGTACGTTTAGGGAATCAAACCAGGGATTCTGATCAGGGAGAGATTCTGTGGGACTTGCGTCAGCTTCAAGAACTGTGCAGAAAAAGGAGAGGATTACAACTGATACTATAATACAATTACTTCTATACTTATACATAGGGCCTCCTTTAGTAACTGCCAGTATTCGTAATATGCAATGTATGTGCCAGAATCAAGTGAATAAACAGTTGTAATTACTAGCATATCTTATCTTAATTTGTCTCATCCAAAATTCTTGTATCATTATGAGACACCTAAGTCCAAGATAAGAGCTTACTCAATCACACTACGGAACACCAGTTCGAATGACACAAAGAGATTTTCTCTAAAATCTATTATACAATCTGGCACAAGCGGTCGATGAAGAAATCCTCAACCTCACAAAGCGAAGAGAGTAAAGACGTTGCTAAGATGTAAATAAACGTGCGTCGGTCTCACATACCGAAGGTCAGGTGTTTCCCGCTTCTGTCATTAACATAATAGAATACTTTTTAAGGAAGCGGGACAAATCCAGTACCGCCCAGTTTCTGTGGATAGTCTTATGTGGAGTATTGGGTAGTTACCTAACCTTAACTACCTTTTGTCTTATCATCCCATCCACTTCAATGAAGTATACTCCTGGTTTGATATATTGAGGTAATACTACTCGCCCTGTGATGTCAAAGATGCTGCAGTTTTTACCCTCAGGTAGAAGCAATGGACCATTTACGATCGTAGCACCGAGATCATAATGTTCGGTTGGTTTACTGACCGGTTTTTCCGCAATACCCATTTCCTCGCCGATCAACATAAAACCTGTCTCCAAAGCTTGTCCGAATAAGGAAGAAGCTGATTCCCAGGTAGGTATGCCTGCCTGCGGAAACCTCATATAAAAATCCTGACCATTGCCAATATCAACTTGAGCCTGGTGTCCGGTTTTGCCATTGGTGCCAAAATCATGACAAGAGGGTTGTACTTCGATCCAGTATCTGAACGTATCGAGACTCACCGAGCTGGGCAGATCTAATTCCACACGCCATCGGTTTTCCGGCATATTTATTAAATATGCCGTGTAATTTGTCTGGTACACGACCATTTCAAGCATAGGAGAATCGACCGGCTGACCACTGCTGTCTTGATACACAAGAAAATGAATATCTGGTACTGCATTCCATGTATCAAACCCACTCCAGTTTTGAAACCATGCAACAACCGAATCTACCCGCCAGCCTCCACCTGTCGGAACGATATCATCAGCAATATCAGATTCTTGCAAGTAAACAGTATCACGTTGGCATCTATAACCGATGGCACTAAGGGTATCTGGAATTTGGGAATATAACACAACCGCATTGAGTAAGTTTACGGAAAACAATAATAAACAAACGTACAGTTTCTTCATTTTTCCTCCTCATCCAGAATTTTTGGCTAATAAATTATAACAGATATTCTTTTAACGTCAACCCATGCTCTCAACTCATTTTTTCACGTATTTTTCACAAGCTTACAGTATGTTCTATTAAGAGACAAGGACTCCATCGGCAAATCTGGAGACTTGATATATTCTACAATGGCATTATAATAGAATAGACAGATATATACTGAGAGCGTATTTAGTAATCTGGCTATTTAAAAAGGAGTAATAATGAAGATATTTCATTTAATGTTAAAGATGATCATTGCGGTCGGTATTTTATTTATTATCAATCTGAACACCGGATGCACAGATGCAGATGAGAATACAGGTTCTGACACTTTAATAGCGCCGCCTGGACCACCGACACTCGAGGCGCCGGAGGACGGTTTTGTCATTATGTTTGAGGGCGCTCATATCGACAGCCATTATGTGTTGCAGTGGACAAGCGTTGAGGGCGCAGAGATATATGAAATAGACTACCAGATCGATACCTTCCCTGCTGTAACGATCGAAAGCGAGACAAATGTATGTATGGTATTCATATCTGACCTCACTAATAGACTCGGTACACACTACTGGCGTGTGAGAGCGCATTCTTCAGCTTGGGAATTACCTACTGACTGGTCTGAGCAAGGGTATTTTGAACTGCGGATTCGACCTGGTGGACCTATTTTGTTTTATCCGGCCGACAGTGAAATAGTCGTGGTTGATTCGCAGTATGCTTCGCTTGAACTGCAATGGTATGTTTTACAGGATGAAGAATTTTATGAATTCCGGGTTTTTAAAGATAGTATATTGTATGACCAGAATATAGTCTATACGAACAGCTGTCAGACATTTATCGACGATTCCGCATGGTATAATTGGCAGGTTAGAGCTGGTTCTTCAAAATGGCAGTACTATTCCCGCTGGTCAGATGTTTGGTATTTTAAGGCAGAATACTGAAAAGATAGTAGGAACTAAGAACTAAGAAGAGAAATATGAAACGGAGAACGGGGGGGGCAGGAGAAACGGGGAGGAAAGGCAGTAGGAACTAGGAAAGAAAAGAACTGGCCGTAAAGAGTAGAGCGTAATCTGAAAAAGACCAAAAAGAACGAGGAGACAGAAAACTAGCCGTTATTCTTCTTTTTCCAAAAATCAAAAGACCTGCCAGGTATGAAGATATCAACACCAATTGACGGTTCATCAAGCATATTCTCTATGGAGTGGTGTTCATTAGGTGTGAAATATGCAGCGTCGCCAGGTTCGAGAATTGATTCACTACCCTTACCATTTTTGACCTTCATTTTCCCTTTTATTACTACACATACCTGTTCTTCAGGATGATTGTGTAAAGGCGAGGAATGTTTTGCAGGTTTTACAAAGTATTCTAATGAAATATTTTTCTCGTTGCAGGTACTCGCACGCAGCCAATTTTTGTCAGGCTCATATGTTTCGGCGCCGCGTAAATGAACGACTTTCATTGCATATCCTCCTCATTTAGCTCTTGTATTTTTCAAGTTCTTTGCGGAGATTTCCTGTTTGTTCATAACCCCGGCTTATCGCTTCGCGGGCTTTTTCAAAATGGCTCAATCCAATGCCCCGGGTATTGATATTGATGAGCAATCCTTTTTTGATTTTCGTAAACTCATAGTCGATGAGCTGTGACGTGGCATAATCGATCCATTCAATCAGTACTTTTTTAATATTGTAATCTTTATTCTCATCACTCCTTGATGTGAGCGGATACGACCGGTAATCGACCTTACGCAGGACATTGACCGCAATGATCTTATCGGCACCGAAATCCTGGGCGACTGCGGCTGGTACCGGGTTGACAAAACCGCCGTCTATGAGCACACGGCCGGCATATTTATAAGGCATGAAGACTCCAGGTATGGATATCGATGCTCGGATGCCCTTAACAAGGTCACCTTTGTCGATCACGATCTGACAGCTTTCTTCTATATCGGTAGCCACGCATGCATACTTTACAGGCAATTCTTCGATCCGCTTTCCGTGCAAATAGGTGTTGAGGAGTTTCATGATATTATTACCATCGATGAATCCTTTTTTTGATAGATGTAACCGGAACAACCATTTTTTCTTCTTTTTATCTATGGACAAGGCCATTTCTTCAAGCTGCTGAGTGTTGAAACCTGCTGCAGCAAATCCTCCGACAAGAGCACCCATGCTGGCGCCGATAATGATCTGGGGTCTGATAGACATCTCTTCAAGCACTTTGAGAACGCCGATATGCGCATAGCCTTTGGCAGCACCGCCACCGAGTACAAGTCCGAGCATTTTTTATTATAGCATAAACTTTATGGAATGCAAGGATATTCATGAAACGGACCAGGGGAGGGCGTGAGAAAAGGAGCATTGGAGATAACAAGAGTAGACACTAGGAGCTAGGAAGACGGAGAGTAGAGAGAATTGGAGAAACGGAGTATCGGAGAAATGGCGAACAGGTGAACAGGAGAAACATTGAAGAGAGCAGAGAGCAGGGAGTAGAGAGAAAAAGATTGGATGAACCAGAAGAATACGATACAAGTTTACGAATAATTTCTTGACATTTTTTGAAAAATGTGCATAATTAGTTTCTATGACCAGAGAGCAAGCAATACGTATTTTGCATGAAAAATTGAAGAACAAGAACCTATTCAAGCACAGTCTGGCCGCTGAGGCCTGTTTAAAGGAACTGGCAGCAAAATTCGGAGAAAACGTTGAAAAATGGGGCTTAACAGGGCTTCTTCACGATATCGATTATGAAGAAACCAAGACACAACCGTCAAAACACGGTCTGGTCGGGGCTCAATATCTTGAATCAGTCGGGCTTGAGCAGGATATGATCCACGCTATCAAGGTCCATGTTGGTCATATCGCTCCTGAAACCCTCCTTGATTGGGCGCTTTTTGCAGCCGATCCTTTGACCGGTTTGATCGTTGCCGCTGCGCTCATGCATCCGGATAAGAGTCTGAAATCGCTTGATACGGACTTTATCTTGAGACGTTTTAAAGAAAAACGTTTTGCTGCTGGTGCTAACCGCGATCAGATCGAGTCCTGCAAGAATTTAAACCTGGAATTGAATGAATTTATTGAGATATGCCTTCAAGGTATGCAAAAAATATCGGATGAACTTGGCCTATGAGAAAAGTATATACTTTTGAAAATCTCATCCTTGATCTATCGAAATTCTGGCAGAAGAAGGGTTGTTTACTTTATCAACCATATAATTCCGAGGTTGGTGCCGGTACCTTTAACCCGGCGACTTTTATCCGCGTGCTTGATAACAAACCGTGGAATGTATGCTATGTCGAAATATGCAAGCGACCGCGTGACGGCCGGTATGCTGAGAACCCATTGAGATTCCAGCAATTCTATCAACTCCAGGTGATAATGCAGCCGGCACCTGGTGAAATACAGCGGTTTTTCCTTGAGTCCCTTGAAAGTGTTGGATTCAAGTTAAAGGAACATGAAGTCAGATTTGTCGAGGGTGATTGGGATGCGCCCACGCTCGGTGCGTGGGGTCTTGGTTGGGAAGTCTGGCTCGACGGCCTGGAAATATGTCAGTTTACATATTTCCAACAGGCTGGCGGTCTTGACCTGGAAGAGATCCCAGTTGAACTCAGTTTCGGGTTGGAGAGGATCGCTATGCTCTTGCAGGGGGTGAAATCAGTTTTTGACCTGAAATGGAACCATACTCAGACCTGGGGCGATGTTTACCGTCAGAATGAAATTGAATTCTCAAAATACAATTTTACAGCCGCCGATGCCAAATTTCTTGTTTCGCTCTTCAATCAATTTGAGGCCGAGGCGACGAGGCTTTTTGAACAAGGTTTGGTCCTTCCAGGGTATGATTGTACTATTAAATGTTCGCATATTTTCAATGTCCTTGAAGCCCGTGGCACGATCAGTATTTCTGAAAGGGCAAAGATGATCGCCCGGGTACGCGCGCTGGCAAACCATGCTGCGATGCTTTATAAGCAAAAAATATCCGAGCAAAATGAAATGCAAAAAGGTACTGAGTAATGATAGATTTTCTTCTGGAAATCGGATTTGAAGAGTTCCCACCCTCGTTCTTAAAAAAATCCGCTAATGAATTATCAGACAGGATCGTTGACCTACTCATGAAGCAAAGGATATTCCATCGCTCAGTGAGAGTAATCTATACCCCACGCCGCATGGGTGTGCTTATTCTTGGCCTGACACGTAAGCAGAAACCTCAGATCATAGAGATCCAGGGGCCTCCAAAGAAACTTGCTTTTAATGAAAATGATCAACCGACCGAGATGCTTCAGGGATTTCTTAAAGCAAATGATCTGACACAAGCTCAGATAACGATAAAGAAAATTAAGAAGGGTGAATATGTCTGTGGAAAAAAAGAGGTTGCCGGTGTTAATACTGAGGATATTCTTTATAAAGAAGTACCCAAAATCCTGGAAACAATGGAATTCCCAAAGACCATGATCTGGACTAAAGGGGGGACTAAATTCCCCAGACCGATACGCTGGATCCTTGCGTTACTCGACCGAAGACCGCTCAAATTTAAATTTGCCGGTGTGCGGGCAGACCGGCATTCAAGACCTAATCAGCATTTTTCTTTCAAACCGATACGATTGGAAAAACCAAGGGAATATATTAATTTTCTGAGACATGGTGGCGTCGTGGTCGACCCAAATGAACGGCGTAAACTAATCGTCAAACGCATGAAAAAGGCGATCGAGAAAACTGCCGGTAAAGCACTTTATACAAAAGAAATGATCGAGGAAATAAATTGTACAACTGAATATCCTGAAGCGGTCGTTGTTGAATTTGATGAAAAATATCTTGAACTGCCTGAGGAAGTGCTGTTAACAGTGCTCAAAGCTCAGGGCGATTTGATATGGCTAAAGCCGACGAACAAGTTTGTTTGCATTTTCAGTGCAAAAAAGAAAGCACTGCAGAATGTTAAAAAAGGTTATATGCTTGTCGTTGGTTCTAAGCTCTACGATGCGCTTTTCTACTTTCAAAACGATCTGAAACAGGGGATGGATAGCATGGTGGAACAGACCAGGCGCATGATGTGGCTGAAAGGATTGGGGAGTCTGTATGATAAAGCCGCACGGCTGAGAGATTTTTCGGATTTCTTTGAACAAGTCCCTGATCTTGATATAGGAACACTGAAACGAGCGGCGAGTTTATGCAAGGCTGACTTACTTTCCGGGATGATCAGGGAAAAAGACTTCACCTCGCTGCAAGGTATCATGGGTGGATATTATGCGCGCGCCAGGGGAGAAGATGAAGCTGTTGTTGCAGCGATCAAAGAACACTACTTGCCGGTGTTTGCCGGTGATGCAATGCCCTCAACCAGAGAAGGCGTTGTGTTGTCGATATGTGATAAAATAGATAATATTGTCGGGGCATTCTTGAGCGGTAACCGCCCAAGCGGTTCGTCTGATCCCTTGGCCGTAAGACGGAATGGTTATGCAGCGGTCAGTTTAATAGATGCAAATTCACTCGATATTTCTTTTTTTGATGCAGTTAAGGCACTGCTAAAATTATATAACAAGGATATAGAACAGGGGATTCTATTCGAGTTCATAAATGAACGCAGCACCCGCTTCTTGCTTGATAAGAAATACCGATACGATGAGATTAATGCTGTACTTGCATATTGGAGGGGCGATATCGTCGATGCACGCATGAGGTGCGCAGCATTGAAGCAAATGCGGGGAAAGACGGAATTCACCAAACTCGTTATTGGTCAGAAAAGAGTGAGGAATATCCTCAAGGGTCAGAAAAAGACAGGTGATGTGAAAGTTGAATTGCTGGAAAAACCGGCAGAGAAAACGCTGTACCAAAAAGGTTATGCAATTGCCGAAAAACTGGAGCCGATGGTTGAACAGCAGAATTATTCCGAAGCCTTAAGACTCCTGCTTGAAATGCGAACAGATATAGATAAATTTTTTGATGATGTTATGGTCATGTGTGATGATATACCTTTGAGAAACAACCGCCTCGCGCTGGTGAGTTATATCAATGATCTATTTTTAAGGTATGCTGATCTTTCACAGATAGTGATCGAGGGTGAAAAAAATTAGGGGATAATATCAAAAAATTATTCTTGAAGCAAATTCAAAAGGCAAAAGTCGGGCAAGAGATCGAGGCATATGGCTGGATCGACCGGATAAGAAACCTGGGCGGTCTGGTCTTTGTTGATCTGCGCGATAGAAGCGCGACACTACAGATCACTATTGATCCAAAGACCGTGCCGGCAGCAAATGACCTGGGTTTGCAGGATTGTGTAAAAGCTATAGGTAAAGTGAGGGAAAGACCTGACGGTCAGAAAAACCCCAATATGATCACCGGTGATGTTGAACTCGAAGTCAGCAGAATAGATGTGCTGGGTAAATCAAAGGTTCCGCCTTTTGTCGTGGAAAGTGATGTCAAGGCTAATGAAGACCTCAGGCTGCGCTACCGTTACCTCGATCTGCGCCGCAGTCCCATGCAGCAGGCGATAATGTTCCGTCATCAGGTCATCAGTGCGATACGGGAATACCTTAATAAAAATGACTTTATTGAAATAGAGACACCGATATTGACGCGATCTATGCCTGAGGGAGCACGGGATTACCTTGTACCGTCGAGATTATATGCAGGTAAATGCTATGCCCTTGCTCAATCACCGCAGATGTATAAACAACTGCTCATGGTTGCTGGTTTTGAGCGTTATTACCAGATCGCCCGTTGTATGCGTGATGAAGACCCACGACATGACCGGCAGCCCGAGCATACACAGATCGATATGGAAATGTCTTTTGTCGATGAGGAGGATGTTATGGCGCTGGCCGAGGGCATGTTTGCGCATATCGTGAAAAAAGCGCTCGGTCAGGAGCTGGTAATACCGTTCCCAAAGTTGCTTTATAAAGATGCCATCGAGAAATACGGCAGTGATAAGCCAGACCTTCGTTTTGGTATGGAAATAATCGATGTTAAGGGGCTATTCGAAGACAGGGATTTTCCGCCATTCAAAGATAAGACAGAGGTCAGGGGTTTGGTGATTAAAAAAGGTGGGGAATTTTCACGTAAACAACTCGATGAGCTTGGTGACCGGGCAAGAGCATCCGGTTTAGGTGGAATATTTTGGGCAAAACATGAAGACAAGTTCAGCGGCAGCATCGCTAAGATCGTCGATGAAAGGATCGCCGAACAACTGAACTTTGAAAAAGGTGATCTGCTTATCATTACAACCGGTGACCGTAAAATCTTTCCTTTTCTTGGTCAGCTCAGAAATGACTTCGCCATCCGCCTCGGCTTACATGAGGAGGGATTCAAATTCCTCTGGGTAGTTGATTTTCCAATTTTCGAAGTCGATGAAAAGAGCGGCAAATTGACAGCCAGTCATCATATCTTCACGCAGCCAAAAGCCGAGGATCTTAAATATCTCGATACCGAACCTTTAAAAGTACGCGGCAGGCTTTATGATCTGGTGTGCAATGGTAACGAACTTGCTTCTGGGTCGATAAGAAACCATAACCGTAATATTCAGGAAAAGCTTTTCGGCTTGGTTAATATGGATCCGAAGAAATATGCCATGCTTCTGGATGCCCTTGAATACGGAGCACCGCCGCACGGCGGTCTTGCTCCAGGGATTGACCGAATCGTTATGATATTAGCGGGACTGAGATCTTTACGGGATGTAATAGCTTTTCCAAAAACAACGACAGCTCAGGGTTTGATGGAAGGCATACCTGATGAAGTGACCTTACAGCAGATAAAAGACTTACATATTAAATTCGAAGAATAATTGCATGTATCTATCCTTAAATACTTGGATTAAAACAAAAGGACTGATTTAATTATGCACATTCTTATCGTTGATGATGATGAAGCACAGCGGGGCCTGCTCGCAGGTTATTTAAAAAAGAAAGATCACGCAGTAACAACCGCTGCTTCGGGTCACGAGGCGATCGCAGAGAACAAAGACAAAGGATTCGATCTTGTGATACTCGATCTAAAAATGCCGGAAATAGATGGTATCGAGACCATGACAAAGATGAAAGAGATCGACCCCGGGACTTATTTTATCATTCTAACCGGCTATGGCACGGTTGAATCCGCGGTTGAAGCCATGAAGATCGGTGCTTATGATTACCTCGGTAAGCCTATTAATCTTGATGAACTGGAGCTCATTATCGAACGTATCCATGAAGAACAACATGTCCACCGGGAGCTTGAGGTGCTCAGGGAAGATGTCGCTGAAAACTTTGAGACCGATTCTATCGTTGCTCAGGATGATAAGATGAAAGAGGTCCTGAGTCTTATCTCACGGGTCGCAAAATCGGATTCAACAGTGCTCATACACGGCGAATCTGGTACGGGCAAGGAAGTAATCGCCCGATTAATGCATAAAGCAAGCCGGCGCAAGAATGGTCGTTTCATCGCTATTTCTTGTGCTGCTTTGCCCGAAACACTCCTGGAAAGCGAGCTTTTCGGCTATGAACGTGGCGCATTTTCTGGAGCCGATAAACGTAAGATAGGAAAATTTGAGCTTGCCCACAGAGGGACACTATTTCTTGATGAGATTGGCGACTTGCCGCTAAGTACACAGGTGAAGCTTTTACGTGTCCTGCAGGAATTTACCTTTGAGCGGCTCGGTGGTAATGTGCCGATAAAGGCTGACGTCCGTCTGATCTCAGCGACGAATCAGGATTTGAAGAAGAAAATCTCCGACGGAAGTTTCCGTGAAGATCTTTATTTCCGTTTAAATGTCATCTCTATCGACCTACCTCCTCTGCGTGAACGCAAATATGATATCAAACCCCTCGTTGAATTTTTTATGAATAAATTCGCGCATCGATGCGGTCGCAGGGTAAACACAATCTCGAAAAATGCGATAGACAAATTGCTCAGATATAATTGGCCTGGTAACGTTAGAGAACTTGAAAATGTAATCGAGAGGGCTGTTGTTCTCTGCCGCGGTTCGGTGATCGATGCAAAAGATCTACCGCTGAGCGTGGAAATAGACGAAACATCGGGTGGTGTTGAATCTTTGGATGAAATAGAAAAAATGCAGATCAAGAGGATTCTTGAAAAAACCGGCTGGAATCTCTCGGAAGCTGCTAAACGTTTGGGCATACACCGTAACACGCTGCGCTTGAAGATGAAGGAATACGGGATTGCGCAAAGAGTAAAGGGCAAAGAGTAATTAATTAATCACTGAATTACACAATGGCAAGCGTTGTTTTCAGCGACTTAATATCTTTTATTGTCTAGCATCCAACATCTTTCCTTTCTGCATTTCAGTATTGCTTGACATGGTGATTCTTTTACATATACTTTAAAACATGGATACCAAATACATTTTTGTCACAGGCGGAGTTGTTTCTTCATTGGGCAAAGGGGTAGCTACATCTTCCATCGGTCTACTTCTCAAATCATATGGTCTCAATGTAACTCTACAAAAAATCGATCCATATATAAACGTTGACCCGGGTACGATGAATCCTTACCAGCATGGTGAGGTTTTTGTTACCGAGGATGGTGCTGAGTGTGATTTGGATCTTGGTCATTACGAGCGTTTTCTAAATAGTCCCTTAGGGAAGAATAATAATATTACAACGGGTCAGATATATTTTTCGGTCATCTCCAAGGAAAGACGCGGAGAATATCTTGGTAAAACTGTTCAAGTAGTTCCGCACATAACCAATGAGATAAAATCACGGATAACTAATTTGGCAAATAGTCACAATGTTGATGTGGTCATAACAGAAATCGGCGGAACAGTTGGTGATATAGAAGGACAGCCGTTCCTTGAAGCGGTTAGGCAAATGAGGCTTGATTACGGAAAAAAGAATACGATGTATATCCACCTGACCTTGGTGCCGTTCATTAAGGCCGCTCGCGAATTTAAAACAAAGCCGACCCAGCATTCTGTGCGTGAACTGCGCGCTATTGGTATTCAACCAGATGTTCTGCTCTGTCGTAGTGATTCATGGCTGACTGCGGATGAACGCAAAAAAATATCCTTGTTCTGTAATGTCCCGGTAGATGCCGTGATCGATGCGGTAGACGTAGAGTGCATTTATGAGATCCCGCTTATTTTTCACCAGCAAAAGCTTGATCAAATGGTGCTTGCCAGCCTGGGGATTGAACGTGAAGAACCCGACCTGACTGAATGGGAGCTTTTTGTTCAGAAGGCAAAGGCTCCAAACAAAGTCGTCGAAATTGCGGTATGCGGCAAATATGTGGAATTGAGAGATGCATACAAGAGCATCATGGAAGCGCTTTATCATGCTGCCGTTGCCAATGACGCAAGACTGAAGTTAAAATGGATCGATACTGACAGGATAGAAGATGAAGTCGCTCTGGAAAATGCGCTGGGTATGGTAAATGGTGTCCTGGTACCCGGGGGATTCGGTATGAGGGGCGTTGAAGGTAAGATTCGTATCGTGCGTTACGCGCGCGAAAGGAAAAAGCCTTTTCTGGGCATATGTCTCGGCATGCAGTGTCTGGTTATAGAATATGCTCGTAATGTTTGCGGTATGAAAGGTGCGAATTCAACCGAGTTCGACGATAGCACTGCTTATCCAGTCATTGATCTTCTTCCGGGACAGCGCAAGATTAAGAATATGGGCGGCACCATGAGATTAGGTAATTATCCCTGCAAATTAGAAGCACGTTCCCTCGCACGTAATATATATTCTAAAAATATGGTGGAAGAAAGACATCGACATCGCTATGAAGTCAACCCCAAATATATCAAAGCTTTGAATGACAAGGGTCTGATTTTCTCGGGCAGGTCGCCGAATGGTAAACTGATGGAGATCGCTGAAGTACGCGGGCATCCGTTCTTTCTCGGGACGCAATTTCATCCCGAATTTACTTCAAGGCCTTTGGCGCCAAACCCGATATTTTATCGTTTCATCAAATCATCATTAGAAAATCTTTGATGCATTTCTTCACAGAAGCGTTTGCGCTTTTCGTGTTGTTTACATTGTATTGGTCTTACGGGTCTCGCCGTAAATATCTACGACAGCGTATTGGAAATCGGTCAGTCAGAAATGTCTATAATATTGCGCGCAATATCGGATTCATGTTGGGTAAGCGAGATATCAGAATTCAGGGTGATAACAAGAAGCTGGCAAAAGGCGGTATCCTATATTCATTTCATTTCGGTATCTGGGAAATGATGCCTCAGGCTCTTGTAAAGATGGGGTATAATATCGGTGTTATTGTGAATAAATATGCAGACGATAATCGCTCACGCTTGAGCAGATATTTCGACAACTATCTTGAACATTTTCGCTCATCCGGGGGAGTTGAGGTTTTTTCAAGGCAAGATACGATGAAAATCGTTCGTTTTTTGGGCAAAGGCGGTATCTTGGGCGTTCTCGTCGATGGCAACCGATTCTACGCAAAGATAGGTAAGATCAAGAAACTGGGCAAGCTCTGCGGTGTTCCGCTTGTTCCTTTTGCTGCATACCGTGAACATGGTGAAGGAGTGCTTGATATCGGGTGTGATCTCGATAGCCTGGTTGCCCAGCGACCGCTTGATTATGTTTGGTTTTATAAATCAAGAACGGAATGAGGAGTACTGAGCTCTTGGACCACAAAATACTGAGAATATTCATAGTTAGTGTATTGATCCTGATATGGGGCTGCGAGGAAGAGAAAACAAATGGACATCTCGGTGATGATCCGCCTAAGATCACAATCGAAGAATTTTCATTGACTGAAACGGACAACGGCAGGAAAATATACATTCTCGACGCTAAACACGCAAGGGTTTATGATGAGGTCATCAAAGTGGATTCTGTTAAGATCATATTCTATGACAAGGAAGAAGTCGAATTTTCCACGCTATACGCCCCTCAGGGGATACTCAATACGAAAACGCGCAATATCCTTGTGGGCGATAGTGTTGCGGTTTTCACAAGCGATTCGACCAAGCTATACACAGATTCCTTATTCTGGAAAAATGATTCACAGAAAATCATTACGGATTGCCGCGTAACCATAATAAAACAGGACAGTACAGTAATTGAAGGTAGAGGGTTGAGAGCTGATCCGTATTTGAATAAGATAGAGATCCTCGGTGACGCCAAAGGAGTATCACCGATCGAATTGCCAGACATCCGGAATTGAGAAATGCTCCTACTCCTTTTGTTGTGTGTGACACCCTTTACTGCAGATAAGGTTGAGATAATCAACGAGCAAGGAGTGAGTATTATTCACCTTCTCGGAAATGTCACCATTGAAGACGAAGACCTAAAGATCACATGCGCAGAAGCGAGTCTGCATGAGGCTGATAATTATGTGGTTCTGGTCGAAGATGTCAATATTACTGATAAGAATGGCGAAATAAAAGCCGAGTTTGCAGTTTATCATTTTAATGACAAGAAGGGTTATTTAAAAGACAGCGTCGCGCTTCTGACCGGTAATGAAATAATCACCGCGGATTCATTGTTCTACGATGGGGTAGAGGAACTCGTCCAGATGTTCAAAGATGTGAAAATAGAAGATAAGAAAAACAACTTGATAGCTCATGGGGAAGAGGGCTGGTATAATCTGAAAGATGATGTTGGTCATTTGTTCAAAGAGCCACGATTAGAGATAGGGCGAGAAAATAAAGACCCCATGAAAGTTAGTGCACATGAATTTAAATTGTTGACTAATGATAATCAGTTTTTTGGCTATGATTCAGTCGTTGCAGTCATTGACAGTATAGTCGTTTTTTGTGATACTTTCTTATATAACCTTAAACAAGACTCTGGTACAATGACACGTCCGGTTGTGCTGGAAAAGGAAAATGAACTCAAAGGAGAAAGCGGTCAGTTTATAATGAAGAACAAAGAGATCGAGTCGTTCAGCGTACAGCATGGTTGGTCGCAGTACTATACTGAAGAAGGATCAAAAAACGTCGTTGAGGGCGACGCGATAAGCATCGTATTTCGTGATGGCAAAGCGATCAAGATCATAGTTGATGGAGAACCCAAAGGTATGCTCCGTTTGAAAAGGAAGGCAGAAGATGCTGGCAACGAATGACCTTATTAAAAAATTCGGACACCGGATCGTAGTTGACCGTGTGAATCTTGAGATAAATCAAGGTGAAGTAGTAGGATTACTGGGACCAAACGGCGCTGGGAAGACTACGACTTTCAATATGATCGTTGGTTTGCTGGTTCCGAATAGTGGTGTTATCACGCTTAATGATGTGGTCATAACTGATCTACCGATGTATAAACGGGCACGCATGGGTATCTCATTCTTGTGCCAGGAACCAAGCGTTTTTCGAAAACTCAAGGTGGTCGAGAACCTTATCGCCGTATATGAAATACTCGGCATACCACGTAAACAAGCCGAGGTTAATGCGGCAAAATCATTAGCAGATTTTAACCTCGAACACGTAAAAGAACAGAAGGCATATACGCTCTCCGGGGGTGAAAGAAGAAGAGTGGAGATAGCACGAGCACTAATAAGCAACCCAAAATTCCTACTCCTTGATGAGCCATTTACCGGTATCGACCCGATATCAAGAGCAGAGCTTCAGGAGCTCATCCTGGCTCTGAAGAACAAAGGTATCGGGATTCTAATTTCTGATCATAATGTACGCGAGACCCTTGAGATAACGGACCGCGCCTATCTTATCTATGATGCCAAAGTACTCTTGTCTGGAGACGCCCAGACATTGATAAATGACGCCAAAGCACGAAAACTGTACCTTGGTGAGAAGTTTAAGATATAGTATAAGACTATATTACAGCAGCACGTAAGTACCCCCATTGTTTTTTGTTGATTGACAAACATTTCATAAAGAATAAAATAGAGAAGTGTTTAAAGAACACCCGCGCGTAGACAGTAATTTGGTCAGCAGGAATAGATTCATATTGATAATACTGCTTGTTTACTTGATCTTCTCGGCTGTTCTGTTCGATCCTAAAATATCTCCGGGCGGCGACAATGCAGTCTATATAATTCTTGCTGAATCGATGATAAGTGGTAAAGGATACAGGAATATACATTTGCCGGATGAACCGCTACACGCGTTTTATCCGTTTGGATTTCCGCTAATTCTAGCCTTACCTATGCTTGTATTTGGCAGTAATGTGTTTATTTTAAAAATCTTTATTGTATTGATCGGGATCGGGATGATTTATTTGTTCTACAAAATGACTGAGCACCTGTTCAAAAATAGCGCTAAGATGCTTTTAATTTTTTGTATATCCGTACCTGTTTTCATTACTTATAATCATTGGATATATACTGAGGTGCCATATCTCTGCGTGTCTCTGGCAGCATTGTATTTTTTTATAAAGGCATCATCAAAGAAGAAGTCCTTTTATTATATTTCCTTTGTACTCGCGACCTATGCGGTTTTTATCCGCACTGTGGGCATTACCCTGGTGATAGGTATGATATTGATTCTTTTGATAAAGAAGCAATTCAAATATGCTGTCATACTTGCATTAGTATTTCTTATATTATTTGTACCGTGGCAAATAAGAAATGCCGCTATCCACCAAGAAGGAGGGTATCTTGAGCAGCTGTTAGCGAAATACCCTTATGACCTCACCTATGGCAGGGCAGGTTTTTCTGATTTTACTCGCCGGATCTTTGATAATTTTATATATTATTCATTTATAATCATACCGCTGACACTAATGCCAGTACTTGACTCTGGTATCATATTCATTATTGTGGGTTCCTTCATCGTATTAACAACTTTGCTTGGGTTGATAACGCGGCTTAAGAGAATGAGCATCGTTGAATTTTACTTTATTTTTGGATGTGCCGTACTTTTATTCTGGCCCAGGGTGTGGTCATCTGAGCGTTTGCTATTACCTTTCCTACCTTTGTTCATTATCTATTTTTATTATGGATTAACATGGATTGGCAAGAAGATAAAATTTCGATATTTTGCATATTTGATTCTAGGAGTCCTCACTTTGCTTAATGCGATCGTTATCTTTAGAGAATCTATTATATCATATAAAAATAATATTGCCTATCTGAACGGTGATAAATATGCTGGTTATCAGGAAACCTGGCGCCATTATTTTGAGACAGTAGACTGGATCGATAAAAATCTCCCAACAAGAAGTGTTATCTTAGCCCGAAAACCCGAGTTTGTTTATTTAAAATCCGGACGAAAATCCCTTAGTTATCCTTTCATTCCTGAACCATCACTGGTAAAAGATGCGCTCGAGCAGTGTGATTTTATCATTTTTGATAATGCATATAAAAATGGTATGGCTCGAGTATGGCTCTTACCGGTATTAGAGCAGGATCCAGACAAGTATCAAATTATATATAAGACCGATACACATGATTTTTTTGTGATCAGGGCGATCAAATGACTTAATTGTAATGCCTGGGTAAAGGTTTTGTCTTTTTGGAGAATTGTTACCGCAGCAAGACGATTTTTGTGGTTTTTTCCACCTTGCGGTCAGCATCGAGCTTGACAAAATAAACACCGGCTGAAACTGGAAGACCTGTTTGGTCAGTCCCAGACCAGGACAGCGTTTGGTTTAGAGAGTTGTGTGAAACGTTTGGGAAAATATATATTAACCTTCCGGTTGCGTCATAGATCGACAGAGTTACATTCTCTGATGCAAAGGAAAGACCGAACGATATGTTAACACATCTATGCCCGGGGTTTGGTGATACAGATAAATATGTGTTTCCCGGGCTGTTTACGTTTTCAAACTCCTTGATGCCCGGTGCTGTTCCAAAAAAGTGCATGATCGAATCAAGCAGGGCCGCACGTGTTGATGGTGGAGTTCCGTCTTCAAGATAGCCTAATTCAAAGTTGGTACCTACGGTGCGATAAGTGATGCCATCGTGCGCTACTGCACAGTAGTAATCATCATCGCCATCCTGGAAAATAGCATAACCATTGCCTGCAGGGGCTATGTGGTCCATGTACCAGTTTTCACCAAGGTAATCAAAATACATGCCATTGGTGAATGTATTGTTCTGACCTACAAGCGGTCCAAGGTCATTAAGACTCCAGGACGTACTGCTGATCCCAAAAAGCGGGCCGAAGTCATGCCCATTATGATAAGTCGGATCGACAAACCACGCTGAGCTTCCTTCTAAATATACCCTTCCACCACTATTGATGAAATCAATGATCATATCCGCTTCAGCACTGCCTTCGGTGATCAAATGACGATTTGAATATACGCCCAAACAGACAAATAATGTCTGATATAGATTGAGATACGCGGGTAGGGTCGTTCCAGAATCACCATCATAACGGAGCAGCCTTAGAATCGATTGAATTTCATCACCTGATTTCGGTGTAGGGTCAGGGTTCCAGATAAAGTAGTTCTTCTGATCGACCGTGAAAACGAAGTTGAACGTATCTTCGCAGTAATCGGAAAAGACAAAGAGCTCGCAGTCGAGGACAGTCCCGACGCTCGTGCTTTCATCAACACAAATGACAAAGGGGTCAGCATCGTTACTACCAGCGCTGTCAGTGCCGATATGACCTATAACGCCAATGCTATCCAGCACGTGGAGTTGGGGGGATTGTGAATATAAACTGCTCCGGACGCTGTCGGCCGCCGCACTGCCGTTGTTCTTTATGGTCACGATAACATTGACTGTTTCTGCTGGTTCAAGAATATTATTTCCGTTTCCACCATTTATTACCGCTGATTCAAAAGAGAATGTCGGTGAATAAATAGTCTTACTGAACTGAGATATCCAGACCGAGTCATTAATATCCCGGCAGGTAAGTGAAAAATCAATAGTGTGAAGATTGGGCGCTGAATATTGCACGGTGAAGTTATATCCGTCGGGTCCAGTATTTGCCGTATCTTGGCTGGAGATATCCCCGAAATTCTTGACCGAATCCGTGATTACGATGTACCCGTCATTAGACCTCAAGGTACCATCGACATCGACTGCAGTGCTCTGTCCCAGGTTGACAACTGACAGTGGAAGCTCGATATTTTCTGTAGGATTTATTATGCCGTCATTATTACCGTTCAAGGAGTCATTAATTTCAGATCCTAGGTAAATAACATAGGATGCTGTATGGATCACGCGCATACTGCCTTCGTAGGGTTGGAGGTTTAGACCGGTGACCGTGACAAAAACCGTATCATCAACTATTTGCGGGGTAATATTGATAGTAACATGGCCGTTTGCATCCGTACTATCGAGCACATAGACAGTGCTGTCGATCTTACCGCTTAAGCAGACTATGGCATTTTCTATGGGCGTGCCTTGCAGGGCATCGGTAACATTCACTGATACTGGCGCAAAACCAAAAGTAACAACGCTTGGGTGGTTGACTTCGAGCGAACAGGGCGTGTCTTTCCAGATAAGCATTTCCGGGTCGCCCAGCGTTGTGAAACCGAGGTATTCATGCAAGCCCCCTGAGCCGGGGTATAGCTCGTAGACATTAACTCTGCCGCCCTCGCACGCTTGACCAAAAGTCACGGCGTCTTCAGTAAAGAGCTCTCTGTGAAAACCTTTTGCGACCGCGCTTCTCAGATAGGCACCTCCTCCGATCACGGTGGTCGTGGCAAAATAGCCAGCGCCACCTCTGGGCTCGGTTGGTGTTCCGGTCAATAACCAGCGTTCAGCTGTTGCTGGTGTTGAACCAGTCCCCATACAGGAACAGGTGATCGACATAACGATCGGTAGCTGCGAGCCGTTTTGTGTATTGTCCGGATTTACATTAAATGGAGTCCACCAGTTGTTGACTGCCGAACCGCGGTACATAAAAAAACCACGTCCTTCGTTTGCCGCATTGAGAAGATCGCTCACATTGTGTCCATAAACGTCGCTGAAAGAATCGACCTTGACAAAGCCGGTGGATACCATTAAACCTGCAGTAAAGTGCAGATCTGACCAGTATATTGAATCATCCGGTGGATCATAGTCCTGACGGACCATAAGGCAGGCGCTTTTGAACCAATTGGGATTTTCGCGATAGGGATATCTTTCGTATATCAATATCTTATTGATCACTGTTGCAGCCTCGGTCGCATTATGAACAGTAAGCCGACCTGATAGGATATCATTATGGACATCGCCTTCTATATTGGTGTAGTAATTATCTGAGTAGGTGCCGCTCACTGTTGGCAGAGGTATGTAGTTCGGTGCGCCAACGAGGAGAAGATACTCTGGCGGGATATCCCAGTTATTATATGCATAGGCGACATAATCTCTTATTGCCGCTGCGCTTGAACCGATATCCGACAGCTTAACGACTTTCGATTTCATGCCCTTAAGGTACTTCCAATGAGCCAAAGGCAGTGTCTCATCGCAAAAATTATCATGTGCTATGATAAGATAGCGCGCACCCTCCTGGGTGAACCCCGGGGTGAGTAGAGCGATTAAAAACAAGACTATTCTTTTCAATATGCCTCTATGGATAATTATATCATAAATGATACTTAAGTCAAGGCGTCACGAAAAAATTTGTCGGCGTCCCGGGAATCCTTGACACCCACCATTTACAGATTATAATTGCCTGTGGAAGAGTTACTGAAAACTCTCGGGACATTAGTAAAGAATACCAATAAGATAATAAAGCTGCTGAAAGATTATCAAAAAAACAGATCTGAGCCAGTCGATAACGCATATATCCTCGAGAAGAAAATACAAGCGATTGAAAAACATATTTCTGAAAGAGGTGAGGAGGTTTTGGTGCAGAGTCTAAAGCAGTGGATAGCTGATGAAAAGCGAAATATTATTGGCTTCAAGGATGAACTAAGGATTAAATTCGGGCAGGAACTGACCGCACTTTTCCACGGTGAAGGCAAGAAGATCAGAGGCCAGTATCCGATTATTCGGGTCGGATTTTATAGTCTCAAGATCGATTTTCAATTCGGTTCAGTGTCGATGTATTACGGACCTGAGATCGAAAAGATAAAATCGAACATTCTTCTTCAACCCGGTATTGTCTTTAAAACCGTAGAGGACTTTGATGAAAACCTACGCAGCCAGAAAACAACGATCGCGGACATCTATGAAAACCTGCACAAAGCTTATAAACGGGGTCTTGCTTTGAGTAATCAGTCCTTTGGTGACAAACTCCCGATCATGGAAGTGCTCAGCGATTTTGTTCTACTTCAGCAATCAGACAAGTTTTTTAGCGATCCGCAGAGAAATAATTTCCGCGAGTGCTCGCGGGTAGCCTTGAGTTATCTGATGTATTTTTTGAAGAGCTCGGACATCTTCCAAAAAAACATAAGATTTCACGTAGCAACCTTTGACGCGACCGTTGAAAAGAAAAACGCTCTCTGGATCCCGGATAACGAAGAGGGAGAAGGTACTCATTATTCACATATATCCTTTTTGAAAGATAGTTAGTGGGTCTTGGTCTGGAAACTTGAAACGAAAAAGATGAATCAAATAGACAAAAAAGATCAAAGGTTGGCAAAGGCGATTATCCATAAGCTTGGTAGTTTTGGTACGCCGCCGGAATTTGGCATTGAACACTTCACCGTTGGCCTGGAGCCTTATTTAGAAGTCATTGAGAACGAATATCTCAAGGATATGTTGAAGTACAACTTGTCTTCATTCAAGTTGATAACCGGCAATTATGGGGGCGGTAAGACACATTTTCTTTATTCAATAAGGAATCTCGCCTGGCAGGAAAACTACGTGACAAGCTATGTCAGTTTAAGTCCCACGGAATGTCCTTTTGACCGTCTCGAGCTTGTTTACAAGAAAATAGTCGCCAATATAACACCGCCACAATCTTACGCAGATCTTAAACCTGAACAGGGAGTGGGTATTGAGGCGCTATTAAAGCACTGGTATGTAAGTGCTCGTGAAAAGAGGGATTATCTTTCTCTCATCAAAAATCTCGAGAGCTCGAGCTATACAAACGCTGTGAAATCAGCTGTCTTGAGTCTTGTGAGCGAAGACGAGGATATTTTTGACGGTATAGTGCAGTGGCTGAAAGGTGAAGAAATAGCCAGGGATCTAAGATTACGCTACCGGATATCCGAACGCATCGACCGCAGCACAGCCTTCAGGATGCTGCGTAGTCTGGTCCAGTTCATTGATAGTATCGGCTATTCCGGTTTGATATTTCTTTTTGATGAAGCCGAGCGCGGTATGAGTATTTCCTCGACCAGAGATAAACGGCGCGCACTCGATAACCTGCGCCAGTTAGTTGATGAATGTGGTAACTCAAGACTACCTGGTGCGATGTTCTTTTATGCTGTACCTGATGAGAATCTACTCCTTGAAGGAAGCGGTGGAGTCTATGAGGCGTTAAAACAACGTCTTCGTTCCAGTTTTACTCGTATCAATCCCATGGGCGTCAAGATCAATCTTGAGGATCTGGGCGTTACACCTGAGGAATTCTTGACCAGACTCGGTAGCCGGCTTGCAGAGATATTCCAGATTGCTTATGGTATTGAATCAGACAGGGATATTCTAAATGAATCCATGAGTAATATGATACGCGCTGCTGTTGCACTGCAATCATTGGATATCAGCTACCGCAGGATTTTCGTCATCGGTGTCATAGAGGTATTCCAGCACATTAGAGAGAAAAACGAGGTAATTGGTTTGGTCGAGGCACAGCAGATATTACGATCTACGATCAAGATGCTTGCCGATCAGGAAAAAGCAGAGGTTGAGAGCGAAGAGTTTTGATTCCATCGTTGCCCACCCGGTTTTTGGTGAAGGAATCCTTGTTGCTGAGCGGTGGGATGGCGCTGAAGTACAAGTAAAGTTCCGCAGTGGTTTGTGTTTGTGGTTGCCTGCCAGATGGCTCAAAGCGATATCCATTAATACTGGTACATTAGATCAGATATCCTCAAAAAGGCTCCTTGAAGCTTTCCGAATGGGCGTTGTTCCGCACCAGGATATTGAGTGCTTCACATTTGGCCGCGCGTACGAGATCAATGCGTTCGAAGAAGGCTTGCAGAAATTGAAAAAAGGGCAGGGCGAAGTCTATCTTGTAGAAGGTTCTTATGGTTCTGGCAAGACCCATCTCCTTGAATATGTCCGCCATCTCTCTTTGAAACGCGGTTTAGTTACCGCCTACTGTGAGTTAAGTCCAGAGGAAACACCGCTGCACAGACCAAAAAGAATCTACCGTGAGTTGATCTACAATCTACGTTATATCAAGGATAATTGTGAATTTCATTTCCGTGATCTACTCATGGCTGTAGCCGAGATAGGCATACAAGATCATTGTTTTCTTACTCCAGTCCTTAAAAGACTACAGGATAGGGATAATGCAGATCTTGTGAGTGAGGTTTTCTGGCAGTGGATCGAGGGAGAATCAACAAAGAACTATGCCATTGATCCGCAGGCACCTTTTCGCGTCCGCGGTGGGCAAAAAATTCCAGCTCTTTACGATTTTTCAACGGCCAGTGATTTTTACTCTTATATATTGACCGGTTTGAGTTATTTGAGCCATAAGGCAGGACTGGGTGGTCTAGTTCTCATCCTCGATGAGGTCGAGACAGCGACCCGCATATGGGATTATCAGTCGTATAGCCGGGGATTGAGTTTTCTCGAAGGTTTGATTCTTGCTGCTTTGAACAGTGATGAGTTGAAGCAGATCGATTCAAGGTTGGTTCATAATAAGGTCAGACCGACGCCATATATTTATAAGGACGCCCATCTGATCATAGTGCTCGCAATGACACCGATCCATGGTCTGCGCGGCATCGGGAATATAGTCAAAGTCATAAAGAACCGTCATTATCTCCGCAAATTCAGTAAACCTGAACTCGAGGTTATTTTTGATAACCTGGTAAGTGTTTACAATTGCGCTTACCCGGATTTTTCGGTCGAAGTAGCGCGTCGTGAAAATATATACAATGCTGCACTGAAAAAACAAAGCGGTGAACTTAGAGAGTTCATTAAATTCTCGGTTGAAGCATTTGACTGGTTGCGTCTGGGGGAGCGGATTCCGCATACGAGATAGTGGTCATTGAAGAAATAAAAGAGAATCTGAACCGGACCTGGATCCCGTTTTTCAGCCGTTTTGGCAATTTGACGCCGATCCAGGGATTGACCATACCACACATTTTGAAACGGAATAATGTCGTAGTCGTATCTCCTGCAGCAAGCGGAAAGACTGAAGCAGTAATCGCCCCGCTCATTGAAAATCTGCTGATTGATGCGCAGCCGGGACCATCGAATGAATTGAAAATACTATATGTTTCCCCGACCCGCGCATTGGTAAATGATCTTTTTCGCAGATTGGTCGACCCGATCACATATGTCGGTCTTGAATTGGGGCGCAAGACCGGTGACCGTCCCAGGCTCGATAAAAAACATTTACCAGACGTATTGCTTACCACGCCAGAATCTTTTGACTCCATAATCACGCGTCAGCCGCGTATCCTTGAGACCCTGAACGCTGTCGTACTTGACGAAATACACCTGCTCGATAATACCCCGCGCGGCGACCAGCTGAGGGTATTATTGAACAGGCTGAGAAAATTCCACGATAAACTGCAGTATGCAGCCCTTTCTGCAACAGTTGATGATATGGCCATCGGGACACGGTATTTTGACGATGCTAAGGTCTGTTTTCTTAAATCGGCGCGGGCGCTTGAGTATCGACTGATGGCGCAAGATAATATTGTTGATGATATTTTTCGCCTGGCGCGCGCAAGAAATTTAAAAAAAATACTTATTTTCTTCAATGCCCGAAGTCTAGCTGAGCTATTCTCGCAGAAATTGAACAGGCCACCGTTTCATGATGCCGTGTTCGTCCACCATGCGAGCCTTGAAAAACAGCGTCGTGAACAAGTGGAGCGCTTGATGAATAATAGCGAGAGAGGTATATTGTGTGCTACTTCAACGCTCGAACTGGGTATTGATATCGGCGATGTGGATTGTGTAATTCTTTACCGCCCGCCGTTTGATATCTCATCCTTGCTTCAGCGTATAGGCCGGGGTAACCGCCGTACTGACAGTCTTTTCGCGATCGGGGTTTATACTGATGCCTGGGAGAGGATGTTGTTTGAAATATATTTCGATCGCGCGACAAAAGGGCAATTATTTGAGAAACGATACCAACCTTCATTGTCCGTGATACCCCAGCAGATTTATTCTTATCTTTTTCAGCGCAGGCGTATAGGGACGACTTTGGAAAGTATTTATCATGTTCTGACCCCGGTATACAGTGAAATGCAGATAGAAACCGCATTTAAGAAATTGGTCGATGATGCTAAGATAAAAGAACAAAGGCCCGGCATATACTATGATGGTTATGAACTTGAAGATAAGATACGTTGGGGAAAGATACATTCGAACATCGCGGATACATCTTTCGGTGAATACGATGTTCTTAATGCAGAATCGCAGAGACTGGTGGGTCGTATTTTCCATCTGAAACACAGGTTCATCCTTGGTGGTTGTTGTTGGGAGACAGTGCGCATTGCGGAAAATGAAAAGCGTGTTTACGCCAAATATATCGGTGCTTCACCGGCCGTGGCAAAAATTTTCGAGGGGAAAGGCGATGGTAATTACAGCTATATGCTTGCGCCTGTTTTAAAACAGCGTGTCTGTCCAGATATGGAGCTGCTGGATTTCCCGATGACTCTTGACTGCGGTAATACATATATCCTGCATTTATTCGGGCATCTTTATGGTTTCATTATCGCCGATGCGCTTTTCCAACAGGGCCGGGATGCCCTTGATGCCGAAGGTAAAATGCTTGTTTTAAATCATTGTGAGATTGCTGGCAGGGATTTCCCAGTACCCGAAAAAAAGGCGATACGAAAGGTGATCCGACGGAATATCGCAAGGCTGGAAGATGCATTGGGCAGTGGTGCTTATTTATACGATCTGCCGCTCGATATGCAGATCGAAGATCATTATCTCAATCTTGATATCGATGGATTTTTAGAATTTTTATCATCGATCAGGCTCGTACCTATTGAGCTAAAGCGTTTTCAAAAAACGATCAATGCGTTAAAAGATAAGCCTGCCCCGTAGACGAAGTCGTAAGGGGTAATTGAGTAAATCTAAAATCTGCAATCCAAAATGTAAATCTCGGGTCTTGACAAAACTCAAATATTACTTATACTTTTAACAGTCATAAGCCAAAAGGAGGTGGTTTAGGAGAATACAATCGTGTTATCGCCATTTACCATCTTATGCCTTTGGATGGTGAATGCAAAGAATTCAGAAGCAAAGGCACTAAAAAAGGAGAAAAAAATGAAGAGGACTTTACTAGTCTTAGCGGCTTTAGTCGCAATGTTCATAATCGGTTGTGGCGGGGCGAGCATAATCGAGTCCCCAGAAATAAGTATGGTCGTCATGCATGAGACTATGGTAACGATCACCTGGAATGAAGATACAGTGATCGAAGGGCATGCTGATTTTGCCGGTTATAATGTTTACGTAACGACCGATTCTGCTGAACTGCTCGTTGAGGACGGCGAGAACCTGAATAAATTCAATGCCGATCCTATTACTGGTCTAACTTATGATATCACCGGGTTGAGCCAGGATACAGTATACTATTTCCAGGTCAGGACAGTCAATGTCGATGACAAGGTCGGTACTTATAATGCAGCAGTACCATTTGTCGAAGCATCACCAAGACCAGAATTTACCGCGATAGTGAAATTCGAACTGGGTAGTGGTCCAGATACTGACTGTGCTATTCGTTTCTCTGATGCGACATTACTCTCTGATGAACAAATGGCTGACAGTCTGGCTGATATGTGGGTCGATGCTTGGACATCACCAAATTATGATACCGTTGCTTTTGATTCACCATCTCATAATAGTGAGTACGGTACTGGTGCTAATGTCAGTCTTTTATTGAATCTTGGACAATACGAATTCGAGGATATCAATGGAGTAACGACTGAACCGACGGTCAATACCTATATTCCGATTATCCAGGGTGATTTGGTTATTCTCAAGACCGCTGATGAGCATTATGTGAAGATACATGTGGATGAAGTCAATCGCGTTGACCTTGAGGTTACCATTACTTATGCGTACCAGAATATCGAGAACTACCCTCATTTTGCACCGTAAAAAGATTAAGGCATATAATAAAAAAGGGCGGCTTTGCCGCCCTTTTTTATTAGGGATAATAATCCGCTATACATTCCATAAAAGCAGCATCGTTGCATTGAAATA
Organism: uncultured bacterium; assembly: GCA_964419565.1. GTDB lineage: Bacteria > Hydrothermota > Tepidihabitantia > SM23-42 > SM23-42 > JAUVZL01. The sequence continues at coordinate 29,819 of CAYQPW010000021.1, forward strand.
GATAAGCAGGGTCGTTGTATCGAGTATCGTTGCGATCAGGGGTCCGGACATCAAGGCCGGATCGACACCCAATTTCTTGAATATTATAGGGAGTATCCCACCCAGGGATGTCGCAATGACGATCGCAATTATCATCGCTGCAGCCACGGTAAAACCAAGCATGACATCACCTTGCAGCAGGATAGCACGTAAGGCAGTGATCACGCCAGCCGTGATCCCCATGAGAATACCGATGAGCAGTTCCTTTCTTATCACCCGCCATATGTCACTCAGGTTGATTTCTCCTGTGGCAAGTCCTCGTACCACAACTGTTGCGGCTTGTGTGCCCGCGCTGCCACTCGTATTCATTAATATAGGGATGAAGAAACTCAGGGTAACGATATTGGAAAGCAGAAAAGAATAGTGTTCAAGCACACTCCCTGAGATGAATCCGGCCAGGGCGAGGATGATGAGCCAGATAACTCGCTTACGGGCGACAAGGAACGGATTTGCACTGAGATATGCGTCGGTAACACCGGCTGCACCGAAATGGTAAATATCCTCACTCGCTTCTTGCTGAATTACATCGATAACATCATCGACCGTGATCACGCCTTTTATCCGCCCGAGCTTATCGAGAACCGGCAGCGAAGGTTCATCGTATTTTTCAAAAACACGAGCGACATCTTCCTGGTCCATATCCAGGGCAACGCTTACAATCGTGGTGTCCATTACTTTCATTGTTTTTCTCTTGGGGCTCGTAGTCAGCAGGTCTTTTAGCGATATCGTGCCCTTAAGCCGGTTCACCTTGTCGACAATATAAATGTAATTGATAAAATCGATCTCTTTTGCTTTTTCTCTCAATATTTTCAGGACCTGCGCGATAGTAATATCTTCCCGGGCAGTTATAAAGTCTGTAGTCATTAAACCACCTGCTGTATTGCTTTTGTAAGCAAGAAGCTCACGTGCCCTGCTTTGTTCCTCCTCGTCAAGCAACGGGATCAGCGATTCAGTTTCTTGCTCGGGTAAGCTGGCAAAGAGATCTGTACGATCATCGGGTGACATCTCATTGAGGATCTCCTTTTTTCTTGCGGTGGTTATCTTGCTCAGCAATTCGAGCATCTGATCTACCTGGAGAAATTCAAAAATATCCGTAGCAAAGCGTGTATTCAGGGCATTGAACAATATGAGCTGTTCTTTTGAAGTTAGCTCTGGCCATATCTCAGCGATATCGGCTGGTTCGAAATACGATGTTACTATTCTTATCGCGCGTTTTTTCCTGGTTGCGATAAGTTCCTTGATTTCCGGTAAGATAATGCGCATTAACTAGTTTATTCTAAAAAAGACCGCAGTCAATACCGATCAGGATTGCGGTCGCATCTAATATTGACAAAGAAAATCTTGTTGCTATAATTAATGCATGCAATGGGTCAAAACCAAAAGAGTAAACACGTTTACGGATCGGGCATACGATGGGAACCCGTCATGGGTAGTCATCGGTGCTGACCGGGCAGAGGATGAGAAGAAACTTATAAGGTTATCGAGTGAATTTAATCCGGTTTCAGATACGGTGTTTATTTTTCCCGATAATTCAGCAGAAGCTGATCTTTTTTTGCGTTTCTTCAGCAGATCAGAAGAGATCGGTTTTTCTGGACACGGTACGATCGCTGCTTATCTGGGCGCAGAAGGTGAGGGGGTCTTCGAGCTCACCGAACCTATTACACTGATCCGACAGCGTACAAAAGGCGGGATCCAGCATCTTGAGCTTAGAGTCAAGAATCAAAAGATCGAAAGAGTAACAGTATCCCTGCCTGTGCCGCAGTTTGTTAGTACGCCGATAGACATTAAACAGATCGCCAGGTTCCTTGGTTTGTCCCAGAATGATATTCAGGATTCAACCTACCCGGTGGGTGTTGTGTCATCACCCGGCAACACAGATGTCATCGTGCCGGTTGAAACATGTGAAGTCCTGCTGAATATCACGCCCAATTTTCCGGTTATGAAAAGCTTTTGCGATCGCATGCAGATGACCGGCGTCGTAGTCTACTGTCTCGAAACGATGGAGAAAGGCAATACGGCACATATGCGTCACTTTGCGCCGGCGGTTGGTATTAACGAAGACCCTGTATCGGGGGCCGCCAGTGCTTCGCTCGGTTGCTACCTTGTTCATAACCGCATAATGCCGCTCAGTGAGATGACCCGTATCATAATTGAAATGGGTTACGCTATGAACAGACCCGGTAGAGTATACATTCATGTTCATTCATACAAAAATCAGATCATGAAGGTGACTTTTGGCGGCCAGGGAGTGATCACTTTTGAAGGACGGACACTCCTACCAGAAGACTAAAGCTGCATTTTGTTTTCTAAATTTTTCAATGTAGATCCGCATAAGCTTCTTGTTGAAGCAGCGAAAAATTGATAACCACAGTCGCTGTTTGCCGAACAATGGGTGGGGGTTGACACTATATTACGTTTGAATATAATTGCCAATGAATGATAAATGGGATAGTAGAACATCATTTGTATTGGCTTCAATAGGATCGGCCATTGGTCTTGGGAACATATGGCGGTTTCCATATGTGTGTTATGAAAATGGCGGCGGTGCATTTCTGATCCCCTATCTTGTTGCACTCTTAACATCAGGTATTCCATTGATGATCCTTGAATTTTCTCTTGGACATAAATATTATAAACCTGCACCTGCTGCACTGGGACATATTAAGAAGGGATTCGAAATGCTCGGGTGGTTCGCCCTGCTCATCGGTTTCGGTATCGTCACATATTACGCAGTGGTGATGAGCTGGTGCTTCAATTATCTTGGTTATTCATTCAATCTTGCGTGGGGACAGGATACTCAAAGTTTTTTCTTCAACCAATTCTTACAGATATCTGAATCACCGCTGCATTTGGGCGGCATTCAGTGGCTGATAGTATTAGGTCTGGTCCTGACCTGGATCTTCGTAATTGCCGCAATCTGGAAAGGACCAAAAACTGTCGGCAAAGTCGTCTATTTCACAGTCATAATCCCGTGGCTAATATTGATCGTATTAGTAGTAAGGGGAGTAACCTTGCCAGGAGCGATCGAGGGCTTGAAATTCTATCTCACCCCGCGCTTCGGTGCTTTGCTTGATTACCGGGTATGGCTTGCTGCATATTCCCAGGTCTTTTTCTCGCTTACAATCGGTTTTGGCGTGCAGATTACCTATGCAAGCTTTCTGCAAAAGGAATCGGATGTTGTTAACAATGCCTTTCTCGTGAGTTTTGCCAACAATGCAACTTCTTTTGTAGGTGGTCTTGCCGTATTTTCAACGCTTGGATACTATGCTCACCAGAGTGGCTTGCCCGTGAGTGAGGTTGTGAAATCAGGACCGCAGCTTGCATTCGTTACATATCCGACAATCATAAGTATGCTACCCGTTGCCGCAAGTGTTTTTGGTATTCTTTTCTTTGTCATGCTCTTGACTTTGGGCATTGATTCGGCGTTCTCTTTGGTTGAAGCGGGTGCTGCATCGATCATCGATAAATTTAAAATCAAACGAATTCATGCGAATATTGGTTTTGGGGTCCTCGCACTGGTTGTTGGACTTATTTTTACGACAAAAGCGGGTTTATACTGGCTTGATATTGTGGATTATTTTATGAATAATTACGGGCTGCTTGTGGTTGGTATTCTTCAATGTTTTGCGGTTGCCTATTTCTATTCACACAAAGATGCTGATGTCCAGCGTCATTTCGATTCCGGCGATAAATCGATCTTTTCCATACCTACAAAGATCGTTGAATTAAGACAATATGCGAACAGCAAGTCCGATTTCACAATCGGCCGTTGGTGGGATTTCTCAGTCAAATATCTGACGCCGATTGTTGTGGGGATTCTTTTTATCACAAACATTTATAATCGTTTTATGACATCTTATGGCGGGTACAGTAGATTAGCTGAATTCCTGGGTGGTTGGTTGATTCTGATCGTATTCATTGTTGTTGCTGTTATGCTTTACAGAGGTAAGAGGAGAGAATGATGCCGGTATCTGCATGGATAATGTTCAGTGTTGCAGTGCTGATCCTTTTTGGCGGTATTGTGATGTGTTTGTTAAAAATAAAGAAAAAGTAGCTTTCGGGGTCAGGTCTTGACTTAGAGACATAACAAGGCCAATAACGCCCATATACATATATCGTCGTTATGTCTCTAAGTCAAGACCTGACCCCGACAACTTATCTTCGGTATTTTTTCGTGCCTTCCTCATAAAGATCGCCGCCGTATGCGTCGTTGGCGACAATAACCGGGAAGTTTTCCACTGTGAGTTCTCTGATAGCTTCAGGCCCAAGATCTTCGTAGGCGATTATCTTAACTTCTTTGATATTTTTTGCGATCAAAGCAGCCGCTCCACCCGTGGCAGAAAAGTATACTGCCTTATACTTTTGCATTGCCTCGCGGACTTCTTTTGAACGGATCCCCTTACCGATCATTCCTTTCAACCCCAATTCCATTAACAGTGGAGCATATGGATCCATTCGATACGAAGTTGTGGGTCCTGCCGGTCCGATCACATACCCCGGTTTCGCTGGTGCCGGTCCAACATAATATATGATCTGGCCTTTGATATCGACTGGTAATGGTTCACCTTTCGATGCAAGATCATACAGTCTTTTATGGGCTGCATCCCGACCAGTGAGAATTATTCCCGAAATAAGAACACTGTCACCGATCTTTAATTTCATAATATCTTCATCACTAACTGGTGCCTTTAGTTTTATTGGTTCACTCATGATACCTCCTATCAGATAATTGCTGTCTTATGCCTTGCCGCGTGACAGTTGATATTCACCGCAGCCGGGAATGATGCAATATGCCGGGGATATACTTCAATGAAAACATCGAGTGCAGTTATCCTGCCGCCCAGTCCCATTGGACCGATGCCCAAGTTATTTATTTTTTCGAGAAGCTCTCTTTCGACATCTGCATAGAAGGGATCAGGATGACGCTGACCGATATCTCTGAGCAGAGCTTTTTTGGCCAAAAAAGCCGAGTATTCAAAATTACCGCCGATACCAACACCGACAATGATCGGGGGGCAGGGATTGGCACTCGAACGCAAGACACGGTCGAGCACAAATTCTTTAACCCCTTCTATGCCGTCAGCTGGTTTGCCCATCTTCACTTCGCTCATGTTCTCACTACCGCCACCTTTTGGTGCCACCGTGATCTTTATTTTATCACCCGGCACGATTGTTGTATGAACGATCGGCGGAGTGTTGTCACCAGTATTCTTACCTTTGATCGGATCCGCAAGTATCGATTTTCTCAAGTATCCATCGGTATAGCCTTTTTTTACACCGTCTTTTATCGCATTTAGTATATTACCTTTTACATGGACATCTTCGCCGAGTTCGAGAAACACGACGGCATAACCGCAATCCTGGCAGATGGGTATTTTTTCAGTTCTTGCGATCTCGGCATTTTGCAATAACTGGTTCAGGATATCCTTACTCGTTGGCGATTCTTCTTTTTCCAAACCTTGTTTAAATGCGTTGACTACGTCTTCACCAAGAAAGTAATTAGCCTCGGTGCACAGTCTGGCTACGGTATCAACAATGATATTATAGTCAACTTCTCTCATTTAACCTCCTTATAAAGAATAGCAAATGGGTTGGGGCTTGGAAGCTTGAATACATAATAGTCAATCATCCTAGCCATAACCTTTTTTCCATCACTTGGTTGGTTCGAGATAATAAACTGTCGTTGTATCAGGCAATTCATCTTTTGTAATCACCAGTTCTTCAGTAATTTTCTTAACGTTTTTGCCCTTGGTAAAATCGGTGATCGTGGCGATCGGGAAAGCACATTTATCTGTTTTAAAATGCATTGGGATAACGATCTTTGGCTGCAATGCATTGATAACTTTATCGGCACCCTTAGCGTCGATCGTAAAATAACCGCCAACCGGAACGAGTAAGATATCGACATTACCGATTTTTGCTATATCATCTTTTGATAATTCATGCCCTAGATCACCAAGATGCACGACATTTATACCATCGATCGACATGTTATAAATGATATTACTACCGCGTTCTTTACCTTCACTCGTGTCATGATAGACATCAATTCCAGAAATCTCGATTTCCTTGACGATTTGTTTGGCAGTTCCTTTTATGAAAGCTGGGTTTCCATTTATCTTGGTTTCGTTGTGGTCGTCGTGCTCGTGTGAGATCGTAACGATGTCAGCTTCTTCGGTAATCTGACCATACTTGATACCACCATCGAAGCAACCTGCTTTGTATGGGTCGGTTATGATCCTGACGCCGGAATCTGATGTGAGCAGAAAAGCTGCGTGCCCCAGAAATTTAAGTTTCATGTTGACTCCTTTCATACATAAAGAAAAACAGTGAAATATTTATACTTATTCCTTATGTTTCTAGACTGAATTATTATATAGAAAATGTCTTAAAAATCAAGTAAAATCTAGTGAAAAATGGCGCCAGCATTGACTTCTCTGATAATATGGATAGAATAGGTCATGGCTTTGCTAACCGACCTCATCGAAAGACTCCAATGGCTTCCTGGCATCGGTCGTAAAACTGCCCAGCGGCTTGCTTTTTACCTGCAGAAAATGGATAAGGCCAAAGTACAGGAATTGACCAGGGCGATAGACCGCGCTCGTAATCAACTGAAGGAGTGTTCTATTTGCTGTAACTGGGCTGAACAGGACCCCTGTGAGATCTGTGTCAATCCCGGTCGTGATACTGAAATTATCTGTGTCGTTGAACAGCCGTCAGATGTTATGGTTTTAGAACGAACGAGTGAATTTAGAGGGCTTTACCATATTCTGCACGGCGTGATATCGCCGATCGATAATATCGCTCCGGAAGACCTGCGTATTCAGCCACTCATCAGGCGTATAGAAAAGCAAACAGTTAGCGAGGTTATCCTTGCGACAAACCCTACGACAGAGGGTGACGTAACCGCGCTTTATATAGCAAAATTATTAAAACCATTGGGTATAAAGGTCACAAGGATCGCACGCGGCCTGCCCACAGGCAGTGACCTCGACCTTGCCGATACGACAACGTTGACCAGGGCATTGGAAGGCAGAAGAGAAATCTAAAGAGCATTTTAGATTTAAGATTTCAGATTTAAGATCTTGAATATACCAGATTGTAGCGGTTCAATTCATTGAGCCGCCTGATGTATCCGGTGACTACAGGTCGATTTCAGTATTTTGGGTATTAAGTTTTTTGGATTTTCGTTTTTCGCCGAAGGCGTCCTACCAGGTGGCTTTTCTTACGCCCGGTATTTCACCCTTTAGGGCGAGTTGTCGAAAACAAATGCGGCAAAGACCAAATCTGCGGTAATAAGCCCGTGCTCGACCGCATCTGAAACAGCGATTATAACGTCTTGTGGTAAATTTTGGTTTTTTCTTTGCTTTGTTTATCAAACATAATTTTGCCATAATATCCCTTTTTTATTTTTTCCTTGTTAAAGGCATGCCTAGTCCTTCGAGCAAAGCAGACGCATCATCGTCCTTTTTCGCTGAGGTGACAATTGCGATGTCCATTCCAAAGACCTTTTTTACCTTATCATACTCTATTTCAGGAAAAATAGTCTGTTCGGTCAGTCCTAAATTATAACATCCCTTACCATCGAACGAGTCTCGAGAGAAACCACGAAAATCACGAATTCTGGGTGCTGCGACATTGACAAACCGATCAAAAAATTCATACATACGCGCACCTCGCAGGGTGGTCTTTAAACCGATCATCATACCCTTCCGTATTTTAAAATTGGATATAGGTCTTCGTGCACGGGTAGCGACTGGTGCCTGACCGGTAATTCTGGCGAGGTCTGCTCTGACGATTTCAAGGACTTTCTGGTCGTTGACGGCTTCACCCACGCCGACATTTATGACGATTTTCTTGAGTTCAGGGACTTCATACACGTTCGAATAACCGAGTTGTTTTTGAAGTATTTTTCTCAACTGCTGGTCATAGTACAGCTTTAGTCTTGGTACATAATTTGAATCATCTTTCTTACTCAATTATCTCTCCGCATTTCTTACATATTCTTGCTTTTCTGTTTTCTATTTTTTCCTTCCTAATCCTTGTTTTCTTCCCGCACTTCGAGCAAATGAGCACGAGGTTTGCTACATGTATGGGCGCTGGTACAGTGACAATCCCCGAGGGTTGTGCTTGGGAGCGCGCACGCTGGTGTTTTTTGACAAGGTTAATACCCTCAACGATCGCCTGTTGTTTAGCCGGTATTACGTCGAGAATCCTGCCGCGTCTGCCTTTTTCTTCACCGGTATTGACTTCAACGAGATCATTCTTCTTAATATGAAATTTCGGTTTCTTTTCTTTTTTTATTTTTCTTTTACCTAACATCAATTGCTCCTTACAAACACGATCATACTACTTCACTCGCCAGTGACATTATTTTGGTAAAACCTTTGTCCCGAAGTTCACGAGCGACCGGTCCAAAGACGCGCGTTCCTCTTGGCTCGCGCTGATCATTGATCAAGACGCATGCATTATCATCAAATCTTACATAGGATCCATCCGACCTTCGTTTTTCTTTCTTGGTTCTTACAATGACCGCCTTTCCCTTATCACCTTTTTTGACCGGGGCATTAGGTAATGCATCTTTGATAGTAACGTTGATGATATCGCCTATCGAACCGTATCTTCGTGTCGACCCGCCGGCTACCCGTATACACATGGCGATGCGTGCGCCGGTATTGTCGCAAACCTTTAGTCGTGAATATATTTGAATCATCACATTTTCCTGACTACCCGCCACCTTTTCATTCTAGAAAGCGGCCGGGTTGCTTCGATCATCACCTTTTCGCCAACTTTGCATTCGTTTTTTTCATCGTGAGCATAGACCTTGGTATTCTTCTTGATATATTTCTTGTAGAGGGGGTGTTTGGTATAGTGACTTACCTTGACTATTACGGTCTTGAACGGTTTATCACTGATTATCACTCCTACCTTTCGTCTGCGCATATTAGTCTCCTTTCTTCGTCTTTTGCTTTGGTTTTTTCACCTCAAGCAGTTTCTTGGTTCCCAACTCGTCCTCGCGCAGGATTGTCTTTATACGTGCAATATCTCGACGTAATGTCCTGAGTCTTAAGGGGTTAGGTATTTCCTGTGCGCCGCGCCGCAGTTTCAAGTTGAATATCTCTTTGTGATAACCATTGAGCAGATCGACCAGTTCCTCTCTGGTTTTCTCTCTGAGTTCAAAAACCTTCATATTTTATCCCCGGTTCTCTTTTCGCAAATCTCGTTCTGATCGGCAACTTATTGGATGCAAGTCTGAGGAGGTGCCGTGCATCTTTCTCATCCATACCAGAGAGTTCATATATTATGCGACCTGGTTTTACAACACTTACCCAGAACTCTGGAGCACCTTTTCCTTTACCCATTCTTGTCTCAGCCGGCTTTTTAGTTACCGGTTTATCGGGAAATATCCTGAGCCACATCTTACCACCCTTTTTCATTGAGTGAGAGATAGCAACCCTTGAAGCCTCTATTTGCCGGGCAGTAATCCATGCCGGTTCAAGCGCGATCAAGCAGTAGTCGCCAAAAGCAATCGTGTTTCCACGGGTCGCTTTGCCCTTCATGCGTCCTCTCTGTTGCTTTCTGTATTTAGTCTTCTTGGGCTCTAGCATTACTTGACTACTCCTTTATAGATCCAGACCTTGATACCGACAGTACCGTAGATCGTGAATGCCGTAGCACGTGCATAGTCAATATCGGCATTGAGGGTCTGTAAAGGTACCTTGCCTTCATGCTGGGATTCAGTTCGTGCGATCTCAGTACCGCCAAGCCGCCCTGCACATGCAATTTTTATCCCCTTCGCGCCTATTTTCATCGCCGATATCAATGCCCGTTTCATCGCTCGCCGGTGCGATATACGTTGCGTGATTTGCCGAGAGATATTCTGAGCAACAAGCAGTGCATCGAGTTCAGGCATCCGTACTTCTTCAATATTTATCGCAACATCACGCTGGATGAGACTTTTTACTTCCTCGCGTAACTTCTTTATTTCCTCGCCGCCTTTACCGATAACCTTGCCGGGTTGAGCGGTGTTGATCGATATTATTACCCGGTTAGATAATCTTCTTATGATGATATCGGAGACCATGGCTTCGGAAAGACGCTGACGCAAGTATCTGCGTATCGTATGGTCTTCGGCAATGAGTTTAGCATAGTTCTGTTCATCAAACCACTTTGATTTCCAATCTTTAGTGATGCCCAGTCTGAAACCGATTGGATGAGTTTTCTGTCCCATTAGTCTCCCTTCTTACTTTCGATAGGTTTGTAGGAGTCAACTACCAACGTAATGTGGCAGGTTCTTCTCCTTATCATGTCTGCAGAGCCCCGAAAACCAGCACGCCATCTTCTCATCGTAGGACCCTCATCCACTTTCGCTTCTTTTACAAAAAGGTCATTATCGTCTATCCGTGCGGTTCCGACCTTTTCCTTGAGATTGGCAACTGCAGAATTTAGAGTCTTGAGAACTGGCTGTTTGGATCTGGAATGATGGAACTGGAGTATCGCTCTTGCTTCTGTAATACCCTTTCCTCTGATGACATCCAACATGCGTTTAATTTTTCTTGGTGAAACTCGTTCGTAGCGTTTGATTGCTTTGGCGATCATTTTTCAAACTCTCGTTTTTTCTCTTCTTTTCTTGTACCTGAGTGGACCCGGAAAGTACGACTTGGAGAAAATTCACCGAGTTTATGGCCGACCATCCGTTCCGTGATGTAAACCGGGATAAACCGATTGCCATTGTGTACTGCGATAGTGAAACCGACGAATTCTGGCGGGATCATGGAACTCCTTGCCCACGTTTTGATAATTTTCTTTTCACCGGAATCTATTAGCTTGGTTATTTTTTTCATTAGTTTTATGTCAACGAAGGGACCTTTTTTCAGGGATCTTGCCATTATTTTCTCCTTTTCACGATGAACTTATCTGATGCTTTCTGAACTTTTCTTGTTTTTTTACCTTTAGTCAACCATCCCCAGGGTGAGACAGGGTGACGACCACCGTGTGATTTCCCTTCACCGCCACCTAACGGGTGATCCACTGGATTCATTGCGACGCCTCGAACATGAGGTCGGCGTCCGCGATGTCTTGTTCTTCCAGCTTTCGCATAAACGACACTGGAGTGCAAGGCATTCGAGACTTTACCGATCGTAGCACGACATTTTTGATTGATCAAACGGATTTCACCGGATGGCAATTTTAAATGCGCATAATCGCCCTCTTTTGCCAATATCTGAGTGGCAAGACCGGCCCCTCTAACCAACTCAGCACCTTTTCCAGGTGCAAGCTCGACATTATGGATCTCGATGCCAAGAGGGATGTCGGCAAGTTTGAGACAATTGCCCAGCTGTATCGCTGACTTTTCTCCAGACATTATTTTATCACCGATTTTCAGACCTTCCGGACAAACGATATATCTTTTTTCTCCATCCGCATAAACGAGCAAGGCGATCAAGGCACTGCGGTTTGGATCGTACTCAATCGCCTGGACCTTAGCCGGGATATCATTTTTATCCCGGCGGAAATCTATTTGACGCAGGAATCTATGGTGTCCACCACCTCGGTGACGTGCTGTTATCCGGCCATAATTATTTCTTCCACCGGATTTTTTCTTGGACACGAGCAGCGATTTTTCGGGTTTCTTCTTGGTGACATCAACTTTGTTCACGGTATAATACCTTCGAGATGGAGTTGTTGGACGGTATTTCTTAATTGCCATTATACACCCTCTATGATCTCGATCCTCTGACCCTCTTTGAGTGTTACCGAGGCCTTTTTATAACCTGATTTATAACCCTCAGAACGTCCCAGGCGTCTTGGTTTAGCGGGTAAATTTGCGGTTTTGACATCAATTACCTCGACATTGAAGAGCTGCTCGACGGCTTGTTTTATCTGACGCTTTGTTGTCCGGGAGGCCACCTCGAATTGGTAGATATTCATCTCTCTCAGTCGATCGGCTTTCTCAGTTATCAGTGCTTTTTTAATTACTTCTTCGTTGCGCATCGTTTCTCCAATTTTTCAAGAGCTTTTTTGGTGAGCAGAAAGTAATCAGCAGAGAGCACGTCCAGACAGTTGATATCATCCACGCGTTTTAAATTAATGTATGGTATATTCCGGCCCGCTAGTTTGAGATTTTTATTGAGTGCATCGACACCGACGAGTGTCTTGGTCGCATGCAGGTTGATACTTCTTAGAATCTCCGCAAAATCTTTGGTTTTTGGTGCATCGAGATCGAGGCTATCAATAATCATAATCTTATCTTCCTGTGCTTTTACGCTCAGTGATGTAAGAAGCGCCTTTATTTTTTTCTTTTTTGGCATGCGCACAGAATAGTCACGGGGTTTCGGACCGAAAACAACACCGCCACCGCGCCATATAGGTGAACGTATCGTGCCGTGTCTTGCCCAACCAGTACCTTTTTGCCGGTATGGTTTTTTTCCACCACCTCTGACTTCAGTTTTATTTTTAGCGCTCGCTAAGCCTCTGCGCTGGTTTTTTGAGAGCGCAGTAATGTTTTCCCAGAGCAGGGCTTTATTAATTTCCTGCTTGAAAATCTTATCGTTGAGTTTTACTTTACCGGTCTCTTTGCCTGTTTTATCGAATAGTCTAGTCTGCATTATTCCTCTTTCATCATTATGACATAACCATTTTTAGCACCGGGGACTGCGCCTTTGACATACAATAAATTCTTATCTTTCTCGACCTTAACCACTTTTATGTTTTTGACTGTTACCCTTTCATTACCGTAGCGACCAGGCATTGTTTTATTTTTCCATATCCTGCCTGGTGAAGTGCCAGGACCGGCTGAACCAACCCTTCGGTGTGCAGTTGACCCATGAGAAGCCGGACCGCCATGCCAACCCCATCGTTTGATACCACCTGCAAAACCTCTTCCTTTTGACCAGCCGACAACGGCTATTTTTTCACCATCATTGAAGATCGATACGTCGATTTTTTCGCCTACCTTGTATTTATCCGGGTCTTTGATCCTGAACTCGAGCAATTTAGCGGCTGATTTTACTTTTGCTTTTTTAAGGTGTCCGCTCGCTGCTTTATTATTTTTTTTCTTTTCACCAAAACCTACTTGTATCGCCTTGTAGCCATCACTGTTTTCATTCTTTATCTGGATGACCGGGCAGGGACCGGCTTCGATCATACTCACCGGCACGACATGTCCGTTCTCTAGAAATATCTGCGACATACCGAGTTTTTTGCCGATAAGTCCTATCATTTTACATCGCCTTCACTTCAATATAAACACCGGCTGGAATTTCGAGCTTGTTTAACGCATCGATTATATCCGGAGTGACATCGTTCAGTTCGATAAGCCGTTTGTGAACGCGAAGCTGGAATTGCTCACGTGATTTTTTATCGACATGCGGGGAACGAAGTACCGTGTAAAGCGAGCGTTCGGTTGGCAGAGGGATAGGACCAGAGAGATTAACGCCGAAACGTTTTGCCGTTTCGACGATCGATTTGACCGATTGATCAAGAATACGGTGGTCGTATGATTTTAGTCTAATTCTGAGTTTATTCATTATTATTCTATTATTTTAGTTACGACGCCAGCGCCGACCGTTCTGCCGCCTTCGCG
>CAYQPW010000022.1:0-41795 GCA_964419565.1 uncultured bacterium
AAGAAAGAAAGTAGAGCGTAAGGCGTAGAGCGTAGAGCGTAAGGCGTAGGGCGTAAGGCGTAGAGCGTAGAGCGTAAGGCGTAGTGAGTAGAGCGTAAGGCGTAGAGCGTAGAGCGTAAGGCGTAGGGCGTAGAGCGTAAGGAAAAATAAAAGATAGAACAGGAGAAAATGTAGCTGTCTGATTTATCAGACCATGCCCGCTTCCCACACTGTCATTCCCTGGCTTGACCAGGGAATCCATAGACATCGCGCAGCCCCCCTGGATTATCCAATCAAGTTGGATAATGACAAAGAGATTAGTCATTGGTCATTAAGTAATTAGTATTCGATCAAAGAAAATACTTCGTAGTTTTTTAGTTTTTCTGCACCTTTTAAAAAAGTCAGATCGATAAGGAAAACGCAGGATATGACTTTAGCACCCAATTGTTCAACGAGCTGACACGTAGCCTGGACTGTGCCACCGGTTGCCAGAAGATCATCGAATATCAATACTTTCTCGCCTGGTTCAAGAGCATCTGTGTGTATTTCAATAGTATTCGTACCATATTCAAGCGTATAATCCTTAGCGATCGTTTCTGCAGGCAATTTACCGGGTTTACGGACCGGCACAAAACCGCAGTTTAACTTATATGCCAGTACACCGCCGAATATATAACCACGCGCCTCGACGGAAACGACCTTGTCGATTTTCTGATCCTTATATTTATCAACGATCGTATCGACTGCATATTGAAAAGGCTCAGGTTGTTTTAGAAGTGTTGTGATATCTTTGAAAACAATACCTTTTTTAGGGAAATCCAGAACGTCGCGGATATATTTTTTTAAATCCATTTTATATCTCCTGTTTAAAATCGTATATCAAAGGAATCAAAGCCAAAATCAGTATCATCCCATTTTACGTCGATCCCTGTGACCCGCGCTGAACCAGGGCCGACTTTTAACCGTTTAATAAATTCATTGAGCATGCCCTCATCACCTTCAGCAATAACCTCGACGTTTCCATCTAGAAGATTACGGGCATATCCTTTAATATTATACTGTTTCGCTATATCAACTGCGAAAAATCTATAGCCGACGCCCTGGACTAAACCCTGCACAATGATCGTCGCTTTCATTTCAGGATATCCTCGAAGATTATTTCTACTGCTTGTTTTGCACTCTTGGCTTTTATTATCGGTGCATTAATATCCCATGTATCAAGACCGATGACCGGGACATCGAATATCAAGCAAAATGCAATTTCCGAGAGCGTACCGTATTTACCGTCGATGGCGATAGCTGCGTCACAGGTTCGAGCGATGATCATATTTCTTGCTTCGCTCATGCCGGTAACGATCGGTATATCAACATAAGGGTTGGCACTTTCTTTCTTTGTTGTTGGCAAAATACCGATGACCAGACCGCCGGCATTCTTTGCTCCTTTAGACGCTGCCTTCATCACTCCACCCATACCACCAGTAATCAATACACCATTATTTTGAGCGATCAAAGAACCCACCTCTTCAGCGGTTTTTAGACTTTTCGCGTCCGGCTTTGAACCACCGATTACTGCTATTATCTTCCTTGCCATGACTTAATAATTATTTCTCCTGTTCCTAATATCGGGGCGGTGGGATTTGAACCCACGACCTCATGGTCCCGAACCATGCGCGCTAATCCGCTGCGCTACGCCCCGTACGAATTTTGCCCAAATCTAACTTGAAATTAATTTCCACCCTCCTTTACCAACCAATGGTACAAATGCACAACCAAAGAATTCTTTTCTACAAATGAGTCCTTTATGTTTCTCAACTAAATTAAGCGTCTGAGACACCTCGGTGCCTACAGGGAGCACCATGCGACCATTATCAGCGAGCTGCTCGATCAGAGCATTGGGTATTTCAGGGGCACCAGCAGTAACGATAATACAATCATACGGTGCGAATTCAGGCCAGCCCAGGGTTCCATCTCGGACTATCAGATTTATATTAGCAAAGCCTAATTTTTTGAGCGTAGCTCGTGCTTTGCTCGTTAATTCAGGTATCCGCTCGACTGAATACACTCTCGAGCACAAGAGTGCAAGGATCGCGGTCTGGTAACCTGAACCGGTTCCGACTTCCAACACATTTTCATTACCTTTTAACTCGAGCAGTTCAGTCATTGATGCTACCATATAAGGCTGGGATATAGTCTGGCTCTGTCCGATCGGCAAGGGATAATCATTATAAGATTGATGATAATACGTTTTATCGACGAATAAATGGCGCGGTACCTTTGTCATAGCTTCTATTACGTTTGGGTCTTGAATGCCCCTTGCAATGATCTGTTCATTAACCATACGCTCTCGTTCATGCTTCCATTCAGTAACTTCGATCATCGTATTAGGATATGTAAAACAGGCAAAAAGTCAACATTACAGATAATAGATAACAGGTGACAGATAACAGATAACGGATTACAGATCACGGATGAGGGATTACAGATGGCCGATGCCGGATGGCAGAGGCTTAGATTTTTTTAAATATCGAAAGGTCGAGGTCTGAGAAACAGGAATCTTGCTCGCTTAAGTTTTTTACAAAGTTTAAATCGTCTTGAGTAACTTTCTTTTTTTCAAGAAAACCTGCTAATTTCATGAAATTATCAAAATGCCGGCTAAAACGCAGTTCTGCATAATCCCGCGCGCTCCAGGTAGATATTAAAAACTGCCAATCTGAAGACTGCAAGAGGAGGAGTTCCCGACCGAGCTGCTTGAGTATCGTTAATATATCTTTGTTAGTGGTGTTTTTATGGTTGTCATAAAGGTCATAGAACTTATCTTCAGCTTGATAAACACGCTGCCAGGTCCACTCGGTCCACTTATTGAGCCAGATATAGTGAAAACCGCCCTCACCCCAGGAGCCCTCAGGTAAGGATATGATCTTGGTCGGTTCGTATTTCTCAAGGAGTCTGGTTCCAGTGCCCAGCTCGATTTCATTATCCTGTTCAACTGCTTTTAGTACATGGTATAGCCAGATAGGACCTTCGAACCACCAGTGTCCGAATAACTCGGTATCAAAAGGTGTGCATATTACAGCAGGTTTTTCAGTCTTGCTAAAGTAGGTTTCAGCCAGTTCTTTGCATAGCGAAAGAAAATGCTGAGCATGCTGTCTTACTATATTTTCAACAATATGAGGTTCGTAGTTTTGTTTTAATGCTAAATCGAGCTTTTGGTCAGTGACCCGCCAGTATCGTAAGCCGCTCGGGAATTTCTTTTTGTGGAAATCAAGGTATTGTGGTTCGCCTGGATAGCCCACGCCGCCGCTCCAGACCTGGAGTGCGGTCTTCGGGTCGCGTGTAAAGATTGCGACCGGTTTGATCTGTGGGTTTGAACAAACGAGGTATATTTCTTGAGGAGTTTTTGGGAAATCTTCCTTTGTTTCGACGAATTCTTTTTTAAAATGTTCCCAAAGATTTGCCAGTGCTTCAAATCTCGACAGATAAACACCGATCGCTCTGCCGCCTTTTAACAGATGGTTATCAACGATAAAATAATCTATATTATGTTTACTTACAAATTCATCGATACCGCGGCGCGCATAGGGAGTTTTATCTGATCCTACCGCGGGTGACCAATCATATGCTGGTCGATAAGCACATTCTGGCAGCCATATACCAGGCGGTTGCCTATTAAAGTTCTTTTTATAAGTTTGAACACCGAGATCGATTTGAGCATTTACCGAACGGTCACTCTTTAATAAGGGCAGATAACCGTGCGTAGCTGCCGAAGTTATGATCTCGATGCAACCCTGGTCCTGCAGCTGAGCAAAAGCATTTATTAGATTTTTGTTGTATCGATGCACAAAATCATCGTGCACCTCGATATAGAAATCACGCCACATCTCTGCTACTTTAAGAAATTCCTTTTGACCCTGACGGCTGAATTCATCGATGTCCTTTTCCGCTGCTTTGATCTTGTTCTTAAGATAAGCCTCAAATTCTTCGTGAAAATAAGGCGAGAGTAATTGCTCTTGTAGTATCGGCGTGATGCCGATATTCAATTTCGGAGACAACCCTTCATCTAAGAGACGATACAGTTGTTTTAATATCGGTATATAACATTCAGCTGCTGCTTCACTCAACCAGTCAGTACCGTGCGGCCAGAGACCATGTCCCAGAACCCAGGGAAGATGGGAATGCAGCACAAAAGACAGATAACCTTTGGTCATGGGCTATTATATAAAAAAATTCGCAAACAATCAATAGATACGACTGACAAAGACTAGCTCTTTACATTATCTCCATCTTCAAGAATTTTTACCAAATATTCCTCTTTTTCGTATTCTTTACGGCTCAACTGGAATCAAGGGTTGCTAATTTTTTGAAATCAACTTTCGCCTCTTGACAATACATATATTTCCATTAAAATTAAATAATTGGGCGTAGGATGTTAGTATAGAGGATTAAAGAGGGAGAAATGCTGGAGAAGCTGACAAAGCAACCCTACTGGAATTGCTATCTTGTATTAATCTTTATTATCACATTTCTTAACAGTAGTGGCTGTCAAAAAAATAACCCGCCTGAAGCAATTACGATAACAATATCACCTACTACTGCAGAAAGTGGTGATTCAGTCTCGGTGATAGTATCAGCAATCGATCCAGACGAAGATTCTCTCATTTATACATGGAGTGCAACCAGCGGGTCTTTCAATACAATAGCTGGTGATTCAATTGTCTGGATTGCGCCCGAAGTAAATGCAATAGATATGGATACAATTACTGTGCAGGCTACTGATGAACATGATGCAGTAATAACTGCGAATGTGAGTATCACCGTAGTACCTCAAGGTGGTGTATGGACAACAAAATCACCCATGCCGACCACGAGATGCGGGCACGCCGTAGTTGAAGTGAATGGAAAGATATATGCAATCGGCGGTCTTGCTAATCAGGATTCATGTACGTATTATTGTAGTATCGTTGAGGTGTAACGATTATAAAACAGATATCTGGTCCCAAAGAGCTCCAATGCCGACGCCTAGAGCATATCTTGGAGTTGTTGATGTAAACGATAAAATTTATGCAATAGGCGGTAGCGACAGTACAGGAGCGTTAACAATGAACGAAGAGTATGATCCCATGACAGACACCTGGACAACTAAAGCTCCGATGCCTACAGCAAGAGGAGGGTTTGCTATTGCAGTCGTTGATGACAGGATCTTTGTAATTGGAGGTAGGAATGGTAATATACTTTCCGTAAACGAAGAGTATGATCCTGTTTTAGATAGCTGGCAAGTAAAGACTCCTCAACCAACAGGAAGAGAGTTGGCTGCCGCGGCAGTTTTCGACAAAAAGATTTATGTTGTTGGTGGCAGCTACTTACCTATATTTTATTCTGTAAATGAAGTGTATGATCCACCAACTGATACATGGGTTCAAAAAACACCTATGCCCACGGCAAGGGATGGACTTGTTGTAGCTACTTTCAATGGACAGATCTATGCTGTCGGTGGCAGAAATTTCTGGCCTTCTACAGTAGTTTCAACAAATGAGGCTTATAATCCAATCAGTGATACATGGACGAGCCGAACACCAATGCCAACGAGCAGGTCTGTGTTTGGAGCCACAGTTACTGATTCGGGTATCTATACTATTGGCGGGGTTCCAGGGTGGGATGTTACTGATGTCAATGAGATGTATTATGCTCCTTAATAGTAATATCATATTTTTACAGCACTGAATAAATTAACTTGGTGCTAGCATTTATGGTTTCACTTTTTGACATACTGTATTTGCACATTATAATAAATAAACGAGATATTTCTAAACTTTGTAAATAACAGAGGAGGAATTATGAAAGAATGTACTAAGTCGAATGCCGCTGAAAACAATCTTCCCATGAGGATATCTAAATGTTCCTTTTTCTATTTTTTTGTTATTTGCATAATATTTTTTATTTCTGGCTGTGGCAATGAAGATGCGAGAACAATAAAGGAAATCGAGACATCCGGTGAATGCGAGCCGGCTGTTTCGCCGGATGGTGGGTATATTGCCTATACTAAAGAAGGCGAGGATGAGATCTGGTTATTTGAAATGGCGACAGAGGAGAGTGAGTATCTAACAAATGGTAGTTTACCGGATTGGTCGCCTGATGGCAAAGAGATAGTATTCGTAAAAGACAGAGATATTTATAAAATGGATATCGAAACAGCGGAGATTCAACGATTAACAACCTGGGGGTCTTGTTTCTTCCCCGACTGGTCAGCAAATGGTGAATTTTTGGCCTTTGATTGTACAATTGGCAGTATGGATTCAAACGGAATTTGGATCATGGATTTAAGCAACGACAATACTAATCATCTAGGTTTAGGCCGTGAGCCAGATTGGCATCCATTGAACAATAGATTATCGTATGTTGGAGGTGTCATTAATGTATTATTCGGGGAGATTTTCGCTGTTGATACTAGTGGCGAAAACGTTATTAGATTAACTGACAATCAAGTAGATGATTATTGTCCGGTTTGGTCTCCTGATGGTTCAAAGATTGCTTATGTGAGTGCGACTCACATTGAAAACGAAACACCTGATTATTTTGTATATAATATCTGGATAATGGATACTGATGGGGTGAATAAGACTCAATTGACATCGGTATCTGGGCGTTATAATGGTGCATATGATCCAGCCTGGACAAGTAATGGTACCCGGATAGTATATGCCCGGGGAGAATCATTTGAGCGGGAGAATGTGATTGAAGTTATAAATCATATCTGGGTAATGGATGCTGATGGAGGAAATAAGAGACAATTAACTGGTAAAGTTATAGAAACCTTTGGTTGTAAATAAACAAGGAGGGAAAAATGTACAAGATGTCAAGAATTATAATATTAGTCATTATAACTATGGGTTTTACACTATATGCAGATTATGTACCGGGTATTGTCTTAGTGCGATTACAGCGAGGTGTTGTTGAACTGCCATACGGTGAAACAGAAGGTAATATTGAATCTGTAACTGGCAATAATGATCTGAAATCTTTTTTACAAAATGCGGGATTTAGGAAAATTGAAAAGCTTTTTCCCAAATTCCATCCTGCAGATACTGTAACGCAATTAAGAAATGGTGAAACAGTGTATGTTCAAGATCTCTCACTCGTTTTTAAAATATCTATTGATCAGAAAGCTGATATCGAAACAATCGTTGATTCACTTAATCAGTATACAGATGTAATTTATGCTGAGCCCGACTATATTTTGGGGCTTTCATCATTTCCAAATGACCCACGCTTTGGAGAACAATGGGCTTTGAAGCAAGATACAGATTGTGATATTGATGCAGATTCGGCATGGAGTATTGAAACTGGCAATACAAATATAAAGATTGGTATCATAGATCTAGGTATTGAATACGAACATTACGATTTAGGAAATGGTATCGGACCCGGTTATAAAATACGTGGTGGATGGGATTATTGCAATGATGATTCACTTCCTGAACCTTATCATGACCAACCGCATGGAACAATGGTGTCCGGTATTGCAAGTGCGTTAACCCACAATGGAGGTGGAATAAGCGGTTTAACTGGCGGATGTGGGACTGACATCGGTTGTCAATTATATTATGTTCAAAGTAGGGCTTGTTCAACCTATGCTTTCACACATAGCTCAGGCAATACAAGAGGCTGCGTCGCCTAGTTTATATGATATAGATGTTATAAATTGTAGTTTTGGTGGTTATACGTATGAGGAAGTGGAGCGTGAAGTAATTTCCTATGCATATAAATGTAGAAAGACAATTGTTTGCTCTAAGGGCAACGAAGGTACTGCAGCACTTCATTATCCCTCAGATTATGGTGGCCATTGGCTTATATCGGTTGGTGCAACGGATAAATATGACATGAGGTGGCAAAATAGTAATTATGGTAATGGAATTGATGTTGTGGCACCTGGAGTTGATGTTCTTACGACAACGGTCATTAATGATGGTTTATTTAGAACAGTAGACGGTACTTCGTTTGCTGCTCCACACGTCACTGGTCTTGCAGCCCTAATACGCTCAATGATTTGGCCTACTATATTTTTATACCCTGAGGATGTTGAAGGGATAATCAAAGCAACAGCAGAAGATGTCAATGCTCAACAACACCCTGGTTATGATGACGAACTCGGCCATGGTCGTATAAATGCCTATTATGCGCTGAAAAACTTAAGTTATACGCAATCTCTCAGTAGATCCGCAGTGATGCCGACAGATTGCATTTTTTCGAGCTATTACCAGAAAACATTTATTGGTGTACAAGGTTTAACTGATGGTACATATAATGTTCAACGATATGGCTTTTACAGGGATATTTGCTTACCTTCAGATACGCTTAAATTCCACGGGATTTGGGGCCGTGGCTGCGCTACAGACGGGTACTCTGATGAGGATCCCAATTATGGTGAAGGATATTGTAGTGTAAATGAAATACCTGGATTTCCCGGTTGTTATCGAATATCTACTTACATATATAAGGTCTGGGATCTAAATTGGAACTTCCAAGGCTGGTTTCCTATTGAGCCGAACCATCCTAAATCACCAAGCAATGTTTTCTTAGCTTATACTATCTTTAGCACCAAATTTTTCCCGCCACACAATCCATATGCAGATAATATAACGGAAACCTCATTAACACTACATTGGAGTTATTATTATCCTGAGCTGATTGATGGTTACACTGTAAGAAGAGATGGTCAGGTGATCGGTAATCCTTCAAGCGAGCAGTTATACTGGAATGATACGGGACTTGAACCCGGTCAGGTATATCACTATGAAATTTTGGCCAGGAAAGGTAGCATGTATTCATCAGCTGCAGTTTTGGATGTTTCTACACTACCTACCGGGATGCTTGCTAAATCAGAATGTTCAACAATGTCGGCGTTCAATAACAGTCGATCCTGAAGGTATTGTTCATATTATTTGGGAAGGTGTGAGTGATTCTGTATACTTTTATCGTATTCATGACACAATAGTAACTAAACAGATCTACCCTGACGCTATGATTGATTATCCTTTGATTATCATGCGTGAAGACCAGATCGATCATTTTTGGTGCGAGCAGAATCAGATAAAACATCAATATACCTGGACCGGAACTGAAGCGTTGAGTGAGATTGAAACAATCGCTGAATGTGAGAATTCATATTCAAGTGGTCCCTACCTTACCTGGACCAAAAAAGATAGGATATCATCGCATTTATACTATGGCGCGATACCAGCAAGCGATATGATCAAACCAATTAAGATCGAACAGACAACAGGTTCGATTGTCTATCCGCAGCTTCTGTATAACGAAGTGAAAAATAGCGAGCCTGCTTCAATCGATCTAATCTGGACTGAATACAGCTATGCAGACAGTATTGGTCATATACGCTATCTTAATATACCCATTGAAGAACCAGTACCGATTTATGCATTTAATATGGGTACGCAAACACCGGTACCGATAACCGTGCAGAGACAGGGATATCAGATATTTGGTCAGGAAGGTTTTCAGTCCTTTGACTACGATTCCACAGAATTGATATACCATATAGTTTTAAACTCGAACGGGAAGAAATATTTGATCAGATGGACGTATTATCATGAGGAACCGAATAAACTTAAGCTGCAGTTCAATATTGACGATGTATTACACAATAACACCTGGGTAAACTCCGGCGAAAAAATCGTTGAAGAAGCCTGGATTCCAAAAGTCTGTCTTGAGAATAACGAGATAACAATAAAAGTAAAAAAGCTTAGCGGAACAATCGCAGTACTCAGCGGATTGGAGATCGAAATGCATGAAGCAGGTGGCGATGGTCCACAGAGTGCAGGAGTTCAACCCATAAGACATTTCTTCTTTGAGAATATATACCCGAATCCTGCTAAGGGAATGCTAAAAATACGATTTAATTCTCCAGATGAGCGCAAGGTCACGGTAAAAATGTATGATGTTGTCGGTAGAGTGGTGGAGACGATATTTAACGATAATGCAAAAATAGGGCTGAACGAGTTCCTGATTGTTCCTAAGGAGCTATCAGCAGGTGTTTACTTTGTACGTTTAGAAACCAGAGGCTACGAAAAAATAGAGAAAATAATACTTCTGCAATAGATATTGATTCTTAGCGAATCAATTCATAAAAACAGAAAGAGTCAGTTTGTCAAAACTGATTTGATAGTACTAATCTTGACAATACATATTGCATTGTTATAATAGCAAGAGAAAATTCGTCGCAATAAATTTATTCAACCAAGCGGAGGAAAAAGTGAAGCGAAAAATGCTAAAAACTACATTAATTATCCTTATTTTTATAATGATCGGCTGCAGTGCCGTGAATATATTCGCCGCCCGGTATTATCGTATGCTCGATCATGAGAGGAAGATATTTCTTGGTTTAAAAGGGTTGGATTCTCTGGCTTCAGATGAATACTTGAACTTGCCGTCGACATCGGCGCGGACAAAATTCTATAACGCATTTTGGCAAGATAAGACTGTTGAATCACGGGAAGTATTTGAAGAGAGGATCGAATACGCATTTCGAGCATATGGTAAACATTCGCCGATCAGTGACAGCCGTATTCAGATATATGTGAAATACGGCGAACCTTCGAAAAGAGATGAGATCTGGCCCCAGAAAAATCTCGCGATCAAGACAAAAGAAAGAGTCAACCCGGCTGAAGTATGGACATACCGACGCGAGGGTTTGATCTTTGATTTTGTCCGCTACGCACGCGCCTATATCTTGATCGCACAATCGGAATTCGGCGAAAATGTGAAAGTGCCACACTTAAAAGAAGTAAAGCAAGATACCTTCGTAGAAATTGAGTCTACCTCATTGCTCGATTTCAACGTCACGACCGGACGTTTTCGCCAGAAGAAAAACCTGACTCGTCTTGAGGTTTATATCACTATGTTCATCAATGACACCACTGGTGTCTCGTTTTCCAGACAGGTCAAGGTCTTTAATGATCAAGACAGTCTGGTAGCAGAAAAAAGCAGTATTCTAGTCCCTGCAGACGGCGCTCAAGGAATTTTTTTCGATGAGGTAAATTTCTGGCTCGATCCTGAAGAATATCGTCTGGAAATAACGATCAATAATTTAAAGAGTCAGACCGTTGGTAAGAGAACGATCTGGGTGAATCTTCTTGATTATCAGGATGATGCAAAGGAGATCAGTGATCTGATACCGGCGAAATTGATCGACAATACATTTTCCAATGAGAAATTCAACAAACCTGTGGGTCGTGTTATCTCTTTAACTGACCCAGTATTATTTGTGCATACACCCTTTTATTTTTACGCAGAAGTCTATAATCTTGAAACCAAAAACGGCATGCATCAGCTGAAAATAACTTATGAAGTAACTGATAAAACAAAGATGAAAAGACAACCGGTTGACGTTATGCTCAAAGACGAAATTGAAGCGGGAAATACCGCTTATTTAGCGGCTCAGTATCACCCAATGGATCTTGATCCGGGTCTTTATATGATAACCTTACGCGCAGTTGATTTGCTTACAGGTAAGGAACGTAGTGCGGTTTGTGACTTTGAACTAAAGCTAAAGGAATAAAGAAACAACCCAATTTTTCTGTAACCAATAAATATCGCAGAGCCAGATCATTGTGCAGTGTATGCGAGGTTGCAGATAATCCTGAGCATACGATAGAATTCCAGTATGTCTCCAGCCTGGAAAGTTATTTTCCGACCCGATACCCTTTTTATGCCGGGTACTGGTTCGATCGCATCAGCCATTAGCGTATTGACCATATCGATCTCGGCGCGCATTGGCGAGCGAAATGAAAACGGTTTGAGGGTTTTCAGCTTTTTCACGGCTCGCTCAGCTTTTATCTCGATCTCCTCTTGGATATCGTATGGATGACGACATTTTGCTGCCATGCGTGAGATTCCATATTTGGTTATTACAATTTCTACAGCCCGTCCGAAAAACTTCCTGACTTCTTTAGCCAATTTATCATCACCTGAGACCAAGCCCAAAGGGACTTTATAATATCCGGCAAGAGCTGCGTTGATTTCGGTTTCACCCACGAGTTTTCCATTTATCTTGATATTATATATTGCTCTTGAAGAGTATGAATGATCCATACCGGCTTTTTGGGTGCCTGCCATGGCATGGTAGCCGATAAAGAAGAGAACTTCGAATTTATCACTTATCCCTTCGACCATATAATACTTGCGCGGCGTGCCTTTAACGAGATAAACGCCGGTTTCCAACTTATCGACAAGAAGATTTTGGCCATCAGCATGAGAATCGCATACAACTATTTCAGCGATATCACGTCCGGAATTTCTTATCCCGCGTATCGCGGCGTTTACCTCGCAAGTAGCGAGTTTTCTCATCTGCATTAGTGACGGGGACTCTTTGTTCAGTTCCTGCCACGAAGTCAAGCCACCTACGCCTTCCATATCAAATGAGATAAATACATTGCATCGCTTTGCCATGCCCCATTATATGCCAGTGTTAAAGGTTGTCAACAATATTGACAGCGAAGGAAAAATCAATAGAATTACCTATGAATACCGGCCTTTTTGTACAGTTGCTCTTTGGTGTATTTTTCGTCAGTCTTATTATAATCCTCGTTGTTGCTCTAACAAAGACAAAAAAGAAGACAAAAACCCTAAATAGCGTTGAGATACTAGCTGATGAGCTTGATCGGCATAAAAAAGAAGGTATCCGCTTACGCGAACAACTAAAGCGTATCGTCTCGATGGATAATATGTTCTTTTCATCCATGATCAGATTGACTTCTATGCGTGATCCTGACGCTATCGCCCGGGAGCTTAAGGATCTAGTAGTCAACTGTTTGGATCCCAAGGGCGTAGCCGTTTTTCTCGCTGACCAACGCAACAAGAGGATATCTATAAGAGCACATTATGGGCTCAATGACAATTGGTTACCTAAGATCGTCTATGAATTGGATAATAAAGGCAAATTGGGCAAAGCAGGTGTGAGTTTCACTAAAAAACACCCGATCTCCAAACACGAGTTCGCAGTGCTCGGCATGATCGAGCCATTTCCAGTATTCGAACCTGATATCTGTTATCCGATTTTTTACCAGGCAAAAAAATTTGGTGTTATCGCGCTAATCCGCGAAAAGAACCTGGATGAAAGAGAGAAAAAGCTAATAGGCGTTGTTACAAGTATTGCAGGTGTTGCGCTTAACAATACAAGGAGTTTTGAAGAAATTACGGATACCGCACATACCGATCCCCTGACAAAACTCAAAAATATCGGATATTTCAAGGAACTGATGGACAATGAACTGGAACGTTCTAAAAGATTCCAACATCACCTTTCAATAGCCATTATCGACCTCGATAAATTCAAAGAATACAATGATACTTATGGTCACCAGGCCGGAGACCATCTCCTGATCCAGCTGGCTCAGATATTTTCAAAACATTTCGAAGAGACTGATACATTAGCCCGATATGGCGGTGATGAATTCATCGTTATGTGCCCGGAGATAAAAAAACAGGAGGCTGCACGTATACTGGGGAATCTTCTCCATGATCTGGAAATGTATGATTTCACGCGTGGTCCCAAAAAAGTCCAGGTTACATTTTCAGCGGGTGTTTCATCTTATCCAGATGATGCTACCTCGTCAGTAGACCTCATCAAGGCAGCCGATGCCGCACTATACGAGGCAAAAGATGCAGGTCGCAATACAGTAAAAGTGTACCAGCCTAAGCTTGAAAAGATTTAATAGGCGAACAGTCTCAACATAATCTCATTTATGAATACTCTGATCGAAAGAATAATAAAAACGATAGCTGAAATTAGCACAAAACGAGTGAGTTTAATGGAAGTATGCGGTACCCACACGATGTCGATCGCTCGTTCCGGGATCAGAACAATGATACCCAAACATTTGCGGTTATTATCAGGACCCGGGTGCCCGGTTTGTGTAACGGCACAGGAGACAATAGATTACACCATAGAACTCGCTAAAAATAAAGGTATTATTATAGTGACCTTTGGTGATATGGTGCGGGTTCCTGGAACAACATCGAGCCTGGAACCTTATAGCCCGAAGGTCATTTATTCTCCGCTGGATGCTTTAGACATTGCTGATAGTAATAAAAATAAGGAAATAGTCTTTATCGGTGTTGGTTTTGAGACTACATCCCCAACAATAGCAGCAACGGTTTTAGCAGCGGATAAACGAGGTGTTGATAATTTCTATGTTTTACCAGCATTCAAAATTATACCTCCAGCACTTGATTTCATCGCCGGATCGACGCGTATAGATGTTCAGGGATTTATTTTACCAGGTCACGTTTCGACAATAATCGGTAGTGAACCATACCAATTCCTTGCTACGAAATACCAGATGCCGGGTTGTATCACGGGATTTGAACCTATCGAAATCCTGAGTGGTATTCTGGATCTTGTTAAGCAGCTTGCTAATAAAGAGGCACATATCGATATCACCTACCGGAAAGTTGTCAAACCAGAAGGTAACCGAAAAGCACTTGAAATATTATACAGTATTTTTGAACCTTGCGATGCAAACTGGCGCGGGATAGGTACTATCAAGAAATCCGGGTTAACCTTTAAACAAAGATACAAGAAGTATGACGCTTTTAAAAAGTTCTCGATCAAGATCCCGAAATCAAAAATCCCAAAAGCATGCATCTGCGGCAACGTTCTTCTTGGAATTAATCTGCCCCTAGATTGTAAGCTGTTTGGCAGTACGTGTACACCATTAACACCGGTTGGTCCATGCATGGTTTCATCTGAAGGTTCTTGTGCTGCTTATTACAAGTACGGAGGCACTATTGAGCGGGATATTGGTAAAAAGCCATAAAACATGCTAAGATGAATTCCAAAGGGCAAAATTACAAATATCGATTGAATTAAAAAGCTCTAATATTAAAATATGGTATTAGCTAATTGCTTCTTACTTTGCGTTTATCATTGGATGATTTTATAATTTGTTATTATGAAAAAAAGAATTACAAAAGAAAATGTCGATAGACTATATACATTACTATCTCCATGCCGGCTGTGTCCACGTGAATGTGGAGTTGATAGATTGGCAGGTGAAACCGGAAACTGCCGTGCTGGAATAGATCTTAAGGTATCTTCTTATCATCAGCATTTTGGAGAGGAGCCGCCACTCGTTGGAAAAAAAGGTTCCGGGACGATTTTTTTTGCACACTGCAATCTGCACTGCGTTTACTGTCAGAACTGGGAAATCAGTCAACTCGGCATGGGGAAGAAAACAACGCTCGATGAACTCGCTTCGATGATGTTACGGCTTCAAGAACTCGGCTGTCATAATGTGAATTTTGTAACGCCGACACCCTGGGTACCTCAGATCATAAAGGCGCTGTCTATTGCTCAGTATGATGGGTTAAAAGTACCTGTCGTCTATAATTGTGGAGGGTATGAGTCGATCGAGGTTTTAAAACTACTAGAAGGCATAGTGGATATTTACATGCCTGATATTAAATATTCAAATGATGCATATGCTGAAAGGTATTCAAGCGCTCCTGGTTATTGGCGCGTCGCCACAGCCGCACTGGTTGAAATGTTTCGGCAGGTCGGTGATCTAAAGCTGGAAAACGGTATTGCTCAAAAAGGTCTTTTGATCAGACATCTCGTACTGCCCGGTGATCTTGCCGGGAGCAAAAAATGTTTTGAATTTATCCGTCAAAATCTTTCAGAAGAAACTGTAGTTAATGTTATGGCCCAGTATTACCCGATCTATAAGGCCAGTCAGTATCCTGATATAGCCAGACGCATAACGATGAAAGAATACAGGAAAGCATTAACTGAGTTGGAAAAAAATGGACTTGATAAGGGGTTTAGACAGACGATCGATACTATATTCAGAGCTGCGGTACCTGAATGGACTGATGATCTTAGCCCGAAGTAAAATTCCAATAAATAAAAAAATAATCGGTATCTGTCTATTTACCGAAAAGCAATAAGATAATAAAACACAGCCCGATAATTCCGTAAAGCAAGCGGTATTTCCTGACGAAATGATGTACATTTAAAGTATCAATGCCCGAAGTCAGGCAGCTGTAGAAAATAGCGATATATATAGGGTAAGTCACGACCAGGATGATATATAGATACCTCGGAACGACTCCCGTGAGTGTCAGGATGACAAAATATACTAATGATAACGTATAAAAAATAAATCCGATTATAAAAATATTTTTTTTGCCAAACCTTACAGCATTTGTTTTGACATTCGCTTTTTTATCTGAATCATGGTCGCCTGCTTCATGGAAATGTTGTCCGGTGATACCCAGTATTCCAAAATATATTCCGATCAACAATCCCCTCGATATATCCGGTGAGAATATCAACCAGCCGAGTAAAAAATCGTTGATCGAGACGACAAAGAGAATTACGAAAGACACGATCGGTACATTTTTTAGCAATATTTTTGGATATACATATATATACCCCATAATTATATCAAAGACAACGATAAAAAGGAATTTTATATCTAACAGTGAATACATAATAATGCTGATAGCGGCAAAGACTATCGCAAGAATCAAGAGCTCCTGGTGAGCGATGTGGCCGGCAAGCAGGGGGGTCTTTGCTTTTGATACGTCGTTTTTGTCAAAATTGTAGCCGCCCCATTCATTGAATGTATAACCATGTGCCCACAAAAAGAAAAAAGCGATAAAGCTCTGTATTATCCTGGTGCCGGTGCTCAGGTTAAAAGCCGGTGAAACGATGAGGATCGCTATTAGGGGAGCGCCTGTGCGTACGGCGATCTCAAACCAGCGTATAGATCGGACAAGATATATTAATTTTTTCATAAGATAATATTCAAAGTACGTTTAAATCATTTAAATTAACGATGCGTTCATCATATATTCTGAAATATTCCACAGGTATATCGGGTTCCAGACTATCTTTTTCTGTGACCTGATAGACCCGATAATGGGGATTTGAGTAAAGCAACCTGAAGTAATCTAAATTTTTGGGCTGAAAGTGAAATTTATAAGCAGCACAGTCTTTATTTATTGTGGAGTTATGAGTACGGTATCTGATGGATTCAGGGCCTTGCGCCATTACCATATCAGCCTGATACACAAAATAGTCAGCCCCATAAGCTGTACAATAATCGTAAAAATTCTTTTCTGGCTCGAATAATTTATGTTCAAATAATTTGACTTTGCTGGTCATTTTTTTTGCTTCGAATTTTGGATGGAGCACGATCGCCCTATTTGCATACGTTAATATTGATGGACCAAAGGGAAAACTCGTCAGCACGACTGCCTTTTGAGGCGTTAGGTTCCTGATGTAATAAATGAGTCCGAGCAAATAGTTACGGTTTGGTCCCAGGATTTTTTCTGGTTGATTGAATAAGAGGAGTGCATTGATGAGCATGCATAATACCAATAGAAAACGGATGCTTTTTTTCGCCGCACTAAAGACATACGCAGTCTGCAGAGATAAAAACCAAACAAGGAATACATCCAGCCTGATGAGGAGGAAATAAAGGGGAAAGAACACGACCGTGAATAGAAGGAAAAAAGCATCGTAAACATTTATGGTTTTTTTAAAAAGTTTCTTTATATTTATTACTACACCTGTGATACCGATTATCATAAGCGAGCCGATAAAGAGGGCGATTTCTCGAACTGAAGGACTTGTAAATGGTGAAACCCACATAACGAGTGTTTCCCATGAGAGTTTCGACGGGTCAGCGGGACGCATGCCCAGATACCTTATTTTTTCGAACATCAAGCCATAGACAAACCGGTATTCCGGAATCCTTTCAGTTACGATAAATATCGTCGTAATAGCGGTGATGCAGATAAATAATAGCAGTGATGCTCTCTTAATCGAGTATTTCTTTACCGGCAGCAGCGTGCTTATTATAATACCATAAGACATGAGCATGGAAAAGGAGAACAGGAAACCGGCAGTGCGCATTACGGGGATTAAAAATCCGCCTAGAAAACTGATGACAGTAATGATATAAAATGTTTTTGTGTCGGTTCTCGGTTCAAAGAACAAAACAATACCAATGAACAGCACGAATATTGCGTAGTAAAATTGCGTAAGATGCCAGGAACTCAGAGCGGTCAGCAGAAATACGCCGGATAGCATAGCATAAGAATACTTTAAAGGAACACTGGATTTCATGGCACGGATAAAAAAATACAAATGTGTGAAAATCAAAGGCAAAGCAAAATCCTGCAGCTCAAAGGCAGGTGCGGTGACGGTTATGTATATAGCCGGTGTCAATGCATAAAATATACACGCCAATAGACCAGAGACCTTGTTTTCGGTCACCAGGTGTACTGACAGGTAAAGGGGTATGAGCGAAAGAGAAGACCACATTGATATAAAGATAATTAGGAAGAAATGAAAGGGCACCTGCTTTGGTATAAATAAACGGTAAATATAACCCGAAACGATCTCCATAAGAGTGGTCAGTCGACTTTTATATGCTAAACCTTCAGGATATTGAGCTTCCTTGTCTAATACCGGTAGTTGGCCAGTGGCTGCCACAATTCTTGCACTTCTTTGCTGCAGGGCTGATTCGGTCCAGAACATACCCGTATCGTCTTTCAGGTTAAAATATTGATTTTTGTAGACAGTGTAGAGCTTAAAGCCCACCATGAAGAAAAAAATAAGGGCAAGTAATAGTCTTTCTTTGGTGATAACCTTATTTTTCATAACCTATATATTTCAGGTAATCAAATATTTTTTCTGCACTCGTATGGTCACCGGTCTCTGAGTATAGATCAGCTAGTGCATAGAATGCTTTGATATAATAAGGATTGAGCTGTACTGCTCTCCTTAGCAAGCCAATACCCTGTTCATATTCCTTGGCATTACCCAGAAGGTTTCCAAGATAATAATATGCCGGGTAGAATTCAGGGTCGATTTTTATGACCGCATTGTATTCTGTTGCGGCCCTTTCATAATTACCTTGGCGCTCATAGGTCAAGGCAAGGTAGTAGTGGAATGGAGCAAAGGCGGGTTGATATGTTATTGCTGAAGCAAAGGCTTCGGCCGCATTAGTTAGTGAATCGCGAGACAATAAGACCAGACCAGCTTTGAAATGATTGTCGGCCGCGTAGGAAATATCGATCGAGCAAGGTTTACTACCAAAAGGCAAATGGACTGCGCATACAAGCAGGATGAAGATGAATATACTGCCTATATAATCACGAATAAGTGTATTCACGGGGATCAGGTGGATTGGTATTATATCAGCTTAAAAAAAGTCCCGCCCTTAAGGGCGGGACTTTTCCTTTGCTAGTCTTTGATAAAGATTACTTTCCGCACCGCTGATTCTTTTCCTGCAGTCAGTTCTAAGAAATAAATTCCCGATGGTAATGTTCTATGACAATACCATGCAATATCGTGTGTTCCGGCATTTTTTACGCCATGAGCGATTGTTGATACGAGCTGTCCAGTAGAATTGTACATTTTCAGTTCGATATTCTGAGTCTGTGCGATCGCGTACGTTATGTTCACGTGGTCTTTAGCAGGGTTTGGTTGTGGAGGCATTAACCCAAAGGCGTGGATGTCGTTACTAATCCATTCTTCGATACCTATGAGAGTCACAATAGCATACCCTTCGTAATATATATAATCCTTTTTAGTCGCCATAACGTAGACAGTATCACCTTCTATCTCTGGATCCGTACTGAAGCTCACGACCCCTGAAGCGTTTGTATAGCCAACGCGATACATGGTATCGGTCTTGCAGGATAAACACACCTGAGCATTCTGAACTGGCGCCCTTGTGTCCGTTACTGTAACATCGAAACTTCCTGCACCCAGTGGAATAATTGAACTGTGCACGCCAGTCAGGACATCAGGATAATAGGAATACTGGCACAATTCCGGGTCGCCAAAGAGCACACATGTGTTCATACAGTGGATGACATATTCATCGCCCACATAAGGTGCACATCGATCATTGGTCGCACCTACTGTCCTACCGATATTATAGATATTGTTATCGGTCAATTCATCATAAAACCATATGCATTGCCATTCAGAGCGGCCATAACTGTCGATTTGACCGTAGCCGTGCCGGCTATTGCCCCAGAATGCTGCGCTACCACCATTGGCATTATTCATCATATGTTCCACATAACAATCTCCACCGCTGTAATCGAGCTGGCCAATATTACAGCATATTGCAGTTACAATGCCGGTTAATGGCGGTGCGTTTGTTAATGCATCAGCATCTGAATTCGTGTGATAGCTGGTACCGCCCCATGAGTCCCAAGCACCATGCGCGGCGATATTAGTGAACCCAAAACCGACATTGAATGAATCGCTTATCTCTTGAGTCGTTAGAGGTTGTATTTCATCGTAGCGTTTTGCGTCAAGCCATGATGTTGGATCATACAAGGCGATCGTATCGTTGACCGGACAACCGTAACCACTCCAGAGCAAATAAGCGGGAAGGAATATTTTTTCATGGAAGCAGCCGGTCGGTGTTTCCATTTCATATTTCAGCGTCTTATTAACAAAGGTCGCTGCTTCTGCAGCACTACCGATTGATGCTCGTCCAACATATGCTTCAGTATAGTTATCACCATCATAATCAGCGTACCAGAAATCACTGGGTGTACTTGGATCATCGACTGTATTCACTGCTCGCATAGGAAAAATACCCCAGTCCCCAGCACAGAGAAAGTAAGACGTACCATGATTTTGATTGTAATCGATGATAAAATTCCTGATTCTGTCTTCATTCGTTGCACCCGAATAATTACTCAGAATCCAGTCCCTTAAGAAAATTTCAGTGGGTACTCCTTTTTTTGTTTTCCAATCTTTCAATGGTTCAAAATACGACTCATAACCATTGGCCACCATGATCGCGTATTCTGGATCATCAAAAGCCCGTCCACCTTCTTTTACACTCATTTGCCGGTTGCATTCTTTTACTGCAGGACTCCATTGATCAACATACTCAGGGTTTGCAACGATTCTTTTAACCGCCTCTTTTTGGTATTCATATTCTTTTTTCCACATCACCTCAGGTGCAACCCGGCCCTGTTCATATACGACTTGGAAGGTGATCTCTGTATAGAGATAAAGTACACCTGTTTTGGGTATATACTGTAACGGGTAAACCGCGATCGTTGCGATCCTGAAGCCTCCCTTGGTACCAACATGGGTAAGTTCAGCAAGCATACCCGGATACTCTTGCATCAATGCATAGGTGGTTTTGTTCGGTTCTATAAAGGATTCGCTGCTGTAATCTGAGATTGGTTGAGGTATTTGAACCGGCAGTATATTATAGTTGCCCATTACTGATACTTTTTCTGAAGCGATGATATCCACGCTTTTAACTGTCGCGCTAGCAGGTATGAGAACCTGGACAGGTTTCATAGCAAGTTCTGGCTCGCCGATCGACGTCGTTGGTGTGCAGCATGATAAACGAACTATGTGATAACCATTAGCCTCTCTAAAACTAAGATCCTGTATTGAGAATGACACTGTTTGGTTTAGTTCACCGCTGAACAGAAAAAAGGGAATCAGGAATAGGATAATACAGTATTTCTTTGACATATCTCTGCCTCCTTCCATTTAGACATCGTCTAAATGGCTTGATATTACGAATATAGACCTAAATGATAAAAAACCTTATAAGACCGATAAGACCTATACTTCAGTTTAACAAAAAATCATTATTTGTCAAGGATTTATGTGAGGTCGACAAATGCTTTTTCAGACCTATCTGTAGTACGGTGTTGACTTTCGCTGGGTTTTGAATATGCTATGATGTATTTTGACCTTAAAAATACACTCAATTATTTTGGGATTTAACATCAAGGAGGAATATTGAAAGTCCACGAATATCAGGCTAAAGAGATTTTTAAGAAATACGGTATCCCAACGCCTAAAGAGAAGATGTGTCAGCGCGTTGATGAGGTTATCGCAGCCTCGGCTGAACTCGGATTGCCCTGTGTTATTAAAGCGCAGGTGCATGTGGGCGGTCGCGGCAAAGCAGGTGGCATAAAGATAGCTAAAACCGAACAAGAAGTAAAGGAATATGCCAAACAGATCCTCAGTATGGAGATCAAGGGACTCCCCGTGAAAAAAGTGCTCGTATCTGAAGCGATCGCCATAGCCAGCGAAGCATATCTTGGTATCATTAATGACCGGACTGCTAAGAAAACTGTGATGATGGCTTGTAAAGAGGGTGGTGTTGAAATCGAGGAGGTTGCCCGGAAAAAACCTGAAAGTATTTTCAAGGTTTACGCTGATCCTTTAGTCGGTTTATTACCCCATAAAGCTCGCCAGATCGGTTTATTCCTGTACGATGACCCCAAGATCGCATTTGCTTGTGCAGATATAACTTCGAAGCTGTACAAAATGTTCATAGAAATGGATTCATCCCTGGCTGAAATAAATCCTCTCGTCGTGACCAATTCTGGTGAACTTATCGCCCTTGATGCTAAGATAAATTTCGACGATAATGGGCTACAGCGACATCCTGAAATAGAAGCGATGCGAGATCGTGAGAGTGAAGACGAAAATGAATTAATGGCACGCGAATGTGATCTGTCGTATGTAAAACTTGACGGGAATATTGGATGCGTAGTAAATGGCGCCGGTTTGGCCATGGCAACGATGGATCTGGTCAAGCACTTTGGCGGTGAACCGGCTAACTTTCTCGACATTGGCGGATCTTCTTCGCCGCAGAAGGTGAAGAATGCACTGGAGATATTACTGCGCGACAAAAACGTGCAGGTTATATTCTTTAACATCTTTGGTGGTATCACCCGTTGTGATGATGTCGCCAACGGTATTTTAGAAGCTAAGAAAGAGCTAAATATCAAACAACCGATCGTTGCTCGCTTAACCGGCACTAATGAAGATAAGGCAATGGAGATACTAAAGGAAGCAGGTTTGATCTTTGCTGAAAGCATGGATGATGGTGCGAAAAAGGCGATTGAGCTGCTTAAATAATCGAAAAGGAGTTTTCAAATGAGTATCTTAGTTGACAAAAATACAAGGTTAGTAGTTCAAGGGATTACCGGCCGAGATGGAAGTTTTCATACCGGTCAAATGATCAAGTACGGGACCAGTGTTGTCGCCGGAGTGACTCCTGGCAAAGGCGGCATGAAAGTTGAAGGTGTGCCGGTATTCAATTCGGTTGATGATGCAGTAAAAGAAACCGATGCAAACACGGCGGTTATTTTTGTTCCGGCTAAATTTGCAGTCAGTGCGATTTATGAATCGATCGATGCTGGTGTTAAATTGATTGTGTGCATCGCTGAGGGGCTACCAACGATTGAATTGGTGAAGATCACGGCATTTCTTAAAGACAAAGACTGCCGTCTTGTCGGACCTAATTCACCCGGTATTGTCTCGGCAGGTGAAGCAAAAGTGGGTATTCTGCCCGGTCATATATTCAAGAAGGGTAATGTTGGTGTTATATCACGGAGCGGAACATTAACCTATGAGATAGTCGATCATATCACAAAAGCAGGACTTGGTCAGTCAACCTGTATCGGCATTGGTGGTGACCCGATAATCGGTACGAAATTCATCGATTGCCTTGAACTTTTTGCTAATGATGATGATACCGAAGCGGTCGTCGTTGTCGGTGAGATCGGAGGCCGTGATGAACAGGATACTGCTGAGTATGTTCAGAAAAATTTTAAAAAACCGGTTTTTGGTTTCATCGCTGGCAAGACTGCACCTGCGGATAAACGCATGGGTCATGCAGGAGCGATTATATCCGGTTCTTCTGGTACTGCGGCGGAAAAGGTAAGGGTTTTTAAAGAGTGCGGTATTAAAGTTGGTGAAACACCGGCTGAAGTCGCTTTACTCGTTAAAAAGACATTGTCTTAGTCAACAGTCCGCGTATCTAATATCGCAGTCTTGTTATAATATTATTATTGTTTTTTCTCGGATGCGATAATATCCGAGGTAATATCAAGAGCTTTCGCTAATTTACCACAGACGCTTTGAAGTGATTCATACAGAGGTTGATCGTAGTTTTTCTTTTTATACATATTATCCAGAATATCCTGTAATTCCGAAAAAACCTTCACCATTGCATCATAATCATAAGTCAATGTTTTACCCAGACTATAACGCAGATCATTATAGATTTCTTGCAGACCTTCGATCGCATCGCCCTTACGAAATTCAAGTTCGTCAGTAATCTCACCTTTGCTCATATCCCCGATATAATTTCGAAGTCGATATAAAGGACCATATATTTTGAGCGTTATTATGACTATAGACCAGGCTGATCCGATGAAAAGCACAATGCCGATCACGGCAACTGGCCATATTGAGTTATTCATCGCCTCGGCGATCAATTCTTCAGGGATAGATAGCTCTGTTAGATTGCTTTTTATAATGACGAATAGGGAAATAAGCAAAATCAATGAAATACCAAAAACTAGTCCCAAAATCGTCACGATCAGCTGTATTTGTAAACCATGGATGAATATTTTTTTTCTTCTGTTTTTAATTTCCATTTATTAAGCTAAATCGGGGCAGTGGGATTTGAACCCACGACCTCATGGTCCCAAACCATGCGCGCTAAGCCGCTGCGCCACGCCCCGAATCTTGAATTATAGCGAAATACCTGTGTATGTCAACCCCGTTAGAGAATCCCACGTTGACTTTGGATTAATTCCATTTGCACGATAAATGATATTAAGTGTGTTGGGTATTACTGATGCTTGATGAAAGGTTCTCTAACGGGGTCAACGCCCACACCTAATATGGTTGATATCGATCAGATGGAACGCTCGGCTTTTTTGAGAATCTGCAAAAATGATCAACACATCTCGAGAACTTGTAGACAAATTAGGTGTGGGGGTTGCTTGACACCAGCATTTTTTTGTATATAATCTGCACGTAATCACGATGATAAAAGGGACCAACGACACAAAATATGCCTATGTTAACGGTATTGTGCGGGCACGCGAGGCTCGTTTATTGACGCGCAGTCATTTTGATCGACTCATTTCGAGCGAGCTAAGCGGTTTTGCGACAATTTTATCGGATTCTCCTTATGTCGGGCAGGACGATCTTGTGAAAGGATTATCTCTTGAGGAAGAAAGAATCGGCATTTTTTTCAGAAAGTATTGTCAGCATATTAATATCATCAGATTCATCGATTGGCCTCGGCAGATCCATAATATTAAAGTGAAATTAAAACAGGGCAGTGATGAACTACTCTATAGCCAACCCATGAATGAAGTTGAGGAGTGGCCTGAAGTCGGCGAGGAAATCGCCAGATTCGCAGTGAACAAGGATCCATTCATTCTTTCAACGAATCTCGACAAAATTCTCTGTAAATACCTTTATACAGCAGCAAAAACAATCCCTTTTTTTGAAGGTTATTTTCAAATTTATTTCGACTTGGAAAATATCCGCAGTTTTTTTCGAGCACGTCAATTTGAAAATTCGCGCGAGATCTTCAATCAGGTATTCATTGATTATGGTAGTTTAAGTCGGTCTATATTCTTAGATAACATCGCAGTTTCATATGATACACTTGGTAAACATTTCTTTACTACGCCTTACGCGGCCATATTTGATAAGGGAGGAACATATGTTGAGCAAAAAAGCTCGTTTTTACGCCTTGAACGAATGTCTGAGGAAATGAAATTGAGATTTTTGCTCATGGCACGGCGTATGACTTTTGGTGTTGAACCGCTATACACGTATTATCAATTCAAACTTGAAGAGATAAAGAAACTGAGACAGGTCTACTGGGGTAAGTTAAATGAGGTCCGGATCGATGATTTGAAGGAGAGTATTCCTGATGTCTGGTAAGGCATTGGCCATAGTCGGGCAAAGAGAGACAATAATGCCATTTCTGGCGACCGGAGCACAGGTTGTTTATGTAAAAAAAGGCGAAGGTACCAAGGCTATAGAAGATCTTATTGCTCAAGGATTCAAGATCATTTTTTTTACTGAAGAGTTTATCAATGAATTAGATAGTATTTTAATGAAATATCGTAATCAGACGACTCCTTGCTTGATTCCTATCCCGACTGGAAGAGGCAAGACAAAACTTGCCATAGAAAGGATAAGGGGTGTGATCAAAAAAGCGGTTGGAGCGGATGTCTTTTTGGAGGACAAATAATGAGGAAAGGTGAAATTATTAAAGTGTCAGGACCACTTGTTGTCGCTAAGGGCATGAAAGGTAGCAAGATGTATGATGTAGTCCGGGTGAGTGAAGAGCGTTTGGTTGGAGAAATAATCGGACTCTCGAGTGATATGGCATCGATTCAGGTATATGAAGACACCTCTGGTATTGGTCCTGGTGAGCCGGTTTACATGACGGACGAACCCCTCATTGTTGAACTTGGTCCCGGACTGATTGAGTCTATTTACGATGGTATCCAGCGTCCCTTGGATATTATTCGAGATCAGACCGGTGATAATATTAGTCGGGGTGTGGAGATACCTGCATTAGAAAGAGATATTAAATGGGCTTTTAGACCCCTTGTTAAACAAGGCGATTCAGTTCATGGTGGCGATATTATCGGCGAGGTAAAAGAAACAGTTATTGTAATGCACAAGATCATGGTGCCACATAATATTGAGGGGAAGATCAAGACGATCAAAAAGGGTGATTATTTAATTACTGATACTGTCTGCGAGATTGAAACAAAAGATGGTATTATAGCACTCAGCATGATGCAGCGTTGGCCAGTAAGAATACCCCGTCCTTATAAGAAGAGGCTCGCGCCATCTTTTATACTGTCAACTGGACAACGGGTTATCGATACGTTCTTCCCTATTGCTAAAGGGGGTACAGCTTGCTGTCCTGGTCCGTTTGGAACCGGCAAAACTGTGATCCAGCATCAGCTTGCCAAATGGGCCGATGCTGAGATCATTGTCTATATAGGGTGCGGTGAACGCGGTAACGAGATGACCGATGTACTCAGAGAGTTCCCCGAGCTCAAAGACCCGAGATCCGGCGAATCCTTGATGAAAAGGACAGTGCTTATCGCTAATACATCAAATATGCCGGTAGCAGCCCGAGAAGCCTCAGTTTATACAGGTATTACCATAGCCGAGTATTTCAGAGATATGGGGTATTCTGTGGCGGTCATGGCGGATTCGACATCACGCTGGGCTGAGGCGATGAGGGAAATATCAGGTCGGTTAGAAGAAATGCCAGGTGAAGAAGGTTACCCTGCCTATCTCAGTTCAAAAGTCAGCTCTTTCTATGAACGGGCTGGTAGGATCACCGCAGTTGGAATTCCTAATCGAGAGGGTGCGTTGAGTGTAATCGGTGCAGTATCACCACCGGGCGGTGATTTGTCAGACCCCGTTGTACAGGCAACCCTGCGTGTCGTAAAAGTTTTCTGGAGCCTTGAGGACAGACTAGCTTATCAGCGGCATTTTCCGGCTATATCATGGTTGAATTCATACTCTCTTTATATCGACGATGTTAGTGACGAACTTAACAAAGCCATTGCTAAGGATTTTGTTGATTTATCCAAAGAGGCTATGCGTTTGCTGGAACAGGAGTCTGAACTCCAGGAAATAGTCAGACTTATCGGGGTAGATGCTTTATCTCCGGAAGACAGACTCATCCTTGAGGGTGCAAGATCCATTCGGGAAGATTTCTTGCATCAAAATGCATTCCATGAAATCGATACTTTCGCATCATTAGAAAAACAATATAAGATGTTGGCGACCTGTCTGCTCAATTATAATAAGGCAAAAGAGGCATTGGCACGTGGGGTTTCGTTTAGCGATATTACTGCGATGGCTGTACGCGAGAAAATTTCGCGCATGAGATACTTGCCAGAATCCGATATTTCAAAGATCGATGATCTACAAAAAGAAATTGCGCAAGCATTTCAACGGCTTTTAAAAGGAGATAAAGATATTGGTGTTGAAGCTGCAGTAAAGAATAGTAATGAGGTAAGTACGTCCGTAGAAGAAGACATCGATAATAAGATTGAGAAAAAAACAGCAAATAAACCTCGCAAATCCAGGGGGAAGAAATGATAAAAGAATACACCAGTATCCTTAGTGTATCCGGTCCACTTTTGCTTGTTGAAGGGGTAGAAGGCGCAAAGTATGAAGAATTGGTCGAGATCTATCCAAAAAGCGGTGAGAAAAAGCGCGGTAGGGTATTGGAGGTCAATGAAGACAAAGCCTTGGTTCAGATCTTTGAGGGATCTACCGGTATTGATGTCGAGGATTGTCGTGTTAGATTTCTCGGGCGGACACTTCATATTGGCGTATCGTCTGATATGCTCGGTCGGATCTTTGACGGGTTGGGTAGACCTAAAGATGATGGCCCCCAGATCATACCAGAGGCGATGCTTGATATTAATGGTGCACCGATAAATCCTACGGCAAGAGATTATCCAAACGAATTCATTCAGACTGGCATTTCTTCGATCGATGGTATCAATACACTCGTGCGAGGTCAAAAACTCCCTATTTTTTCAGGTTCTGGTTTGCCCCATAATCGGGTGGCTGCTCAAATCGTACGTCAGTCAAAGGTGCTCGGTAGTGAGGAAAAATTCGCAGTTGTCTTTGGAGCTATGGGGATAACTTTTGAAGAAGCCAATTTTTTCATTCAAGACTTCACGAAATCAGGTGCGTTGGAACGGGTCGTGCTGTTCCTTAACCTGGCAGATGATCCGGCGATTGAGCGTGTCTCTACGCCGCGTGTTGCCTTTACGGTTGCAGAGTATCTTGCTTTTGAAAAGGGTTTGCATATTCTTGTTGTTCTGTCTGATATGACAAATTATGCTGAGGCACTTCGTGAAATATCTGCAGCTCGTAAAGAAATCCCCGGACGCCGCGGTTATCCGGGATATCTATATACTGATTTAGCTAATGTATACGAACGCTCAGGCCGAATAAAAGATAAGAAAGGATCGATCACCCTGATACCTATCCTTACGATGCCCGAAGATGATAAAACCCATCCAATCCCGGATTTAACCGGTTATATTACAGAGGGGCAGGTCATTCTCTCAAGATCGCTATATAGAAAGAAGGTTTCACCGCCGATCGATGTTCAGCAATCATTGTCGCGATTAAAAGATAAAGGTATTGGAAAAGGAAAAACACGCGAAGACCACGCAGATTTGTTCAATCAATTGATCGCATGTTATGCTCGCGGTAAAGAAGCGGCTGAACTATCTGTTATATTGGGTGAAGCGGCTTTATCAGATACAGATAAGATATATCTTAAATTCTCTCAGCATTTTGAGGAACGTTATATTTCTCAGGGTGAGGAAGAAGACAGAACGATCGAACAAACTCTCGACCTCGGTTGGGAACTACTTCGGATGGTACCACGTTCTGAAATGAAAAGAGTTCGCGATGAGTATTTGGAAAGATACTATGACAGAACAGATGGTGAATAAGAATATGGATAAAATGGTCACGATGCCCGTTACGTCCGCTGTAAAGAGGTCACGTAATATGGATATAAATGACGTAACCGTTACCCGACAACGAAACGGGTTTCGTAGCCAATATCCATTACCGATATTACAGGTGCTATGAAGTTGGATATTCCACCGACCAGGATGCAGTTGCTGCGTTTAAAAAGACGTAGCGCAATCGCCCGGCGTGGTCATAAGTTGCTCAAGGATAAGCAAGATGAACTCA
The DNA here is from genome assembly GCA_964419565.1 of uncultured bacterium. Taxonomy (GTDB): domain Bacteria; phylum Hydrothermota; class Tepidihabitantia; order SM23-42; family SM23-42; genus JAUVZL01. The sequence goes on from CAYQPW010000022.1 coordinate 29,585, forward strand.
TGCGCAGGATTCTCGAACTTGTCAGTAAGATCCGAGATGCCCGTTTACGCATCGAACAAGATTTAAGGAGCGCCTTTGGTTATTTTTATTTTGCGTCAAGTAAACAGTCAACAAAAGCTACAGACGAAGCGCTTCTAGCAACCACAAAGAACATCGCTGTTGATTATACTACAGAGCGTGTTCTTAACTTAAAGATCCCCAGATTTAAACAAACAATATCGGGAGGTTTGATCGGCTATGGTTTTATGACTACTTCAGGCGATCTGGATCTGGCACTCATAAAAATTGATCAGCTGATTTCTAAGTTGCTTGAGCTTGCTGAATTAGAAAAGGCACTGGAACTTTTCGCTTCGGAAATAGAAAAAACCCGCAGGCGGGTTAATGCTTTGGAATACATACTTATACCATCTATTGATGAAACGATTAAATTCATAAATTTAAAATTATCCGAAATGGAGCGCGGTGATCTTACGCGCCTCATGCGGGTAAAGGAAATTGTAAGAGGGAAGTAGGGGGTTTCATGATAGAAGGATTGGTATCTGTTTTGGTTTTGGCTTTTCTGACCTTGATCTTCGGTATAATTAAAGATCAGCTGCTCGTAATAATTCCACAGATTGTAATGATTCTCGTTATTATTTTTCTTCTAGTCAGGGTGCGCGTAAAGATATCTAAAGCCGAAAAGGAGAAGCTGAGAGCTAAGATAGATGAATTAGAAGACAAAATTGGAACGATAGGAACCAAACAAGAGTAAATAACCAGAGATCGCGCTGTGCAATAAATTGATTATTTCTGCATTCTATCGTACGAGTTCAATTCTATGAAAAAATTCATCGGCATTACTTTATTAGTTGGCCTGATTACACTTTTATATATCTTGACAAAAAACACTATTTTTAACCCGGACAGTCTAAGCTTGAGTGTTACCACGAGCATTTTAGATGAAGAGCATAATTGCTTTAACCGATCATATAAACAAATCGATGATTCCTTGTTGGGTGCATGGGATTCTGTATTCGCACTATCGGGGATTAAGAATAATCCTTTTGCGATAACGCTTTATTTTATTAAATACTTCAATAATTTTGAACAGAGCAGCAATTCCAGATTTTTTTCTTTCCGGGAAATTGTCTCTGGTAATAATACTAATGCCATAAGTTCAGCGATCGCAACATGTGCTATTATGCAAAAGATGGGGTGGGATTTTCAGTTTTTTTATAATGATAATGAATGCTATTTAGGGATTAATTTCACAGAAGATTGGCAGATAAGAAAAGGTAATTGGGTTGAGCGGGACGGGAAAAGCTATTTCCTGAAGGAGTTTGATTGCATTACACCGGTCGGCGAATTGAAAAGCGATAATCCTTCAGAAACATACAGGTGTCTCGTAGTCAAAAGCAAAGATCTTCAACCGGTACCGTTGATCAATAGTCTTCCGGTATTCGGCAGCCCTGATTATGAAAAAAGTCTAGTGTGGTATTACAGGGGATCGCGATATAGCCTTACTGCCTGGATACCCAAAGAACAAGTACGGTGGACTGCAAATTTGCCGGTAAGCTTGCATGGTATGGTTGCATCAGGGGTCTTTGAATTTAATAATTTAGGCATTATTGACGATATTAGATATCTCATTAAGGATTACGATGAATACAATAAGGTTAATTTTATTTTCAAATTAAGTCAATCAGAAAGTATTTTTGTATATGATAATAAAAAGCCAATAAAGAGTATAACCAATCAACTAATCGAAGGTCAAAATGATTGTGACGGTCGAAGCATATTTCTTTACTGTCTTTTACATATCCTACTTGACTACGACAGTAATGATATGGTTTTTATTAATTGGGAAAATCATCTGGCGATAGGTTTGAGACCCCAAACCAGAACCGCCGAAAAGCTGCTTAAAAAGGAAAAAGCTGAATATGTTGATGGTGACTATTATATACTCGATGCCGCGTATATTGGCGACACCCACTGGGGCAGTAAAATGAAACATCTCTCAGATGAATATGAAATCATCAAATGATTTGACCTCAGCTATTCAACGACTGGTGACCAGTCCGGTGCATTTGCTGTAAGTCCATCCGTTAATTTACGTTCTCTTGAACCGTCCCAGTTCATGGTAAACAATTCATAGATGCCGGTTCGGTTTGAGGTAAATACTATATGCAAGCCATCTGGTGACCATGATGGTTCTTCGTTATTCCCATCATAGGTAAGGCGGACTGGTGAAAAATCATAAGGATCAGTAACATAGATCTGTTGTGAATTATCAGCTTCTCTGGAAACATAAGCTATAATGTCCCCGCGCGGTGACCAGGCAGGAGAGGTGTTGTAGTTACCGTGGAAGGTGAGCCGTCTTAGATTGCCGCCGTGGATATCCATTACATAGACCTGGGGGTTTCCAGTCCGATCGGATACAAAGGCTATTTCCCGGCTGTTCGGCGAGAATGCAGGAGATGTATCAATAGCCCGATTATAGGTAAGGCGGTTTAGATTCTTAGACGCCAGGTCTAATATATAAATCTCAGCATTACCGTCCTTTGTCAGACTCAAACATATTTTTGAAGCATCGGGTGACCAACATGGAGCAAAATTCAATCCATTGAAAGAGGAAATAGCAGTTATTTCTTTCTTTACCAGATCGAATAGATAGATACATAGACGGTTGTTTGTATGGGTGGAAAAAAGTATCCTTCGGCTGTCCGGGGCCCAGGCCGGGAAAAGATTGAAGCGACCATTTTTCGTGAGCGGTGTGAAGTTGAAACCATCATAATCGATTATGGCTAATTCTTTGCTGCCTGCGGTGCGGTAAGAAAATACAATTTTTGTGGAGGCGATGCCTTTTTCCCCGATGATATACTCGATAATGTCATCGGATATTTTATGTGCAGTCTGACGCAGCTCATCACCGAGTGGGTAATTCTCTTCAAAGATCACCTCATGCGATGCAAAGTCCTCGCAGGCTACAGACAATTGCGTGTTATCTGCACTGCCTTTTACGATGATAGCTTGGCTATTTGAATCGCTGATTGTCGTAGAGTCAGCAAAAACATCGAAATAAAGGGAGTATTCCAGATCATGACGAACGACATTTTCGATATTCCTTACTCTGGTCAACAATTCATAAGATATTTCTTTGGTAGTAAAAGGTTGTATTACCAGGTTGGTCTTTCCGCCGCCATAGTCAGTGAGCCGAAGATAAATATCCTGACTATTAGCGAAATCGCTGATCGCAAGCAACGATAAAAACAACACAATCATAAGGCGGGCGTGCAAATGCTTAGAGAATTTGAGTTTGATGCTTCGAATTTTTCCAGAATTTAGTATTTCGAAATTAGAATTTGCAGTAATATTCACTGTGCGGTCAGGAATTCCAAATGGACTTTGAGAAAATCATCGGCAAACTCCTTGGGAAGAGGTGGTAATTTTTTTGTCAGTGTGACCGCATGCATCGCCGTTTCATTGTACAGATTATCACCCGAGCTTTCCTCCAGCCGCACATTATAAATTGTGCCTTTTTTATCGACCTCGAAATATATCGTGTTTTTGAGCACTATGTCTTTACCCTTGTAGGGATTGTGCCAATTTTCGTTGATCTTATTCAACAGGATATTCAAATAATAAGAATAAGTAAATCCTCTGCCACTTCCTGTATAGATCTTTGGCTTTATGTCAGGTAACCCTTTTTTGATTTTTTTCTCAGAGACCTCTTTTTTCTTGACTTCAGTTTTTTTTGACGATACATTTTCTTTTGGAGGAGCCTTTTCCTTGGCTGTTATCTTCGGCTCTTCTTGCTTCACTTCTTCGTCGACTGGTTCTTCAATACTCAATATCTTAGGCTGCGGCAGGGGTGCGATGCTTACTTTATAAACCTCGATTTGGGGAATAGGTTTGACGCTTCGGCTGCCAAGTAGCAATACTGAAAAAAGTGTCCCGTGAAGAACAATAGACAAGATGTAAAAACGATTCATTCCTGAGGTATCTCAGCGACTAATCCCAAGTCCTTGACACCAGCTTTCCTTATCCTCCCGACAATATCTATAGCATAGCCATAGTTGACCTGTTCATCTGCTCGTAGATATACGATAATACCGGGGGATTTATTTTCCAGTTTCTTTTTTAGGACATTCTCAAAATCTTCTACAGCTACCAGGTCTTTGTCAATATAGAGCTCACCGGTATTTTTTATTGAAACAGTAATACCTTCTTCATCATGAGGTAATGACGCATCAGTACGCGGCAAATTTACATCGATACCTGGTATCATCATTGGTGCAGTGATCATAAATATAACAAGCAAGGTGATGCTGACATCAGCCAGCGAGGTTATATTTATTTCTGATATTAATCCCTTAGTTTTCACGGGTTAAAATCAATTCTTTCCGAAGTCTTGCAAAAACTTCGTTAATGAACTGGTCGATCCTGCTGGTATAGCTGTTGACGCGTGACTTGAAAATATTATAGAAGATCAGAGCAGGTATAGCAACAAGCAGTCCGTAAACGGTCGTGATCAATGCATCTGATATACCAGGAGCAACAATGGTTATGTGCGCTGAACCGCGTGCCCGGATGTCTAGAAAAGCTTCCATAATACCCCAGACAGTTCCCAACAGACCCAGGAAGGGACTGGCACTGACAAAGGTGCTTAGTATAGGAAGAGATTTTTCAAGCTCGTCAACTTCACCGAGTTTAGCTCGTTCCATTGCTAAACGGATATTGTCAGAGAGTTCCTCCATAGATGATTTAGGCAAACTCTGCGGATTCTGTGCTGGGAAAGCAGTTTTTTTCCCGATCTTCAGCCTTTTAAACTCTTCTAAACCATTGCGCAGGATTCTCCCATATGGATTATCATTGAGCAGGGGTCCCATATTTTCCAGTTCTTTGGTGTGTTGATGAAAATGGAATGTAGACATGAATCGTGTACTCATCTTTTTGATCTTAGAAAAATCAAAAAGCTTCTTAAGAAATATCGCCCAAGACCATATCGAGAAAATGGCGAGCAAGGCCATGATTATCTGAGCCGCGATACTCGAGTCTAAAAAAATCCTGAATATATTCATAGTATTAGGCGTTAACTACAACTACCTGTCCATAAAATCCTCATAAAGACATGGACCATTATTTTATTTTGTCTTTAGCCAAGGCCGCTTCGGCAGAATTTGGAAAATCTTTTACTATTAGATTGTAATAGTATTGCGCGCTTTTAGCGTCGCCGGTTTCTTCATAGATAATTGCAATTTTGTAAAGCGCAGTAGGTCGTTTGCTGCTACCCGGATATTGCTTTATCATTTCATTGTAAGTATCGACCGCACGTTGGCTTTTACCCATCGCTGCATATGATTCGCCTATCCAATATAATGCATTGTCAGACAATGGAGAATCAGGCGATACCTTAAGGTAGTTTTCAAAACCGCTGATCGCTTCGCTGTAATTACCCTTGACATAGTTGAGATAGGAGGATTCATATATCATACGCGCTTCAGGACTGATTTTGGATATATCTTCTGAATCGACTGCGACCCCATGTTTAGGTCCGATCCTCTCGTATATGCGGGTCAGTTGAGATTCTGTATCGCCAAGTCGGGAGTTGAGCATCTCGATTTTATCACTGAGTTCATTCGACTTGGTGTAAAAGTCGATCCTCAGATGGCTTATTTCTTCATTCTGGTATTTGAGCATGCTGTCGAATTTTGCAGTATAGTATTTCAGACTGTCTAATTGCCAGTTGAAATTATTGAATCTTGTACGGTTAAAACAGCTGCAAATAGCCAGCAGGACGATCAGGTAGCCCAGCTTTTTGGTCAATTTATTATTCTGGTTCTCGACTCTATTCTACGACGAATTCACAGCGCCGATTTACTTCAAGATTTGTTCGATCGAGGGGTCTCTCTTCACCATAGCTTACCGTAGCAAGACGGTCTGGTGTGATCCCTAACATCAACAGGTAATCACGGGATGCTTTTGCACGCCGTTCACCCAGGGCTAAATTGTATTCAGCCGTGCCGATCTCACAACAGTGTCCTTCGATCACTATTCTTGTTTCTGGGTATAGCTTGAGCATTTCTGCATTGCGCTGGAGGATGTCGGCAGCATCTGCACGGATGTCTGATTTGTCAAAATCAAAGAAAACAGTTCCCAGAACTAACGCAGGTTTTGGCGGTTCGACCGGAACTTCAGGTATTTCAACCTCTTCAAAAGGTATTTCTTCTTCAACCGGAATTTCTTCAACGGGTTCCACTACCTGTTTTTTTGGACAACCCAAGCACAGCATTAGGATTACCAATGCGGGTATTGTTATTTTTAAATAACGCATATTGCCTCCATTTTCTTTATTATAGTTATTATTATTATACTGTCAAGAATCTGATTGAAACCAAATGATGTTTATGTCTAGCCCGTACTGACGGCGATGTCATTTAACGAGGAACCAGACCTCTTTGGTAGCTTTTTGTCTGACTGACAAACGTTTCCAAACGCATTGCCTCGACCGCATGCTCCAAGCCATCAAGAGAAAGCACAAAAAGCGGGAAATCCGGGTATTCGTCTTTTATCGCTTTGTAAAGTGTGGTTACGATATTGCCAGGCATGCAGGTAAATGGCATGATATTCACGACCCCGGAGAAATTTTCATGAATGCATTCGATCGTTTTTCCTACGGTTAATATCGTTTCTCCTTCAAAAGATGGGTGGACGTATTCTTTGGCTAAATTCAACAAAAGAGTGACATCGGCTTCCGGATCCAAACCTAAAATTCGATATATTTTATGCTGACGCCACTTCATGTAGTGATTGAATATTTTAGTGAAGATGGCTCTTCGGTACTCGTTGAACCACAGACAATTCTTAACCCGTGTGAAATTTGTGTAAAAAAACCATTCACCAATCGACGGCAGCACTACTTCGCAGCCGAGTTTCTCGAGTTTATCGATGACAAAATTATTGCTGAATTTCTGAGACCTTACGTATATTTCACCAACGATACCGATCTTTGGCTTAACTGCAGCTCGATCGATCTCAACTGCATCGAGCATTTTGCGTAGGTTTTTAATATAGCCCACTATGGATTTACCTTTTTCTATTAAATTACTGATCTGAAACAGAGCATCGTTGTAGATTTTATCGGTATTTCCGATTTCTATCTCATAAGGTCTGATCATACGCGAACGAGCTTCCAATGCATCGACTGCACAGATACCATCCCATGCTGAGAGGAGAAATTTGAAGCCCATTTTTCCCAGATCATCGAAAAGGCTCGGACCCTGATTAGGTGCATAGATCGGAACTGCAGATAGACCGAGGTCATCGAGGATTATACGGTGGAGTTTGTAGTATTGCCCGAAACGGCATGGTCCAGACCCTTGAGCCATGAAAAAAGCACTTGTCTTGGGATTAAAATCCGGTGCATTGATTTTTTTGATCATATCACCTGCCGTGATGATCGCCGGCAAGCATTCTTTGCCAGATGTGTATTTGCGCCCGATGGTTACGGATTCGACATCAGGCGATGGCAATACACGGGCATCGATACCAGCGTACCGCATTGCCGCAGCTAAGACCTTTGCTGCATCGCACATATCAGGGATATATATAGTTCGATCCTTACGGACTTCACTTTTTGCTTCTATTCTTCTTGATATACCTGTATTTTGGGCACCTTTGATGCTATCATAAAATGCCTCACATCTGGTTACAAAACCGGCATCACCGGAATGTTCATCGAGTTCCAATAGAAGGAATGGTTTGTGACCGAGTTTCTCCTTAAAAAAACGAGTCAAGAAAGAATCCGGTCCGCAAGCAAAATTCGAAAGGTAAACAGCAAAAAGATTCTTGTCTTTATTTATAATTTCGGCTGCTCCCAAAATACGTTGACCGTAGTGCCAGTACATATTATAAAAATCTTCCTGAAGCGAGCTGTAGTCGATTTGTAAAAAATCAATGGGTAGTGCTTGCACGCCAAGATCTCTGATTTTCTTGGGTAAGTCCAAATTCAGCCCAAGATCATAACCATTATAGGGTCTTGAACAAACCACAAAAGCAAGTTCTTTGATATCAGCCAGAGCTCGCTTTCCGATATCGCTTATCGTCGTTTGTATTTCATGTTGATATGCAGACGCTTGCCTTATCGCATTTTTCACCTGGTTGACCGTTTTACCAAAACCTTTGCCGAATTCGATTAACGCTCCTTCGATACCGGTTATGCCGCGGTCAAAATATATGCTTGGTGAATAGACTTTTATCTTATTACCGAATACCGCCCTGCTTATATAGGGGATAGTTTGTACATATGGACATACAAAGCAGCGTGTGAAATTCCCATCATTTGGCGCCATGGAAATAATACTCGGTAGAAATATATGATTAATTCCTCTGTTTATTAAATGACGGATGTGTCCAAGGGCTACTTTTACAGGTAAACATGTATCGGCAACTGATACTTCTGACCCCATTTCTATTATTTTCCGATTTGTTGGTTCGGATAGAACCGGTTTGAATCCCAGACTGGTAAGAAATTTGTAGAAAAAAGGAAAGAGCTCATAAAATACGAGACTGCGCGGGATGCCGATTTCAATGCCCTCGGTGTCTTCTGTCTTAAAGAAAATTTCATTGCGTATTCTGAAAAAATCTGGAAGATCAGAGGTGCGTTTCTTTTTCTCTTCATAACGTTCACATCTGCCGCCGTAATATATCGGATTTTCACCTTTGATCACGATCTTGTTTATTTCGCATTCATTACTGCAATGGTTACAGATAAACGATTCAGAGGAGTATTTTCGCGAGGCGAGGTCGAAACCGCGGAATTTTGTTTGTACAGGATTGGCTTCCCGCGTAAGTAAGGCAATACCTATCGCACCGGTAATATCATAATTTACCGGTACAGTAATTTTTTTCTTTAAGACCTGCTCAAAAGCAGATACAACAGCTTTGTTTGCTGCAACACCACCTTGAAAGAATATTCTATCGCCAACTTTTTTCCCGTTCACTACTCTATTAAGATAATTAAAGACAATAGAATAACCGAGTCCAGCCAGGAGATTTTCTCTTTCTGATATATCGCTTTGGTGATGGATTACCTCTGATCCGATGAATACTGTGCACCGTTCACCGAGGTTTATTGGCGATCGTGCATTGAGCGCGCTGTTGCCGAAGTCGTTGAGTTTAATGCCGAGGACTTCGGCCTGTTCCTCAAGGAAAGAGCCGGTTCCTGCAGCACATACTTTATTCATTTCAAAATCGACGATCGCTTTGTTACTAAGACTGATGAACTTTGAGTCCTGACCACCGATCTCAAAAATAGTATCGACTTGCGGGTCGATTTCAATTGCGGCTCTTGCCTGGGCAGATATTTCGTTCTTGATGATGTCGGCACCGATGAACTCGCCAATTAAATAACGACCCGAGCCAGTAGTTCCAACACCGGCAATCTCGACCTTGGTCCCGATCTCCCGGGCTATTTCCTTAAAACCCTGGAGCACGACTTCTATGGGTCGTCCTTTTGTCCACATATACCTTCTTGCAATGACATCCCCGTGCTCATCGATCATAACCAGGTTTGTCGAGATCGAACCAACATCTACCCCGAGATATGCTCGTACTCTTTCTTTAGGCGGTTTGAATTCTGTAAGAGCACACCATTTTTTATGACCATCTAACGGTGCTAACCTTTTAACAAACCGGGGTCTATTAAGCCATTTGCTATAATCTTCGAGTCCTTTATAAGAATCATTGCCATTGTTTTTTCTCATATTGAGTACAGCACCGATGGCGCCGATGCAAGCGTAATTATCAGGCACGATAAGATCGCTGGCAGCTATATCAAGAACCTCCTGGAATGCCTTGATCATGCCTTGATTGCCAGCGACGCCGCCGACAAATGCTACAGGTTTAGAGATTGTCTTGCCTTTTGCAATGACGCTCTTGAAATTACGGGCTAAAGCAAAACAAAGCCCGGCCATAAGATCCTCGGGTTTAGTTCCGATTTGCTGAAGGTGGATCATATCGCTTTTTGCAAATACTGAACAGCGACCAGCGATCCTTGCCGGATTTTCTGAACGCATCGCGACTTTCCCGAAATCTTCAATATCGTAGCATAGTCGTCTTGCTTGTTGATCAAGGAAAATACCAGTACCGGCTGCACAAATCGTATTAGAAGAAAAATCCTTTATCATCCTCTCATCAATATTGATAAGCTTTGAATCCTCACCACCAATTTCGATGATCGAATGTATCTGTGGGTAAGAATCTAATACACCTTTTGCCGTGGCTTCAACTTCATTTACATAGGTTGCACCGAGCATGTCACAGAGGTTTTTGGTACTGCTTCCGGTGAGCGCGAGTAAATCGATATGTTCGAGTTCTTTTAGCACCTTATGGAGAAGGTTATAAGGTTCTCCATGGTGCTTTATATATTTTATTTTGGTGAGTTTATCATCGATGAATTCAGCAAGCTTCAGGCTTACTGAGCCGATATCAATACCGTATTCGTACATATTTTTATTTAAGGGGCATAGTAAAAGCCCAGAGATATGTGGTAATCTATTTTTCGCTCCTGACTAGTTTCATCCCGGGCCTCGATATTCGCGGTGAATTCCGGGGTCAGTCTGAATTTTATAAGCTTTAGTTCTACACCACAACCAAGGATCGCCTTGGCAGTAGTTTCTGAGCCTTGGATCGGTGTATCTATTGCTGTACCATTATTGAATTCAAATCTATCAGTACCGCTCAGACTGATATTAAAGCCGATACCAATGCCAATATAAGGTGATATCAACGGAAGCATACCAGCTTTTAAGGAAAGAAAGATCGGGAAATAGATATTGCTATAAGAATATGTATGTCTGCCAAGTGCCTCATCGCGTCCGTATTTGGTCGATCTGTACTGCGGAGTCATATCGATACCGATCAGATTGATAATATCGGTTCCCATGCCCAAACCAAAATGCATACCTGTGCCACTAAAAGTATTTGTGCTATTACCCGGGTCATAAGTGCAAATATTGAGCCCGAGTTTTACCCCGACCCTGGTGCTGATCGGACTACCCAGACACTGACCATAACAATATACAGCAAAGACTACAATAAGCAATATGATTTTCTTCATAAAACCTCCAAGTCGAGTATTATACCTTGGATTATCAGGAAGTCAAGCACACCATGGTTGTTATTGCGAGGAGCAAAGCGACGAAGCAATCTCAGAGATTGTCACGACCGCTTGTGGTGGTCTCGCAATGACAGATGGAGTAATGTTCATCAAATAAAAAAGGCGGGCATAGCCCGCCTTTTTTATTGATTATTTGGTATTTATTTAGTGTGCAATCAAGCGTAATCCAGGGACTGGTTGAATCCATGTTTCTACCTGGATACTGCCGTCAGTTGCATTTGCACCTGAGAATGTTGTTAGACCAAAATAACCTTCATCGTCAAGATAGAAGCCAATGTATATCGGGTCAACATCTATTTCAGTATAATTAAAATAGGTTGTTGATGAATATGCTGGCAGCGCTGCTTGAGGATCAGTTATCGGGTCTGTAAACCATGTCGTTCGCCAATTACCAGCCGGTACAACACCGCCCGGATCGCTAGTCCCTTCTGTTGGACTTTCGATTCGGTAATTCAAAGGCCATGGACCACCGACAGGATCATTGATCCAATTTGAGATATAGAAATCAACGAGTACATCGTTTGCAGCATCAGCCATAGAATATGTACTACCGGTCATATCACCGGCTAAATCCCAACCGTATCCAGCATTACCAGATGCTTCCAATTCATATATTGTTACAGTTGCAGTATGAACAGGTGTTGTTGTAACAGTAGCACTGGGATCACTTTCGACGTCACCAAGATATGCGGTAATAAAATAATCACCGGTTTCTGTAGGACCTACGTCTGTATAACCCGCAGTTGTTACTGTATCAAGCGCTGTGGTTTCGAAATAGATTATATAACCATCTATTTCTTCAGTGACTTCATCCCAGTCAAGAACAACATTTAGTCCGGCTGAACCAGCTGTGATTGTAACGTTTGCAGGAGCAGTAAGAGTTGTCTCGTCACCGCAACCTACTATGGTTAATAAAAATAGTGAGACAATCGTGAGAGCGAATAATTTTTTCATCATATCCTCCTTATTTTGCACCCTTTCTGGGTTGCTCTGGTGGAGCAGGTGGTTTAGGTACAGGGGCTGAACCTTTATCGACCTTTGCTTTTAGAGCAT
>CAYQPW010000022.1:41895-43436 GCA_964419565.1 uncultured bacterium
GCAGGTGGTTTAGGTACAGGGGCTGAACCTTTATCGACCTTTGCTTTTAGAGCATTATAGTCTTCGATCAATTGGTTAAGTGCAGTGTGAACATTATCAAGGTCAGTCTGCATGGTCTCGACTTGCATTTTGAGTGCGTCAAATGCTTCTTGAGAGACTCCACCTGTCATACCTTCTGGTGGTTGACAGCCGATAACCATTAATGCAACAGCGGCTACCAGCAATAGTGCCATCTTTCTCATTGTATCCTCCTTTTTCCTCTATTCTCGCGAGAATGAAGAAAAAATATTTTTCTCCATTCTTTATTTCCAAAAAGCACCTACTTGATGCTATTTCTCTCCTCTACAGAGTTTTTACAGGAGAGCACAAAATGTGGGCCTAAGTGGAATTGAACCACTCACCTCACGCTTATCAGGCGTGCGCTCTAACCAACTGAGCTATAGGCCCCTGATAAAACGTTGTGAATTATAGTCGCTAATATGGAATTGTCAATAGTCAATATTGCGGTTTCTGAAGCATTCAGAGACCGCTGATTACACAGATTTTTAATAGATTACCAAGATGATTGATAATCAATAGTCTGCTAGTTGAGGTCATTGAAGTGTTGTTTTTTCAGCTGCTCGAGCCATATTTTTCTCGATTTTTCATTGGTTTTATGTGCTGATTCCTGGGCATTATTGATCGAGCCGATATAAAAACGGTTGAAAAGCAGGCTGAAAATCAACACTGCATCGATATACTTTTTTTGCTTCATCGCATGATAGATAAGGTATCCAGACCCGAGATTGAGCAAAAAATCCTGAATACCGAGTTTTGCATTACCACCATAGATTTCTCCAGTACCCGGGCACAATAATGATAAAAACGCCGCAGTACGCGGTGATTTTTTTGGCATTTCAAGGTAAGTATTGATCTTATCGACGATCACCGAATCGCCGCTCGAATCAAATACATCGCGGGCACTGTACAGTCTATTGTCAACAAGAAAAGCATATCCTAACAACCTTTTTTCATTGGTTTGTATGAATAATTCACTCGCTTCATGCAAATAGCCTGAATCAAGATAACAGCGAGCAATATCGATTTTTAGTTCAGGAACAGGATCTGGTTTCTTCTGCAAGATATTATGGAATTCTTTTATACCACGGTATTGATCTGAATGAAAGAGTGAAGTAGCATATTGTACCCTTTTTTGCGGAGAATCCCGTAACGCTGGATAAAAGAAAAAAACTCTTTCATATTCTATATAGGCAAGGTCATAATAGTGATGGGCATATAATGAGTCAGCCAGAGAAAATTGAGCGAAGAGGAGAAAAGGTATTAGCATTTCAGAACACCGGGATTGTTGTTTCGAGGGCCAATGAAATTATTGTGATGATACGTGGGTATTAAGCGTTTTCTTGAGATTGCTTCGTCACTTCGTTCCTCGCAATGACAGAAGAGTGAGAGTTCCTCGGAGTGACAGAAGAGGGAAAGTTTCTCGCAATGACAGAAGAGGAGAGGTTCTTTGGAATGACAGAAGAGGAGAGGTTTCTCGTAAT
>CAYQPW010000023.1:0-41163 GCA_964419565.1 uncultured bacterium
CTGAATACTATACTAATCCACGCAACTATAATAACGCGTTCAAAATCAAGTTTGGTATCGGTATTGGTTTCTAAAATGGAATAAACAGTTAGATTACCGTACAAACACACGGGGAGGTTTGAAATTACTTTATTTCAAACCTCCCCGATATTTTGTAGACTATACGTTTATCCCTAAAGCTCTTATCAGACCGATGAGGAAATCAGGTGATTTCAAACGGGCAGGCAGTGCGATGATCGCGCCGACAAGCGCGATAACTGCAACGCCGATAATATTCGACCAGAGGACCGGTGTTATAAAAGACTTCTCTTCTTTTGTCTGTAATTTGTAGAATTTTGCAATGACCGCTTCTTCATAGAGTACACTGATCAACAGACTGATCACGATCGCGATCGTGGAAAGAAGCACTTTCAAAGGCCAGTAGATATGCGGTGATGCCTGATAGCCGATCATGAAGCTGAATATTACTATTGTAATAAGCGTGATAAGGGTCAATGCAAAAGCAATGAACCAGGTCGAATTCTTTTCGAAACGCTTATAACGCCTAAGCCGGCGTGCGGGTAAAAGAAAGATTATAAAAAGCACGATGATGCCCATGAACAAGATATCAGAAGAAGTGAACATCATGGCGACGACCGTACCGACGAGCGTCGATACGACGTTCGCGATCAGGACATAGAACACTGCACGGATCGTTTTGAAATCACTTTTAAGGATAAAAACAATACATTTAACCAACAAAATCAGTAAAAATCCCAGGAGCGAGGCGAATGCCGCTCCGCCGAATGTCGTCGGCGCAAGAAAAAGCATTATCAACGGCACGAGTGGCTCATTAGCAAATAGAAACGCCGGCACCAACATTAAAACAATACTAACCATTACGATATTCTTTATTTTCATTCAGACTCCTTTACCGTAGAAGTTTAAACGGAATACGATGAATGTCAACCCCCACACCTAATTGTCCAAAGCATGTTCTTTGAATATCGTCAGTAATTCTTGTTACACTGCCATAAGCTGGTACGCTCCATATCCACTTAATCAAGAATTGCGTGTGGGGGTTGACATATTAAGAATTGAGTCTATAATATCAAGAGAAGCAGTATAAAGCTATGAGAGGAGGTATGTATGGGTATATTTACAGTGTTATGCACACTTATTTTTCTAAATAGTAATGCTGATAAATCCAAAGATATGGAAAATGTGAAAAAAGATGCCTGGGGCAAAACCTGGTATAACACGACATTACCAGACAAAGACCGCCAAGCAGATCCTATTTTCTGGGATTTTGAACCTGACTCGGCATTCGTAAGAGTGCCCTCTTATACGGTCGCATGGCAGTGGGGTGCACCGACATCAGGTCCGGGCAGTGCAAACTCCGGTATTAATTGTTGGGCAACTAATTTATCCGGCAATTATACTGACAATGCCGACTGGACGCTGACTATACCCGCACAGGATCTTTCAGGAACGACAAACCCCGGGCTCTATTTTTATCACTGGTATTATACAGAGACAGGTTATGATTCTGGTTGGGTAGAAATTTCAACGAACAGCGGTTCATCCTGGATAAAAATTTCCCAGAGCTATGGGGGTACAAGTGGTGCTTGGGTTTCAGCCACGGTCGATCTATCATCATATGCCGGACTTACTGATTTTCTAATTCGCTTCAGATTCATGAGCGACGGTTCGATAAATTATGCGGGTTGGTATATCGACGATGTATCAGTAGGTGAAATATCACTTACCAATAATATCTATGAGACGAGCTTTGAATCTGATGCCGGCGATTTATCTGAATACGTTATCGGCGATAGTACCGCACCCTGGGAATGGGGCGCACCGAGTACTGGACCAGGCGCCGCTTTTCATGGCAATAATTGTTGGGCGACCAATCTGTCTGGAAATTATAAAAACTATGCAGATGCAGGGATCAGAAACGGCACAAACCTCAACCTGCAAAGTGCCTCGTATGCTGAATTGAATTTTTTCCACTGGTACAACACTGAGTCTGGTTATGATTCAGGCTGGGTCGAGATATCGACGAGCGGACAGAACGGACCATGGTTCCAGGTATCACCCACTTATCGGGGCTTGAGCAGTGGCTGGTTAGAAGGAACCGTGGACATCTCACCTTATACGGCCACGAATCAATTCAGATTCAGATTTCGCTTTAAAAGCGATGGCTCGATAACATACGATGGTTGGTTCATCGACTCGGTGAGAATTTCCCTTGGTTCTACGACGACTTTAAATTCATATGATTTTGAAATCAATAATGGAGGTTTTGTACCTGACCCGCCAGCCTCTGATCTGAATGAATGGCACTGCGGCACACCGACGACCGGACCAGGCGCAGCTTATTCAGGCGTTAATTGCTGGGGTACAGACCTTGATGGCAATTATGAGAATAATGCGAATTGGGTCATTATGACACCGATCTGCGATCTGACCGGCTGGACTGTCGCGTCTTTACAATTCGCAAACTGGCATAATACAGAGGCGATCAATGATCTTTGCACGGTCGATGTATCTGATGACAGTGGTTCAACCTGGACATCGATTACCAGTTATTCGGGTAACTCATCAGGTTGGCTTGCTGAAACACTCGATGTCTCACCCTTTATATCTCCTGGTTTTCGCGTTCGTTTTGTTTTTACCAGCGATGGTTCGGGTATTAATGATGGCTGGTTTATCGATGATGTAAAGATCGACACAACAGGCGGTATGATTTTTTATGATCCGATCAAGATCGCAACGAACTGGATCGCCATGTATGTTTCAAATGATTCCGCGAGCGACCCTGGAACGTATACGAGTGCAACTGAACTCGCGCATACTTATGGTGAAGACGTAACATTGCTCTATGGTGGTGAAGTACATAATCCATGGTCATCGTACAATACAGTACGTTCCCACGCCACGAATACGGATTATGTCACAAGGTCCTCAGGCGCCTTAACAGAAACAAACTATACGGTCGGTCAATTATCTAATTATTACCGAGGTGCACAATTCTTAAGAGATCAGCGTCTGCAACAAACCTGGTCAGTACAGAACGGCCAGGATGACTTCGAGCTGAGACAGGTCATTTATGCTGCTGCCTGGGATGATAGTTCAAGATTGGGTGTGCTATGGATACTCAAGAATTTTGCTAATCAAGCCCGAGATTTCGGGTTCCGTTATGAATGGGATATTCATGTATATTCAGAAGATTCTCCATATTATCGCTCGTTCGACTCACCCATCCCGAGTGCATGGGAACCATATGAGACCAAGTGGACCGATTTCACTACGCTCTGGTATGGAGAAACCTGCGAGGATGGAGCTGGGAGACGCCACTTCATCACGATACGTGAACCAACTTACTGGAATCCTCCACCGACTGTCCCGGATACACTTTTTTATGTCCGCTGGGCAGGCACTTATGGTGCTTATGGTAATGCATTCCAGGTTCCCTATATGGACGATGGCATCGCCGATAGTATGTGTGGTGACTGGGATGCTGCTTTGTGCTACATGTGGACGAACCGGACTGTTGCTTCAGACGATTCCATTATCTTTGCTCAATACCTGTTCTCACCAGTGGACTCGATAGTCATTGTCGGGGCGCAAGAGCATACTAATAGCGAGATATATACTCATCCAACACTGTGCTTTGCTAATCCTGTGCGCCAGGGTTGCCCAATGATCTTGTATGGACCAGCCGGTGTAAATGTCGAAATGAAACTTTATTCAGTGGACGGTCGCTTGATCAAGGATATGTTTCAGGGAAATATTGAACCGGGCGGTGTGACGATAAGATTCAACGCTCACGATATGACCGGTCGAAAACTTTCAAATGGGACTTATTTTATCGTTTTAAAGAGTGACGATGCAGTAACCAGCCACAAAATTATTTTCCTAAAATGAGAAGGCGGATATGAACCGCCTTCTGGAAATGGACCGCCCTGCTCAGGTATCTAAAACGCGTTCAATTATACCGCCACCGATAACTGTATCATCCGAATAGAAAACTACTGACTGACCAGGTGTAAGCGCCCACTGAGCTTTCTCAAAGACGACTTTTACCGAGTCTTTTTCATTTGGCTCAATAGTCGCTTCGCTCAATGATGAAACGTACCTTGTTTTTGCCTGAACGGCCATTTTCATCGATAGTCTGTCAAAAACGATAAAATTCAAATCCCTGGCGATAAACTGAGATCTATATACATCCTGTTGATCACCGACATAGATAATGTTTTTCGCGGCATCAATGGACGTGACATAATAAGGAAGTTTGCGGCTCAAGCCAATACCTTTGCGTTGACCGATCGTGTAGGCTATGATACCATTATGCTCACCGATTTTTTTACCTGTCTTATCGCATATTTCACCTGGCTTTGTCCGAATTTTTCCTTTTAAAAAAGCGGCATAATTCTTTTCCGAAATAAAACAGATATCCTGGCTCTTTTTACGCTTTGCTGTAGGCAGATTTGATAGATGGGCTTTTTGCCTAACCATTTCTTTGGTAAAATTAGCCAGCGGAAGCACTAATTTTGAGAGTTGTTTCTGCTTGAGCCGGCAAAGAAAATATGACTGTTCATTCTTATCAATACCTCTCTTCAATAAATATCTTTTATCATCCTGCTCGATCCTCGCATAATGACCCGTGGCGATCTTATCGATGCCAAGCTGGTTTGCACGATCCATGAAAACACCGAATTTCATCAATTCATTACATCTTATGCAAGGATTAGGTGTTCTCCCTTGCTCGTATTCCCTGATAAAATCATTCAATATCATGTTCTGGAATTCTCTGGTCAGATCGAATATATAATGGGGGATGTTCAGCGCATGAGCAACATCGCTGGCATATTTTAGCGCCTCGTCAGTAACGCCATGAAATATCATGGTCGCGCTGTACACATCATAACCCTGTTCTTTAAGAAGCAGTGCAGAAATCGATGAATCAACCCCACCGCTCAATGCAACGAGAATTCTCTCCATAAAAGGGGACAGGCTACTTTTTAACGACGTATTGAGATAATCCCACAGGATAGGGATACATGGCTAATTTACCTAAGACGTAGCCTGTCCCCTTTTCCACATAGGTGACATCTGGCGCAACTGCTCAATGACCACAGGCACATGCTCGGACACATATTCAATATCGGTTTCTGTGGTTAAACGACCTACAGTAAGCCGGAGTGAACCATGGGAATCCTCATGCGAAATACCGAGTGCCAATAGCACATGTGATGGCTTGAGTGAACCTGATGAACATGCCGAGCCCGTGGCTACTTCGATCCCTACATTATCAAGTTTCAAAAGCATGGACTCACCCTCTACATACTGAACGATCACATGGCAGTTATTGGGTAAACGTTTTTCTGGATGTCCGTTCAATCGCGTATGCTCAATACCTTCGAAGATCTTTATGATCCTATCTCTTAGTTTTATGCTGTGCACGGCACGCTCTTTTTTCTCAGACGTAGCAAGCTCAGCCGCGACACCGATGCCGACAATACCTGGTACATTGTGGGTAGACGCCCGTCTGTGATTCTCCTGAGACCCACCATGAATAAGCGGCGTGACCCTTGTCCCGTGACGAACGTACAATGCCCCGATACCTTTTGGCCCATAGAATTTGTGGCCTGATATCGATAACAGATCAACACCCAAGGTATCGACATCAGTGTCTAAAGAGCCAAACGATTGCACTGCATCAGTATGGAGATAAATACCTTTACTCTGGCATACCTTGCTTATCTGCTCGATCGGTTCGACTGTTCCGATCTCGTTATTAGCGTGCATTATCGTAACCAAAGCGGTCTTATCCGTAATCGCCTGTTTGACATCATCCGGATCCACAATTCCGTATTTATCAACATCAAGATAGGTTACCTTAAATCCATGTTTCTCCAGAAAATAACATGTTTCAAGTACTGCCGAATGTTCTATTTTTGAGGTTACAATATGATTTCGCTTTTCCTGCAGAGCCCAGGCAACACCCTTGATCGCGGTGTTATCTGATTCTGTACCACCAGAGGTGAAAATTATCTCGGCAGGCTCAGCACCCAGTGCTCTGGCAACTTGTGCGCGTGCTTTATCAACAGCATCCTTGGCTTGCTGACCGATCGAATGCAAGCTGGATGGGTTGCCGAATTTCAAAGTAAAAAAATCCTGCATCGCATCATGAACCTCAGGATGCATGGGTGTTGTTGCCGCATGGTCTAAGTATATTTTTTTCATGAATTATTTGATGAACAAAACCGGCTTGACCGTTTTTTCCTTACCCATTGTATGTTCAATAAAGTAAACACCGCTTGCTAATGTCCTGCCGCGTTGATCAGTACCATTCCACAGAAGGTTCTTTACTTCAGAGCTCAGATATTGTTCTTCCAGTAGGGTTTTGACGCATCGACCAGTATTATCATAGATCTTGACCCCGATATCCTGTCCGCCCAAGACCCAGAGCGTAATATTTAAATTCTGGTGAAAAGGATTTGGGAAACATTCCATCTGATCACTTGATATCGATTCTTGGACGAGTTCCTCGATCCCGGGTGTGGCTGCAAAAATATAGTATGTACTTTCAGGTGCGCATATTGGATCGGTATTCCAGATATCAACCGAGTTAAGGACACTAAAGGAATCCTCGGCCCAGAGAAAATAACCCAGTGTGCATGGCTGTGCAACCGCCGGGATCGTGAAGTAGAAAACATCTCCATTTACACTGTCATGCCCGACACCCACGAACGTACCACTATTAATATTATAATAAAGCGAATCTGCACCAACACCGGTGGAATCAGTGATCGTTGAACTGACCAGATATGGTCCCTCAAAAGTAGTGTCCGGCCATATCGTGGTATTGGCAAAATCAGGACAGCGCAGGTCCCAGCCTGGCACATAAAGATCAGACATTTTGAAAAAGTTGTCGACGAGCAGGAAATTTTGACTCCCGCCATTCATACTCTGGGCTGCAGCAACGCCATTGCCCCCGCCAAATCTTCCTGGAACGAGCCACTCGTATATCCAGCGCGTGTCTACTGTCCCGAAATTGTCGGTATATTCCATATAATCGCGTATTACCAAACAGGGCCAGAAATGCTCACCACTAAAAGGCACCTTAACCTTGCCTTTGGCGACAATTCTTTTCTGATGGCTTTCATTGGCACTGTAGGGTATACCGGGATAGACCTCATAGGTCCACGTCCAGGCGGTATTCCACCCAGCTCCATCATAAATAGGATAAATATAACATCGGTAGTCAGGCTGGTAATTACCGAGAAATCTGAGACCTCCGGTTTCATAATCGATCCCCTGAATATAGAAAAAATATGTTGTGTCTGATATATATGACCAGACAATATCACCGCTGCCAAGTGTATCAAGTTCAAGGATCTCGGCATTAGGGAAAGATTCAGGTGCTGGTGACCACCCCTGGCTGGGATCGAGTAAATGGACACGACTCGTTCGACCGCCAGGATAACCTGTCAAGTCCCACCAAAGAAGTAATGAATCAAAGGGATCCCACTGGAAAACATCAGAATTCTGCTCAAAATTAGCCGACTGCCCGATAAGAAGCGGGACATCATCGCGCTCGATCAGCACATCTGGTTGTGCCCAGGCAAAGAGATTCATACCAAACATAATTAAAAAAACAAAAGTTCGCTTCATATTGACCCCCTTCTAGTAATTATACGTCATAATTAATCCCCGTCAAGATTGATTCTTGACAAGCCTATATTTATTGCTAATATATACCATGAAACTCCCAAAGGGCAGAGTATTGCTGGAGAATACCAGGCTTGAATTCATAAATTTGGACAATGTGCTCAGTGCACCAAAAAGAGAAAGAGCTCATAAGATATCTGGCTATATCTCCATAATTTACCCTGACAGCATTGAACTTATTTTTTTAAGACAGGGTGAGCCCTTTAACGCTGCAAGGATCAGTCGAAAAACACGTGAGATCGTACCGATAAGCGAGGTTGTAGAAAAAGCCAAGAACGCAACATCAGGCATATTATCAGAGTACGCAACTGACGATATGTTGATCAATCTCATTATTTCTACGATGACCCTGGATCCGATAAAAGCCAATGTTGATTTTACGCGACTGCAGCCAAAGGTCTTTATTGATAAATTGAAGACGACTGAATTTACCGGCTTTATCTGGGTGAAAGCAGACATCGAAGAATCCTTTATTTATCTTGATAGCGGTCAAATAAAAGCGTGTTATGTTGCTGGCAGTGCAAAGAAACTTGGAGATAATGAAATAGCCAAATTTCTCTTGAAACCGAATATTAAGATATCGATTTTTGATCGAGTCGAGGATCTAAGCAATATTCAGGCAACACCAGCGCAGGTCGATATGCTTTGTAAGATCTTCTCGGCATTGCTTAAAAGCTACTCGCATCCAATCGGTGAAAGTCTGGTATTAAAGACTTTCATGCGCTCCAAAGCCACAGCCCAAAAGGAATTTCCATTTATCGAACATTTCAAGATCGAATCGGATCTGAGAATAACAGGGAAAATAGTCGTTGAGCCAAGATTATTTGCCCAGGGTATGGCACGCTGGTTCGATCTGATACATGAATCATTTTCAACATTTTTAGGCAAAGAAAGCGAAGCAATGGCAAAAAAGGTGCTTAATGATTACCGTTTTGCATTGAAATCACTCGGCTTTTTTGACTACACAAAGTTAAAAATTTAATGCCCCTTTATCTCGTGGCAACACCAATCGGAAACCTGGAAGATATGACTATCCGGGCGATAAGTACACTCCAGGACGTAGCTGTGATACTTTGTGAGGACACTCGTCGTGCTGGCATTCTATTGAACAAATACGACATCCATAAAAAGCTCATCTCATATCATGAACATAATGAAAGGGAAAAAACACCCCGGATCATGGCTTTGTTGCAGGAAGATCGTAAGGTGGCGCTTATCTGTAATGCAGGTATGCCACTGATTTCAGATCCGGGTTATATACTCGTTCAAGAAGCTATTAAAAAGGATATCCCTATTTCAGTTATCCCCGGACCTTCGGCTGTTACTACCGCCCTTGTTATCTCGGGCCTGCCCGTTAATAATTTCATTTTCGAGGGGTTTTTACCAAAAAAAGCCGGGCGTCGTAAGAAGAAACTGCAATCATTCAAAGAAGAAAACCGGACTATCGTGTTATTTGAATCGCCCATGCGTATTAAGAAACTATTGAACGAACTACTTGATGTTATTGGCGACCGACCGATCGTTCTATGCCGGGAGCTGACAAAATACCACGAGGAGATACAGCGTGCAAGGATAAGCGAGGTAATAAAAAAAATACCCGTTCAGAAAGGTGAGTTTACGGTCGTTTTAGGTGGTGCTGATGGGTAATATCAAATTCCTGGGCAGAAAATATTTTGTCAAACCAATAGTCATTGTACTCATCAGGATGAAAATACACCCTAATATTATCACCCTTTTAAGTCTGATCTTAGGTATCGTGGCTTTCTTATTTTACTGGCGGGGAACTTTCTGGACAGGTGCCGTATTTCTTTTTCTTTGCGGCATCTTTGATACTTTTGACGGTGAAATCGCACGGCAGACAGATAAAGTAACTAAAATAGGCGGGTTTTTGGATTCCACGGTAGACCGTGTTAATGAGTTTTTGATCTATCTCGGTTTGTTCCTATATTATTATACCCATGAAAGCTATGCGCTCTTTTGGATATTCACCGCAATGTTCGGTTCAATGATGGTGAGTTATACTCGGGCACGCGGCGAAGGACTGGGTATATCACCACAAGTCGGCTTATTCGAAAGGTTCACCCGTGTGCTGCTATTGCTCATTGGTTCTTTCCTTGGTAAACATATCATGATCTATGTCCTGGTGATACTGACCTTCGGCACGATTCAAACAATGATCCAACGGATCATTTACACTCATATAAAATCATCGCAAAATTGACACAGCATCTGCCGGTATCGACTAACCAGGGTATAAACCAGGAAAAGGTTTTACTGGTCAGCACGGCGCGAACCCATAAAGAACGCTGGGCGGTTATCCAATCCCTGGAAGAACTTGCCAATCTTACAAAAACTGCTGGCGGGGAGGTGATCGAAAGCTTCATTCAGGTAAAACGTCATCTTGATCCAGCGACTCTTATCGGTATCGGTAAAGTAAAAGAACTGGCAGATATCTGCAGGATATACAATATCGATCTCATTATTTTTGATCAGAATTTATCAGCTGCGCAGATCAGGAATATTGAAAAGATCGCTGATGTGCGTGTTATCGATCGTACGACTCTGATCTTGGATATTTTTGCAAAACATGCCAGAACAAAGGAAGCTAAACTTCAGGTTGAACTGGCACAACTGGAATATCGTCTTCCCCGGTTGATAGGTAAAGGACTCGAGTATTCCCGCCTTGGTGGAGGAATCGGTACACGCGGTCCAGGTGAAAAGAAACTGGAGATCGACCGCCGACGCATAAAACAACGCATCTCCACGCTCAAACAGGCGATTAAGAAAATAGAACGCACTAAGAGAACACAGCGCAAGGGCCGCCAGTCCATCCCCAAGATCGCTGTAGTCGGCTACACAAATGCCGGTAAGTCATCGCTGGTCAGTGCGTTGACCAATGCAGACCTTATTATTTCCGACCACCTGTTTTCGACCCTTGATTCGAATACATCAGTCCTTTTTGTTGCGCCAAAATATAAAATGCTGATAAGCGATACAGTAGGGTTTCTAAAGGATTTACCGCACAATCTGATCGCCTCATTCCAGGCCACCCTCGCAGAAGTTTTAGAGGCTGATATGCTGATACATATCATCGATGCAACTGCTGAGGATTTTGAAGCAAAAATATCAACGGTTGAAGGTGTCCTTGAAGAGATCGATATACATGAGACAAAAAAAATATTGGTATTCAATAAAATAGACAGATTATTCAATGAAGAAAAAGAAAGATGCGAAAGAAGATATCCCGACGCTGTTTTCGTTTCGGCAAAAGAACATATCGGACTCGATATTTTAAAAACCCGTCTTAAGGATTTCTTTTTCAGTCAGGCTTGACCCCAGACATATTTGCACTATAATTCACAATGATCGATTCTCTCGACGAAATCGTTGGTCAGGAAACCGCAAAAAGATTTATCCGCACCGCGATAAAAAATGACAACCTTTATAACTTCCTGCTCACCGGTCCTAAGGGTGTCGGCAAACGGTTGTTTGGATTCAAACTCGGAAAAATGCTGAACTGCCCACCGCAATCGACTAATTTCATGCTCATCGGTCCAATACCGTCAAAAATCAAGGATAAAGAAGATAAGATCTTCGAATACACAAAGACGTATTTGCCGGACAATCCAGTAGTGGAATTTGAAGACCGGACTGCAATTTTGATCGAGCAGATCAGAAATGTGATAAAGAGACTTATCCATATGCCGAGCATCGGTTCCAAAAGACTTGTCTTGATCATCGAGGCTGATCGCATGACCGCCGAGGCCGCCAATTGCTTTTTAAAGACTCTGGAGGAACCACCCCTCGATACGTTCTTTATACTAACCTCATCGCGACCGAATTCTTTATTGCCGACCATACGCTCAAGGTGCCAACACATTCGTTTTACGCATCTCAGCAACAAGCAGATAAGACAAATAATATTCGAAGGACAAGACGATTACCTGCTCGGCAGCCCTGGTGAGATCATGATATTTCAGGAAAACGATTTGCTCGATAATGTCCGCGATATTTTCAAAAGATGTCCCTTATCGACTGAAGCGGCAGCGCAAATCGCGTTAGAATATGGGAGAAGAAAAATCATCGATATCCTTTACCCGCTTATGCTTATGTACCGACTTCTATTTTACATAAAAATAAAGATATCTCTGGAAACTTCACTCGAGCCCCTTTTAAAGAAAAAAGCAAAAACGCTATCACTTAAACAGATAGTCGAGACTATCGATCTTTTAAATACCAGAATTTATTCTCTCGAAAGAAATCCAAACCACCTCCTGCTTCTATTTAATATTTTAATGCAGCTTCCTTAGCTAATGGTCAAGAAATTTATCTGTAATGGTATGCTGGGCAGACTGTGTAAACTCCTGAGGATATGTGGCATTGACACCGCCTATACTAATCAGGGCATCGCTATCTTGCTCGAAGCGAGAAAAGAAAACCGGATCATACTCACCCGCAATACTCGCTTACAAACGAAAAAAATGGTCTGCTTTGTAAAAGAAACCGAACCTGCCAGGCAGCTTGAACACATCATTAGTAAATATGATCTTCAAGATCAGATCGCACCGTTTTCGCGTTGCATCGAATGTAATTATAGGCTGCAGTCTGTTGAAAAAAATTCGATCAAAGACAAAATTCCCTTTTTTACATACCAAAAATTCGATGAATTCGCGATATGTCCAAATTGCCAGCGTATCTACTGGAAAGGCAGTCATTATAAAAATATGACCAAAAATATAGATCATTTGCTTTCAAATGCCGGATAATATATTATCCATGAATTCCAAACGTCGACTATCGACTAATACCGCGATACAAAGAATCGTAAATCTGTATTATCTTTTTCCTTTTTTCTTAATAATATATGTTTTCTTCAGTTGTGTACCTTATACCCGTACCACGCGCAAAGATAACCTGATAAGGGTCGCAATTATGTGCGGTGCAGACAGCGTTTCTATCCGCGGTATTAAAAACCATACCTTTGTGAATGATCAATGGCTCACTTTGAGCAGCGATCTACCGCAGTATTTCACACCGCAGGACGGTTTTGTCTTTGTTAATAAAAAGAAGTACCGCGGTAACCTCAATGTCCAGATGACCAACGGAAAAATCTGGGTTATCAATGTCGTTGATCTCGAGGATTATCTCAAAGGCGTCGTACCATGCGAGATCGGCAGAATTTCACAGACGCTATTTGAAGCAGCTAAGGCACAGGCCGTGGCCGCAAGGACCTATGCCTGGGCTCACCTTAATCAGTACGAAGAATTTGGGTATGACCTTTATGCGACGATCCGTGATCAGGTATACAATGGAGTCTCTTGTGAAAACGAATTGACTAACCTTGCAGTCGAACAAACTAAAGGCCAGATCCTCACATACAAAAATTCGCCGGTCGAGGCAAAGTACCATTCGACATGCGGCGGAAGAACGGCGGATTTCAACGATGCCTGGCCAGGCGATCCGCCACCCTATCTAAAAAGCGTCAAATGTGATTACTGTTCGAAAAGTCCTCATTTCGAATGGCAGAAAGAAATCACCAAGGATGTTTTCTTTGATAAAGTGAGAAATAAACTGGCGAACATCGGTACGAAAATACCTGACGATGAACTGATCAAGAACATCAAACTCGTTATGAACCGTAAGAGCAAACGTGTTTTAAAACTCGTTGTCATTACGCAGAAGAATGAATACACGATACCAGGGTATCATATAAGAACGGTATTTGGTGATAATAAAGACCCTGGGGGACTGCTTAAATCAAACTACATCACGCTAAAAGCAAAGGGTGATAAGGTCATTATTGAAGGCAAGGGTTGGGGGCATGGTGTCGGTATGTGTCAATTCGGCGCTATTGAAATGGCGCGCCAGGGCAAAGGCTATAAACAGATCTTGTATCACTATTATTCAGGAACAAGGATTAAAAAGACTAAATAATTTCAAATATCAAATGTTTAATGCTAAATCTTTTCGAATTTTTTCATCTGTGTAATCTATGTTCCATCACTGTAATCAAAGATTTCTGGACTTTTTCAGAAATCTCTAAAATTAACTCTTGACAAATCAAGAATATTGAATAAAATTATCAAAACGTGAAAAAGGAGGAATGATGAAGAAAATTTTAGTACTTTTCGGGGTGATTATGCTATTTGCAGCTTGTGACTATGCAACAGAGAATGTTGCGCTGGCACCGGATATCGAAGTCGTGCGCATGAACC
Organism: uncultured bacterium; assembly: GCA_964419565.1. Classification (GTDB taxonomy): domain Bacteria; phylum Hydrothermota; class Tepidihabitantia; order SM23-42; family SM23-42; genus JAUVZL01. The sequence goes on from CAYQPW010000023.1 coordinate 13,938, forward strand.
CGATTGGTTGGTATACAAGTTTGGGTGATACAATTCCTGCTGCAGCTATTGATACCGTAGCATTCGTTGCGGAGAATTCTGTTGACTGCTATCTTGAAAAAGTCGTCTGGGAATACTACGACGAAAGCGGTAATCTGTTTTTCGGGCCTGATGAGATGGCATTATACTTTAAAATAAATGGTATAGTTGATCCGGCAGCGATCGATACCTTTTATCTGTATAATTTATCCTTACCTCTATCACCTGTTTGGAATAATATCGACCCTGGTTACTCAGCACGTGTCTTGTTGCGTTTCATCGCGGTCGATGAATACTATGGAGATAAATACGATACCTGTACAGTGTGGTACGGCATCTATATGTGGCCTCAATAATAAAATTAATAAAAAGGGGGCTGCTCACGCAGCCCCCTTTTTTTATTTGCAGAACAATTATCCGACCTTAAAAACCTTTTTTAAAGCCGATTCAATTATATCGATGCCAACGAGCAATTCTGACTCCTTGATAACAAGCGGCGGGATCAATCGCAACGTCGACTCACCTGCGCCCAAGAGCAATAAGCCCTGCTTAAACGCTTGATAGACAACTGCGTTTCGTTTATCATTAACAGGTTCCTTAGTCGACTTATCAGCTACGAGTTCGATTCCGATCATCAGCCCTTTTCCGCGCACATCGCCTATAAAATCATATTTCTGCGCAAGATCATTCAAGCGCTCGATACCGACCTTGCCAACAGCAGCAGCATTTTCAATGAGTCCATTCTCAAGCAGCTCGATAGTCTTTAACGCAGCTGCACAAGATACTGGATTGCCACCAAATGTGCTTGCATGAGCACCTGGCTGCCAATCCATAATACCTGAACGTGCAACACAGGTACCGAGCGGCAGACCTGAAGCAATACCTTTTGCAATGCAGTAAATATCTGCTTTGGTATTGAAGTGCTCGATGGCGAACATCTTACCAGTCCTGCCCATACCCGCTTGCACTTCATCGTCAACAAGCAATATTCCATATTTATCGCAAAGCTTTCTCAACGCCGGTAAAAAATTTGGCGGTGGAACGATATAACCACCCTCACCCTGTATCGGTTCGACAAAGATCGCGGCTACTTCTTCAGGCGGCACGATCTTTTTGAAAACAATATCGTCGATATGTTTAACGCAGGCTGTTTTGCACGCTGGATATTTCAGGTTAAAAGGACAACGATAGCAATAGGCATAGGAAACATGGGTCACACCAGATAAAAGCGGCGCGAAATATTTTCTCTGGACTGCTTTGGAAGCAGTAAGCGACAACGACCCCATGGTTCGGCCGTGGAAGGCGCCGGAAAAAGCGATATAACACGGTCGTCGGGTATGGTAGCGGGCAAGTTTCATTGCACACTCTACTGCCTCAGTGCCGGAATTACCGAAGAAAACTTTTTTATTCTTTGCTCCAGGCACGATCTCGGCTAATTTCTCAGCCAGCATTGATTGCTTTCTATAGTAAAAATCCGTGCCCGACATATGGAAGAACTTGTCAAGTTGCTCCTTTGCTGCCTTTGCTACAAGCGGGTGAGAGTGACCACTTGCCACAACACCGATACCAGCTGCGAGATCAAGAAATACATTACCGTCGACATCAGTGACCCAAACACCCATACCTTTTTCAATAACCAAAGGATATGGCCGCGTATATGAAGGCGAAACATATTTATTATCCTGTCTTAGAACTTCCTTTGCCTTAGGACCGGGAGGGATTATTTTGATTAAAGGTCTTGTCTTGCTGCCTTTTCGTTTGATAGTCTTTTGTTTTTTTCTAGCCATTGACTGTCCTTTCTTTTTTTTGCCATCACTTCGCAGTATCAATCTGCGCTTTTTGAAGACAACCCGAGTAATCGATGTAAACAGTTTTTATTTCCGTAAAGATCTCGTAAGCGGTCCAGCCGCCCTCGCGGTGTCCATTGCCCGTATTTTTCATACCACCGAATGGAAGATGGCACTCAGCACCGATAGTGGGTGCATTAATATAGACAATACCAGTTTCGGCAATTTCAATAGCTTTATGTGCCAGGTTTAGATCATTAGTATATATCGCTGATGAAAGACCGTATACAGTATTGTTCAAAATAGACATCGCTTCTTGAAAATCTCTGGCTTTTATCACCGAAAGAACCGGACCAAAGATCTCCTCCTGTGCGATCCGCATATTCGGCCCGACATCAGCAAATATGGTCGGCTTATAGAACCACCCCTTTGAACATTCACCTTCCTCATATGGTCCACCGCCAGTGATCAACCTAGCACCTTCTTTTCTGCCTATTTCTACATAACTATGTATGCTTTCCCGCTGTGATTCGCTGACTAATGGCCCAACGTCAACATCTTCATTCAAACCATCACCTAATTTCAGTGCGTCGGTCCGGGACTTGAGCATATCAATGAATTTATCGTAGATCGGGGCTTCAAGTATCAATCGGGACGTCGCTGTACAGCGCTGACCGGTCGTGCCAAATGCACCCCATAAAACACCTTCCAGTGCAAGTTCTAAATTAGCATCTTTTAAAACAACCTGACCGTTTTTGCCACCCAGCTCCAGCGAGCACCGCTTTAACGTTTTTCCGCAGACTTCACCGATCCTTTGACCGATATCTGACGAACCGGTAAATGAAATACCGACGATGTCCTTGTGGTTTAGCAGACCTTCGCCGATCTCACTACCGCCGCCATACACAACATTGAGCACACCATCTGGTAAACCTGCATCTTTGAATATCTGGGCCAGTTCACCTACTGACGCTGGTGTGTAAGTAGCCGGTTTTATTATCGCGGTATTACCGCTCAATAGACAAGGGAAGATTTTCCAGGTCGGTATCGCGATTGGAAAATTCCAGGGTGTAATAAGACCCCAGACACCAAGCGGATCCCGTCTGGTCATGCATGATTTATTACGCAGCTCAGAGGGCAATGTATAACCAAAATACTTTCTCCCTTCAACTGATGCATATAATGCTGTATCAATACCTTCCTGGGTATCACCACGAGTTTCCTTGATAACCTTGCCCATCTCTCTTGTCATTATCTGCGCAAGATCTTCCTTTCTTGCGATCATTATCTCCGCAACCTTACGCATGATATCCGAACGCATGGGCCAGGGCATCCTGCGCCATTCTTCATAAGCCTTTTTGGCCACACCGATCGCATCATTAAGATCCTCAATATTCGATTTCGGGAAAATACCAACTACTTCATCCCAGTTTGCCGGATTTCGGTTCTCAAATGTTCGACCGGATTTTGAATCAAGGAACTCGCCACCAATGAAATTCTTGTATTGTTTCATATTTCCTCCTTGGTTTAGGACAACAGCAAATATTTATGCTTAAAATATCATTAATTACGGCACAATTTTGGATTTATTATATATGACCTTCTTTGCCACCGCGTCTATTATATGCAGATTTTATGTCGAGTCAACCCCGTTAGAGAATACACTATAAAGCATTTGTGCATGTTATGTGGGGTCAAATCTCGAAACTGGAAAAATTGGTTGTCACTGACCGTGGCTTGACTTTCAATATAGTAATGCATTTAATAATAGGACATCGGGGTGTTGTCAAGTTTCGAGATTTGACCCCAATTATTTCTCTAACGGAGTTGACCCTTGACATACATGTAAATCTAGTTATAATAGACTAACAAGGAGATTGAATGAAAAAACTATTGTGTTTACTACCGATCATCGTACTCGTTATCGGATGCGGTGGCGAGGCCGTTTACTACCCGATCACGGTTGGTAATACGTGGCTCTACCAGACCACGGTAACGACAATTGTTCAGCTTGATTCAGTAACTGCTGATACGACCGTAACAACCGGTGAAACCGACACAGATATCACCGCCGAGACTACGCTCGACAATGGAACAGCGGTTTTCGAGATCGTCTCAATGATAACCTGGGATGATACACTCATGACCGATGTGACTGATACCTCATTTGTCGAGGAAACTGAAGATTATGTACTGTCTTATGAAGACAAAGCTGACACTGAACCAGATACTGCGCTTGTCCTGCCGATTGAAAATGGTAATACCTGGACCATACACTCAGATACTTCTCTCACCACGACCGCGGTCGTTATGGGTCAACAAGATGTCCAGGTGCCTGCCGGTACATACACTGAATGCTGGCGCATCGCCTTGATCAGCACACCAGGCAACGACACGGTATACACCTATTATGCACCTGATATTGGAAATGTCCTGTGCGAACACACTTATATGGATAGCTTAATGAGTGTTGAGACGATCACTGAATTACAAAGCGTAACGATAAACTAAGATGATCGAGCATTAATAAAAAGGGCTGCTCATGCAGCCCTTTTTATTTCTTATACAGAATCTGTCTGTAATCTGATAATTCCTTTAGGGAGAATCCTCTTATAATGTAAAAAACGAGCAGATAAATGATCACCCCAGCGAAGATTAGTATAATAGTATGTCCTTGTTTAAAAACATATAGTACAAGACCAGCAACTAATGAAGCGATGAGCGGTTTGATCGTTTGTTTAAGACTGCTGAAATCAATATATTTCTTCAGCTGCCGGTTCATAAGAACGATCCCGATCATCTCACTGAAAAGCAGGGCAAAGGCCGCACCCTGTGCTTTCAACAGATAGCCGAGGATAATGACCAGAATAACTGAAATTATTGCGGTATATGTGATCACCTTGAAAAATCTGCGCTCTTGATCAATGGCAACGAGACCGTAACCAAAAATCGTATTAACTGGTGTTATCAAAAAATACAAAAGAAGTACCCGCAGAACAAACACTGAATCGCTGAACTCAGCACCATATACAAAATTAATTATACTACCGGCGATTACGATACCGCACACCGTAACCGGTATCGTAACCGCAAAGAGTAACCTGACAAGTAATGCGAAACTGCGGCTCAGTCTGTCCTTTGCGATCCGGTACTGGCGAGAAATTACCGGGAAGAAGACAAAGTAGAAAACACGTTCAATGATCAACAGCATGGCGATTATCTTATAAGCAGCACTGTATAAGCCAACTTCAATTTTGGAATAAAAAAGGCCAAGAGTTACTGCAGGTAAATAAAGTGCAACCTGATTAAAGATAGTCGCAAACCCGACTGGCATTGCCATAACGAAGATCTTATGCCAGGACCTTACTGAAAATCCTATACTTAATGAACGGGATTTTACAAAAAAGACGGCGATGAGAAAAAGTGTCGCTGCACCATAACCAAAGAAAAAGTATATCGGTACATCATAAATGTCTATTCGGTTTTTTAGGAATATATACAGCAAACAAACATAGACAACATACTGGAGCAGACGTGATATACCGATAAAGTGCATTTCCTGTCTGCCCTGGAATACAAACTCAAGGAGAAAAACGAGCGGGAATAATGAAACAAGATAGGTCAATATGATCGTCTTTGTCGCGGACTGGCCGGGTACTAAATAAACACCTAATGCAAAAATGATGAAAACCGCGATCGTCAGAACAAGCCTCAGACCGAGGATATCTTCAATGATCCTGCGGTTACCCGTATCTTTAGCGATCTCGCGCGCGCCGATCGTCGTCAAGCCTGGATTGGCAAAAAGTAAGGCATAAGTGAAAAATGCCATGCCGTAACTCAATAATCCAAGACCCTGGGCACCGAGCAGACGGGCGATATAAACGGTCGCTATAAAACCAAGGAGCCTACTGAGAATATCACTAAAAAAAAGGGAGAAAAAGTTTCTCGACAATGTTCTCATATATTTCCGTGAGTATAATGCAAAAAACCCATAAGGTCAACCCGGTTAGAGAATATAATCTCATGAACTCACAATACCTAATATCAAACGTACTCGTATTCCTGCTCTCAGGATCAAGCACAACTCAACGCAGATATTCTCTAACAGGGTCAAGCTCCCGCTTCCTAACCCACAGACTAGCATCCATTCCTATCAGGGTTGACTTTTGTGGCAAGCCGAGTAAGATATGAATACTTAATCAATGCCGCTTTACATGAATATTTAACTGTGGTTGCCTGATTTATCAGGTTTGGAAATATAAGGAGATATAATGGCAATAACTCTCGATGGTGAACACCTGACAGTTGAGAAGATCGTCGACATTGCACGCCATAATGAAAAAGTAGAAATCCCAGACCACGCTATCGAACGAATCAAAAAGTGTCGGGCTATGCTCGAAGAAAAAATAAAAGCGCACGAAATCATGTACGGTGTTAATACGGGTATCGGCGAATTTTCTGAAGTGATATTGAATGATGAACAAACCAGACAATTCCAAAAATATTTAATATACAACCACGCAGCCGGGATCGGCGATCCCGCTCCCATCGAGTATATCCGTGGTGCCATGGCCAGCCGGATAAATGTACTGTCCAAAGGAAATTCAGGATGCCGCCCTGAAATACCACAGACTTTAGCAGAAATGCTCAATAAGGGTGTTACCCCGGTAGTTTGCCAAAAAGGTTCGGTCGGTGCATCGGGCGACCTAGCACCGATGTCTCAGATCGCGCTCTTGCTCATGGGCGAAGGTGAAGCCTATTTCCAGGGCGAACGCATACCTGGAAAGACAGCGATGCAACGCGCCGGTATAAAAATACCCGGGTTAAAAGCAAGGGATGGACTGGCGACGATCAACGGTTCTAATCTGGTCACGGCGATGAGTGCAGTCCAGCTCTTCGACATCGATTGCTGGCTTAAACATGCAGAGATCGCTTGTGCCATGACCCTGGAATCACTGTATGCGAATTTAAAACCATACGATACACGGCTCCACCAGGCGCGCGGCTTCCCGGGTGCGATAAGATCAGCCCGGGCAATAATGAAGTGCATTCAAGGCAGTGATCTGTTGTCCGGGAAATTCAAAATAAAGGTCCAGGATGCTTATTCTATGCGGTCATCACCCCAGGTTATCGGCGCGGCTCATGATGCAGTCTGTTATGCCAGGAACCAGGTGGAAATAGAATTGAACGGGGTCGGCGACAACCCGGTCTTCCTGCCTGAACACAATCTTACGATCACCGGTGCGAATTTTCAGGGAACACCAGTCTCCTTGCCCATGGATATGGTCGGTGCCGCGGTGACTATGGTCTGTGTGCTTTCCGAGCGCCGTTTCAACCGGCTCAATAACCCGGCGCTAAGTATCGGTCTGCCGGCGTTCCTGACCAAAGGCGCGGGTATGATGTCGGGCATGATGCTCAGTCAGTATACTGCATGTACCCTCATTACTGAACAAAGGATATTATCAGCACCGGCATCGGTCATGTCGATACCGGCGGCGGCTGATCAGGAAGACTTCGTTTCCATGGCCATGAATACCGCGATCAAAAATGCGCAGATCATCGATAATGCCTATGGAGTATTGGGCATTGAATTCATGGGTGCATCACAGGCATTGGATTTTCGTAAATTCACGCCGGGCAAAGGGGTCGCCGCGGCGAAAAAGATCGTGCGCAAACATGTCGCGCACCTCGACCAAGACCGGCCGCTTTATGATGACCACAATAAGATGAAACAACTCGTCAAATCCTGCGAGATCCTCGACGCGGTCGAGGAAACCGTCGGTCCTCTCGAATAGATCCCCCTGGGATCAAATCCTTTTTTATCAAAATAACGTAGCGATTTTTAGAATTGCGGTTCTTCCATCGATTATCATTTGATCTAATATTGAACAGCTATACGGTGCAGTAAAATGATAGCTTTTTCTTCCATCTGTAACTATATAATGTATGACTTGCGGTGATGGTGGACAATCGTCCTCAAAATCATATTTGCAGACCGGCTGATCCCGGTAAGAAATTTCCACATCACCACCTATTCCTACAATCATTTGACCCAACGTAATATGCTGGGTATGCAGTCGATCACTTATCTCTAAAAACTCTTTTCTGATCGGGAAGTATGCTCGCGGGGCGACCAAATAATCGAGTTCCCCTATGTGATGATGATTCAGTAATCGCGCAGTATTGATATAGGGGCACTTGTGCGATATGAACAAATGTCCATGTTTGGTTGTGGTCAAGATACCAAAAGGAGTTGCTCTAATGACCAAACAGTCGGAAAACCCAACGAGAGTAAATAAGAACATAACCGCTACCAGCGAATAAACTGCCCACCTTCGTGTTTTGCGGGCAATCAATAAATAGCAGAAAGGTATGAATAATGGCGACATCTGAAAATTAAGTACAGAGAAAGGCAGGTTCGCAAAAAACCTGGCAATGAACATTAGTGAGGTAAACAATTTTGAAACCAAAAAGGCAATACATTGAGCACAAAATACAGAAAAAACACGGCTCCCTAGAATGACAAATAATAAACAAACACAGACTGAGGCAAGGGGTACGATCAAAAAGTTGGTGATCACGGCCATAGTTGGAAGTCGGTGGAAATAATAGACTAGCAGTGGTGCAACAAACACTTGTGCAGATAAAGAAATGGCTATTGGAACCGCCATTATTCTGAAAAGCCTGAATCTTATCCGCCTTATTATTTTGCCTTCGAAAAAAGGAAAAAGAGCAAAAATGCCGTATACTGCGGCAAAAGACAGCTGAGCGCCAACATCAAAAAGAAGCGCCGGTCTGAAAATAAGAAAACCCAAAGCTGCAATATTCGTAATATGGATGCTGTTTACATTCCGTTGTATTAGTAAACCCAGGCCAAACAGAAAAGCCATTATTGTCGCTCGACATACACTCGGTCGGAAGCCAGTAAGCCCTGCATATAATATGAGCACAGCCATAATCAAACAGAATTTCAATCGGATTGAAATAGGGATAAAAAAAAGTAGTGCACCGATGAACGCACAGACAAAACCAACGTGCAGACCTGATACCGCCAGGATATGGAGAATACCGGCTCGACTGAATATATCTTTCATATCACTCCCGATACGCCCACTGCCGCCGAGGATCAATGCTTTTGCCAAATCACATTGTTGAGGATTTAATAGCTTACTGATAGTTTCTAAAATATAATGTCTTGCTGAATATATAATATTGCCCAGAAAAATCGATTGTTCATCGACATTTATAATATGACCCGAGATAACATTTGGTTTATGTACATTACGAGACATCTTTATGACGCCTTTTATCTGAACTTTTCTGTTGAGCATTGTCTCATCCAATTCGCTGTAGAATTCCACAGGCAGTCTATATGTGATAACTCGGTCATTGATCTGAATATGACCCAGGTTGATCGTCAGCTTCGTATAGTTTACTTGTTTGTCTTCACTTATTACGTCTCCTGTAAAAATCATAGCCCGGTCCAATCCATCGATATGAAGTGGTCTTTGAAGTAATGTGTTAGCCATTGAAAGAATGATAATAAGAATGTACAGAAAATCTTTTTTAAACAAAGATAGAATGATTACAAGAATGCAAGCGACCAGAAGAATTGCAAGTTGAGGATTGAATAAATTTTGAAAGACAATTCCAGCAACAATAGCTAATAGTGCCCTTATACCTACACGTTGTATACTACCCCCCTGACAAAATCTACGAAGTGTTTCTTAAGTTTTTCTAATCAGGATAAATAATCCTGCGGATCGCATCCTTTGCTTTGTTCAATTCGATCCTGGCTACGCCAGGGTTTGAACCAGCTGATTTAAGACAGCAATAGATAAAGAAATCTTCGCCCACCGGATGAACGATAAAGAACGAATTGTCAGTGAGCCATATCAGTTCTTTTTCATTGCCTAAATCAAGGCTATTGCGCACTTCCTTTGATGATAGCATGATCGATGACAGCTCAGCATCATATAAACTGATATCAAAATCAGCATCAATAGCATGCTGAACCACGGTAATTCCATCATAACCAACAAGACTTACATAACGGCAGCCCGGGATCTTCTCGGCTATTTTCTTCACCTCTTCTTGAATATCTTCCGCCATTAAACCTCCTTATCCACCTCCTTTATCCTCCCCCTTGAGGGGGAAGAAAGTGGGGGTGTTTCCAAATTTAATATCTTAAATCTAAAATGCCCTTCACGTTCTTTCAAGATACTCACCGGTTTCTGTATTGATTTTTATCATATCACCGACACCGACAAAAGGCGGTACCTGGCAGGTATGACCACCTTCAAGCTGAGCCGGTTTTGACTGCGCCTGGGCAGTCGCTTCTTTTATATATGCCTGCGTTTCAATGACCTTAAGGATCACATATTTAGGAAGAATAACGCCAAAAGGCTTTCCTTCGTAAAATTCCACCTTCACCTTTGTATTGGGCTGGAGAAACTTGGTCGCCTCGGCTATGAGATCAGCATCCAAAGGTATCTGTTCATAACTCTGCAGGTCCATAAAATAGTAAAGATTATCCGCGTTGTAGATATATTCCATTTCTATTGCCTCGATCTCGGTCTCTTCGACCCGGTCATTCGAGCGAAACCTCACGTCCTTGGAGAGTCCAGTTTGAAGACCTCTTAAAACACATTGAACAAAAGCCCTGCCTTTACCCGGTGTAATATGGGATATTTTCAAAACGATGTATGGTTCGTCATCCATTTTAATGAGCATCCCCCTTCTGATCTGCGTCGCGTTTATCATTTTATCTCCACGCGGAAAGAGCTCTTGTCTCCATGATCGAGTATCTGGATGGATTTTTGAGCGAGTTGTGTTCTGATGAAATCGGCGAGTCCATAATTCTTCTCCGCCCTAAGCTGATTCCTTATATCGAGCAAAACATTGATGACGATCGGGAAGAAGTCCTCGCTGTGTGTTACCTTTTCAAGGTGATCCCAGAGATCCTTTGTCGCTTTTTTTAATAATTCGCTTTTTTCAACACCGAGTTTTTGTTTAACTTCATTTAAAACCTCTATAGCATCACCAATAGGTTGTTCCGGAACATCATCCTTGAATCCCAAGATATGCAGATAGTACTTCACACTTGCCGCTATTTCTTGATCCGGTTTTTCATAACCCTGCTTGATCAGATCAAAGATAATACCGAGTGCCTTGGGTGTATTAAGATCGTCATTCATCGCTTCGGTGAATTCTTCTATCTTCAAGGGTTTTGCAGTCGCCTTCAGGTTTTCAAAACCATGAATATAAGTCAGGATCCTTAAGTAAGCTGCTCTCGCCTCGTCAAGCCGCTCCCGGGAAAATTCGATCTGGTTGCGATACTGTGTTTTTAAAAGATACAGCCTGATCACATTGGGTCGGTAGTCTTTGAGTACATCTTCGATCAGGAAATAGTGGCCAGTAGATTTTGCCATTTTTTCACCGCCCAGAAGCACCCAGCCATTATGCAACCAGTACCGGGCAAATTCCTTGCCGGTTGCGCAGACTGATTGAGCGATCTCGTTTTCATGGTGCGGGAAGATCAAATCCTCACCGCCGGTGTGGATATCAAAAGTCGCGCCCAGGTGGTGCATGGACATTGCCGAACACTCGATATGCCAGCCTGGTCTGCCATTTCCCCATGGGCTGAGCCAGTAAGGCTCACCGGGTTTTGCTGCTTTCCAGAGTGCGAAATCCAAGGGGTCATTTTTGTGTTCAGTAGGAACGCAACGCGCGCCAGAAACCAGGTCATCGATCGATTTTTTCGATAACTTACCATAGTCTTTAAAAGCGCGTACTTTAAAATAAACATCGCCGCCCCTTTCATAAGCATACCCTTTGGCAATTAAAATACTTACAAGCTCTATTATTTCCTCGATATGCTGAGATGCCTTGGGATAGATATTTGCTCTGATAATATTCAATTCGTCACAGGACTTCATATATTTAGCGATATTTTCTTCGGCAATAATACGCCAGTCTCTTTTTTGCTCTTTCTGTTTTTCGATAATTTTGTCGTCGATGTCCGTGAAATTCTCCAGCGCGATAACTCTAAAACCTGAATGCAGGAGCCAACGGACTAGAACATCACGTGCTATTGCAGCACGGATATGACCAAGATGCGGTGGCCCTTGAACAGTCAAACCGCAGGTATAAATACTCACGATATCTTTGATCGGTTTAAAATCTTCTATTTTATTGGTTAGTGTATTATGGAGTCTCAGTCCCATTATTCAACCTGCAGAAAAGCTGCCGCCGCAGCTATTTTCACGAGCGGATTAGGCGCTTTCATAAGTTCTGCGAAAATTTCTTGTGATTCCTTCTGCTTGTATTTTGCCAGCGCTTCGATCGCCACAACCGAAACATTGATATATTCGTCTTTTGTCGCGGCCGTTAATAGATCTGGTCCCTCGCTTATCCGGTACTTATTCAGTATCTGCACACCATTGACCCGCACAAAAGGATCACCGGTTTCCAGCGCTTCTTTTAACACAGGAACGCCTTCTTTATTATTCAATATCAATAAAGCCTCGACCGCTGCCAGACGCAGTTCCCAGGGCGCGTCATTGAGCGATTCTTTGATAAAACCGATCGCTGATGTGTCACCCATTTCAGCCAATGCCTTTAAACCCTGCTTCCATATTTCAAGGTTAAAGACCTGTAATTGGTTGCGCACAAAATTCTCAAGGTCTGGTTCACCGAGCCGCGCCAAAGCCGTTGCCGCTGCCATTTTGACGAGGATATCGACATCCTGTAAACCGTGCCGTAAGATCGTTTTTTCTTCGAATTTCTCCAAACCAAGATAAGAGAATCTTCTTATTTTCGCAACTTTGTCCTGTATGCCTTTGATCAAAACATCACGACATTGCATGTCTTCCATGATCGAAACGAGTCGATAGGATTCAGCTCGAACTAAAGGGTCTTTATGGTCGGTCAATTCAATGATGACCGGTGCATAACTCGTCTCTTTCAGGTCATAAAGTGCGGCTAAAGCAGCAACGATACCGTTCTTATCATCGCTGCGCAGTGCTTCATAAAGTATTTTTATACCCTGGACATCACCTGCCTGTTTCAGACCCTTTGCCGCATTTACCCGTATGACGACGGATTCATCATTGATACCATCGAGTAATATTTTCTGGGCCTGTTGTTTGGGCGGCAAGCCGCAAGACAAGAACAAAACCACAACGCCTATGGTCATTGCGATCCAGCACTTTGCATGTAGGGCTGGTGAAGCAACCTTAAAAAGCAATGATGCAACTATTTTCTTCATAGAGTGAATTATATATAATATAGCTGCGAAGTCAATAATCCCCCGTTTTAATAAATGACATTATTGACAAAGTGCGTTTTTGGCATAGAATAGAAACAAAAGCTGTAGTGTAGTCCAACAAATGGAACAGTTAATGCAGTCTCCCGATTCATCCCGCCCTTTTGCAGAAGAGTTGGATTGATTGGGTGTTTATTCGCAACTACCTGATGAATCAGGTAACTACGATTTAAGACAGTGCAGTCGCCCAATTCATTGGGTATTTGGATGCAAGGAGGCGTGATGGATAAATTTGCCTATAAACCAGTCTCGGCGCCGAAAGGCACGAAGATTTCATGTAAAAGCTGGCAGCAAGAAGCCGCTTTGAGGATGCTCCATAATAACCTCGACCCTGATGTCGCTGAAAACCCTGAAGAGCTCATAGTCTATGGCGGCAGCGGCAAAGCTGCACGAAACTGGGAATGTTTCCATGCAATCGTCGATTCATTAAAAAAACTCGAGAACGATGAAACCCTGTTGGTTCAATCCGGCAAACCAGTCGGTATCTTCAAAACCTATAAACATGCACCGCGTGTTATGATCGCGAATTCACTCCTGGTCCCGGCATGGGCTAATTGGGATTATTTCAGAAAACTCGAAGCCCTTGGTTTGATAATGTATGGTCAGATGACGGCTGGTTCATGGATATATATCGGCACCCAGGGTATTATCCAGGGCACTTATGAAACTTTTGCTGCCTGTGCAAAAAAACATTTTAACGGTACTTTAAAAGGAAAATGGGTTCTTACCGGTGGTATGGGCGGCATGAGCGGCGCACAGCCTTTATCAGTGACTATGAATGAAGGTGTTATCCTCGATATCGAGGTCGATCCCAGACGCATTGAAAAACGTATAGAACAGGGATTTTGCGATGTCGCGGTCCATGATCTCGACAAGGCGCTCGATATGGTCTTTGAAGCGGTCAAGAAAAAAGAGCCGCGCTCTATCGGTCTTGTGGGAAATACATCAGACATTGAACCTGAACTTGTTAAGCGCGGCATCACGCCCGATATCCTCACTGACCAAACATCAGCCCATGATGAACTCAATGGCTATGTTCCGGGCAAGATGAGCCTGGACCAGGCTATGGCCTTACGTAAAAAAGACCCCCAGGAGTACAAAGAACGTGCATTAGAATCGATCGCCCGGCAAATGGAAGCGATGCTGGAAATGCAGAAAAAAGGCGCGGTCGCCTTTGATTACGGTAATAATATCCGCGGACAGGCTAAAAAAGCCGGGGTCGAGAACCCGTTTGTAATACCGGGTTTTGTACCTGAATATATCCGACCGCTTTTTTGCCGGGGACGTGGTCCTTTCAGATGGGCTGCTTTGTCCGGTGATAAGAACGACATCTACCTGACCGATAAGAAAGTGCTCGATATGTTTGGTGATGACCCATCTGTCCGGCGCTGGATCGAACTAGTACAAAAAAAGGTGCCTTTCCAGGGTCTACCATCGAGGATCATGTGGCTCGGTTATGGTGAGCGCGACAAATTAGGTCTTGAAATAAACCGTATGGTAAAAACTAAAGAGATCAAAGCACCAGTCGTTATCGGTCGCGACCACCTCGATACCGGTTCAGTCGCTTCGCCTTACCGGGAGACCGAGGGTATGCTCGATGGCTCAGACGCTATCGCTGACTGGCCGATTCTAAACGGTCTGCTCAATACGGCATCGGGCGCTTCCTGGGTATCTGTCCACCACGGCGGCGGCGTCGGCATCGGTTATTCAATACATGCCGGTCAAGTCCTGGTCTGCGACGGCACTGATGATATGGCACAGCGTATTGAGCGGGTCCTTACCAATGATCCGGGGCTCGGCATTGCGCGTCACTACGATGCAGGTTATAAAGAAGCTATCGCCTTTGCTCAAGAAAAAAACATGAAAATTCCCATGAAAAAAACTATCGGTTAAGCCCAGCATGAAAATTGTGCAAACAGGCCAACAACATCACAGTAATCTTTTTTATATCACTGTAATCAGGAGAACGCTGAATAGTATTCAGCGTTCTCCAACAAAAGTCTTGACATTTTAAGAATCGTTTGTATAATATGAATGGAGAGCTATTGGACATCATCCTGATTTCGGCTAAAGACAACAAACTCATAAATTTCCATGTGAAATCCGTCTTTCTATTTCTGACCGGACTGGTTTCCCTGGCGATTTTGGCCCTTTTTATCTATAATATTACGATATTCACATCCCACCGTGTCGATAAAAGAAGACTCGAACGTCTGAATCAAGAAAATGAGATCGTCCGTACTGAAATTGACCGGATCGAACAGGAAATGGCTGGTCTGGCCGTGCTCATCGATAGTCTGCAAGAATATGATAAGAAACTCCGGACATATGCTTCACTCAATCCAATACATGATGATCTACGCGCCATGGGAGTCGGCGGCAGGATTGAATTCCGCAATGCCGGAGGTTTATCGACTGACGTACGTGAAGACCTGGAAAGTATCGCAGACCAACTCGACAATCTACTCGCACGATCGCGCCTTCAAAAAGAGAGTTTCAATAATATCGTCCATTATCTTGATGAAAAACAATATCTAAGAGAGCATACGCCGTCAATAATCCCTGTCCAAGGGTGGTTCATGAGCGGTTTTGGATACCGTATCGATCCTTTTACTGGTCAGGTCAAGATGCACGAGGGTCTGGATATCGCCGCACCCCCAGGTACGCCGATCATCGCACCAGCTGATGGTGTGGTGAGATTCGCCGGGAACCGGCATGGTTTTGGATTGACCCTTGAACTCAACCATGGGTATGGCTATACGACTTTGTATGGTCATTGCCAGAGACTCAATGTTGAGGAAGGAGATAAAGTTTCAAGAGGTGATATCATCGCTTATGTTGGTAGTACCGGTAGGAGCACTGGCCCGCATCTTCACTATGAGGTGCGTGTTTCTCAAGAACCAATGAACCCGGTCGATTATATCCTCACCCCATCAATTACTGATTAAAACCATATGCAAAACATCACCAAGAAAATAGATCGACTGCGTAAGGACAGGAAGACTGTAATACTCGTTCATAACTACCAGCTGCCTGAGGTACAGGATATAGCCGATTTTGTCGGAGATTCCCTAGAACTCGCCAGAGTATCACAACGTGTCGACTGCCAAAGCATTCTTTTTTGTGGCGTGCATTTCATGGCAGAAACCGCAAAGATCCTAAATCCTGATAAAAAAGTCCTGCTTCCTGATTTACATGCGGGCTGTCCAATGGCTGATATGATAACGTCCCGACAATTACGTGAAGAAAAGGAAAAGCATCCCGCAGCAGCGGTTGTGACCTATATCAATTCCACTGCCCGAGTTAAAGCATATTCTGATATCTGCTGCACTTCGGCAAATGGGGTTGAAGTCGTCAAATCCCTGAAGCGCGATGAAATTATCTTTACCCCGGATAAGTACCTTGGTTCTTATATCGAAAGGCAGCTCAAAAACAAGAAATTCTATCTATGGTCAGGCTACTGCCCGACTCACATGGTTTTTTCCAGAAGCGGCATTGAAAAACTCAAAACAAAAAATCCAGCAGCTGAAATCCTCGTCCACCCAGAATGCCGTGTCGAAGTCCAAGAAATCGCTGATCGAATATGTTCAACATCACAGATGATCTCTCATGCACAAAAGAGCAAGGCAAATGAGTTCATCATCTGCACTGAAATAGGTATGCTCTATCGTCTGCAAAAAGAAAATCCTGGAAAAAAATTCATTGCCGGCAGTCCCGATGCGATCTGTCCTAGTATGAAACTCACCAATCTTGAGAAAGTGATGTGGGCACTTGAGGACATGAAGCATGAAGTCCACGTCGATGAAGGTATTCGAAAGCAAGCACTTAATGCGATCGAAAAAATGGTCGCAATTACCTAATATCATCTGCGCGAGATTTTAGTTCGTGAAATATCACTGTCCCGCGGTGCGGGATCCTCGATTTTCTAGTATTATCTTTTAAGATGAAAAATCGGGATAATCTGCTGTTATCACTACCTGCCCGGTAAATTGCTAAATATACGGGGTGATCGAAATTTGAGGATGCCTTCAGGGATCCTCAAATTAGGTCTTGACAAGAAAACAATTATGCATATAATACTCTATTCTTATATCTCCAGACAATGAAACTTGATTTGGTTCGAGTGGGAGTGGAGTAAAATCATCTGATTTTCGATGAGATGTAGGATAAAAGTATCTCTCTTAGAATATGTTGTGTAATTTCCTACTAATATAAGTACGGATAATATAATTAAAAAGAACAAAAAATATAATATGGAAGGTGTTATATGGAAATAATGGATCTCAGGAAAAAGAAAGTAACTGAGCTTCACAATATTGCCAAGGATCTGGGACTTCAGAATTTTACCGATCTAAAGAAACAGGACTTGATACATGCAATAATCGAAGCTGAAACTCAAAGATCAGAACTGGTACCGGTCGAGGGTGTTTTGCAAATCCACCCAGATGGCTATGGTTTTCTTCGGTCACCAAATTACAATTACCTGCAAAGCCAGGATGATATCTACTTGTCGATCTCACAAATCCGTAAATTCAACTTGAAGGTTGGTGACCATATACAAGGTCTTGCCCGGCCACCGCGTGAAGGTGAAAGATACTTCGCTATGATCAAAATCGAAAAGATCAATAATATCGCGCTCGCTCAATTCAGGGAGCGAGTACTCTTTGACAACCTGACACCGCTTTACCCGATACAGCGTATCCATCTCGAGATCGAAGAAAAGAACGACCTCTCGATGCGAATCGTCGATCTCTTCACGCCGATAGGCAAGGGTCAACGAGGCCTAATAGTCTCACCGCCCCGTGCTGGCAAAACGATACTGCTTCAGAAGATAGCTAATTCGATCACCACGAATCATCCTGAAATATATTTGATCGTGCTTTTGATCGACGAACGTCCTGAGGAGGTCACTGACTTCGAACGTTCGGTCGACGCCGAGGTCGTTTCTTCAACCTTTGACGAAACACCAGACCGGCATACTGAGGTCGGTGAGATCATTCTTGAACGAGCAAAAAGAATGGTTGAAGCAAAAACCGATGTCGTTATCCTGCTGGATAGCCTTACCAGACTTGCCCGGGCGCATAACTCGATCGTGCCCCATTCTGGCAAAACCCTATCCGGTGGCCTGGATTCAACCGCGCTCCAAAAACCAAAGAAGTTCTTTGGCTCAGCGCGAAAGATTGAAGAGGGAGGAAGTCTGACCATTATCGCGACTGCCCTGGTCGATACTGGTTCGCGAATGGACGAGGTGATCTTTGAAGAATTCAAAGGCACTGGAAACCTTGAATTAATCCTCGACCGCCGTTTGTCTGACCGTCGAATTTTCCCGGCTCTGGATCTTTACAAATCCGGTACGAGGAAAGAGGAACTGATACTCGCTGACTTCGAACTCAACCGTCTATGGATCCTTCGTAAATTCCTCTCGGAAATGAATGTCATTGAACAGATGGAGTTTCTTACCGAGAAGATGAGACGCTCAAAAACAAATAAAGAATTCCTCGACTCGATGAGCGATGATTTATAGGGAGTATAAAAATGAAAAAGAAAATACATCCAAAATATGTTAAGTGTATCATAACCTGCGCCTGCGGTAACAAGATTGAAACGAGGTCAACCGTGGAAAAACAATCCGTCGACCTTTGCTCAAAATGTCATCCATTCTTCACCGGCAAACAGAAGATCGTGGATTCAGCAGGCCGTGTCGAGAAGTTTATTAAACGTTATTCAAAAAAGACAACTGTAAAACCCAAAAAGAAAAAAACAAAAAGCGAGTAGTCGATGGCAAAAAGCAGCGATCTTAAAAAAATAGACCAAGAAGATGTAAGAAGGTTAAAGACCCGGCTTCAAAATTTAAAGGAGCATCTTTGACCTAGCAGGACTCCAGCAGGCGATTTTAAGACTTCAGAAAAAAACAACTGTACCGAAATTTTGGGAAGATACACAGACCGCTCAAAAAATAATGGCGGAAATCAGCCATAAACAGTTCTGGCTCGATGAAATCAAACAGCTCGAAGATGATATATCCTTGCTTGCCGACGTTGTCAATTTACCCAAGCTCGATGACAAGATGATCAAAGAAACTGCTAATGAAATAGAAAAGGCAGACCAGAGAATGCGTGATCTTGATGCAAGACTTCTTCTAAGCAACGAAGACGATATTAAGGATTGTATTCTCCAGATACATCCAGGCGCCGGCGGTACCGAATCTTGTGATTGGGCAGAAATGCTTTTTCGGATGTACTTAAGGTGGTTACAGTCAAAAAAATTCAAACACCGTGTGCTGAATCTGTTACCGGGTGATGTTGCCGGTATCAAAGATGCCGTTATTGAAGTCACCGGCAATTATGCGTACGGTCTTTTAAAAGCTGAGGTCGGTATCCACCGTCTTGTCCGTATTTCCCCATATGATACGAATTCACGACGCCACACGTCTTTTGCCTCGGTATTTGCATATATGGAGATCGAAGAAATAAGCTTCGAAATAAACGAAGATGATCTACGCATCGACACCTACCGAGCTGGAGGACATGGCGGTCAGAACGTTAATAAAGTGGCGTCTGCTGTTCGTCTCGTGCACATCCCAACCGGCATTACTGTGCAATGCCAGAATGAACGTTCCCAATTTCAAAACAAAGTCAACGCCATGAAAATTTTACGCTCGAGATTATATGAGTACTATCGAAAAAAAGAAGAGGAAAAACTCGATAAACTTGAAGCGCAGAAAACCGAGATCGCCTGGGGACATCAGATCCGATCTTATGTTTTTCATCCATATAAGCTCGTTAAGGATCACCGCACGAATTGGGAGACATCGCAGATCGACAAGGTCATGGACGGTGAGATAGATGACTTTATCTATGCCTATCTCAGCATGAAAACAAAAACAAAAAAATAAGGGAAACACAGCCGCCTGCAGCGGCCTGAAGATACGCTATGCTGAAGTCATGCTAACGCTGGAGACACGCTTCGCTGAAACAAATAATAACCTCTTCAGAATTACATGAATGTAGTTTCTCAATTTATTGAGTGCTTTGATGCGATCTTGATAATATAGACATTCTGACCGTTGAATAACTAAGTAATTACTACTTTCATATTGGATTTGTCTTGATGTTTTCCAATTAGATAATTACACAATTACTTAATTACCCAGTTACTTAGTAACTATTAACGATCCTTCCTTAAATTTATATTATTTTAAATGAAGAGTTGCAGTACCAGCAAGCCGCTTATCACGGCGACGATGATAATTATGATAAGGGCAAAACGTCCCTGTTTCTTTTCTTTGGATTCCTGAGCCATCATGAATTTGAGCATCGACTCATTCATTTTTTGAAGTGAGACTTTGATATCTTCATTAATACCCAGTATCGAAACATTACAATCTTTAGTTTCATCGAGTTTGCCGCACATATTGCTGCTCGATTTCTGGAATTCTGTCAGCGCTTTGTTTATATCGCGCATCGCGTCACGGGTCGTGGTGTTGAGGCTATTACTCATCTGCAGCATGTTATCATTCATATCTTTTGTTAAAAGTGATTGATTCCGGTTCAATTCAGCCAGCGCTAGATTCAGGTCACGGAGCAGTGTTTCCAGATCCTTAATATTTTGACCCGAGTTCTCGCGAAATTCCTTTATCGATTTTTCAAGTGTACTCAGGTTGATCTGTAACGATTTCTGCATGAGCGCAATGGCCTTTTTATGCTCATCAGAAAGAGAAGTAAGCGACCCCTCGAGGGCGACGATGACTTCATCAATGCGCATCGCTTTGCGCATCTGTGCAACAGCACTTTCGATATCATTCACCGCATCATCGAGATGCCTCATTTCAGTTTCCTCCCTGTTGTGAGCCGGTTCTGTGTTGATCGCGATATCCTCTGTAACTGCGACACTTTTTACCTTTTTCGTCTCTTCGGTTCTGGGTGGTTTGCTCTTCGGTGCAGAAACCGGTGTGCCAAGCATGGTGATATCTTCTATGGTAGTATCTTCTTTTAACAGTTCTTCAGCAAATTTCTTCGCAAGATCGTTCCTGCCGAGTGCTTTGTATATTTCATTGATCTTTTTAACGACTTTGCCGTTGTAAAGTTCCAGGTCTTTTACAGAATCCACAGCACTCAATGCTTCTTTTGTATTTTTCTGAGCGAGTTGCTTATCAATATAGGAAAAATAATAGATAATAGCATCACTCTTTTCATCAAGATCGACTAATAATTCGGCGATATCTAAATTAGTCTCGATCTTACCAGGATTATGCCTTAGTATCTTTTTACACAGAGCAAGTGCATTTCTGGCAAAATTATCTTTGCGAAAAGCTTCGACACCCATCTCATAAGCTGAAGTAGCTGCCTCTATGTCTTCGTCTTTTATATGAAGGTCACCGAGACGATTGAATACATTACCGCTATTTGGATTTATTTTTACTATTTTTTGAAGTTCTTTTATCGCCTGTTTGAATTTACCTTTTGTTTCAAATTCATTGACTTTTTGGATTATCTTATTTATTTCGTCTTCTTTTCCCGCACTCAGCATTTAATCTCCAAATAATTGTATATAAATAAACAATCCTGTCAACCCCAATTCAAGATGGTAAATAGTCAACGGGTTTGGAAACGGGGATATAAGACAATAATGGAAAGAAAGCTCCAGCATCTAAGCCCAAACCCATCTGCCATCTTTTAAGATCATCCCTGTAGATAACAGGAATAAACTGATCCAACGGGATTTTGCTGGGGGCATTTTTATTGTTCACCCCCAGCTGTGATTTATTATTTAGTCAGAATTATCTTTTTTACCTGTTCGAAATCTGCCGTCTCCATACTGCAGAAATACACACCTGAGGCAAGATTCTGCGTATTGATCCGTATCTGGTAATAACCAGGATTCAATTCCTCATCGATCAGGGATTCTACAAGACGACCGGTAACATCGTATAGCTGTATTTTAACATTGCTGATCTCAGGCACTGCGTATTCGATCGTCGTGTAGCGGCTTGCGGGGTTAGGAATAGGTGTATTAAACGCAAAAGTTGTCGGTAATAGATCAGAACCTTCTTCTTCAACACCGATATAATTCACCATGGTATGAGCTGATAAATAACGGGATTCAATATCAGCCCGGTCTTTGCCTTTTTGATCAGTCGTCCCTGTATACAAAAGTTTGATCG
The DNA here is from genome assembly GCA_964419565.1 of uncultured bacterium. Taxonomy (GTDB): domain Bacteria; phylum Hydrothermota; class Tepidihabitantia; order SM23-42; family SM23-42; genus JAUVZL01. Next base: position 36,232 of record CAYQPW010000023.1, read on the forward strand.
CATAGTAATAGATCGCATACGGAGGTAAGACGGTGTCATTGAATGTCGTATCATTTTCAGTCCCTAAATTTCTTAAGAATGAGAAGTTGATACCATTGGTACCGCGATAAACATTATAACCGACCGTATATGAGGTATCAGGGATACCAGTATCTTTCAGTGGTTTGTTCCAGGTAAACGCCACGACCTTTCTCGATGAGTTCCATGAAACGACCGACCATGTAGGTACAGGTATCTGCCTTAGATTACATACCGGTGCATCCTGCGGATTAGTCTCAAGAAGCAAGGTATCGATAATCCCAGCATAATAACCCGTATGTCCGGTCGTACCGCTGCCCGTTTCATAATCGACGAACGTAAAGACACGGTCACCAAGTGTCCAGGGCGGCCAGAAATATTTACAGTCGACCTGCCATAGACCAGTATTACTGCCAAGATAAGTGATCGCTCCACCAGCACTCGTTTCATCGACCAGGTGATCGGGATTCTTGGCAAGATAAGAACGGAAATTCAAGCTGTCATCACTAAAAGCCGATGTACTATTGACAAAACCGCGCAAAATATGTGAAGCACCGCCCATGTATTTGACGATCGCCTCGATAGCCCAGTCAGCATCAAGTGGATACCACCAGGTCGAATCACGGTTTGAATCATACCAGGACCGGCCATAATCACACCAGCCATCGAGCATGAACTCAGGTTCTGTCGCCGCACCAGGCGGAGTCCAGCCGCCGATAAAGAAATCCTCATTCATGCCATAATAAGTAGGTGGGATATCTCGTCTGAACCAGGCTGCTGTACCTGCAGAACTCGGGGTCCACCGCTCACTCCAGACAAGAGTTCCGGGCCATTCCCGGGGCGGATCATAATCAGCTTCATTCCACAAGAATGTCGAGCAGGCATTAGCCCAACCTCCGGCTGCATACAGCGCGATCCACGTACCGAGCACAGAACACGGCAGTTCCGGGGTGAAACGTTGTGCTGCATAAGTATAGGTGTCATCACCCCAGTAATAACTCAATGAAGTCTCATAGGCAATGATATCGATATCAGAACATAAGGTTGAATCAACGAGATCATCATTTGAAGGATTATCATCAAAGGGCGGCAGCATCGTGGTCAACTCAACGGTCTGTTTATAGTAACGGTCGAGTTCGACCGGTGTCCAGGGGTCAAAACTGACCTGAGCACTGAGTGTGGGCAATAGCGACGTCACGGTTTTATTAGAGGTATATATTGTCGTACCCGCTGAATCGATCGTACATCTCACATTAAAATTAGTCATGGTCTGGCGACCGAGGTTTTTCACGGTCGCTTTTGGGATAATTGCGAAATCCGGTTTGGCAACGCTCCCCGGTGCATCGATCGATTGAACACCGATATCCTCATTATACGAACTGACATATTTCACCGTGGCATGGATGAGCCAGTTATGTGAACCAAGACCCCATGACCCGGTCGGTGCATCTGCGACATAAGAACGGCCATTATTAGCCGGTGTCTCATTATCACCGAGTACTGATTTGCCGTTCGGATCACCGCCTGGTGAATAAGTACCGAGCCAGAATCTTCCAGTCGTATAATAAGGTGTTGGCGTAAGGCTGATCGTGTTCCAGGTCGGGTAATATGGTGAACCTGAAAAAACGATCGGCCCGCGTACTACATTACCCGGCACGCCGCTATTATCATCCCATACATATAAGGAACACGGCGTCGTCGTTCCGGTACCATAGGAGTAGATCGTCACAATCCCGTTTAATACTGAACATGGACCAGCCGGTTCAAAAGAAACGGCAAAATACCCTTCACTCGAGAAATAATATGCAGCCGAACCTTCGCCTGCATCCATGATAACTGTAGAATTCGATGCGATATCCGCATACAGCGTATCATTCCTGTGATAATCATCAGTCGCCCAGTTCGTATAGATCCTCATATTATAAGTACCGTTCCAATTAGGCTGCCAGGCAGTCGACCAGACTACATTCGTCGTTGTATTGGGCGCAAGGTTTGATACACTCGCGTTTTGATTATAAACATTCGTCCCTGAAGAATCTATTCGGCAGACGACATTGAACGAAGCCGTCGTTGTCCCGCAGTTGGAAATCGTTGCTTTGGGCAACTGACCAGTATTGCTGGCGACAAAAGACGGCGGGTCATCGATCGACACGGTCGCCACATCATCCGTATAAATATTCACATACCTAACAACCGGTCTCAATAGAATATCAGAATTAAGACCACCCCAGTCAGTCGAAGAATTCGTTCCTCCGGTCGCAGAAAACCAGAAACGCTTGCAATCCCATCTTCGGTCAATACAGGGACGGGTGCAATTCGTAGGGCTGCCGCCGCGTGTCGACAAACCAATGAAGACCGGCTTGTTAATGACCTGGGGTGTTGATAGACTGAGATTGTACCAGAGGGTCCCGTCAGCCAGGTTAGTTGCTGTAAAACGCTGGGTGTATATTCTATTTCCCGGAGTACCACCATTGTCTTCCCAGACAAATAGAGAACAGGCTGATGTAGAAGCGCCCGTACCAGAATCCGCCATCATGACCTGCAATACCTTGAGCGTACATGGTCGGTCTGGAGTAAATTCTATTGCCCAGGCTGCCCAAACATCTGTATACTGGACATTCCATTCACCTGCATCACACTGAACAGTATCAGTATAAGAACACCGCGGAGTCACAGAAAAAGCATCATTAGCAGTATTCTGGTCACCAGTCAACTGGCTCGTCACCGTAATAGTGTAGTCAGAAGCAGTACCCGGTGTAAATGGATCGAATTCCACGATCACGCCCTTACTCGGGACCAGCCCGCTCACCAGTTTAGTGGACGAATAGCTCGTTGAGGTCGCGGTTACGTAAAAAGATTCGGTCGTATTACCGCGATTCTGAACCATGGCTCTCGGGGTCACGGCGATATACGGCACCACAGTATGCGAATGGCGGCCATACGTTGAATCCGGGGTATCAAAATCAAGGTACTGGTCATAACAATTAATATAGGGATTAAACCCAGATGAAGCTGCAACCCAGTTGACCGATACATTGCGGTCGCGAACCATTACTGCTTCATAGGCATTGACCCGGCCCGAACCAGTCAGACCATAAGGATGGGATCCGAAAGAATATTGATTCTCATTTAGATAATCATTCTCATCGGCAGTCCTGAGCATGATCTCTTTTAATGTCTCACCGCGAAAACCACGATAATTAACGACGAGCGCAGCGATGCCTGCGGTCCTCGGTGTTGCCCATGACGTCCCGCCGTATCCACCGTCATAGCCCGAAGCTGTACAGGTCCAGTGGGCATCAGCCGGTGCAGTTATATCAACCCAGTCGCCATAGCACGAACCAGAATTATCAGCCCATGCCCAGTGCCTGCCAAACATATCGATGCCGCCGACTCCGACCACACAATCAAAATAAGCCGGCCACATATTAGTCGCATAATAATTATTATCATTGCCAGCTGCAGCAAAGGTCAAAATATTATTAGCCAGGGCATTGGCATAAGCATCTTCAAGTATTTCCGGACTGGCTAAATATAAAGCTGACTGCGAGATAATGCAGGCATTATTCGTGATCATCCACGCAACAGCAGTAAGATTAGCTGCGCTTGAATTGATCCGGTAAGGCATCCATAAAATACCGCGCGTCGAACCCCAACCTCCAGCCGAACTGGAAATACCGGCATTATTATTCAACTCGGCACAAGCATGACTCGCACATCCTGTGCCGTGCCAAGAACTGGTACCTAAAGGACTCGTGCCGCCGGCAAAACCCACATAATTATTGTTGAGATCCACATGATTCTGGTTGAACTGCTCGACATCGATGATCCCGAGCGTATCCGAATTAGAACCATGGGTTATGGTCCAGGCTTTGGGTCCCTGGGTGATATTCGGTGCCCAGTCAAAATACAGATCATTTGGATATGTTTTTGTGAGATTGGCCGGATAAGGTATATAATTCGGATGCGCACATTTGACCATGGGTAATAACCGGTACTCGGCTGCTATTTGTTCCATATCAAGATTCTCATCCATTTTCAAAACAAACATCAGGTCGATACGAAATTCAATCGCGCGCGGCGGCAAAGCCGCATCTTCAACGAGCCGTTCCATAGCATAAGCGCAGTATTGCTCATTGAGCAAGTCTATTTCAGGGATCCCAGTAATTACCGTATTATCGACAATCTGAATATCGAGTGCGCCGCGGGCGATATCCCAGAATTCAATACACAACTCACCTCTGATATATTCATTGACGCGCGGTGTCCTGAATGTCTCCAATCCCAGGAGTTCTTGTTTAGTAATAGCGCCTTGAGGTTGCGAAACCTGGAGTTGTTGAACGATCGGATGTTCGATCAGTACCGGCGGGCTACCCGGCATGGTCTGCGTGTTCTCAGTTTGCAATACATATGGCTCCGGGTCAATATGAATTATGCGCTGCCTGGGTAATTTATCTATATCACGCACATTGTGGATTTTCTGCGCTTGAATAACACTTATTATAATAAAAGGGATAGCTAAAAAGCAAATTTTTTTCATAAATCCTCCTTCCTCAAATACCTCTGGACTATTTTCACAATTGAATTATCCAGAGCAAAACCCTGTCAAACTGTCTTAAGAACAAATTGAATTCTCTGAAACGACGTTATAATGTTCTGTCTTCTCACCTCCCTGCCCTAATATAATTGTAATCATACTAGATACAATGTCAACATTAAGACTTAAGTATAGCATATCGTCCTTATTCTTTACACTATTAATGATAATAAACTCTACCAGGTTGTCAAGGTCTTAAATATAGGATTATTAGATATGCGCATTGATACTATAGACAATAGCTTGGGGTTGACACACTGATTTTATAGCATATAATCAGGTATGGAAAGGCCACGGTCTGATAAGGAAACTAATGA
>CAYQPW010000024.1:0-40348 GCA_964419565.1 uncultured bacterium
TCTCACGAAGCGCCACATAACTTGCGATTATTGTCAGCGCTGGCGCAAACCGCCAGAGAAAGGATGCAAAGGATGGGTCAAGAAGAGCTAGTCCTGCCCACCCGAGTATCATTCCTATGCCGGTTGCGAAACCTAACGCAACCATACGCAGCACAAGATGGCGCGGAAGGATAAGTTCTCTTATCCGACCGCTGAGTACTATAATTATGAAAGAATAGCAGGTAGCTGCGATTGTCCATATCATGCTGAACGTGTATGGATTGAAACCTCTCAAGCCATGCTTTGCGGTGACGTAATTCGTCGAAACGAGTATCGTACCAGCAAGCGCGAACAGGAAACCCTTTGTGTTGTCCTGTTTGATCTTAGGTAGCCGCAATAGGGGTATTTGCATATCGGTGATTATAGGCGGGAAGTGTCTATTGTCAACTCAGATACGGCACATATTTTTAGTGGGAATTTTTTAATACTATAATTAATAGTTGTGGCGGAATTTAATCTCAGGCTGTAGGGAAAATGGGTCACCAGTCCCTGCAGTACATAGTGCTTTGTCAGTTACCAGGTGGTGAGGTGTGCTGTCTTCATCAGTCCAGAGAATTTCCATCCACCAATAACCCAGAAAATAGTAACCAGGTTCTAAAAAGAGCGAACAGTTTCTTTCTTCATATTCAGGTCTAGTAAAAGTGTAGGTGTCGGCCAGGACCATTTCCTCGACAGTCTGTAGGGTGTCAGAAACCCACCACTGGAATTCGATGGTGATCGGTGTCACATCATCTTCATCGTAAAGACAACCGATAATAATACAGATGAGCTCCTCGACATATTCACCACCCTCAGGATGCACCGCGATATCAACGTGGAGTTCAGTGAGGTCTTCAGGACCACAATTTAGAATGAAAATCACAATAAAAAGGGTGATGGTACAGATTTTTTTCATTATTATTCCCGTTTATAAATGATTATACTGTTGTGGATAAATAATGTCAAGGTAAGCATTTATAATAATTTGTCATTGTCCAGCTTAACTGGACAATCCAGTGATAAGGCTAGATTCCCCGGTTTAACCGGGCAGGCAGAGGGGGATTGGGGCAAGATAAAAACCCCTCGCAGACTTGCACCTGCGAGGGGGAGGATATTTTATGCTAAACCGTTTATTTCACAAAAACGAGCATTTTATTTATTTTTTCTGATGGTGTATTGATTTCAATAATATAACTGCCGCTTGCCACTTCTCGACCAGATTCATCAAGGCCATTCCAGGATAAGGTTTGAACGCCCTGAGCCATGGTATTGTCAACGAGTTGCCGAACTTTTTGTCCTGCAATATTGTATACCGTAACTTTTACATTACCCGGTTTTACCACGTTGAATCTGACATTTGCATTTCTTGAGGCTGGGTTTGGTGATACTGTAACATTGCTGATATATTCACTCGTCATCTCTTCGATACCGATGATTTCAGTGAGGTAGTTCATATAAATATCCATCAATGTGATCTTTGTATCAGTACCGTTGCGCAGTGCGCCGAAAACGACTGCTGAATGAATAGCTCGTTGTGTATTACTCGGACCATTATAATTAACAGCTCTTCCCTGGTTATCCTGGGACCTGAAGAACAGCGTCCCACCGGTCGAACCTATTATATCGACATAATTATCAACGAGCTGCTGATATAAATAGTCATATGACAAAGCATCTGCAAATGAACCACTCTGTCCATTAACATACTGCACATTACCAGTGGTGCTTGGACTACCATCACCCATATATGAACATCCGAATCTTTGATAGAGTGCGGTAGTACTATTATCATAACCAAAATCAGTACCTTCGATATAAAGCCCCTTACCTGTATCAAGGAAGCTTATTAATCTTGATTGCTCCGCCGAAGCAATATCTTGATTATCGCCTCAGCAGCGGAAAAAGCCGAGTGTGACGATCACCACATCATAGGAACTTAGATCCGTTGGCAGAGTAGTACCCGTGACATAGGTGTGTCCGTTGGCCGCCAGGGTTTGCTCGATCCAATAAGAACAATCAATAGAAGCGCCTACTTGTGCATCATAGAAAATATCGAGCACATCAAAGTTCCAGACAAAAACATGAGAACCCCTGACAAAAAATGGAGCCAGCAGTAATAAAAATATTATGATCGTATATTTTTTCATTTATACCTCCTGTATATACGCTTTATCTATATTATTATAGGTGATATTTCTGGTGTGTCAAGGTTTGGTTAGCTGGTTATACCATGATTTAATGCGGTTATATTGGGGACCCGGTTGAGTGACCTCGAGGTATTTTTGCCATGCCTTGACGGTCTTTAAGGTGTCACCCATGCTTAAATATGCCAGACCGAGGTTGGAAAGGACCTGAGAATAAGCCGGATAATATTCCAGTGCTTTATTAAAATCGGAAATTGCTGTGCCTGATTGTTTTAGTTGGAAGCGGATAATAGCCCGGCGATTATATGCAGCAGCAAACTTCTTGGCGACAGTTATTGCATCAGTATTGATTAGCTTGTCTACCTGATATTTTTCAGGCTTAGGAAAATTTAAAAGATAATCACTATTCACTATTAGCTCACGATGAAATCTGTAAAAAAGACCACGATCCTCAAGATAAAATTCAAACCAGGATTTGGGCCAGGATGCATCATCATATATAAAAAAATAAATCGGCATTTTATCGATGTTGGCATTTACAATTTCACGCTGGACCTGATAGCAGTACTCTTTGCTTAAAGCACCATAGGTTTCACCATGAACAGTTGCTAGCTTCTCGTTGCATTCCTCCAAAATGTCATGGATTTTTTTACTGATATTCAACTCCTGATAATTATTCTTTAGCTGATCCGCATACCAATCCATCTTTAGATAAAATTGTGAGACCGGAATTATTTGTTTCTGCTCATCGAGTTCTTTATTCAAAAGCCCACAAAAGACAAAATAATCATCACTGATGATGATCGAATTGTTCTGCGAGCTTTCGTATATTGAAGTGCAAAGGTCATCGAGTGATGATTCTTGTGATAGATCGCATAACCGATAATTTACCAATATACTGATCATCGGAAAAATAAGTAAAACGATCTTAAAACACCTGGGGATTATTTTTGATAAAGCCAGTGCAATGAAGATCAGCCACAGCGCATAAAATGGTAGAAAATAGCCCTGTTTATCCGGGATATTATATAATAATGAGTAACCGAAAACGAGAATTAGCATAATGATAAAAAGGCTTCTGAGTCGCTTATCTTTGGTAAGAAAAATACCATAGAATCCCAGGGGTATTAAAATTAGAAATTGTCGCCACGAGGCATACAGGAATTGCCGTAGTTGCTCGATAATATATGGTCCGGAAAAGAACAATGTACGGTAATAAAAAGCTTTGCCCGAAGCATAGTTAATAAATTGTCCAAGATTTTCCGGATTAAAAAGATCGAGTATTGGGTTGGTCAGAGAACGAACCGGGAAATAAATATAAATAGTCAACGGGATGAGTGCCAGGGGTAAATAGCGTATCGATTTTCTCTTTTGCAGGAAAACAAATATAAGAATCGGCATAATGTATAGCAAACTAGTAAGGTGATTAGTAAGGGCAAGACCCGAGACAAAGAAAAGCAGGGGCATGAACCTTTTGTTCGTAGAACCGTTCGTCAACAGATAGATCATAAAAACAAAGAAAAATAAGTTCAGGGTATATATTTCAGCCGCGACTGATTGAAGCCAGATCTCTTGACCAAATGCAAAGAACAATGGTAAGATGATCGATACAAGACGGTCCTCGGTAAGCCTGAAAATAATGAGATAGAGAAAAAGAACAGCTATACATGTAAAAATGCCGGGGAGCGAATTTAAAAACAAGGGTGATGTATTGAGAAGATAGAGTAAGCGATTAATGAGTATGAATAATGGATATCCTGATGGATGCGGGATACCGAGGGTTCGTACAGCTATATAAAATTCTGCGCCATCGCCCCAGGGAAGGGTTCGGGAAGCAGTGATGATATAGATTATTAACGGAAAAAAGCACAATATTATCGGATAATATTTCTTTAACCAATTCACAATATTTTATGACGAGTGAAAGTGAGCAAAAACGCTCATGATATTTTTTTAATCAGGGAATCAGTTTGTTCCAACCACAAGGGTGTATTGAAATCTGTATAATATTTTTTTGCTTGTCTTAAATACTCAAGTGCCTCGTCAGGTTTATTGTTTTCAAGGAGCACCTCTCCGAGCGCAAAAAGACTGTGTGCCATTTGTGTTAGAGCATTGATATCTTTAGAGATGGCGATCGAACGTTTGATGTTTTTTATGCCTTCTGAAGGATCCTCACCAACCATGGCTTGTGCGCGACCTAACATTCTCATCGCGCGTACTTCAGTATTCTTGATCTTGGTTTCGATACCGTACTTCAGACTTTTTTCCGCAAGCTTCACAGCTTCCGGGTCTTTATCCTTGATCTTTATGTCGGCGATCGATGCATATATTTCAGAGAGCATGTGTTTTTCATCACACTCAAGTAATACCGGTTCAGCCTTTTCGTAGTGTTCCATGGCTTTTTCATCATCACCGATATCCTGGAAATAGCCGCCATATCTATATATCGCTTCAGCGATCATAGCTTTATCCTTGGTTGTCTGGGCTATCTGCAATGATTTTTCGTAAAAGTCATGAGCTTCTTCGAATTTTTTCTGGGCGATGAGAACATCTGCGATTTGTGCATATACTGTAAGTGTCGACCGTATCTCATTAATGCTTTCGAATAGATCTTTTGCCCTATAGTAATAATCGAGAACAACATCATATCTGCCATAATATTTATAGGTTAGACCGATGTTCATCAGACCTATCCCCTGACCTTTTTTATCATTGATTTGTTTTCTGATCTCAACATTTTTTTCGGTGAAATCAATAGAAGTGGGGTAATCACCGAGAAACGAATAATAGACTCCTATATTATTATAGCCCATTGCGAGGACCCGTTTATTGCCGGTTTTCTTGGCGATATCAATAGTCTTTTTCACAAACTCGATCGCTGCATTTATATTCCCTATCGCCCGGTAGACGGCAGCAACGAGCAGGAAAAGATAGGGTAGAATTTTGACTTCACCCAATGTCTCGTAAATATCTTGTGCTTCTTTTAAAAGAGCCAGGGTTTCTTCATTTTTACCCCAGCGCCAGAGGATATGGGCTTTTGCCCGTAACCCCTCGGCCCATAGTTTTTTATCGCCGATTTTTTTGGCTGCACCCAGACCTTTTTCAACGAGGACCATTGCTTGTTCGCTTTCTGCTTTTGATTCAATGAGCACATTTGAGAGATTGTAATTAAGCTCTACATAACCAGCATCTTTAATACCTTCGACTTCTTTGATGGCTTTTCTTAAAACATCAATACTCTCATCGATCTTGCCGGTTTGCTCGAGGACCTTGGCAACTTTGGCTAGGATGTGGGCTTTTTGTGATCTGTCTTGGGCAAGGGTTTTTGCCTGTTCATAGCGCTGGGATGCCTGTTCTATACGTCCGATCATGAACTCGATATCACCGATTTTTTCCAGGATCATTGCGCGCTGTGCTTTGTCCTCGGAAACTGATAAAGCCCTGTTGTAGTAGGATAGTGCTTCCTCATTCGCATATAATCCGGCTGCTTCATCTCCTGCTTTCAATGAATATTGCAGAGCCTTATCATAAACCTTACAGATATAATAATGGTGTGCCAGTGCTCCAAAATAGCCCTCTATTTGGTCTTTGAATTTCTCTTCGATAGTTTCGGCGATGACCTTATGGTATATAGTCCTTTCACTTTTGAGGAGGCTATTGTATGCGACTTCCTGGAATAACGCATGCCGGAAAGCATAAAACATTTTTTTGTCTTTATTTATTTTTACCAGAAACTCAGCAGCCTCGAGTTCATCGATGTGCTGAAAGCTCTCTTTTTCCCTGACGATCTCTTCGAGCAATTCCTGAGGGAAAGACCGACCGATGATCGAGGCGATTTTCAATAAATATTTTGCTTCGTTATTTAGACTGTCGATCCTTGATGTAACTGCTGCGTCGATAGAACCTGGTATTTGAATACTGTCGGCAGTAAGCATTTCCTTATCATCGAGTTTTCCGGATTCTAATAAGCGGCGTACGATTTCTTCAATAAAGAAGGGATTGCCGCCACTTTTGGATATGATGAATTTTCTCAATGATTCGGGTATTTCCTGGTTTGCCAGATTGTCGATCAATTGTGAACTGTGTTTTTGGTTGAGGTTTTTTATATCAACCTCGATCGCATACTTCTTATGTTCAGAACCGATCGTATTGAGCAGGGCTTGGATATTGGAGATATTTCCGATCCGGTAGCTCAGGTAAAGGGAAAATCTGTTCTTATTAACCATGGGCAAGAGAAAATTAACTAATTCGACAGTCGTCGAATCGACCCACTGAATATCATCGATGATGAGTATTAAAGGTTTTTCTTCGGTGATCTTTTCAAATAGGGTAGCGACCGCAAGGAATACCTGTAATTGCAGGGAATGGCTATCAAGATGGAGAACTTTGTCGACCTGATCTTTATCAAGGCTCATATTCATCATCTTAAGCAGGTAGGGTGCGATATCATCTGTTTCATCACCGAGTAATGATTTTAACTTATCATTGATCGGTTTTTCAGATAGATCTAAACTCAATGTTTCACCGGCAGCGAGGAAATGGCGGAGACTATCTGCGAAGGATTTTAAAGGGATCGAGCTTTCATAAGAAACACCGCGACTGTCGATGAGCGCGATATCCGGTGCTGACATGGTCAGGTATTTCTTAAATTCGTACAAAAGGCGGGATTTTCCTACACCGATCTCGCCTTTAATGACAAAAACCGACGATTTCCCTTGTTTGAGATCCGTATAGCCTTGTTTCAGTTGATCGAGTTCCTGATCACGACCGATCATGTCGGAATGGACCGCACCAAGACCGAACTCAGAACCCCATTTTCTACCGACTACCTCATAGGGTTTGACTTTTTCCTTTTTACCTTTGAGCTGGACCGATTCATGAGGGAGAAAGTCAAAGGCGTGCCGAGAGCGATTATAAGTTTCTTGGCCGGCAAGAATACCACCCTGGGGACTGATGTCCTTTAGTCGCTGGGCAACGTTCACAGTATCTCCCATGACCGTATAATCCATTTGAAGGTCGGATCCGACTTTACCCGCGATAACGACACCAGTATTGACTCCGGAATGTATCGTTAACTTTTTCAATGACGGGTCGAGGCTGTTATTGATTTCTTTTAGTGCGTTTTGCATGTCCAAACATGCGAGTATCGCACGTTCTGGATCGTCTTCGTGCGTGACTGGCGCGCCAAAGATCGCCATGATACAATCACCGATGAATTTATCGATGATCCCTTCATAACGGTACACCATGGCACCTAATTTACGAAAGCATTCATTCATTAAAATCGTTAGTTCTTCGGGATCGAGCGCTTCAGACATCGTTGTAAAACCGGAAATATCGACGAAGATCACGGTGACATCTTTTCGTTCTTTTTCGATCGTGTCTTTTGTGTGAATGATTTTCTTGACGAGCGATTCGGGGATATCTTTCTTTATAATATCCATACGGTCTTCAGCAGCCGGTTTTTGGAGTTTTTGTCCGCAAGTACCGCAGAACTTATTTTTGGAAGGATTATCTGCGTTACATTTTGGACACTTCATTGAAAAAATGATATTCAAAAAAACACTAAAATCAAGGGTGATGCTTAAGGCTGTTTATTACGCGTGGGTCAGTTCCCAACGGCATTTTTTGGTGAGATATCCTTGTCGTAATTCTCTCTGTCATTTCCTGTCGCCCATCCACGGTCATTCTCTGGCACCTGTTTTCTGTCATTCTCTGGCATCTGTCTTCTGTCATTCCCTGGCTTGACCAGGGAATCTAGTAACTTCGCAAACCCTGGATTATCCGGTTCCTTCGATACATCACTCAGGACTACAGGCAAGCCGGATAATGACCACACGATAATAATTCGGGATTTCAATAATGTCTTAAACTTTGGTTTGCTTGACAAACATTTACAGAATAGACTCTGCCACTGCAGTTAGCTTTTGTTGGATATTCGTTGTAGGGAGATTTTTATCTGGATACCATTGATATCAAGAACCTTTTCTATTTCTGCAGTCTGAAAACCCTCTTGCACCTCGACTGCCAGTGTTTCGTTCTTGAGATAATCAAAGTTTGCACAAATTGCGTCATTGAGTTTCTTATCGGTTTCATAGAAAATCTCAATCCTGTCGACAAGGTTGAAATTTGCTTCTTTGCGTAGGAGTTGAACCTTGTGGATAAGCTCACGAACCAATCCCTCATATTCAAGATCCTTAGTAAGATTTATATCGATACCTACGCCATAATCACCTTCAAGCATGACGCTGGCACTAGGAATCTCGGCTTTTTTAATTTCCACATCTTCTTTAGAGATATTTATTGATTTACCTTCGAGGGTATCTTCTAAAAAGCCTGTACTTATCAATTTTTTAATTTCTTCATGACTAAGGGCCTTGATCCAGGCACCAACTTTGTTTACTGAAGCACTGAATTTCGGGCCTATCTTATCAAAGACCGGTACCGCCTTAAAAATATAGACCTGATCAAGAGCATTTGTTCCAATATCTTTTACTGTTTTTATATTAAGCTCCTCAAGTATCGTGGCTTTTGCATCGTCAGATATTTGCGGGGCATGGCTTGGTACATTAATCGTCATCGAAGCGAGCGGTTGACGGATCTTCATATTTGCCTTGTTGCGTGCTGCTCGTCCGAGCGAAACTATCGTTCTGGTTATTGATATTTCTTGTTCGAGCTTGGTGTTGATACGACCTGCTTCGCTTTCAGGGAATGAGCAGAGATGCACACTTGGCGCCGCCCCGGGATCGATACCGGCGACTAAGTTCTGATACATATGTTCGGTCCAGAACGGCATGATCGGTGCTATGACCTGGATCAACTTGACCAAACATTCATAAAGCACAAGGTATGCAGTTTCTTTATCGACATCATTTTCGGATTTCCAGAAACGCTTTCGGCTGAGGCGAACATACCAGTTAGATAGGTCATCAAAGAACTTCTCGGCATTTTTTACTACTGAAGCCAGGTCATAATTGCCATAAGCGATGTCAGATTGTTCTATGAGTGAGTTCAATTTAGATAGTATCCACTGATCATTATTCTGCAAATTGTTTTCTTTTATGTTTTTCCCTTGCGGATTAAAATTATCGATTCGTGCATAGGTTATAAAGAATGAATAGACATTCCAAAGGGTTAGTAATATTTTTTTTATTTCTTTTGCTGGGCCATAACCAAAATTTAAATTCTGGACCGGATTGTGTTTGGCAAACATCCAGCGCATAACATCGGCGCCGATCTTTTCCACAGCTTCGTCTGACCATATCGCATTGCCCTTACTCTTGTGCATTTCTTCGCCATGCTCGTCATGGAGTGATGCATATCCCTGAAGTACTTTAAATGGGGTGGTTTTTTCGAGTACTGTGGACATTGTGAGAATTGCATAGAACCAATTTCTGAATTGTCCAGGGAGTGATTCGGAAATGAAATCTGCAGGAAACCACTCTTGCCAATAGATTTTATCGAATGGATAGCCATTCTCGATCGTATACATGTCATCAGGTGGCCGTATCGTTGAGAACGGGACAATACCCGCATCGAGCCATGGATTACCCACATCAGGGATACGCATAGCGAGTTTTCCACATTTTTCACATTTTATTTTAACCTCGTCGATCCAGGGTTTATGTGGCGTATGCCCATCGAAGTTTTCCCATCCTTCTGCTGCTTTTTCAGATAGTTCCTGGCGAGAGCCGATGACCATGAAATGACCGCATTCGCATTTCCATATCGGCAAAGCCAACCCCCAAAATCGTTTCTTTGATATACACCAATCTGACATGTTCTTGAGCCAGTCAAGTTCATGAGCGAGTCCATAAGAGGGTATCCATTTTGTCACTTTTTTCGCCGATTCTGCGATTTCATGGCGCAGAACATCCATGGAAATGAACCACTCATCGACCAAACGGAAGATAAGTTCACTATTACAGCGCCAGCATACTGGGTAGCGGTGTGTATAATCATCGACACTGTATAGGATGCCACGTTTTTGTAGATCATCAATGATCGGTTGAGTAACTTCTTTGACATCCATCCCTGACAACCAATCAAAACCTTCTAAATACACACCCAGTTCGTCGAGCGGCGCGATAGTTTTTAGATCGAATTCCTTGCCAAGGGCGAAATCCTCTTTTCCACATCCTGGAGCGATATGCACCAAACCCGTTCCCTCGGCTTCGCTGATCAATTCCCATGGGATCACTTTATGTATCGCATCTTTTTGCACTGGGAGATAATCAAAAGGCCCTTGATAGGTAAGGCCAAGAAGTTCTTTTCCGGGTAATTCTCTGAGTATCTTATAATCGCCTTTTAAAACTTTCGCAAGTGATTTTGCAAGATAGTAAATAGACCCATTATTTTCTACTTTTACATAGGTGAGACCCGGATGTACAGCAACACCGGTATTTGAAGTCAGTGTCCATGGTGTCGTTGTCCAAACCAGCAGAAATTCGTTATCACGATCATTGATCTTAAAGCGGACAGTAACGCCTTTATGAGTAAGTTCCTGATATCCTTCAGTAGCGATCTCCATATCGCTGATCGCAGTACCGCACCGAGCGCACCAGGGCATGACATCCACACCTTCATAGATAAAACCGCGTTCATGACATTTCTTAAGGAAATACCAGATCGTGTAGTTGTTTATCGGGCTCATTGTATAATAGGAATGGCTTTTCTTCATCCATTCTTTATCATCCATGGATGTTTTCCATTCACCCCAATCCATCCACATGCCGATCCGGATAGAAGATTCAGTCTGCACCATCGAGTATTTATGCACTCGATCTTTGCACATCTGAACGAATTTATCGACCCCATACTTTTCAATATCTTTTTTCGATTTGAAACCAAGCTGTTTTTCGACCTCGACTTCCACCCATAAGCCCTGACAGTCAAAACCATTTTGAAAACGTAGTTCAAAACCTTTCATGGTTTTATAGCGCTGGAACATATCCTTATAGCTACGTCCCCAGGCATGGTGTACACCCATGGGGTTATTCGCAGTTATCGGGCCATCCTGAAAAGACCATTTTTTCTTACCTTTATTTTTAATGAGATATTTCGCGACGATTTCTTTTTCCTCCCAATATCGGGTGATATCGTGTTCCATCTCAGGAAATTCCAGATTTTTTGGCACTTCTTTAAAAAGCATGTCAGTATTATATCAGATTTCTCTATTATGTCAAGCAAACACCTGGAGAATTCAGGAGAAATCCTTAATATTTTAATAAAAATGACAAAAAAATGTTGCTCGTGTTTTTCGTAATGATACAGATATTTTTTCTTTGTCGAACTATTTTATTAGGAAGAGCTGGTGTATTAAGCGATTAATACTTTCTTTCTTGAATTATCTTTATGAGTTTTTCAAACTCGGCAATAGCTTTGAGAAGCTGCTTTTCTTTTATTGTATAAAACTTGCCGCGCTTAGATGTTTCATAACGCACGAGATCCAGTTGCCGGAGTGAACGCAATGCATCACAAATAGTCTGCCGTGAAAGACCAAAATCATGTGCAATATCAGCCGGTCGCATTTTTCTATGCGCGAGTACCTTGATTATTTCATAAGCAGTGGGATTACCCAGAACTCTGCATACCCTGGAACTACGATAATGGATCTCAGGGATTTTTTTCCTTCCCATATTTTATTATGCTACTTTTTATTTGGTAAGTCAATACGCCAATTGGCGTATTGACTTATTTTCTATCTTTTGTGGTAGTTAATAAACTGTATATAAAGACTAATGTACCGTGCATCGAGGTCAATATAACATGTACTAAGTTCAGTATTCCGCGTAGTAGACCTGGTAGTGTTCGCCAACCTTCTTAAAGCACGCGCGGACCGGGTTGGGTTTGACCAGACCGCCGAAAACAAGAGCCCGATCACCTTGATAGCGTGCAAATATCTTGAGTCCGAGGCTGCAGCTTGCAAAAATATCGTTATGGGTATTGATTGAATCGATAGTTATTTTGAGGCCGGTTATATTTATCTGTATCGAATCCGCTATGTCAAAAAGGTTATCGATATTGCTTGTGAATTGCTGGAACTCAGTCGAATGGTTGTCAGTATATGTATCGTCGATGTAAAGCAGCATTTCGTATTTATTCTCCTGCTCAACTGCTTTGATAAATGCTTCTAGATCTTGTCTAACCCGATCTTGTTCCTTGGGCATACATTTCACAATGGTGAGTATTATGGTGACAATAATAACCAGAGCCAGGATGATGATTTTTTTCACGCTGATAATATGAGCAGCAGGCCGAGTGCAAAAAACAGTATCGCGGTCAATAATTTAATGGTCGGGATCTTTGTTTGCAGTGATTTCGCGATCTTCTTTGTGGTGAACAGCGAAGCCAGTATTGCGATAATGATCAGCGGCACTATGAACATCAAATTGTAAAGCAGAAGACTGACAAGGGGTCTTAAGCTAATACCTGCTTTGGATATCATGAAAGTTATCGTCGGTAAATATACCTGTCCAGTGCAACCAAATTCCAGATAGGAGATCAAAAAACCAGCGATGAGCGAGCCGATGATTATGCCGCCCACAGCGGTTTTTTCTTTTATGCTTGTATGGATACGCTGCTTAATACCCAGGGGTAATTGCAATACCATTTTATCGAGTTTCCCATGCCGGGCGAGAAAAAAGTCACGCAAACTTAGAACACCAAGCACCAGCGCAATGATCCCGAAACACAGAAAGATCATTTTGCTGATGAATGCATAGTTCGATAAGTACTTGAGTAGACTATAGGCACCCAGACCGATAGCAAAGTATGAAATGAAAACGGCAAGGATAAAAAAGAATGACATAATGATGATATCTCTTTGGCGACGGCCGATAGAGAGCAGGTAGCTGACAAAGAAAATCAACGTGGCAAAAGCACAAGGGTTTACACCGTCGATTAATCCGGCGAATATTATGCCGAAAATGGAAAATCGTGCAAAGCGCATGATTATATTCTTTTCGGCAAGATCGAAATCGAGCGCTCTATGTTCAGGGCTCCCGTGTTGGTATTTCAGAACTAGAGAATCGAGATTTGTTAAGCTTATTTCTTGGCGTGATAGATAACTATTACCGATAATGATCGTTGGTGCGACCAAACGAGCTTCGTCAGGTAGGCCGAGTTTCTGGGCAAGGGCTTCGAAGAATACCTTGTTTGAATCATCGAGAATATCATGACGGCGAATGACAAGTTGTTTGTGCCTTTGCTGACTATGGGTCAGCAGTATCTCGGTGCGGTCACAGCCCTGACACCCGGGCTGGTAAAAATAATAGAGATGTATCGGGCCAAGTATTCTACCAAGGGTATCTGTGGATATTGTGTCGGATGGAATTTTAGTTGTATCTTTGATGATTACATGATCACTGTTTTTTGCATAGATTTTGAGCGTGGGTTCCAGTTTTTCGCGTGTTTCCAATGGTCCGTAAAATACAGAATCAGCGACAAAAACGACTGGCAGGTCTTCATCGATCTCTTTTACATTCTCTTCCATTTTTTCAAGGAGCCGGTAATTATCCATGATATCTATATCATATTTTCTAAATTGAAATTTGTATTTGTTTTGCAATTTTGGTATATCGTCGAGCAATATATCCATGCAATGTCCGCAGTCCCGAACATAAAAGAAATGTACGGTGACGTTCTGGGACTGCGAGAGAAAAACGATTGTAGTGACGATGTTTATGATCATTGAATTAGGGATATTAAGTTTGGGTGTTGAGATTTTAAATTTCTTTGGTATTTGAAATTTGGGATTTGGAATTTGATCATATCCAAAGGGAATCTTCTGCTTATTGTAATTATGGCTACCATGATATTTTGTACTTAAAGCTCAATGATAAGTTAACTGGGTCGTGCAGGATTCGAACCTGCGGCCACCGGATTAAAAATCCGATGCTCTGCCGACTGAGCTAACGACCCGATTCGATATTATACATAACAAATCATGGGTGTCAATAATGCTGTGATTTTTCTATGTGTTTTTGAGTCCCAATCTCGAGTAATATTTTTTGTAAAATGAACGGTATGCACCGGTCTGGGTATTTTTTAGCCATAGTTTGTTCTTCAAGTACCACGCAACAGTTTTTTTGATACCAGCTGTAAAGGACACCTGTGGTTTCCAGCGGATATGTTTTTTTATTTTACCGATCGATAATGAGTACCGTTGGTCATGACCGAGCCGGTCTTTTGTGTGAACGATCTGGAATTTATCGATATTCAAAATCTTTAATAGCGTTTTTATCACCTGGAGATTGGTTTTTTCACTTTTCGAACCGATATTATATATTTCACCGATTTTGCCCTTATCGAGTATCTCATCGATCGCTGCGCAATTGTCCTCAACATATAGCCAATCACGTACATTCATTCCCTTACCGTAAACTGGTATAGGCTTGTTTTCTAACGCATTGAGAATAACCAGAGGTATGAATTTCTCGGGGAATTGATATGGGCCGTAATTATTTGAAGAGCGGGTGATAATAACCGGTAACCCATACGTCTTGTGATAAGCTTTTACAAGACAGTCTGCACCTGCTTTGCTTGCCGCATAGGGGCTTGAGGGTGTGAGCACGCTATCCTCGCGAAAATTTCCTTTTATAATAGATCCATAAACCTCATCTGTTGAAATCTGCAAAAACCTTTTCACCCTGAAATTAAAACACAAGTTTAGCAAATTACCGACACCGAGGAAATTTGTTTGTAGAAAAATATCTGGTTTGACAATACTGCGGTCAACGTGTGTTTCAGCAGCAAAATTTATTACTGCATCGGGTTTGAACTTTCTAAAAAGACTCCTCATACGCGATATATCACAGATATCAGCTTTGACAAAACGATAATTTTTGCGCTCACTAAATCCTTTGAGGTTTTCCAGATTACCAGCATAAGTAAGTTTATCAACATTAAGAATTTCAGAGCGCGGGTGTTTTTTAGCATGGTATCTTATGAAATTTGAACCGATAAACCCGCAGCCACCAGTAATAACGATTCTCATAGAACACCAAATACCAAAACCCGAAGATTATTCCATCCCCCTTTCCTTAATCCTCTCCCCCTTTTAAGGGGGAGAGGAAATGGTGAGGGGGATTCTGACATTAGAATTTGTTTAAAATTTTGAATTTGAAGTATGATATTTTTCTGTATTTTGTATCTAGCCATCTTTACGTGACCAGTCATATGGTATATCAGTACTGTGAGCGGGCTTACGATATTCATCAGGAGTTTCATAGTTATAGCACTCAGTGACGATATTGACGATCATCGCTTCTTCATCGCTTATGCATTTAAAGCCGTGCCATACTTTTTTTGGGATGTGGATGAGCAGGCGGTTATTCATACCGATAAAAAATTCGTTTATCGATCCTTTAGTCGGACTTGTCTTGCGGTCATCATAAAGCACGATCTTTACCATCCCCTTTAGAACGGTCATGTTATCATCCTGCAGGCAATGGTAATGCCATGCTTTTACAACGTCAGGATAGGCTGTCGTTAAATAAACCTGACCGAATTTAGAGAATTGCGGATCATCGGCACGCAGTATTTCCATGAGGTTACCGCGTTCGTCCGGGATCACTTTGAGTTTTTTCACCGAGACACCGCTAATGAGTTTCTTGCTGACGGGATCTTTATTTAATAATCTGGACATAGCTCTGGTCGCCTAAGATAAACTTGTGTGTTCTCGGTGATTTGGTGGTGACGTTGATCACAACGTTTTTTCCAATGATCGAACGGTCAATACGTTTCTCGACATTTCTTATTTGAGCACCTTCCATGATCACGCTGTTTTCAATTTCCGAATTTTCAATGACGGCGTTATCACCGATCGCGGAAAATGGACCGATATAAGAATTCACAATGCGCGCATTATCACCGATGATCGCCGGACCGCGCACGACGCTTTTCTCGATGACAGAACTTTTTCCAGTTCGAACCCTGCCTTTGATCTCAGATGCTTTCTGACTTCCCTCATTAACTGTTTCGATGCCTTCCAATACAAGGAGATTGGCTTCAATAATGTCATCTGGTTTACCTGTATCTTTCCACCAGCCTTTGACCATATGCGATTCGATCTTATATTTATTATCGAGAAGCCACTGAATCGCATCAGTTATTTCCAGCTCGTTGCGTTCTGATGGTTTGATATGCTCGATAGCGCTGAAGACTTTGACATCGAATAGATAGATACCAACAAGGGCGAGATTGGACGGCGCGATCTTTGGTTTTTCAATTAGTTTTCTTACCGCACCGTTCTCATCAACGACCGCGACACCGAATTCTTGAGGGTTTGTCACCTCAGTAAGCAGGATGAGCGCATTTGGTTTTTTCTTTTTGAATTGTTCGATAATATCCTCGATGCCATGTTTCAATATATTGTCGCCCAGATACATAATAAACGGTTCTTTACCGAGAAAGCGTTCTGATATTTTGATCGCGTGGGCGAGTCCCAGTGGTGCTTCCTGCGGTATATAAGTGATATTGACTCCCCACTTATCACCCTTGCCGATTATTTCTTTCACTTCTTTAGCAGTATCACCGACAACGATACCGAGTTCGCGTATGCCTGCTTTTACCAGGGCTTCGATACCATAAAAGATTATCGGCTTATTGGCGACCGGAAGGAGTTGCTTTGCACCGCTATAGGTTAGGGGTCTAAGCCGCCGTCCAGAACCCCCAGCAAGGATAAGTCCTTTCATTAATTCTACTCGATCGACATGGTTTTCACAAAATCGGCAAGAGCTTGTTCCCAGGGTCGCATGCTCTCGTGGAATAGGAATTCGAAATTTTTTGATTCCAGCGCAGTAAATCTCGGGCGGGGAGCAGACAGGTTGAGTTCTTCAAGTTTTGTCGGATTAATAGTCGTTTTAAATTTGAGTATTTCCTGTGCCTTAAGCGTGAAATCCAACCAAGAACCAAATCCCTTATTGACAATATGGAATAGCCCATAGTTTTCCGATCTTATAAGCGTAAAGATCGCATCAGCAAGGTCGACCGTGTATGTAAACGAGGCAAAAAGGTCACAAATCGCATTGATCGAGTTTGGTTTGTCTTTGTTTACAAGGAATTTTGATATAAATGTTTTTGAATGCTGACTAAAAAGACATGATGTGCGTACAACGTAGAACCGGTCGCAGATCTCTCTTACATAATTTTCACCCAGGAGTTTGGTTTTCCCATATGTATTTATGGGATTGGGTTTGCTATATTCTGAATAAGGCTGTTCACGCGTGCCGTCAAAAACAAAATTAGTACTTACATAGAGCATCTTTGCCCCGATTTTCTTCGCGATAATAGCCAGACCCATAGTCCCCAGGGTATTAATTCGGTGCGCAAGATCCTGGTTTTCCTCGCACTGATCAACATTACTTACCGCAGCAAAGTGAAGAATGATATCGGGCCGGTGTTTTAACAGAGTCTCATTTGTCTTTTTGAAATCGCCGATATCCAGCTGGTTAAGATCGCTGGTAATATAAGTGATGCTGTTCTTGCGCAGAATTTCCTGCATTTCTCGACCCAGACCACCATCAGCACCGGTGATGAAAACCTTCATTGGGTCATTATACCACAATCGCGTGCTTTGTCAATCAGCATATCGCCTCGCAAAACCTCGTGTGACGTAAGGATGCGTCTATAATTCCCACTGCAATTTTTATTGACTTCCTCTGAATTTTGTAGATAATAGTCCTGCTTGAGAAAAACCACGAAATTCATTCGGGTAATTAAGCATTTAAGAAAATACAACTGACAAGAAGTCATATAAAAGGAGGCAGTATATGGCAGATAAGAAAGCCGATCTGGCTGGACCTGGGATAAGTACTTATCCGGAAGTTGAAAAAATCCTGCCAGATGATTATCAGGCGCTTTTGCCGCCCAAAGAGCGAATGAAGGCTTTATTCGCGATGAAACAGTATATTGAAGAGAATTTGTGTAAAGAACTCAATCTTTTCATGGTGCAGGTCCCGCTCATTGTCGATATTCGCAGTGGCGTTAATGACATGCTGGACCGCGACGGTTCTCGCACACCAGTCGATTTCATGTGTGGTTTGGGGCTGGAAAAACAAATCCATGCTCAGGTAGTGCAGGCTGCGACCAAATGGAAAAGACCTGCGCTAAGGCAGTTTGGTTGTGAAGTTGGTGAAGGGATAAACACTGATATGCGAGCGATCCGTAAAGATTATTTTCTTGACCACGACCACAGTTCCTATGTTGATCAGTGGGATTGGGAAAGGGTCATGAAATCAGACCAGCGAAATTTAGATTTTCTAAAAGGAATTGTGAAGAAAATATGGAAAGTATTATACGGAGCCGGAAAACACGCCCAGAAGCTCTTTCCACAGCTAAAGACCAATAAATACCCTGATTTTCCAGAGGAACTGAAATTTATCCATGCTGAGGAAATTCTCGACATGTTCCCGGATCTTCCCAGGAAGCAGCGTGAAACACAGATCCTCCAGAAATATCCCGCGGTATTCATCATCGGTGTCGGCTATCCATTAAAAGATGGCTATCCTCATGAGATGAGGGCAGCTGATTATGATGATTGGGTGACTGATACACAATCAGAAACCGGAAAACCCACGCATGGCCTTAATGGTGATATACTCGTATGGAATCCGGTTACAAAACGCCGTCATGAACTAACTTCAATGGGTATTCGCGTGACTAAAGAAACGCTGAAGGTCCAGCTTGAAATGGCCGGTCAATTAGAAAACCTCGACCTTCCCTACCATAAAGCTATTATGAACGATGAAATTCCGTTGAGTATTGGCGGGGGTATTGGCCAGTCGCGCACCTATATGTATTTTCTTCGGGCCGCACATCTCGGAGAAGTGAGTGTTACAGTTTGGCCTGATATTCTCAAAGAGATTTGTGCTAAAAAGAACATCCACGTTCTTGAATAGGCATTTGGGGTTAGGTCTTGAATTTTAAGATACGCTATGTGATTATGTTCTAGTATAGTCAATCTCAATTAATGCTATACTGAGAAACTGATCTTAAAATTCAAGACCTAACCCCACTAAAGTTTGTAACCTATTTTTCTTAAAAAATCGTATCTGGTTTTACGCTCATCAGTGTTTTCAATCCCTTTTGATTTAAATCCATCGATAACACCGATAACACCTTTACCCTGTTCAGTTTCAACAAAGAGGATCTCCACTGGATTTGCTGTAGCACAAAGGATGCGGACTACTTCCGGACACATTTTTATTCGATCCAAGACATTGATCGGAAAAGCATTCTTAAGAAAAATGATGAAAAAATGGCCGGCGCCGATTTTAGACGCGTATTCTTTTGCCAGGTTGACTAACTGCTCGTCGTTGCCCTCATAACGCACAAGACATTCTTGTGATGCTTCGCAGAAAGCGATACCGAATTTAATGTCAGAATGTGCATTGACGAGCGCTTCGTACAAGTCTTCAGCAGATTTAATGAAATGGGCATAACCACAGATCATGTTCACACCCTCAATCGATTCGATTTTTATTTTTTTTATTTCCATATATTCTCCCCATTAATTTTCAGGGTCAGGTCTTGACTTAGAGACATAAGGTGATAACTAGTCACTACTTTTTCTTAGATGATGGATCAAAGTGTTTACTGCAGATAGCGTTATGTCTCTAAGTCAAGACCTGACCCTAACTAATAACCTAGTTCCTTTAAAAATCTCTTATTCTTTCGCCATTTATCCTTTACCTTGACCCATAATTCTAAATATACCCCGCGTCCTAGAAATTTTTCTATAGCCTGACGCGCATCAGAACCGACCCTTTTCAATGCCTCTCCATTTTTGCCGATGACGATACCTTTTTGCGATTTCTTTTCGACATAAATGGTCGCCCGGATATAATCTTTGCCTTTCGTTCTTTCTTTGAATTCGTCGATCAATACACACGTCGAATACGGTATTTCCTCGCTGAATAACTCAAACACTTTTTCTCTTATTAGTTCGGCGGCAAAAAATCGTTCCGGACGGTCAGAAATATCTTCTTGGGGATAGAGAAAAGGACCATCTGGCAGGTACTTATGTATGTTCTCTTTGCACACATCTATGCCCTCACCAGTAAGTGCGGATAAAGGAATTATTTCTTTAACGGGCAGGGCGCGGGCTGTATCGATGACCGACAGTAATTCACGGCGGTCCACAAGGTCTATTTTGTTGATCGCGCATATGACCGGTTTTTTCTGGAATGCCTTTAAAAATGTCGCCGGATATTCTTGTTTTTTGAACCAAGGATCAATGACCCATATTATGATATCTGCGTCATTCAAGGCGATTTTTATTTGTTTTAGCATATGCTCTTGAAGTTCATAGTCAGGATCGATAAGACCCGGAGTGTCGAGAAAATAGCATTGATACTCACCCTCGGTGAGGATGCCGAGAATGCGTTTTCTTGTTGTCTGGGGCTTGGCAGTGACGATCGACAATTTTATCTCAAGTAGACGATTAAGCAGTGTCGATTTACCGACATTGGGTTTGCCGACTATCGAGATATATCCTGACTTCATAGCAAGAAGGGGGTGCTAAGCACCCCCTGTGATCGTATCAATGCTCAATTAATCCTCTTTTTTCTTCTTGCGAGTTTTTTTGGCTTTCTTTTTGTCTTCTTTTACTTCTTCCACTTTTTCTTCTTTGAGGTCTTCAAAAGTCTCTTCTTTTATTTCCAAAAGGTTCTTATCATCCTTCTTTTTCACAAGAACAGTAAAGATGAGTGTATTGCCAGACCAGAATATTGCACCACCAAAAGAGAAAACAAAAAGGACTATCAAATAATAGATAATACCCAGAATGAATGACGCGATCGCACCTGCCCAGCTCTCATATGCCGCAAAATATTCGGGTGGAAAGAGAAGATTTGGCATACCTATCCATTCGATATAGTCGATAAACATATTGTAGTATGCTTCAGGACAGAATGGTGGCAGGGTAATTTTCACGTAATAGGCAGCATTAAAAAAGATATTATCGAGTTTAGCTGCCGGTACGATCAAACCGATGACATCATGGGCCAAAAAGATAGCCTTGGCTGTGAAGAAACCTAGTATCGCAATGCCCAGGATTTTGACGATCTCGAGAAGTACTTCGTAGGTAACGAATCTCCATGGCTGGTCATTAACGACAGAGAATGACTCAAAAAGGGTATCGAAGGTGTCATTGCTTGTAGTCCCGACGATTGATGGTCCGATAAGAAGGCATACAAACGTCACAATGATAAGATAAATTATGAATAAGCTGACGACAAAGGCAGGTATCGCAAAGACGACAAAGAACAACTGACCGAAATAAGGTATCCAGGTTATCAGGGCGAGTATTAGTCCCATTGCAATGAGGGCAACTATGAAAAGGATTAGCACAAATGGCGCTAAAATGGCGGACTTACCGGTTTTTAAGGCGAATTTTATCGCATCCTTGATTTCATAAAATTCATCACCTTTAAGTTGTTCATATGTTATCTTTGAAACCGCAACGCCAGTGAACAAGGCGATACAAACCCACCAGACAACACCGACAAGCCATAATAGGTGACTATACCAGGGCATGCCAAATTGAAACACCGGGACCAGACGGAAAGCTTCCCAAACTTCACCGATCTCCACCCCTGCTGCCATATATGCGAGAAAAGACAAAATCCCATAGCCAATGAAGGCGACAAGAAAACCGAGAAAAGCAACCCAGATTTTTTTTGCACTGAAGCCTAATCTGCCAGCTCTAAAGACATCTTTATAATTGAAGTGTAAGTTAGTCACTGCACCCCCTTTTTTGTGTATTATAATCACTATATTTCTATTGTCAATAGTTTTAAAGTGTTGCTGCTTGTAAAGAGCTGATTTTTCACAGTGAATTATTGACAATCTTTTAATAATCAATATAATTTATCAGGAGGAACAATGAATATCGGCTGGCAAGAAATACTTTTAATATTATTTATCGCTTTATTGCTTTTTGGAGCAAAGAAGATACCCGATTTGGCACGGAGTATGGGAAAGGGGATTAAAGAATTCAAAAAAGGGTTGAATGAAATTGATCATCCCGGCGAGAACAAAAAAAGCAAAGAAGCCAATGAGAAAGAAGCAGATAAATAAATCTCATCAAAACATTAGCAGCAATGATGTTTTCTTATGTGCATCGGACAAAGAGCCGTTTTTCACATGGAGAGGTGTCCGAGTGGCCGAAGGAGCACGATTGGAAATCGTGTGTCTGCTGAGAAGTGGATCGTGGGTTCAAATCCCACCCTCTCCGTTTTGTCGCGGCAAGCGACAATGATGACAGTGATGAATGATATCACTGTCATTTTTCGGTTAATCACTGTTATCGATGAGCAAGGTTCATAGAAAGGAGAAGTATGTATTATAACGGTGCAAAGAATGTTCTGGTTGCATTTATAGTTTCACTTTTTACTTCAATTATTGTATGTGTGATCTTCTTTTTTGTCGTTCCCGCATTGCGAGTTACACCGGACACAATGGTACCTGATATGCTCGGCTCAACGACTGAACAGGCAAGGGTGATCGCTGAACAGCGCGGTCTTTTACTTGTCGTTGGCGGTGAAGAAGAAAACGATAAGTATACCGAGAATCTGATCTGTCGTCAGGCGCCGCTTCCCGGGTCAGCAGTACACACCAAATCGACCGTAACGGTTTTTATTTCTCAGGGTTCAAGTCATTTTGTTTTGCCTGATTTCAAAGGCCAGGGATTGAGCGAAACCACAGTAAGGCTTTCTGAGCTTGGTCTGAAGGTGGGTGAAGTCAAAAGCGAAGAGAATGCAACGTTCGAAAAGGATAAGATCATTTCGACTGTACCAGTAGCCGGTTCCCGGGTTAACAAAGGTGACTTGATATCAGTAACTTTGAGTCGAGGTATTGAATTAGTGAAGGTGCCAAATCTGACCGGTCGTTCTCTATCGACTGCAAAACGGGTTATTGAAGAAAACGGTTTTGAGGTCGGTGCCGTGTCCTGGGAAGTCAGTATTGACTATAATGTCGGTATAATCATGCGTCAGAATCCGGTTGCAGGCAAGATGGCTAACAAGGGTTCCAAGATCAATCTCGTAGTCGCGACGGTTCTTGAATGAAAAGAATTCTCGTTTATCTTTTAGTAATCATAGCTTTTTTCATAGTCGGTGCTATTATGGCAAATTTTGTTATCATGCCCATGCTGGTGCATCGAGGTCGAGAGGTTATCGTTCCGAATGTCTGTAATATGTCGCTTGAGAATGCTACCAAGGAGTTGGAAGACCGGGGACTTGAAGGTCTTGTTTCTGAAAGAAGGTACGACCAGATCATTGAACAAGGGTACATCATAATACAGGAACCCCTGCCTGATGAAAAAGTGAAATCAGGGCGTATTATACATCTTACAGTCAGTTTAGGTCCGCAGGTCATAAAAGTTCCTTTTCTCACAGGTGTTAATATCGATAAGGGAGAATTAATACTTAAAAAGCTTGGTTTTAAAATCGAAAAAATCGAATATGTGAATTCCGATACAATTACCCGGGGAGAGATCATTAGAACGATACCCGAGCCTGATATTGAATTGACCAAAGGTGATGCGATAGAACTGATTGTCAGCAAAGGCCCGATTCTCATGATGCCCGATCTTACCGGTAAGACGCAGCAGGATTATGAGATTTTATTGAATAAAATGGGTCTTATCCTTGGTGAGGTAAAAGAAGTCGAAGGGAGCGGGGTGAAAGGTAGTGTGATCGTGCAAAATCCTGCACCAGAGGAGGTTGTTGAGCCGGGTGATACCGTCACGTTGATGGTGATCAAGTGAAGGTTGCCCCTTCAATCATCGCCGCAAATTTTGCGGCATTCCAGGAAGAGATAAAAAAAATAGAACGCGCAAAGGCGGATCTATTACATCTTGATGTTATGGATGGCGTCTTTGTTCCTAATTTGACATTCGGACCAATGGTTGTAGAAGCGATCAATTCGGTTACGGGCATGGAACTCGACGCCCATCTGATGATCACAAGACCCGATAATTACATCAAACAATTTTTGGATGCCGGTGCCGATTGGATATCCTTTCACTGTGAAGCAACCGAGAAAACCGAGGTTTGTATTGAATTTATCCAGACCAGGAAGAGGAAAGCAGGACTTGCCATAAATCCGTCGACACCTTTTGGCCGGATCGAAAGGTATGTTGAGAGACTCGATTACTTGCTTATCATGACGGTCAACCCGGGTTTTTACGGACAGAAATTCATGGCCGAGGTTTTGAGCAAAGTGCAAGAAGCAAGAGATTATATTGATGATCACCGATTGCAGTGTATTTTAGAAGTAGACGGCGGCATAAATTTTGCCAATGTTTGTTCAGTCAAAGATGCCGGGGCTGATATTATCGTCGCCGGAGCTGGTGTCTTCAAGCAAGACGATTATGCCGAAGCGATCGAAAGACTGAGATGTTCGAAGGTCTGATTGACCGATTCCAATTAATCAGAAGAAAAATATTAGGTTATGGCCGGATAACCGAACAAGAAATAGCAGTTATCCTGAAAGACATCCGGATAACCTTGCTTGAAGCAGACGTCAATTACAAAGTCGTAAAGAGTTTTATCGACGATCTAAGTATCAAATGCGCTGGTCTGGAATTGGCGAAAACACTAAAACCCGGCGACATCGTGATAAAAACGGTTTATGAAGAGATGACTGCATTGCTCGGTTCCAAACCCCGGCAAATAACATTCAAGAAAGACAAACCATTGATCATCAGTCTGATCGGTCTGCAAGGCGTTGGCAAGACAACGACTGCCGCGAAACTTGCCTTTATATTTAAGAACAAAAATCCATTATTAGTACCGGCTGATGCGAAAAGGCCGGCTGCCTTTGAACAGCTTGATCAACTCGGACATCGCGCTGGGGTTATCGTTCATCCGCTTTTCCAGGGTAGTGCAAAAGCTACTGTCCGTAGTGCAATCGAGCAAGCAGATAAGAAGAATCATATGTTAGTTATTATCGATACGGCAGGGAGATTGCATCTTGATGACGTACTCATTGAGGAGCTCAAAGAGATACACCAGATTACGAAGTTTGATTATCGCTTACTCGTCGCCGACGGGATGAGTGGTCAGGATGCAGTCAATCAAGCAGTTGCCTTTCAGGATAGAATAGGATTGGATGGTGCGATCCTGACGAAAATGGATGGTGATGCGCGGGGCGGTGCGGCACTTTCAATAACAAAAGCTGCCCGTTTGCCGATCTTTTATATTGGCACGAGCGAAAATTTGGAGGGTCTCGAGCAGTTCTATCCTGACCGTATGGCGCAGCGAATCATGGGTATGGGTGACCTGGCAAGTCTCGTTGAAAAAGTCAAGGGCATCGAAGGAGAGTTTGACGAAAAGAAGATACGCACTAAAGTAATGAAAGGAGAACTCAATTTTGAGGATTTTTTAGTTCAATTAAAGGCGGTCAAGAGACTCGGTCCCCTTTCAAAACTCGCCGCAATGATGCCCGGGGTCAAGGAAAATGACATAAAAGAGGATGAACTAACGAGAATCGAGGCGATAATCAATTCAATGACTAAGGACGAACGACTTTATCCGGATAAGATCGATGGTTCGCGCAAGCGGCGGATCGCCGCAGGCAGCGGCACGACGATGCGCGATGTAAATCAACTGCTTAAGCAGTTTAATTATGCTCGTGATCTTATGAAAAAGATGGGGAGGGGGAAGATCCCCAAGAATTTTCCATTCAAGGCGTGAAAACAAAAAAGGGAGAGCACTGCTCTCCCTTTTTATATTCAGAAATTCTAGGCTGATGGTGGTTCGTATAGATTGAAATAGTGTCTTACATTCCAACCTTCACTGAGCAAGGTATAATATCCATCATATTCCTGAGCACCGCGTACATAGAACTCCCACCTTACAAAGGTAGTACTATTCCAGCTCGCATAGTTCTCGGTTTCTGAACCGGATCCGTCAGTATCAATGCGGAATTGTGCAGATAGGCCGATATTCGCAGATGTTGTAATGTCGATTTCCGCCTGGAAATCTGTTGGATCCTGCATTACATCAAACTCATACTGGTAATATGTGTCTTCCCAGTTCCATTTGAGTGAACCAGCGACGCTGATCGTATCGTTGATCGTGAAAGTAGTGTGGAAGTATATTAGATTACGGGTTTGACCGATTATCCAGGTATCGATACCAATCCACGGCATGGTGTCGCCACCCCAGACATCAGGGTTGGGCATTACTAACCAGATCAGAGTATCGATAACAGTACCCATGCTATCCAATGGGAGTTTCCATACGAACTCGTAATAGAGTGTATCAGTACCTTCGGGTATGTCAGGATATCCAAAAGGACCAGACCATCCCCAAGGCGGCGTGGCAAGACCAGGACCATCGCTCGAATAACCACTATATGCATCGACATTGGTCATCATCGCCAATGCACCGAGGCCCTGTGTTAAATTATCAGCCTGGTATTGTTCTTCAGGATCGATTTTATCACCACAGCCAATAAAGCCGATGACGAATAACAAAGCCATACCTACTGCAAAGATTCTTTTAGACATATTTCCCCCTTTCTATAGACTTAAATATTATATTTACATATGATATTTTGTCAAGGCGCTTTCTGGACAGTCAATTTTGTGCACGCAGACCCTTGACAAATAGAGTATTTTTCATATAATGATAGACTATGAGAACAATGACGAAAATAATTAGAAAAGGAGCAAAGGGATAATGCTGCTCTTTATCCCTACAAACCTTTCTATTTACCAGGAGGTGAAGTCCACCTGAGCTTTTGATTTTTGTATGGTATAATGCGCCGTGGGCTTTGTCCACGGCGTTTTTTTTTGCGCTACGCACTCAATGCCGCGTTTTGCGGCATTGAAATCAAGCACGCCGAAAGCGTGCAGGAGGAATAATGAAAGAGGCTGTCAAATGTGAAGGTTTGAGCAAGACCTTTAAGAGAAAGGAAAGGATAGTTGCGCTCGACAATGTTTCGTTCACGATCCCCAAGAACGAGATCTTCGGGATCGTGGGACCGAATGGTTCAGGCAAGAGTACTTTGATAAGGATACTATCGACGCTGCTCATCCCAGACAATGGTCATGCCCGTATTTTTGGTTATGATGTTGTTCGCGAATACGGCAAGGTGCGTCCTTTGATAAACCGGGTGAGTGTTGATGCGGCATTTTTCAAGGGTATATCAGCCTGGGAAAACCTGCGCTATGCTGCCCGTCTCTATGGTCTGGGTGGCCGAGAAGCGAAAGAAAGAACGCTCGATATTCTCGGACGGCTGGGTTTTGATCGCAAGCGGTATTATGAACCGCTCGAAGATCTGTCACGCGGCATGCAGCAGAAAATCGCGATTGCCCGGGCGTTCTTTACGGCACCTATGCTTTTGCTCCTCGATGAACCAACGACCGGTTTGGATCCGCGTTCTAAAATGGAAGTTCAGGGTTTTGTACGCAGGGCTATGAGCAATGATGGTTTAACGATCGTTCTGACAACTCATGATATGAAAGAAGCTGAGGCTTTGTGCGGTCGTGTTGCGATAATAATAAAAGGGCGTTTTGTTGCCTTGGGAGAACCGGCGGCCCTGTTGAAGAAATACGGCAAGACCAATCTTGAAGATGTTTTTCTTGAAGCAACCGGTCGAGAGTGGCAGGAGATAGAGTATGAAGATTAAAGCACATGCATATGGTTCGATCGCATTTGTTGAGCGGAATTTCGCTCTTATAAAACGGTATATCGGCTGGGAACTCGTCTTCTTGACGTACAATATCGTTAATGCCCTGGCCATCGGTTTGATCGGCGCACGTCTGGGCAAGGAGATGGTTTTATACCTTATCGTTGGTGCTATGGTATGGGGTTTTCTTTCGATACTCTTTCACGAGATATCCGAGTCGATCGCCTGGGAACGATGGGAAGGAACGATCGAATATACCTTTATGGCTCCGATTAACCGCTTTACTCATCTTATCGGTAACTGTCTTCACGCCGTAACTTATGGGGTAATAAGGAGCACGCTCATTCTTATTCTCGTTGTTTTGTTCTTTGGGATATCTATTAAGGGAGCTAATTTACCAGCGCTCATTGTTATCCTTATTGTCTCGGGTCTTTCTTTTGTCGGACTCGGTTTGGTCGCCGCGGTTCTGCCGTTATTATCTACAGAAAAAGGCGCTTACGCGACGCATATTTTCGAGGCTGTACTTCTGTTGATATCAGGGGTATATTATGAGATAGAGGTATTGCCTATCTGGATACGTCCGTTGAGTTACATCTCGCCGGCAACATATACCTTAAGAGCGATGCGCGCTGCATTGCTTCATGGTGCTGGGTTCGGTGAATTGATGGGGACGATCGTGTTGCTTTTAGTGATCGGGATCGTGCTCGTGCCTTTAGGGATCATTGTTTTTCGGCAAGCTGAGTTCTATGCAAAGAAAAAAGGGAAGCTCAAGCGTTCTGGTTAGATATTTACGGTTGACATCCGGAATTCTTAAAGTAAAATGATTACGGTGAATTTCTTAAATCTCTGTAATCAATGGTTAATCACCGGCATCGAACACGCCTTTAGCGTGTAGGAGGATGATATGGGACCTTTTAATACACCGTGGTTGACATTCCTGGCCTGGATCATTGCTGCTGGTTGTATCGTTGTGAGTATTATCTGGGCAGTGTGGATTTTCAAACCTGGGGATGACCGCGATGAGTGAAACTCTCGTCTATACATCGGTCATCCTTGCTTATTTGGTCGTCCTTATTCTCATCGGTTTCATTACCGGGCGTCGTACTAAGAGTGTTGAGGATTTTTACATAGGCGGTCGTAAGATCGGACCGTGGGTAACTGCGCTGTCATTTGTCGCGGCATATTTTAGTTCGGTCGTTATCATTGGGGGTGGTGGTTTTGGTTACATGTTCGGGATGGCGACTCTGTGGATAGGTGCGATCAATGTCTTGCTTGGCTGTACAATATGTTGGATCGTGCTTGGACCGAGGATCCGGAAATTCACCCAGCGGCTCGATACCATGACAATACCGGGATTTTTTCAGGAGCGCTATCAATCACGATTCGCCCTTATCTTTTCTGCGTCAGTGATCGTCCTTTTCATGGTTTTTTATAATGTCAGTATTCTTAAAGGCATGGGGCATATATTCGAAGTTCTTATGAATATCCCTTATGCCTATGCGGTCATCCTCGCCGGCATTATTATTCTTTTCTACGTTTCTGTCGGTGGCTATCTTGCCGTGGTCTGGACGAGTTTTATCCAGGCTTGGGTTATGGGGTTTGGCCTGATACTCCTCACGATCTTTTCAGTTAAGGCGATCGGCGGGCTAACATCAGCGAACCACGCATTGCAGGCAATAGACCCTGGGTTGATAAATACACCCGGCATCTGGGGATGGTCAGGGCTCATTTCTTTTGCTCTCATTGTCAGTTTTGGTGTTTGGGGGATGCCCCAACTCGTCGTCCGGTTCTATTCGATAAAGAACCTGAGGGTTCTGAAGATCGGCACGGTTGTAGCCACGATAGGGACTTGTATGGCTTTATTACCTTATTTCAACGGAGCGATCGCCCGTGTTCTTGTGCCCGGGCTCGAAAACCCGGATCTGGCGATCCCGACGCTAGCTAAGACAGTTATGTCACCGATTGGATCAGCGATCGTACTTGCTGCAGTCGTCGCTGCTGGGATGTCGACTTTTGCTTCGGTTTTAATCATTTTATCGAGTTCGCTTATTCAAGATATTGTCAAGAAAGGCTTGAAAAAAGACTTTATTCAGAAACGCGTGCTGACTTACAGCAAATTAGCCAGTGCAATAATCGGGGTAATATCATTGCTGATCGCCCTAAGACCGCCTGGTCTTGTTCTTGCCTTGACGGCATTTGCCTGGGCAGTTATTGCTTCAACAACTCTGTGGCCGATACTTTTCGGGATATACTGGAAAAGAGCGACCAAACAAGGTTGTGCCTTTTCAATGTTGGGAGGATTCTTAGCCGCTTTGATATGGATGATCGTGGGTAAACCTTATGGAATTCACGGATTTATCCCCGGATTAATAGTCGGTTTTGTTCTTATGGTTGCGGTCAGTTATCTTACACCAGGGTTTTCTCAGGAACACATCGACCGGATCTGGGGATAGTGTAATGCCAGGATTCTGGAGTTTCTATCTGATCAATATCAACTTTCTGATGAGTGACTCATCGTCAATATTCAACACACAATAATAAATACCACTGGGTACTTTACGTTCTTGGGTATCTATGCCATCCCATGTAATTGTCGTAGGCAGTAAAGAGTAGGGAGCAGGCATAGCAAACTCCTTAATCAGTCTTCCATTTATGTCAAATATCTTTAAGGCTAAGCTTGTGGCATTTTGCCCAAGACAATATCTGATATTGACCTCTTCTCTAAATGGATTTGGATAGATGATATCAAACTGCGGTGCCAGTGGTCCTGGTGGTTCATTATTGAGAATTCTGATGAACCGGGGTGATTCATTTGGGTGGAGTACTACGAGTGTTGAATTGGGAACTGCTGCCCAGAGTATATTTAGCGTATCAAGGGGTACGGATGCAGCGATCCAGAAAGCAGATTCACTGACATTCGGATACAGATAAAGCGATGAACGATCAACTAATGATCGGTCGTAATTCAGAGCCCATATATTTGTTCCGTCAGACATGACAAAGTTGAATTTACCGGCGCTCAAACCGATCGCTGAATCAAGCTTGGTGATCGCCGTCACAATACAATCTTCGATAGTCAGATTTAAGTAAGTGTCAATGATCTCCATGATAAAGACAGTGTAGAGATCAGAATCAACATAGTCAGGTGCATAATCAGGCGGGTTGAGTTCTATATACAGAGGGTTTATCGCATTTATAAGAGCAAGCAATTGTTTGACCGGTATGTTGCCATTGTGTGCAAGGATCATCTCGAAATCCCGGTTCAGAGATCTCCTAAGAAAAGGGTGAGGGTCAGGTATCCCGCTCGATGGTCCGCTTGTACCGCTGCGCACGTGGGCGATGCCGCAGTGCTTGGTATATTTTATCATATTTTCGAGCTCAATAACATACCTTGGATCACGTTGTGCTGCTGGTTCACCACGTGTTATTATCGCTAGGAGGTCTGAAGTATCAGGAGTCACGAAATACCCAAAGCCCCAACCGTCCGGGTTACTCGCACTCAATGACCGGAGTGAATCAAGGTGTGCCCTTACCGTATCAGCCAGGGATACAGACATTTCAGAAAAGATGATCCCCCAAAAACGACAGTTGTGCGAGGATGTTATCCTTTTATGTGTTTTCTGAACGAAAAAAACAATCAAAAAAACCGTTATCAAAATAGCTATGAATAGATATGAGGATCTTCGAATTTTTTGCATGGGCATCGATCGACTCCTTTTATTAATTATACCAAGGCGCGAAATATTGTCAATGTGTGCGATAGGAACTTGACATATTAATGTTTTTCTATATAATTTACGATAATGTTGCCTATAATACTATTACTTCTTGGAAGCAGCGATGTTTTTCTATTACCCAATGACGCGGTAGAAGTAAAAATATGGCGCCAGGAAGACTTAAGCGGTTGGTATACTATCGATGCTGACACTTCGATAAATATCCCCTTATTGGGTAAGATATCAATTAAAGATATCGCGATCGATTCCCTGCATGAATTACTCGTCACGAAATTCCAGAACTACTATGCGGATATTTTTGTTGATATTAATTTTTATTATCGGATAAATATTTTTGGCGAAGTCAAGGCGCCAGGTTACTACTATGTAAAAAGTGAGGATAATCTTATTAATCTACTTGCTCAATCAGGTGGGCCAACAGAACGCGGTGATCTTGGCAAGATACGGGTCGTGAACCTCGGGTCTGAAAGACAGATAAATTTTGAGAAGGTCCTGAAAAGCGGGGAAAACCTGGATTCATTGGATCTGCGTCCTGGAGATGTGGTTATTGTTGCACGCAGATTTATGCCTGCATTTCAAGAGTGGTCAGTGCTCTTCAGTTTGGGTACCCTGATCCTCCAGATATATATCGCCACTAAAGGATAATGAAAGCCGAACCTACTCTCCATGACTATATAAGTGTCATCATTGAGCGGCGCTGGTTGGTTATTATTTGTGTCGCCGTAGCCACGCTCGGTGCTTTGATAACGAGTTTGAACCTGCCCAAAGTATACGAGGCACGCGTCCGGTTTAAGCTCGATCTTTCTGAATCAAAACCTGTTTTCTTTTCCGAGATCTACACACCCCAACGCGTCGATCCGGTAGAGAGTCAACTGGAGATCATTAAGAGTCGAACATTAGCGCGGACCGTCGTAGAAAAACTCAATTTGAACTTCATCGTTAAGAATCATGGATATTATTATTTTGATGAAGTCTATGTAGACAGCATGTTTCCATTCGGTAAATACAATTTGAAGTTTGACGGTCAGCAATTCTCCGTAATCAATAAAAAAGGCGAAGTAATTGGCTCGGGCCAAATTGGCAGGCTGTTTGATATCGGCTCGCTGAAGTTCTTGATCCGGGAAAAACCAAAAGAGAAGATCGAGATCGTTATTAAAGGCGCAGATAAACGAGCCGAAGAATTACAAAAACAAACGAGCGCAAGCCAGATAAAGAACACTTATTTGGTTTTGCTTAAAGCCAAATCCCATTCGCCAGAATTGGCGGTTGATATCGCCAATACACTGGCGAATGAATACATGACTTATTCATTACAGACGATTACAGAAGCTGCTCGTTCCTCAAAAGTGTTTATTGAGGAACAGATTAAAGACTTTGGTGTGGAATTGTCCGCGGCAGAAGAAGACCTGCGTTTATATAAAGAAAAGAGCGGTATTTTCCTGCTCGATGAATCAGCTAAAGAGATTATTTCTTCTCTTGCTGAATTCGAAGCAGCAAAAGAAAAAGCAGTCGTTGAATTACATGAAGTAGAAAGTGCCATAGAAAATATGGAAGAAGGATTAGCAAAAGATGAAGCGACATATGGTGCTTATAAAACGATGGCGTCTTACCCGACGATATCCAATAGTCCGATCATTATTAAACTCAAAGAAAGACTAAAAGACCTTGAAGAGCAAAAGCATGAATTGCAGTTGACCGAAGGGGCAAACCTTGAACTGCTTGAGGTCGAAAATAAAATCGCCAAAGCGGCCGAAGATCTCAAACAAGCCACGCGAAAGATCGTCCTTGCTGGTCCTTCTATTCAAGATCCGATATTTCAATCGATCATTTCAAAGATCATAAACAACGAGACTCAAGCGATCGCTCTGCACAGCCGGATTGAAGCCTTGACGAGCATCATCGGGCGTCATAATGGCCGTTTGCAGCGATTGCCTCAAGCTGAAGTACGACTTGCCCAGCTTGAGCGGCAGAAAATGGCTAACGAAGAGATCTATACGATGCTATTAGGTAAACTCGAAGAAGCAAAGATCGCCGAGGCCATGCAGATCACGGAAGCGAGGATCATTGACAAAGCGACGGTTCCGGATAGCCCGGTCGAGCCAAAACCCAAGCAGAATACGATTCTCGGATTCCTCCTTGGCCTTTTGATCGGGGTCGGTGGAGCATTTCTCCTGGAATACCTCGACACGTCAATAAAAAGCTCCAAAGAGATCGAAGAGTTGACGAGTTTGTCTGTATTAGCGACCATCCCTTTGGTTAAAGATAAGGACCGACCGCGGCTGCCGACGATTGAAGAGCCGCATTCTCAGATCACTGAGGCCTATAAGATATTAAGAACTAATATCGCATTTGCCGCCACTGCGAAACCGATAAAATCCTTACTCATTACCTCCACTTTACCCCAGGAAGGAAAAACCACGACCTGTTTGAACCTTGGTATTACCATGGCTCAGCAAGGTCACAAGACGATCATCCTTGATTGTGATTTTCGCAGACCGATGCTCCATCGTTACTTTTCCGAATTCGTAAAAGATAATACACACGGTCTATCAGATGTCCTGGTCGATCACTTAAAATTAAAAGATGCTATTGTTGAGAGTACGACTGAGAATTTATCCTTTATTACCAGTGGCACGATACCTTCTAATCCGGCCGAATTACTTGGGTCGCTGAAAATGGGTAGGACTATTGAGATTCTAAAGGAGCAATTCGGTTTCATTATTGTTGATGCACCACCTGCCTTGGGCGTTGCTGATGCGCGCGTTTTAGGTAGGATTTGTGACGGCATAATAGTCGTTATAATGGCCAGAAAAACACATCGTGATGCAGTGTTAGAGGTTAAAGAGGAATTGGAACGTAGCGGTGAGAAAATCATCGGCTTTGTGCTGAATGGTGTCGAT
This sequence comes from uncultured bacterium, assembly GCA_964419565.1. Classification (GTDB taxonomy): domain Bacteria; phylum Hydrothermota; class Tepidihabitantia; order SM23-42; family SM23-42; genus JAUVZL01. The sequence goes on from CAYQPW010000024.1 coordinate 34,444, forward strand.
ATTACGCGTCATTATTATCGCCATCGCTATTATTACTATTACCCGTCTAAATAGATCAAAGGATATGTAAATCCGGAAGTCGAAATTTGGTCTTAGCAGGGCAGTCGATATTCAATGAAAAAGAGCAGGAAGCGCACATCAAGAAAGAAACAATGGATAGTCTTTCTTCTTATTGTAGCTATCCCTTTGTTCTATTTCAGTCGAAGGGCTTATACCTTAATAGCTGCGGTGCGTGAAGAAAAGAGCTTGAAAAAAGAGATTCTCATTCTGAAAGCAAAAAATGAGGTTTTGCGTAACCGTATAAGTGAATATAATAGAGGGAATTTGCTTGAAGCAAAAGCACGCGACGAGTTAGGTATGATCAAAAAAGGTGAAAAAGTATATTTGATAAGGGAATAATGATCTGTCAGTTAGAAATAACGCCATTTCGCACCGAGTATTGTGAGAGTGATATCAGTTATACAAACGGCGAGCTGGTAGTGATAAGGAGTAAAGAGGGTATGGACCTCGGGCGTATTGTAAGGGTCGAAAAAGGAGAGAATTACGATGTCTATGGCGAGGTGGTCAGAAGGGCGACCGCTAATGATATCGAAAAACGCAAGGAGTTGAGAGAGTACGAGGAGTTCAGTCTGCTTGAGCTGAGACGTGCCGTAGAGGAGTTTAAGTTCGCTATGAAGCCTGTATATGCCCATTGCCAGCTTGATGAAGAACGTATTATTTTCTATTTTACCGCTCAGAAGCGCCTTGAATTCAGGAAATTGCACCGCTATATTTCGCAAAAATTGAACCGCCGTGTTGTTATTAAACAAATAGGCAGCCGGGATTATTCAAAACTTTTCGGCGGGATCGGGCCATGCGGCAGGAATCTCTGCTGTAAGACTTTCTTGGGTGAGTTAAAATCAATTTCCCTGCGCATGGCACGGGACCAGAAATTATATGTTTCACCCAGTAAAATATCCGGGATATGCGGCCGGCTATTGTGTTGTCTCAATTTCGAAGAGGATTTCTACGCAGATTTTCACGATGCCGACGAACAAGAAATAACCTCAAGAGATGTTGATCAATAGCCGTGCACCTTTGATCAATAAATCTTTGAACAATCGATAAATGAAGATTCAGGACCTCATCGAGTTGGTAAAATTACTGAGGAATAAGTGTCCCTGGGACAAAAACCAGACCCTTGAGTCGATAAAGAACAACGTTATTGAGGAATCGTATGAGCTCGTTGAGGCTATAGAACAGGATGATACCGCAGGGATCAAGGAGGAGATCGGGGATTTTCTTTTTTTAAGTTTTTTTCTGGCGAGGATTTTTCAAGAAGAAAAGAATGTCGATCTTGATGAACTCGTTGCTTCAACGATCGCCAAATACCGCAAGAAACATCCTCATGTATTCAAAAAAGATGAATTAAAGGACCAGGAAGAGGTACTGAAGTTCTGGCAGCAAAGCAAGCAGGATATGTTCGTCGGAATTTCAAAAACGCTGCCCGCACTCCTTGCAGCAAAGATCATCCAGGAACGTGCTTCCAAGGTCGGTTTTGACTGGGCATCGCATGAGGGTCCTCTTGAAAAGGTTGTCGAAGAGATCAAAGAGCTCAGCGCGAGTATCGGTTCTGAGAAAATGCTTGAGGAATTCGGTGATCTGCTCTTTGCCTGTGTTAATCTGGCAAGACACTTGAAAATTGACCCGGAAGATGCCTTGAGGTATGCCAATAAAAAATTCGTCAATCGGTTTAGAAAGCTAAAAACAGAGCTGGAATCGAGGGGAAAAAAGCTCGAGGACGTTACTTTACAAGAGATGGACAGGATCTGGGATGAGGTTAAACACCAGGATGAAAAATAACTGTGATCAGGAGATCGAGCGTGAACTAAATGATCTGCGCAATGGTCTGGTAGTACTTGGTCTGTATTACAATGATTCGATCCTGCAAAAATTCCGAATATATTTGAATATTCTTTTTAAGCAAAGAAACAAACTGCATTTATTATCACGTCAGGATTATAAACGTATTGCCAGGCGACATTTCTTAACGTCCCTCATGGCACTGGAATATGTTCAGGGGTTTTCTTGTATCTGTGATATCGGTGCGGGAGCTGGATTACCCTCGATGCCCATGAAAATAATGGAACCTCAATTAAAATTGACGATGATCGAATCACAGGGCAAAAAGGTTGATTTTTTAAAGTACCTGATCAAAGAACTCGCGTATCATGACGTAAATATCGTCAATAAGCGGGTCGAAAATTATTATGATGAAGTATTCGAAGTTGTCCTGCTCAAAGCAGTCGGTAAGATCAGGGATTTGATAAGTTCAGTTGACCGTTTACTTGAGCCTGGGGGCAGGGCGATTTTTTACAAGACCCTACGCGTCGAGGAAGAAATAGATGACGATTTATCAAAGGGTTTTCACATCGACATCAAACAGGTTTTTACACCGCTTGAGCGTGCTCCCTTAGTTTTGGTAATTCTCGATAAACGCCCTTAGTTATATTTTATTTTCACTGACTCCTCGCAGTGACGAATTAGTTTTTCAAAAAAGCAAAGAGGAATCAGTTCTTGCTGGTCTTGACATTCAATAGAAACTCTGTATAATAATCCGTTTAAAAAAAGGAGGCAAGATGGCATACAAGATTACTGATGAATGCACTGCCTGTGGACTGTGTGAGCCTGAGTGTCCAGTTCAGGCAATTACTGAAGGTGATCCCATTTATGTAATTGATTTCAATACATGTGTTGAGTGTGAAGGTCACTTTGATGAACCGCAGTGTGTTGCTGTTTGTCCGGTGGGCGCACCCGTGCCTGATCCAGATCATCCGAAATAAAAGGGTTCAGGAACTAAGAAGTAAAAAGAAAAGCTGTAGCGACCGGATGAGTCCGGTCGCTACAGCTTTCGATTACGATTCGAATAAGACTGTTTATTTTATATAGAAATCGATGAGTTGTCCGTCTTTGGAAAACATTCGATGCTGACCTTTGTATATGACTTCTGATTCACCGATATCATTGACCTTTAATGTAATTGTGTTTCGCTTGCAGGATGCGCAGATCGGGAAAATATAGGTCCAATTGCTTTGTGTCGCTATCTTAATGAAATATATATAATCCCAAATTCTTCGTTTATTATAATTTTTAACATGACATATAATAAACTGTAAGTTTGGTGAGACTTCATAACTGACAAGCCGATGCCATTCGTTTTCCTTTATCAATGTCTTTTCTTTGTTGCTGTAAATAATATCGAGTTTCGGGTCGGTAAAATCCTTGTTGGTTGTCGCCATGATCATGATATCTTTGTATATCGACGTGAGATGAAATGCTATTCTTCTTTCGTTAAAGAATCTCTTTTCCAGCAATTTTTTCTCAGCTGCATTATACATAGTGATCTTTGTAGAGATGCTGTCGATAGATCGGTAATATTCCTCTTCGTATATGAAGAAATAGTTGCTATCAGACGAGACTTTTGATTTTTTCGTGTAGACGATATCGTCAGATCCCGGATTTTCAGCCGGATCAGTGATCACCCACTGTTTTACAACCTCATTATCTTCGATAAATTTCAGCGTATCTCCCTGCTGAAATACAAGGATATTGGCAAAAAGTGTCCCTTGAATAACAAGGATTCCATAAACAAACCGGATTATTTTTTTTAGGTCGATTTTCATCTTAGAAACTTACTTCGCGGGTATTGAACAGTATTATAAAAATTCTATCAAGGTGTTTGAGGAGGGGTCAGAATGAATCTTGCATCCAGGTAAGCGCCATCTGTATCCGTTGCCCGGACCATGATCTTAAAAGGTTCGGTCATTGTAACTTTGCCAGAAACCGTTCCATTCTTCTTGTCTATTCTCAGGCCCAAAGGCGCCTCGAGAAGTTCAAACGCCATTTCATCGTTATCCGGATCTATTATCGGTACTGGGAAATTGATGCTGTCGGCGCTGTAGGGTACAGAATCAACATCAGTTCTAAGCATAGGATGTCCATTGACCACGTCTATTTCAATAAGGTTGGGCGTAGACACAGTATCTCCATCAGATGCATAGAGCTCTGCTGTGATATGGGAGCCCTTTTTTATACCGAGGTTCTTTAAATTTATCGTCGTGGATGAATCAGAGATACGTTCTGAAAAGTTGAGCGTCCAATAACACAGCCAGGTTATTATATCGCCGTCCGGGTCAAACCCCTGGCCATAGACTGTAAGGTCTCCGGTCGATGTTAGAACTGTATCTGGTGCTATGCGCGAAGACATGATTTTCGGTGGTGTATTACCGATCGTAGCGGTCGTAGTCCTTATCGTTTCGCCGTCTAATTTACCATCACTTGGTGTAATATCTGCATATATTTGGTCACCTCGTTTGGCCTCGTCAAGATAGAATTCAAAACCCTCACCGATCTTTTCATCATTAAGATACCAGATGACATGATAATCAATCTTGTCACCCTCTTTATCGCCCGCATCGATGCGCATGGTTATGCGCGAACCCTGGGTGGGGTTATCCGGGGTGAGGACGATACTTTTTATAAAAGGGGCTGTGTTCGTTTTGTCTTTTACTGAACCATCCTTTTTTTCCCCATTACAATCGATCATTAAAGTAACTAAACAAATGATTAAAATATTTATATATTTTTTCAAAGCCACCTCCTTATTGGCTAATTTTAATTATAAATTTTTAAAAGTCAACACCCTGCACTTGATAATACAGCGCAGGGTGTTGACCATAAGGAGCAATTATCTTTGCTCCTTTGTTTTAATCTATATCCTCGTTGTATTCGCCGATAATATAACCTTCTGAATCGTATTCGAACTGCTTGAGGAACCGGATCGATTTGATGTAAATCCCGTTATCAGTTGCGTAAAAACTGACTTCAGCCCAGAACGGCGCCGTTAGATTGCTGAGCATAAGAGTTTCATCAGTGTCTGCCGACGTAATCGTAATGCCACCAGGAGGTGTTTGCATCCAGATTTCTTCATAACAGATAGAATTATTTTCGATCGCCATTATGCATCCCTGATCATTGTCGACTTGCCAGTTTATTTTCTCGACTACTGGCCTGGTATCGATCCTTTCTTCGCTTTGACTTAGAACTAATACCGGTAACAATATTATTAGCAGGTATCTTATTATCTTCATTGCATCCTCCTTTATCGACCACGCCAGAGCATAACACCACCGCGTGGGTTATACGGTAAGGGCGTTTCAATCCCGATAAGACCGCCAGCTGATTGGATAAAGACTTTTTCCTGGTCTCCACCAATGTGCATTGCTGGTTCTGAGGGCATATCACCGATGATCGGTATATGAGTTTTAAACTCACCGGTAACAGTTTCACCGAGCATAGCGGTTTTGTACGAAGTCCCCGTAGTATAGAAAAGTGCCCACAGATTACCGCCTTGCGGACCACCACCGCCGCCAATGCAGAGGTCTGGACCCTGGGCTGTACCGCCGCCTGTGGTATCTTGTGGAATGAACGATGTGAATATAACGGCACCACCGAGGATGAGCGGTGTCGTTACCACTCTTTCGCCAGGGATTGAATCGAATCTTCTATACCAGCCAGCCGCACCTTCGATCTGCAATATCAGATCATCGAAATTAGATACACCGCCCATGCCAGCAACACTATCAGCATATACCCGTGCATTAGTAACATCGATGAGATCACCGAGTGTGTATGGTGTGAGCGTATTCGTTGTATCGTCTTTTATGCCGACAAAGAGCATTGTGTCGGCATCAGCAACGTCGGTATTAGACATATACTTTCCACAGCCAAAGTAGACCCAGAGATTACCCCGGTTGTCTGTGGCTACTGAACCTTCAGCCGTAATCGGTTTGTTTAAGTTTATTACTTCATGCAAAGTCCAGGTTGTCGGGTCAATATTATTATGGGTCATGACCCGGTATATCTT
>CAYQPW010000025.1:0-39606 GCA_964419565.1 uncultured bacterium
TTTATAGCATATAATCAGGTATGGAAAGGCCACGGTCTGATAAGGAAACTAATGATGTGCGCGTTATTTTTGATGATATTCACGATTATGATAATACAAAGAATTATACACCGGATTTTGTCAGCTGGCAGCCGTTATACGATCTATATATAATGGAAGGTGAAATGGTGATAACTATTGAAATCGCTGGAGTTAAACCAAGAGATTTTTCAATACACGTTTCGAGAAATCATCTGGTAATAGACGGAACCAGAAAATCATCGGAGATTCTAAGCAAACAAGGGTGTAAATTTCATAATATAGAGATCCCCTATGGTTCTTTCTACCGCAGGATCGATTTTCCTCTACCGGTCGAGCCAAAACAATACCAATACTGTCTCGAATATGGCATCTTGAGCCTGCGTTTTCCCATTGAAAAAGAAAAGATAATCCCTATTGAGGATGGCTAAGGAGAATAAAAAAATGACTGATCAGTTAGTCCAGATACCCGGTGAACTGGGTATCATCCCGATAAAAGGTGGTGTTGTCTTTCCTGAACAGATCGTACCCCTGATCATACACACCCAGAAACTCGCCAAACTCATTGATGAGATACTGACGACAAACAAACTCGCCGGTGCCCTGACCCAACGCAATCCCGAGATAGAAGAACCTAATCCTGACCAGGTATACGATATCGGCTGTGTCATTCAAATCAATAAAATGCTGCGGTTTCCTGATGGCACGATCCGGCTGCTCATCAAGGGATTGACGCGTTTCAAAGTCACTGATTTTGTACAATCCCAGCCCTATCTCAAGACAAAGATCAAAATAATCGCTGGCAAGCACAAGAAAACCATGGCTCTTGAAGCAATGATGCGAAATGCGGTGACGATGTTCCAGAGCCTTGTTTCATTAGCACCCTATCTGCCAGATGAACTCGGCGCCATCGTTCTTAATATTGATGACCCAGATCGGTTAGCTGATTTCGTTACCCACTACACGAATTTCGATTTCAAAGATAAACAGAATCTGCTGGAAACGTTTGATCCTAAAGAGCGATTTGCAAAACTCATCCCTGCACTCCAGAAAGAAATAAGTATCTTAGAACTGGGCGCTAAGATACGATCTGAAGTGAAAACCGAATTGGATAAAGGGCAGCGGGAGTTCTATTTGAAAGAACAATTAAAGGCGATCCAAAAAGAACTGGGTGAAGGTGATGACCATGCACGGGAGATTGAGGAATTAAAAGGCAAAGTGCGCGAGGCACATATGCCTGAACAGACCGTGAAAGTAGCGATGAAGGAACTCGACCGTCTGGCACGGATCCCACCGCAAGCCGCTGAATATACAGTTGCACGAACTTATATCGATTGGTTGATCGCGATACCCTGGTCAATATCGACCAAGGATAACCTCGACATCAAACGTGCTCAGATGATCCTCGATGAAGACCATTACGATCTTGAAAAGATAAAAGAGAGGATTCTCGAATACCTTGCCGTGAAAAAATTAAAGCCGGATTCTAAGGGCACGATACTCTGCTTCATAGGACCGCCGGGCGTAGGCAAAACATCGCTCGGTAAATCAATTGCACGGGCATTAGGGAGGAAATTCGTTCGCATTTCACTCGGTGGTATAAGAGACGAAGCAGAGATCAGGGGTCATCGCAGAACCTATGTCGGAGCTCTGCCAGGCCGCATCATTCAATCCCTGAAAACCTGCGGTACTAACAATCCTGTTTTTATGCTCGATGAAATCGATAAGGTCGGAGCTGATTTCCGTGGTGATCCATCATCAGCTTTGCTTGAAGTCCTGGACCCGGAACAGAACAACAGTTTTTCAGATCATTATCTGGAGGTCCCTTACGATCTATCGAGTGTCATGTTCATCGCAACCGGCAATGTGATCGACCCGATCATCCCGGCTCTCAAGGACCGTATGGAGATCCTTGAATTGCCTGGCTACATCCTCGAAGAAAAAACAGAAATAGCAAGGCGCTATTTGATCCCCAGACGAATAGCAGAAAGTGGACTTAATTTAAAAGATATCGCGATAAGCAAAAAGGCGTTGAAGAGCATCATTAACGATTATACGAAGGAAGCTGGTGTTCGCAATCTTGAACGGATGATCGGTTCTATATGCCGTAAGGTCGCCAAGCGTTTTGCGAGTGGTAAAAGAAAAGCAGTAAAAGTTGCCAAGAATAACCTCGATAAGTTCCTTGGACCGCCAAAAAGCTATTCCGAAGTAGCCGCACGTCGCGGAGAGATCGGTGTAGCGACCGGTCTTGCCTGGACACCTTTCGGCGGTGAGATATTATTCATCGAATCGATAAAAACGAAAGGTAAAAAAGGACTCATCCTGACCGGTCTCCTCGGTGACGTTATGAAAGAATCATGTCAGGCTGCCCTGTCGTATTTAAAAACAAAATTAGATACCTGGAAAATCAACGATGATATCATCCAGGACAACGATGTTCACATACATATACCGTCAGGGGCAATCCCCAAAGATGGACCATCAGCCGGATTGGCTGTGGTTATGTCCTTGGCTTCATTGATAAAAAATACTACGATCGATCCCAAAGTCGCGTTTTCAGGTGAGATCACGCTCACCGGACGAATTCTTCCAGTCGGCGGGATTAAAGAAAAGGTGATCGCGGCAAAACGGGCGGGGATTACCCGCATATTCTTACCCGAAGAGAATAAAAAGGATCTAACTGAAATCCCCGAGCATGTACGAGGCGGATTATCGTTTCAATTCGTAGCTAATATCGGGGACGCTTTAAAACTCGTCTTTTCATCCAATACCAAGAACGCGAAAAGGCGGAAAGGACGAAAAATAGGAAAATGATATTATTTCTTTTAATGGTAGTTGAATGGCAAGTCGTCGACCGACCCTACAGCGATTTTGAACAGGAACTTGCAGTCTACTTCAGCATTTCTGGTGATAATCTTAAATTCGTTTCCGACGATTCAGTCTTCTATGCAAAATATGAGGTTCAAATAAAGATCTTTGATAACCAAAAAAAGCAATTAACCGGTGATTTCTGGGAAGGGATTACATTTGACAAGGATAAGGATGTAAGTGACTCGATGACGATCATTATCCCAAAAACGAGCCGACATTACAATTTAAAAATAATAGATATCAATGCGGGAACGATCCTCGATATAAGTGAAAAGATCGTCCAGATCAATTATGTCGGAAGTATAAAATGGGATATGTTTCGTGATACATTACTGGTTGCTTTTAACATAATCAATCCTGAAGGTGATGTTTTCAATATGCTTTTTTCCATCGATGAGATCGAGCAGCGTGTGAATGTGAGAAAAGGTACCTATGATGATACTATAACGTTTTATATTCCCGCTCTGCCTAATGGCGACTACAAACTCAATATAAAGACCCTATCGCCAACAAAGACGATCGATGAAATTCAAGTGCCGATAAAGATTGCCCGGCCGTTTTTCCTTGATGAAACAACCTGGCTGCTAAAAGTAAGTCAGCTCGAGTATATCGCAACGACCTCGGAGATCAATAAACTGAAAGATGCCAAGCGCGAGGAACGGGATTCGCTGTGGATTGACGTCTGGAAAAGACACGATCCTACGCCCAATACCAAATACAATGAAAAAGAAGTGGAATATTTCGAGCGTATCGAATATTGCGAAGAAAATTTCTCTCATGGCGACCGTGGATGGCGCAGTGACCGGGCACGTATTTACGTCACCCTGGGCAAGCCGGATGAAATTACCCGGTACCCATATTACACGGCTCCGAGAAATCCGACCAACCCGGCCGAAACGCTCTATGACAGCTATGAAGTATGGTCTTATTATAAAATCAATCTGCAATATATCTTTGGTGACCGCCACGGTTTTGGTGAATATGTTCTTCTCAATCCAAACGGGTCGAGTTTATGATATTATTGATCGCTAACCTGTTCTTGATCCAAAACATAGATTTTTATGTCGATCCCGTGGTGTATTTATCAAAAGTGACGATCGAAGATACTGTCACACAGACTGTTACGCAGGGAGAGATATTCTACATCGAATTTAATTGTGAGATACCGTATCACGAACTCCATTATGAAAAGAGCGATAGTGAAATAGTGACTCAAGCAGTCATTCCTTTCGAAATTATCAATCTTGACAAGGCAGATACGTTAGCCGATACGCTGTACCGTTCATTCTCGCTCCCCTCCTTTTCTGAGGCGGCAAGACAGCAAATGTCTTTTCTCGTTCAATTCGGTTTACACGTACTTGAAGGCAGATATAAATACCGAATAAATGTCATCTCGGGTGATAAAAGCGGCACCGTTGAAGAACTGCTGGCTATTACCCGGGCGGATTACGGGATGAGCGATATCCTGTGTGCCAAGGAGATCACGGTCGATACAACCGGCGACTATCTGAAAAAAGGTAACCTCAAGGTCGTACCGCTTCCTTCACGAAAATTCAGCGAACGTTATTCTAAGATTTTTCTTTATTATGAGATTTATGATATCGATCCGGATTTAAAAGACATGGAGATCAGATATGAAATCACAGACTCTCTCGGGCAGATCGTCCGGGATATATCACAAAAAGTTAGCAAGAAGTACACTTCTCAAGCGGTCAATGCCGGACTCAGCATCGCACAATTCAAACCCGGAATCTATGATCTGAAAGTCAGTGTCACTGATCCGGCCACTGATAGTACTGCTCAAAAAAATATAACGTTCACGATAAGCAAAAAGGTGTCGGATGAAGTAAGCTTTGAAGGACTGCCTTACTACGAGGATATCGCTTATTTTTTAACCCCGGAAGCTTTTAAAAAATTCCAGGGGTTGCCTAAAGGCGGCAAGGAAATATTCCTTCAAAAATTCTGGAGTCAGTACGATTACAACGAAATAGCAGCAAGATTCGCTTATGCTGACGAGCATCTAAGTGAAGGCCACAAGACCGGCAGTAAAACAGACCGCGGTCGGATATACATTAAGTACGGTCCTTATGATCAACTGATAACCAGTGTTCTTGAACGGCAGGAATCCAGACCCTTTGAAATATGGGAATATGAAAATGGTCTACGCTTTGTCTTTGTCGATATCCGAAGAACGAATGAGTTTACACTTGTGTGGACTAATTCGACTACAGAAAAATCCGAACCGACACTCTTTGAATACCTTCCTGAATCTTTTAAAAGAGAGATGCCATCTGGTACTTTCAACTGACCATCAGCACAGCAAATCCCATTATATTAAATAGGAGGTAATTGTGCAAAATAATACGATACATAATAAAGAGATTATAAATAATATCAGACAATGTATCAAACAGGAGATGCAACAATATTCATCTGTTGCGACTAAAGATGACTGTAAAATGATTTTTAACGAGATACATTCTTTAAGAGAACTTATTGAATCATCAACAATATTTAAGAAAGAAAAGTTGGCCTTATTCGTTGATTCACAAAATCTATATTATTCTGCCCGTATGGGGTATGCCGCAAAAGTCAATTATGAAAAACTTCTGAATCTCATTACTGAAAACAGAAAACTAGTAAAAGCTTATGCGTACATTGTCCAGCCGCCAGAAGGTGATGTTAAACCATTTGCCACAAGCCTTGAACGGATCGGTTATATCGTAAAAACCAAGGATGTAAGAACGCGTTCTGACGGTTCGGCAAAAGCGAACTGGGACATGAGCATTGCACTCGATATCCTCGGCATATTGGATCATGTCGACACGATAGTGCTGGCATCAGGCGACGGTGATTTTGTACCCCTTGTGGATTTTATAAAGGCAAAAAACAAACGTGTGGAGATCTTCGCTTTCGCTGAAAACACAGCTTATGATCTCAAGGAAAAGGCAGATAAATTTGAACCTCTCGGCGAGAATGTCATCCTCACATAGTTTTTTTCCAGCGTCTATAATCAATGCCATCTTCTGTCCTTTATGATCGATTATCATATTCATACGAACCACTCCATCGATGCACAAGGAGATCTAGAGGACTACTGTGAAAAAGCACTGAGCATCGGATTAAAGGAGATCTGCTTTACCAACCACTGTGAGTTAGATCCAGCAAGAAATGATTCGTTCATATGCTTTGACGGGCAGCGCGAAAAATTCACACGTCAGGGATTGCTGCGCCTGCGTGATGAAATAGAAAAGCAAAGAGTTAGATACCATAGCTCGGGCTTGAGCATAAAATTTGGTATCGAGGTCGGGTATTACAAAGGCATCGATCCAGTACTTGAGCAAGTAACTAACGGTGTTGAACTGGATTTTGTTCTTGGAAGTATACACTGTCTTGAGCATATTTGTATCGACAGCAGCCGGGAATACATGAACTATTTCCCCGATCATTCCGCCCATTCAATGTTGACGAATTATTTTCAGGCCGTGGAGGATCTGGTAAAAAGCAAGCTGTTCAATTCAGTTGGCCATCTTGATGTCTATAAGAAATACGGCATTTCGTATTACAAAGAAGAAATACACGAGGTACTCGAAACCTCGCTCCGCAAGATCTACAGAATAATGGCTGATACGAATACCGCCCTCGAGATAAATACCGCTGGGCTGCGTCGTATTGACCAGTTCTACCCCGCACCATCGATCATAAAATATGCTCGCGAACAAGGACTGAAAATGATAACGATCGGATCGGATGCACACCGGGTATCAGACCTGGGTAAGGGCATTTCAGAGGGGTTTGAGTATGCAAAATCATTCGGTTTCGATACGGTTTACCGGTTTGACCGGAAGCAGCCAACAGCTATGAGAATATAGAAGTTTACAGCTGCTAAATCTCCTCAAATCATTTATTTACAACGTATTCCCGGTATTACGCAGGTGTTGACTTGAGCTCAAATCTGGCTATAATACTGCTATGGAAGAACGTATAACTAATGTTTATATCGAAGATGAAATCAAATCATCGTATTTAGATTATGCAATGAGTGTTATTGTCGGACGGGCGCTACCTGATGCTCGCGACGGCTTGAAACCAGTACAGCGCCGTATCCTGTATGCCATGGAAGAAGCTGGATTATTATCGAACCGGGCATATAAAAAATCAGCAACGGTTATCGGTGATGTACTCGGGAAATACCATCCTCACGGCGACATGGCAATATATGACGCTCTCGTTCGCATGGCTCAGAATTTTTCAATGCGTTATGCACTTATCGATGGTCAGGGTAATTTCGGATCAGTAGATGGTGATGCCGCAGCGGCCTATCGTTATACTGAGGCACGTCTCACATCTCTGGCTGAAGAAATACTCGGTGATTTAAAAAAAGATACGGTCGACTTCATACCGAATTTTGACGGACGGTTAAAAGAACCTACGGTCTTGCCCGCAGGTTATCCCAATCTACTGTGCAATGGTTCATCTGGTATTGCGGTCGGCATGGCGACGAATATTCCGCCCCATAATCTTAGCGAAGTGGTCAGTGCATTGAATGCGCTGATCGATGAGCCGGACATCAAAGATGAAAAAATATGGGGGCTGGTGCCCGGGCCGGATTTTCCGACCGGTGGTCTTATTATCGGTAAGAGCGGTATCACCCAGGCATACAAAACCGGTAAGGGCCGGGTCATTATGAGAGGCAAGGTCCGGATTGAAGATCTGAAAGGAGGCAGGCAGGCGATCGTTATTACTGAAATACCATATCAGGTTAATAAAAGCTCGCTTTTAGAAAAGATCGCCGAGCTCGTACGTGCAAAAAAACTCGAGGACATTTCTGATTTAAGGGATGAATCAGACAAGGACGGCATTAGAGTTATGGTTGAACTCAAACGTGATGCTAATCCTCAGATCGTTTTAAACAATCTATATAAATACACTACGCTACAATCGACTTTCAGCATTCAATTACTCGCCCTGGTCTCCGATGCACCGAGGCTCCTCACTTTAAAAAAGGCCCTGACAACATTTTTGGATTTCCGTTTTGAAGTCATTACCCGCCGCACAAAATTCGAACTCGCCGAAGCAGAAAAGCGTGCGCATATTCTCGAAGGACTCAGGATCGCAATCGACAATATCGATGAAGTTGTCAAGATCATCAAGAAATCCAAGGATGTGCCGGTTGCCAAAAAGAACCTGATGGAGAGATTTTCACTCAGTGACATACAAGCCCAGGCAATCCTCGACATGAGATTGGCGAGGTTGACGAACCTTGAAAAAGAAACTCTGGAAATTGAATATTTGGCGCTGATCAAAGAGATCGCCCGGCTCAAATCGATCCTTGAGTCGCCAAAAGGTGTTTATCAATTAATCAAGAAAGAACTCAATAAACTGAATGAAAAGTATCAGGAGCCGAGACGCACTCAGATCATCGATGCCGAGCCTGAACAATTGACGATTGAAGACCTCATCGGCGAAGAAGACATGGTTATTACGGTAACACATCGTGGTTATATTAAACGCCAGCCTATTACCACGTACAGAAACCAATCCCGCGGCGGCCACGGTAGAAAGATCGTCGAGATCGGTGAACAAGATTTTGCCAACCAATTGCTTGTCTGCTTGACCACCGACACCTTGCTGTTCTTTACAGACAAAGGAAAGGTCTATGCTCGTAAGGTATATGAAATAGCAGAAGCAGGACCATTTTCAAAAGGTCGTTCGATCGCGAACTTCATTGAAATGAGTGAGGGTGAAAAAGTCACGGCGTGTCTTTCAATAAAGGACTTTTCATCGCAACATTATGTCTTCATGGCCACAAAAAATGGTAAAGTCAAAAAAACCAACCTTGTCGATTTCTCACATATTAGAAGCAAGGGTATAATCGCACTCAAGCTCATGCGCGGTGATCGGCTTATTGAAGTCGGTCTAACCAAAGGCGATAATTCGATATTACTAACGACTCGTGACGGCCTGACCATTAGGTTTGCTGAAAAAGTGATCCGGGCCATGGGACGGACCGCGTCAGGCGTAAGAGGTATTAGACTGGCAAAGGAAAACGAGGTCGTCGGTTTCAATATTGTCAGAGAAAGTGAGGATATGCTCATCGTTGCAGAAAAGGGTATTGGAAAACGCGTGAAGTTCGCTTCAATCGGTGAAAAAGGAAGAGGCGGCAAAGGTATGAAGGCGATAAAGATTGACAATAAGACCGGCAAAGTCGCCGGTGTCACCAGGGTCAGTGATGAGGATGACCTCATTGTCATGACCAAAGCAGGTAAAGTGATCCGAACCCCGGTCAACAACATAAAAGTTCTGAGCCGTCAGGCAAAAGGCGTTAAGATCATTACCCTGGCAAATGATGACCTGGTCTGTTCCATCGCCTGTATTAAAGCACAAGTATAAAAAGTGGCAAGAAAATCCTGGGATGAATATTTTATGGCTATCGCCGAGCTTGTTGCCGAACGCTCGACTTGCATAAGGCGCCAGGTTGGTGCAGTCATCGTAAAAGACAGAAAGATACTGACGACCGGCTATAATGGCGCACCGCGCGGGATCAAACATTGTGCTGATGTCGGTTGTCTAAGAAAAGAACTCAATATCCCGGCTGGTGAAAGGCATGAAATATGCCGCGGTACTCATGCTGAACAGAATGCTATAATCCAAGCTGCGACCTTTGGTGTCGATATCAGTAATGGAATAGTATACTCAACGCATCAACCATGTTTTATCTGTACAAAGATGCTCATAAATGCCAACGTATCCAAGATCATTTATAAAGAGGAATACCCTGATAAGCTGGCGATCGACATGCTCAATGAAGCCAAAATACCATTTGTGAAAATATAACGACCCTCTCCTCTTTCCTGTCATTATCCAACCTGCCTGTCCCGTAGTACGAAGTAGGTACGGGAACTGGATAATCCAGGGTTATAGGACGTTCCTTGATTCCCCGATTCCCCTGATCAAGTCAGAGGACAGGCTTGTCGGAGGATGACAGAATTACGAAGTTCGTGACATCATAACAACATATTTATTGTAGGCGTTCGATTTATCGAACATTACCTGATAAATCACCTGTCTGCCTCAGGCTGAGGCAGCTACGATTATATTGGCTTATGTATTTGTCTGTGTCTTTACCAATTTTACAAATAAGTCAATCGTCTCTTTATGGGGTTCGCTACCAAGTTCTTTTCTCAAAGTTTTTTTCAGCTGTTCAAAATCCCGGATTATCTCTTTATAACGACCGATCTTACTGTAAGCGGTCATTATTCTACGATGGTATTCTTCATTAAAGATATTTGCTGATATCAGCTTCTTGTAAAATATAATAGCATCTTTATATCTTTTATTTTCAGTGTAATAATCTGCCATAATGAGCAGACAATCTTCACATAGATTCTGATAATATCGGCGCCGGTCTTCGACCCAGGAATCATACCAACCCGGTGCAAAACCATCTTTGTAAATTGAAATCGCTTTTCGCAGCATTGATTCATATTTTTTATCAGTTTTATCCGCCGCTTTGATTTTCTTCACAAGATTTTCAAACTCCTCGGTATCGATTTTAATCGCGACCTTGGGTGAAAGCTGATAAAATCCCTTGCTTGATATTACCAGTTCTCCCCGGCCGGTTTTCACTGCTTTGTACATCTGCCTTATATGTTGTAATGCCTTACGCAGACTATCGCTGCCGCTTTTATGTGACGCTTTTTGCCACAGCGCTTCAATGAGCACATCGTGATTGACGCGCTCATTTTTATGGAGCAGGAGATAAAAGAACAATTTCTTCGACTTCATCGTTGTCCAGGAAGTCTCGAGAATCTCCCTTTCATCGACCGCGACTTTTGGGACACCAAAGAGATGAACATCGATCCAGTGGGCATCGAGTTCATACTTGTCGATCAGAGACATGATGTATTTGTGCTCAAAACCATCTTTACGCAATTCCTGCAGCATCCATTTGTTATTCCGGAATGTACGAGCCAACAGATAATCATAACCTTTGGATCGACTCAGTGCGACTACTTTTTCGAGTTTTAACAGGGCCCTTGATTTTTCGTTTTGATAATAGTAAACATTACATAAATGAAGGTTGATAGTGAATGAAAAAAATGGCTGTTTGAATTTCTTGGTTACCTTTATAGCGCTGTCAAGTATCTTTTCCGCGTCGTCATATCTGCCCTGGGCAATTCTCAGTGTTGCCTCGGTCTGCAGTAAATCCACGGACGAAAAATCCGTCCTGATCTCTTTTATCAACCAGGTTTTGGCAAGAATCCGATCCGCCGCGACGAGATCCCCGCCTCTGATATTGATGTCGCACAACTCTGTATATGCCGAGATAATGAGTGAAACGACGCCCAGCTTCTCATATATCTCCAGGGCTTTGGAAATAAACTGCCTTGCTTTATCGAGATCACCAAATTCCTTATGAAATTGTGCATAACCCTGCCAGATCCTCGCCATTGACCAAAGGTCATTATAGCTGCCGCATGTCTTGATACCGGATTCCAGGGTTTGAAGAGCTTCTTTTCTATTCCCCAAAAGAATGCTCATTTTCGCAGCATTGAAAAAACCACCGCCACAACCAGGAGAAAAATGATCCTTTAAAAGTTCTGCCGTTTTCAACAACTTCAAATGCGCGGCATTCAAATTTCCTATGTTGAAATCATTCATAGCATAGTTATTAATAATGCTCGCCTCAAGGTCTTTGTATTCATTACGGTTTGCTATCTGCAATGCCTCCTGAAAATATTTTGCCGCTTCAGATAAATTCCGACTGCCTGCTGCCCGGTACAGCGAACCGATTGAATTGAGAATCGATGCTCTGGTGAGGCGCGCATTTTTTGGACATACGCTCAATGCCTTTTTGAACCATCGTTTGGCCGCAGTCAATCTCCCCTGATTGAGAAGGATCCCGCCTAATCTGTAAAGGGCATCGGCATATTGTTTGTGTCCTTTTGATATCAACTTAAACTTATTGGCCGCACGCAAGCAGTTTTTCTTGGCTTCATCCGAGCGCCCTAGATAGATCAAGGCCTCAGCATAATGCATGAGCAGCGAAGGATGCTGTTGACGCACGGATCTAGGTATCTTTTCTATATAAGAACATAAAAATGCACTCCTGCCGCGCCAAATTGAACCCGGTGCGATCCTTTCAATACTTATCGCAGCACGATCATATTCTTTTGCCTGGAGAAAAAACCGGGCAGCTTCTTCTAATCGGTTATTCTTAAAATGAAAAACACCAGCTCGAATATAGAGTCTCCTCTCCTTTTCAACATTGTTTATTTTACTCCGCAAAAAATCTCTGAATAAATGGTGAAATCGATAGCCGATATCGGGTATATCAACGATGAATGCATTTCTCGTCGTAAGTTCGGCTAATAATAATTCCGAGTTCTTTCTCTTGGCAACCGCATCGCACAGCTCCGGGGTCAACCATTCAAGGATCGAACAGTCGACCAGATACTGCCTTATACTCTTGGATTCCTGATCATATATCTCCTGGGCAAAATAATTGAACAGATTACTCTGGGATTGGTAATAGCTATCGAGGATACGCTTGATATACCGAGATGATTTCTCTTTTTCAAAGTAATTAGATGACTGCAGCATTAGACGCAAACTCGTTGGCCACCCTTCCAGATGTTCTTCGATCCATTCAAGTTCTGATTCGCTTAGTGATATCGAATAAACTGACACGAAAAGGTCCTTGGTTTCTTCTTTACTGAATTTCAAATCCTGACCGCCTATTTCAAATATTTCATCACGGGCTTGAAGCTGAGCCACTGATAACGGCGGCCGCACGCGTGAAGAAATTATAAAATGAACCTGCTGGGGGATATGACTCAATAAGTAGTTGAGGATCTTGTCGATGTGTTCAGCCGGGTAGATAGTATGGTAGTCTTCCAGAATAATGTAGAGATCTTCTTTGACGGTCTCGATTATTTCATTGATGAACGTGCCCAGGATCAACTCCAAATAACGCTGAGGATAATTGAAGAAATGACTCAAGGCCTCGGTCTTTTTACCGAAATCTGGCGAGAATTTCCTGATACCTTCGACCAAATAGGAAAAAAATACGGCCGGTTCTGCATCACTTTTCTCGAGATGGTAGTATACATAGGGGATATTTTTACTCGACAAAAGCTGTGACAGTAGCGTGGTTTTTCCATACCCGGCACCAGCACACACGAGTATCACTTTCTTATTAAGGTTGGAAACAAGAGAGTTGATCAGGCGTTCGCGATACAGGACTTTGGTACGTATCTGCGGTGCCTGCAGCTTACTGAGAATTACGATACTCTGCTTTTCATCAACCATTATGAACTATACCCACTCAAATATCAGTGTCAAGCATTCACCCGGACGACCTTTGTGGATATCACCATTAGACCCGGATATTATAATAATAATCTCACGCCGTGAAAAAATCGTGAAAATCTCGTATGCGATCGTGGTCTACTTTCCGGTATTATCAGGTACGTACTATAGGTGGAATTTCGTCCTTATCGCTTGATTACTGCAAATTTCAATACAACAGTAACATCTGATACATTTTCTGTGATCAATGAACCTGCCTCTGATACAATGAGCCGGGCAGACATCTTCGCATAATCCACAGTCGGTGCACTTCTGGATATTGATTACTGGCGTCCTGGCGAGCCAGAGCCTGTATAGTATTTGAGCAATCGATTGTACGATCGAGGACCTGAACGGAAAACGGAATGGTGCAGCATAATCCTTAATGATATCGAGTCTACCATATACTTCAATGTCATCGGGATCATACAGTCCTTTTTCGCGCGCCCATCTGAGGGTCGGAATTCGATCCGGAGTTATCCCGGCCAAAAGAGCACATGTATGGTCAACCGCATGTCCATTCGCACCGATGATAATTACTCCAGGAGAATATTTCTTACCTCGGGCGTCAATTATATTGATGCAGTCGACAATAATAAGATCCGGCGGGCAGATCTCGTATATCTCGAGCAGAACCTTACTAAAATCATCTATTCCGGGAAATTTCGAATGGATATAGGGTTTAAGACCACCGGGGATGATACCGAACTGATTCTTTACCGCAAGGGTCATGGTCGTCAGATCATGGGTCCGGAATTTCGGCAAAGATATAAGGATATCACAATCAGCTATTTCTTTTGATATATATATTTCTTTGAGCATATTATCCGGTCTTTTGATGAGTTTTGAATATTTCCCTATGCTTCTAAACCTTCCCTGTGCTGCCTCTAGAAAACCACAACGACTGGCGACCTGAAGCTCAGTATAAGATTTATTCGGCACCGGATTATCGCCAACCGCAACATTAGCACCGGCGCGTGTTAAAAAAGAAACAACGTGCGCGATCAGCTCAGGGTCGGTCACGACTGCTTCTTCAGGTTCAGCGGGTCTTAGCATATTCGGTTTTACAAAAACCCTTTTTCTCGACAGATTATTGAGCCCGAAGCTGTCAAATATCTCAACGAGTGATTCATCAATATCGTTAATCGATTTAATATAAACTCGTTGTCTTTTCATTTCCTGCATACCTTATTATATATGGTGTAGTAATCATCCAAACTCAGGTCGCCGGGTCTTTTCTTCAAGATCACGCTATTAATGCTATCAGGTATAGTATGCAAATAATTCATCAACGCATTTTTCATATACTTCCGACGGTAACAAAAAATGCCTTTGATCATACTGAAAAAGGATCGTTCATCTTGCAGATAAAATGGTTTTCTTCGGCCCGTTAATTCTATGACTGTCGAACTGATCTTTGGTCGAGGTGAAAAATATCGTGCGTTTATCGAAAATTCTTTTTTAACGAAAAAATAATATCCAGCAAAAAGAGTTACCGGCCCGTATTGAGCAGAACCAGGTTCAGCCAACAAACGTGCTCCGTATTCTTTTTGAACCGTTAATACAGCCCGTTCAAAGGCTCCCCTCTGCTCGGCCAGTCTCACTAAAATCTGCGTGCTAATCGAATAGGGAATATTCCCGATGATCACCGGCCTTTTATATTTCGCCAGGTCGAGCTGCAAAAAGTCGTCATTGATTATTTGCACATTAGTCAGCTTCAGTTCCTCCAGTATGGGCATAAGCTCTCGGTCGAGTTCAACCGCGTATACACAGGCGGCGCGCTCACTAATTATTTTTGTAAGAAAGCCTTTACCAGCACCGATCTCAACTACAGTCGCACCTTCGATACCACCACAATCTGCAATTTTCCTGGCGATCCTTTTGTCTATCAGGAAATTTTGGCCATAGCGCTTTTTCGCATGAAAGTGTTCCTGTTTAGACATTTTCCCATTCCTCAAGATGGAAAAGTTTTTTCGCATTAGCATCGATTATATCTTCAAGCCGTTCAGGCAACATTTCCAGAGTTCCCGCTGCGAAATTCAGTGTTTCCAAAATATAAGAAGGCTCATTACGTTGCCCTCGATGACCGGTCGGAGCCAAAAAAGGTGAATCTGTTTCGAGTATTATTCTGTCGGTTGGTAATTTCTTAAAGACATCTCGTGTCTGTCGGGAAAAGGTGAGAATCCCCCCAAATCCCAGAAAATAACCCATCCCGAGTATTAGCTTGGCTTGTTCATATGAACCACTATAACAATGGAAAACACCGCGATGATACTTTTCTTCTTTGAGTATTCTAATGGCATCGTCGATAGAATTGCGGTTATGGATGAGTAACGGAAGGTTCTTGTCACGAGCAAGGTTGATGTGTTTTCGAAACAGCTCCCGCTGTGCTTTTCGGGGCGAAAAATCCCGGTAATAATCGAGTCCGGTTTCGCCGACAGCACAGACCCTGTTATTCTCGATTATGTCTGTGATGCCACCCATTTCAACAAGCGATTGTTCAGCCGCTTCGTTAGGATGGATCCCCACTGCGGGAAGGAGCCATTCATAACGCTTAGCCTGGTCGATTGCGATCTTGCTTGTCGATACATCATAACCTGCATTGATGATCTTATCTATGCCGGCATGCTCAGCCCGTTTTAAAACATCTTCTAAATCTCTATTGAACTGGGGATCTACTAAGTGACAATGAGTATCGACCATATCAGGGTATCAAAGTACCCTCATGATTCCTCACCTCACGCTTTCTCCGGAGGCTACTGGTTTATCTGTGGTTAGGAGCACAATACCTTCTTTTGTATCAGCCGCAAGCAGCATTCCAGTCGATAGAACACCCCGGAGCTTTACTGGCTTTAAATTCTCTACAACAATGATCGTCTTTCCGATCAGTTCCTCGGTTTTATAGTCTTTACCGACACCGGCAACGATCTGAATCTCTTTATCACCTATTTCAACCCTGCATTTTATAAGGTTTGTACTCCCCTCGACCGATTCAGCTTCCAGTATCTTGCCTGTCTTGAGAACTACTTTTTTAAAGTCGTCGATCGATAAGGTCTCTTTCTTGAGCTTTGCGATCTGAATGTCTATAACCTTATCATCTATCTTGTGAAAGAGAATCTCAATATCACCAATCGCAGGAGCAACATCGGGGGTGCTTATATCATCCCAATTTTGTGGAATAAAATTGATCATCTTTTTTATTTTACTCGAGGTGAACGGCAAAAACGGCTCAACAAGGACCGCCAGTGAGGTGACTATCTTCATGCAAACATACATCGTCCGCTCGCAGATCAAAGGGTTGGTCTTGCGCGTTACCCAGGGTTCTTCATGGTCAAAATAGCGATTTGCCTCCTGGGCGATCTTCATAACTTCCTGCAATGAATTCTTGAACTCGAACTTTTCTATTTTCTCACCGACCAATGCAGGCGCTTTATGCAGCATATCAATGATCCGATTGTCATTCTCGGAGAACGATGAGGCGGTTGGCACTGAAGCATCATAATATTTCTTTACAAAAATCAATGTGCGGTTGACAAAATTACCGAGGATATCAGCAAGTTCATTATTGTGCCACGCCTGAAAGTCGCGCCATGTAAAATCAGTATCCCGCGCTTCAGGAGCATTACGGGTGAGTGTATATCTCATTGAGTCAGCCTCAAACTCTTTCAAATAATCAGGCAGCCATATTGCATAGTCTTTAGATGTTGAGAATTTATCGCCCTCAAGATTGAGAAATTGATTCGCCGGTATATCCGTGGGTAAAACATAATCACCATATGCCATGAGCATAGCTGGCCAGATCAAGGCATGGAAAACGATATTATCCTTGCCGATAAAATGTACCAACTTTGTATCTTTATCGAGCCAGTACTCTTTCCAGAGATTCGGTTTGTTCTTGTGTTCTGCCCACTCCATGGTTGAAGAGATATATCCGATCGGTGCATCAAACCAGACGTACAACACTTTCCCTTTGGCTTCTTCGAGCGGGACAGGAACACCCCATGACATGTCTCTTGTTATAGGACGGTCTCGCAGCCCTTCTCTAAGCCACCCTTTAACAAACTGAAGGACATGTTCTTTCCAATTCGTTTTTGACGCTATCCAATCATCCAATTGATTTTGAAATGCTGAAAGTTTAAAATACCAATGTTTTGTTCTCTTTTTTTGTGGTACTTCACCACAGATCAAACATCTCGGATCAACGAGTTCAGAGGGCTCAAGCCAACGACCGCAGCTATCACATTGATCACCTTTAGCACCCTCTGCAGCACAGCGCGGGCACTTGCCCACGATATAACGATCCGGCAGAAAACGCTTGCATTGAGGGCAATGGAATTGTTCGATCTCCTTAGGGTATATATAACCTTTTTTATAGATCTTTAGAAAGAAATCCTGAGCCATACGATGATGGACAGGTAATGTTGTTCTTGAAAAATTATCAAAGGTCATGCCAAAATCTTCAAAGGCCGTTTTTATCGACTGATGATACTTGTCAACGATCTGTTTTGGTGTCTGGTGCTGTTTTTCAGCACTGATCGTGACCGGTACACCGTGTTCATCAGTCCCGCATATGAAAACCACATCCCGCTTCTTTAAGCGTTGATAACGCACGTAGATATCAGCTGGTAAATATGCTCCTGCGATATGTCCAAGATGGAGATTGCCGTTCGCATACGGCAAGGCGCTCGTTACCAGTATTTTCATGTGGTATTATAGATGAATGATAAAAAAAGTCAAGCCTACAAGACAGGAAACGGGTTTGGGTTTAGACGCTGGATTTTTCATTCCGCCGTTATCTTTTGTCCCCGCATCCAAACCCACTGACTATTCACCATCTTGTATCAGGGTTGACACTATTGCCATTATATATAAAATTGCATGTGGGATTCCTGTTTTTTATCTTCACTATCGCACCTCCGACAAATGTCCATGCATTTGACAAACCAAATGATTCCGGCTCGGCAATTCACATAAAGTGGGAAGTTTCACAAGACGACAGAGAAATAGAAAAATACATCATATTCAGACAAACACTCCCTGATACAACGATGGAAAAAATCGGCTTCTTAAAAAATGGCAGTAACTTCTTGGAAGATGATAGAACAGATGATGCAAGAGAATATCGCTATATTGTCGCTTCCAGCAAGAATTCTGAACTGGCATTTTCCATGCCCAGTAATACGACTAAGTCGTATCCGCAAGTTTTCCATTCCGGACGCATAAATATATTGATATCGATAATTATATTTGGGATACTTTTGGTGTATTTTGTGATCCGCGCGCGGGGTGGTCGAGATCTCTTCATAAGAAAGATCCCTGGCTTGGATGCAGTGGACGAAGCTGTCGGCAGAGCTACTGAAATGGGTAAACCGATCCTCTATGTCCCTGGTCTTGGTGATATCGTATGGACCGCGACCATCGCTTCGATGAATATCCTCGGTGAGGTAGCAAAAAAAATAGCTCAGTACGATACTCCTATTATAGTAACTAACCGCTGGTCAGTCGTTTATACGGTATCAAAAGAAGTCGTAAAAGAAGCTTTTGCGACTGAAGGGAAATCGGAAAGTTTCCAGGAAGACTATGTCCGTTACCTGACTGAAGCGCAATTCGGCTTTGCCGCGGCGGTAAATGGTATAATGCTCAGAGAAAGACCAGCGACAAATTTCTTCATCGGCAGATTTTGGGCTGAGTCATTGATCATGGCAGAAACCGGGGCTCAAACCGGTGCCATTCAAATCGCCGGGTCTGATTCTGTACTCCAGCTGCCATTTTTTATTACAGCTTGCGATTACACACTTATCGGCGAAGAACTCTATGCAGCATCAGCATATCTGTCACGCGAGCCGTTGCTCATGGGTTCTTTAAAAGCACAGGATTACAGCAAGCTCATCGTACTTTTCATACTTTTTCTATTTACCGTACTCTCTTTTTTTAACGTAGATCTGCTATCACTACTTGGAGTGCAATGAAAAGGAAACTAGCCCTGGCCATCTGCCTGATCATGGGTATTGTCATGATGGTTCAATTCTTCATCCCCCACCCAACATCCCTGCAGTTCAATAGTATGATCCTAAAATGGGTCATTATCCTTTCTGCTTTTGCTATGGTGCTGGCAATAGGAAATCTCAGCCGGCATCATGGTTTGATAATAAGAAAAAAGAAAAAAAACTGGTTTTACAGTGTTGTCACACTGACGAGTATGGGCGCGATGGCAATTATCGGATTGTTCTGGGGAGTTGATGCAGGCTCGCTATTCCAGAGCATATACCTGAATATTTTTGCACCGTTGAGCGCGACGATGTTCGCCCTGCTCGCCTATTATATGGCATCTGCAGCGTACCGCGCATTTCGTGCAAGAAGTCTTGAAGCTACTCTCCTGCTCGCCGCTGCATTCATTGTCATGATCGGATTCATGCCTTTTGGGCAGTATATTCATCCACGCTTTCCATCTTTTGCCGAGTGGATAATGCAGGTCCCTAATATGGCATCACAGCGCGGCATATTATTCGGTGTTGCTTTTGGTTCGATCGCTACTGCTCTTAAAATAATTCTCGGGATTGAGCGTTCCTGGCTTGGCGGTAAAGAATGAAGTGGTTTGAAGTCATATCAAAGATCGACCGACGCATTATTTATCTCCTCTTAACACTCTTTGTCATTTTACCTTTGTTTATACCCATTAAGATACCTCAGAATATAATGCCCCAGACACAAAAACTTTTCGATTTCGTCGACTCCATACGACCGGATGATAAAGCAGTAATGCTGTCTCTCGACTATACGCCTCAGACTGCTCCAGAGTGCCACCCGATGGCTCTTGCCATACTCAAACACTGTTTTGCACGGAATATCCCGGTCGTTGGTGTATCTTATGACCCGCAGGGTCCTGGTCTGGCGGTCGAAGCCTTTGCCACAGTCGTTGATGATATTAATCGTCAAGCGAGCATTAAAGAAGATTCGGTGATCTATGGAGAGGATTATGTATATCTCGGTTGGAAATCCGGACGTATCGCAGCACTCCTTGAAATGGGTGAGAGTATTATAAGCGTGTATCCGAGGGATCATTTTAGAAATGCGGTTGATTCTTTTCCCATAATGGCAAGGGTAAAAAACTACAAGGATATTGCGATCGCCATTGTCCTTGCTGCTGCTGCATACCCTGATGATTGGGTGCTCTACCCTCAATCACGTTATGGTATCAAGGTAGGTGCCGGTTTGACCGCAGTCATGGCACCCAAATACTATCCATTTCTACAAACCGGTCAGTTTTCTGGCATGGTCTCAGGCATGAAGGGCGCCGCCGAATATGAACATCTTATTTTTGCTCATGGTTATACTAAAGACCTCGGTACTGCTGAAACCGGCATGAGTGCACAATCAATGATCCACATCCTTATCATCATCTTCATTATCATGGGGAATATCGGGTATTTCTTCTCGAGGAGAAAAAAGTGAGTACTGATCCCTGGATCTGGCTAGGCGCGATCCTTACTCTCATGATATTTTCTTTTTTGTTCAAAGATAATCCGTTCTATAAGTTTGGTGAGCACCTCTTTGTCGGCGTCGCGAATGGTTATTATATCGCGCTTTACTGGCATAATTCGCTGCGGCCTAACCTTGTTGAGCCACTCAGTCAGGGGCAGTTAATCTACTTGATACCTCTGCTCCTCGGGCTCATGTATTTTGCCCGTTTCATCCCAAAGATATCGTGGTTAGTACGGATACCAATAGGTTTTATGATTGGCTGGAGTGCTGGTGTTTCTATACCGGCGACATTTCAGGCATTTGTACTCAAACAGCTTGAGGGTACGATAATCACACCATCGAGTTTTACAAATGCTGCGTCTGGAATATGGGCAGCGATAATCCTCGTTGGTGTTGTCTGTACAGTCGTCTATTTTTACTTTTCAAAAGAACACAAAGGTATATTAAAACCAACTGCCAGACTCGGTATTATATTTATTATGATCGGATTTGGTGCTTCTTTTGGTTATACGGTCATGGCCCGGGTAAGCCTGCTCATCGGCAGGATACAATTCCTCCTCGGTCCCTGGCTCGGTCTGATCGATTAGAGCATTCTGTAATCTGTCACCCGTCAATGTTGCTCTTTAGTATAACACATTATACTTTTGTATAATAAACATTGATCATTATCTTGATTGCCGCCTGTTTTTCATCACTTTCAGATGAGTGAACTGGCACACACTTTGCATATTAACGAGTGCAGAGGTGTACTATGAAAAGAATCGTCTGTCTATTAATAATCGCCACTTTTGCCTTTGCTGGTCGCTTTGGACTTGGGATCACAGGTGGTGGTGAATATAAGAAGAACTACGAGACAGTCACGGTTGAAAATATTCACAACCTTTTTTATGGTGCTGAATTCTATATTCAGGCTGAGGCCTTACCGAGCATCTTTCTAAGACCAACAATATCATACCTCCATAACCCCTCCATTTCGTCTTCTATGGCTGGCGTTGGCTTAGGTGTCAATGTCCAGCCAAGGCTCGGTAATTTCCCTATCGCACCCTTTTTCGGCGTGACTGGCACAATGCTCCTTCACAATGATCTCGATGTTACTGAGGCGGTCAGGACTGGACGCCTGAATGAATATATAGAAACTTCTACACCCCAACTTATCGGATCAGGTTATGCTGGTATCAATCTCTTTCTTGGTAGGAGTCTAGCTCTGGATTGCCATTATCGGTACCATAGTTTTTCTCCCCAATTCGGTGTAGAAATGATCTGGGCTGGATTATCTTATAATATCAATTGGTAGGTTCTTCTTGATGATTATGCAAAAGGCGTGAAAGATAAGAAGGTTGGATCTTGAGGAATTCACTCGCTTTGCGCTGATTACCACCACAGCGTGAGATGACTTCCTTGATATAAGCCATTTTAAAGTCCGTAACCGCTTCTTTTAATCCTTTTTTATAGCTGGGTCCTTCTGTTGAATCTACTGAAGGGAGGATCAGGCTTTTTCGGTCGAGGCGCTCCCCACCGGTCAAAACCACTGCTCTTTCAATGATATTCTGAAGTTCCCGGACATTTCCCGGCCATGCATAGGCGAGCAATTCTTGCATCGCCTGATCATCAATATCCTTGATCGCTTTATTCGTCTCTTTTGCATAGATCGTAAGAAAATGCTTGGCTAGAAGAGGTATATCATCCTTTCGTTCTCGCAGGGGCGGAATACGGATCGGAAATACATTGAGCCGGTAATATAAATCCTCGCGGAAAAGTTTTTGCTTCATCTTTTCGTCGAGGTTCTGATTAGTCGCTGCGATAACACGCACATCGACTTTTATTATCTTGGTACCGCCCAAACGCTCGAATTCCCGTTCTTGCAGAACCCGGAGCAATTTACTCTGCGTTTCCAGGGGCAGATCTCCGATTTCATCGAGAAAGATCGTGCCTTTGTTAGCGAGCTCGAAAACCCCTCTACGTAAAGAAGTAGCACCAGTAAACGCACCTTTTTCATGGCCAAACAGTTCACTTTCCAGGAGAGTTGCTGGAATGGCCGCGCAGTTCAGAGCGATGAAAGGTCCTTCACCTCTCTTGCTCAAACGATGAACATGACGAGCAATGAGTTCTTTACCGGTTCCGTTTTCGCCGAGGAGCAATACCGTGCTCGTACTGGGTGCGACTTTTTCAGCGAGTTCAAGCACATCCTTGAACTCGGCACTCGCGGAGATGATCTTATAACGGGCATCGATCTCATCTCTCAATAGATTTTTTTGTTCTTGTATGCGTAAATGTGTTTGGGCATTCTTTATAACCTGAGCCGCTTGGAGTGCTATGATGATCAGAAGTTCTCGGTCATCAGCTGTCCAGGCCAATCCCTTGCCTTTATTAAGAACTTCGATCACCCCGATCGCTTTTCCTGATATATTAAGGGGTGCAGCGATGATCGATTTCGTAGCAAAACCTGTTTGCTTGTCGATTTGAGGATAGAATTCAGTGTCGGAAAGAGTATCATCGACCACCTTGACCTTTCCCGTACGTACACATGCACCGGCAATACCTTTGTCCAAAGGCACGGTAAGGTTCCTTAAGCGTTCAGATACATCTCCTGTGGCACTTGCAAAATATAGTTCGTTAGTTGTTTCATCAAGAAGCAATAAAGAACTCGCTTCAGCTTTCAGCAGATTTTTGGCTGTTTCCATTATGATATTGAGTATCTTTGAAAGCTCCAGAGTGGATGAAAGAGAACTGGCCATCTGGAATAGCATTTCCAGTTCCTCACGTCCAATCTTTCTTATCTCACTTTCCATGGTTCAGTATATCACAAAAACTGCTTGCGTCAACCCCCACACCTAATTGTTCGAAATTTTTTTTAAAAATATCACTTTTAATTCGCCTTATACTCGCAAAAACTTCGACTCCATACAATAACTGTATCAAGAATTAGGTGTGGGGGTCAACCCGACCCTTGCATTTTGAAATAACTCTATTATACTCCCATTATCGAGGAGGTATTCATGAGAGTGCAGAAAACCAAAGATTATTTTGTCTTACGAATCGAAAAGGGTGAGGAGATCATCAGTACATTAAAACAAACAGCGCAAAACTATAAAATGAAAGGCGCCTTTTTTTTCGGACTCGGTGTAGGTAAGGATATTGTGCTTGGATACTATGACTCGCATACAAAAACCTATGTGAAAAAGGCTTTTGAGGGTGAATACGAATTTACGAGCCTCGTCGGCAATCTCGCCTATGATAAGAAAGAAATAATCGTCCACTGTCATGCTACGATAAGCGATCCCCAGTTCCATGCATTTGGCGGACATTTATTTCAGGCTACTGTACCAGTAACATGCGAGATATTGGTATCTCCTTTTAAGAAATCCCTGAAAAGAAAGAAAGAT
This sequence comes from uncultured bacterium, assembly GCA_964419565.1. GTDB lineage: Bacteria > Hydrothermota > Tepidihabitantia > SM23-42 > SM23-42 > JAUVZL01. Next base: position 24,108 of record CAYQPW010000025.1, read on the forward strand.
CTTTCTACTGGTCTGGCTTTGCTCGATTTGCTCGATTGACAACATATTGTTTCTAAATTATACTGAAGTATGAACCTCTTTTTCGAAAATATTATCTCGCGTCGCGATTTCTTGAAAAAAAGTGTTCTGCTCGGTCTGGGTGGTGCACTCCTTAGTAAAATTGTGAAATTCGGTCACGCACAGACTATCGGTTTGATCAAATCACATCAAGCTCTTTATTATAAGAAATTGCCAGATAAAAGCATAAAATGTTTGCTCTGTCCACGTGCATGTATTGTTTCAAATAAAAAAAGAGGATTCTGCCGGGTACGGGAGAATCGCGATGGTGAATATTATTCACTCGCTCACTCAAATCCCTGCGCAGTCCACATCGATCCGATCGAGAAAAAACCGCTTTTCCACTTCTTACCTGGTACAACCGCCCTATCCATCGCCACAGCAGGCTGCAATCTTACCTGCAAGAATTGCCAGAACTGGGACATTTCACAGGCCAGTCCTGATCAGACTGCAAATTTCGAATTGAGCCCAGAGCAGATCGTCGAACTGGCTATCACTTACAAGACCCCGACCATCGCTTATACTTACACTGAACCGACCATTTTTTACGAATACATGCTCGATACGGCAAAACAGGCTAAAAAGAAAGGTCTCCTCAATATCTACCATTCAAACGGTTATATCAACCAGGAGCCGCTCAGCGAACTAACCCCCTATCTTGACGGTGCGAATATCGATCTCAAGGCGATGAGCGATGAATTCTATAAGAATATCACCGGCGGGACTCTTAATCCGGTACTCGACACATTGAAAAATCTGAAAAAACAAGGTGTTTGGCTTGAAATAACGAATCTTGTTATCCCCGGAAAGAATGATTCCGAAGCAATGCTCAAGGATTTATGCTCATGGATAAGACAAGAACTCGGCAGCGATACACCAATCCATTTTTCACGTTTCTACCCGCAGTACAAGTTGCAAAACCTTGCACCGACATCGATCGAGGTTTTAAAGAATGCCGCGGTTATCGCACGTGATTTTGGTCTCGAATATGTTTATATAGGTAATGTTCCGGGCCTTCCAGAAGAGAATACTTACTGCCCGGTCTGCAATACATTGATTATCAAGAGAAAAGGTTACCAGATAACCGAAATTAATTTAAACAAGGGTAAATGTAAATCATGCAATGTAGAAATACCCGGTAAGTGGCAATAATCATAAGAGCTTTAAAAAATATCCGTCGCAGTTATGTTAAAACCACTGGTATCGAAGATCTTTGGTTTTTTCAGAAATTCCTCCATTAATACTTGACAGCATATGCAATATATGTAAAATGTGAGCATGAAAGGCAGCCATTTTAAAGAACAACTGAAGAATGGCAAAGTCGCAAATCAGTATCTCTTGATCGCTGATGAACCGCTGCTCATTGATAATGCGATTAGATCTATACAAGACGTATTACATGTCACTGAACCATTCGATTATGATACTTTTGCTGCCACTGAGACTTCGGTCGAAGATATTCTCCAAAAACTTTATCTCACACCCTTCAGTTCGGCAAAACGCCTCATAGTGGTGAAGCATCTCGAAGAGGTGAAAGCGAAAGCGCTACCCGGGTTGAGCAAGGTTATTGGTCAAACCAGATCACATAATTGCCTCGTTATTACCTATCAACTGGCAAAGGATGCACGCCGTCTGACGCGCCCGCCAAAAAGAATCGTCGACCTCTTCCCGCAGGCAGAACCGGTTCTTTTCAACACCGATAAGAACCTCGTTCATACCTGGATAACGAATAAGATCAAAAAAGATAATATAAAATTAACACCGTTATTGGCCAGTTATCTTGAAGAGGAATTCAATAACGATATTACCGGATTAAAGAATGAGTTTGACAAAATTGAAAATTACCTTTATGAAGCTGGAACAATGGAAGCCGAAGACATGAAAGATATCGCTAAAGGATTATGTAATTTCAACAAATACCAGATAGCAAATGCCTTGGTGAACGGGAGGAAGGATGTTTTAGAGCTTTTCGAAGAACTGCGACCATATATACGGTACTATGCAGAAATAGTAGGTGCTCTAACGAGCAGCTTTATTTTTTATGTCCAACGTAATAAAAGCGCTAAACAATCCATGGTAGAACTGACCGATGAAGTCGTGAAGATCGACAGACAAGTGAAGAACAGTTCCAACCTTGTTCCTTTAATGCTAGAAGTGTTCTTTTTAAAAAATGCAAAATTATTCAGGAAAGGAGCCATATATGGAAGATAAATGGCAAGAGTTGCGACAGCTCGAAGCGCAGCGCAGCGACCTTATAACTAAACTGGCGAAGATCGACGAAAAGAAGGAAATGGTCAGTGAAGAGGTCTATGGAAAAGTGAAAAACGAATATGAAGAAAAGTTAAATAATATTGACATTCAGATGGGCAAACACATGGACCTTATAAAAGAAGAACTGACCAATATCAACGATCAAGAATTGAAATTGCTCTCTGATGAAAAAGAAATCAACATGCAGATAGAGGAAATAGAATTACGTTATTCGATCGGTGAATATGATGAAGAATCCTACATGAGTTTAAGTGATGAGAAAAAAGATGCTCGCAGTAAAGCGCGTGATAATTTGGAAAATCTTAAAAAACGCAAGAAATGGCTTGAAGATTTTATCGACGTCAAGGACATCGAAGAGACTATCGCACCTGAACCACCAACCGAAACACCTGCCCAAAAACCTGAAGAGGCACCACCTGAACCGGTCGTCGCTGAAAAAGAACCGGAGAATGTCGATACAGATATACAGATCGAAGAGCATATACTCGAAGAAAAACTCCCCGAGGAAGAAACCAAGCTCGATGAACTGATCGTAGAAGAAGAAGCGGTAAAGCAAGAGGTCGTCGAAGAATTGAAAAGTGAGGAAGAATCAGCAGCACAACCGGTAAAAGAAAAAGAGAAGAATGCTCCTTGCCCTAAATGTGGCCACTCAAATGCTTTGGATTCATGGTACTGCGAAAAATGCGGTGCTGAAATCCTTGATTCCCCGCCGGCTAGTTAGCATAGGCTATTACTCAAAAATCTGAAAAACCTATGAAATATCAATCAAGCAAAGTGGAAAAGAAGTGGCAGAAGTATTGGTCGAATAAAAAAATCTTTGTCACCAACACCGATCCGAAAAAGAAATTTTATAACCTCGTTATGTTCGCCTACCCCTCAGGTGATATCCATCTGGGTCACTGTAAAAACTATGTAATCGGTGATGTTTATGCGAGATTTAAAATGCGGCGTGGCTATGATGTACTCCATCCTTTTGGCTGGGATGCCTTTGGATTACCTGCGGAGAATCGAGCGATAAAACTGGGTATCCACCCTGAAAAATCGACAATGGAGAATATAAAAACCTCGGACGAATCACTGAAATTACTGGGGATCAGCTATGATTGGGATCGTGAAGTGATTAGTTGTTTGCCGGATTATTACAAATGGACGCAATGGATGTTCCTGTTACTTTACAAGAGAGGGTTGGCATATAAGAAAAAAGCCCATGTGAACTGGTGTCCCAGTTGTCAAACCGTACTTGCCAATGAACAGGTCAGCGAAGAAAGATGTTACCGTTGTGATAGTCCGATCGAAAAAAGGAAGCTCGATCAATGGTTTTTTAGGATCACTGAATATGCCGATCGTTTACTTGAAGGATTGGAAACCTTAGATGGTTGGCAGGAGAACATAAAGATCATTCAGCGAAATTGGATCGGCCGCAGTGAAGGGTGTGACATTACTTTTCGCACCGCTGATAAGGAAATCGATTTCAAGGTCTTCACAACCCGTCCGGATACGATATTCGGGGTAACTTTCATGTCTATCGCTCCTGAGCATCCCATGCTTGATGAAATAATCAAAGGAAGTCCAAATGAAGCAGCAGTACATGCATATGCCCGCGAAGCTACCAAGAAAACCGAAATTGAAAGAATGGAAAAGGAAAAGGACGGCGTCTTTACTGGCTGTTATGTTGTTAATCCCATTAACGACGAAAAAGTACCTCTTTTCGTCGCTGATTATGTGCTCCTTGAATACGGCAGCGGCGTTGTAATGGGCGTACCAGCGCATGACGAGCGGGATTTTCAATTTGCACAGAAATATGATCTCAAGATACGAGTCGTTATTAATCCCTCGGGCAGCAAACTCGACATTATGTCGATGGCATCAGCCTATGAAAAACCGGGTATTATGACCGACTCTGGTGAATTCACCGGACTGAAATCAGAGGACGGCATTAAGGCAGTCACAAAATATATTACTGAAAAAGGACTTGGCGGCCCAAGCATCAATTATCGACTGAAAGATTGGCTGATATCTCGACAACGTTACTGGGGCGCACCTATCCCCATAGTATATTGCGACACATGTGGGATGGTTCCAGTACCTGAAGCTGACCTACCTGTACTTCTGCCCAAGGATATCACCGATTTCGTTCCGCACGGGACGTCACCGCTCGGTGGTGTTGCTAGCTTCATTATTACCACTTGCCCTAAGTGCGGCGGAAAAGCAAAACGAGATGCTGATACGATGGATACATTTGTATGTTCATCATGGTATTTTTTAAGGTATCTTGATCCGAAAAACAAAAAGGAGTTTTGTTCAAAAGCTAATGCTGATAAATGGCTACCCATTGATCAGTATATCGGAGGTTCGAGTGAACATGCAACTGGCCACCTGATCTATTTCCGATTTTTTACAAAAGTGCTTTACGATGCCGGTTATATTTCGGTCGAAGAGCCAGCAATCAATCTCTTTAATCTTGGTATGCTCATGAAAGATGGTGAAAAGATGTCCTCATCAAAAGGGAATCTCGTGCCCGTGCGTCAGTTCATTAAAAAACACGGCGCCGATGTTGCCCGTGTGACGATACTTTTTGCAGCACCTCCGGAAAGAGAAAGCGAATGGACCGATGAAGGTGTCACTGGTTCAGAAAGATTCCTTGACCGGGCTTATCGTCTTGTTATTGAAAATAGAAAATTTGTTTCAAAAAACAAACCGAGAAACGTTGCCGCCAATGAAGAAGGTCTCCTTATAAGGATAAATCAGATCATTGCGAAAGTCACTGATGATCTTGAATCCTTCAAATTCAATACCGCGATAGCTTCGCTATGGGAATTAATGAATGAATTATATACGTGTTCAAATAAAGGTGATGTATATGCATATGGATTGTATATACTCGTGCATCTGCTTTCGCCTTTTGCACCGCATTTAGCCGATGAACTTGGATCATTGATCGGCGAAAAAGGAAGTCTTGTCCAACACCCCTGGCCTCAATATGACAAAGCACATCTAAAAGACCTGGTGACCACGATTGTTCTACAGATAAATGGTCGCGTTCGTTCGCACCTTGAAATAAAAGGCGATATTAATGAATCAAAGGTCAGGGAACTTGCGCTGAAAGATGCAAAGATACAACGGCACACAAAGGATAAGAAGATCAAAAAAATGATCTATGTCCCGCAAAAATTATTGAATATAGTCGTTTAAATCAAACTCAGAGTTTTTACTTGGTTCTGGAAAATCCCTTCATCCGCTCGGCATATTCTTTCAATTTTTTATCGACAAGAAAGTTAATGCTACCTTTTTCAAATCCGGTCTTTGTTTTCTTGCCAGCTTTAACGCCGGTGAGTAATTCGATGCCCTCATCGATGGTTTTTACAGCATAGATGTGAAACTTATTTTCTTTCACGGCATCAACGATGTCTTGTCGAAGCATCAAATCATCGATATTACTATCTGGAATGATCACTCCCTGGGTACCAGTCAGTCCTTTCGCTTTACAAACTTCATAAAACCCTTCGATCTTCTCGTTCACTCCACCGATCGGCTGTATCTGACCATTCTGGTTTACTGAACCGGTCACTGCGTACTCCTGTCTGATAGGAACACCAGAAAGAGAGGAAAGTATCGCATAGACCTCGCTGCTCGATGCGGAATCACCATCGATCTCACTATAGGACTGCTCAAAACCCAACGTCGCATCAATGGTCATGGGTTGATCCTGTGCATAACGAGATTTCAGAAAACCACTCAATATTAAAACACCCTTATTATATGTCGGGCCGCCGAGTTTCGCTTCTCGCTCGATATTAATGATGCCGGCTCTACCCAGCGAGGTTTTGGCCGTGATCCTGGTCGGCCGACCGAAACTATAGCCGCCCATCTGATATACAGAAAGCCCGTTCACCTGACCAACGGCACGGTCTGTCGTGCTGATCATAAGAATGTCTTTCTCAATAAGCTCCTGAATTTTATCCTCGCTCATATTGACTCTCCTGCGCCAACCCTGTATCGCCATCCCAATATCATCTGCAGTAATACTTTTGTGCTTTGCTTGACGTGCCCAATAATCAGCTTCGCGTATCATGTCAGCGATAATGTTGAACCTCGTGGAAAGTTTATCCTTGCGTCCTCCTATGCGAACGCCGTATTCGATAATATCAGCTATTGCTTTTTTTGTAAAAGGCAGCAGTTTCTCGGTATGACAGATCGATTTTATGAATGACGCATACTCATTGATATTGCCTACATTTTTTTCCATAACCGTATCGAAATCAGCTTTGACTTTGAAAATTTTCTTGAAGTCTTCATCCTGGTAATAAAGCAGATAGTATAACCATTGGTTGCCGACCATTATGACTTTAACATCAACTGTGATCGGTTCTGGTTTAAGCGCGGTCGTTGAGTAAATATAGAATGGATCAAAGACCTGGATATCAACGACCCCGTTGCGCAGTGTCCTTTTCAGGGCCTGCCAGACACCCGGCTCAGTGAGCGTATCAAAGGCATTGATAACGAGATAACCGCCGTTGGCATGGAGTAATGAACCAGCCTTGATATTTAGAAAATCACTGACCACCATACCAGGAGCTGTAGCGTGGCGCTCGATCGTACCAAAAAGATTTTTATAGGAAGGGATCGTTTCGAAAATGATCGGGATCACATCTGTATCCGCGTTGTCGACCAGAACATTGATCTGATACTCACGTAATTCATCGTCCTTATTCTCTTTCTTTAAGAAACGTTCGAGGTTTGCCATTATTGAATTAAGGACGTCAGTCAGGTATTTATTGATTTTTTTTCCTGCAAAACGTTTTTTAATCGCCTCGAGAAGACTGGCTACAGCCGGTTTCACCATCCATTCATTGAGTTTTTGCAGATCGGTATTCGCCGCATCCTGCACCTCTTTGATACGACCATAGATAGAAGCCATCTCGGTTTCCAGCTGCTTCATTTTTTCTTGGATTTCCTTGTATTTCTCCTCGGTCAGTTTGCCCTCTTTGACCATTGTTTCAACATCCTCAACTTTGGTCGGCTGCCCGTTTATTATCGGGATTATTGCCGGGCGAACAAAAGGACCCATTTGCACCTGGACGACTTTAAACCCCTGCTCTTCAACAGCTTTTTCGAAATCCTGCAGCAATGTACGGTGTTTCTTCTCGTACTTATTGACGATATTCTGTCTTCTCTTCTGGTATTCTTCGCTGTTGAAGACCTGGGGGATATTAGCTTTTAGAGCACCAATAAAACCGGTCATTGCATCTCTGAATTTCGTACCATCACCTGCTGGTAGATCAATGAGATTAGGCATATCCGGGTTTTTGAAATTGTTCACGTATAGTATATCATTGAGATCACCCTTTTTCACTTCGAGTTCTTCTAATAATTTCGTGATCGCCGTTGTCCTGCCCGTACCGACTGGACCAGTAATAAAAATATTATACCCTGGATATTTGACATTGAGTCCAAGTTTTATCGCTTCAATCGCCCGCGGTTGACCGATAATACCTTCGCAAGTGTGCAATTCGTTGAGGGTTTTAAATTTAAGCACTTTTGGATCACACTGCCAGCGGAGTTCTGATGGCTTTAATTCTCGAAATTTCTTCATGTTTGCCTCCATGAATTTTGTCCACGTCGATGATGTGGCTTTAAAATTCTATGTCCCTGTTTCTTCTTAGGAAAAAGCAGGGCTTCCTGGTTAATATTATATTTCATTACTATTACAAAACTTCTATATCAGCTAAGATATAAAAGCCTTTGAGGTGTTATTATACAGAAAATACTGTTACTGTCAATACAGCCCATAAAAATACAGTTATTCAGTAATTATGTAACTAAGTAATTCAAAGATTTGTACTCATATAACCATGCACCGTAATACCCCAATTACTTAGCTATGTCTCCTTGATTCATTGACAGTTTTTGAATTTTCAATATAATTATTAGTGCTTAAGACAAGGAGGTTAATTTGGACAAAATCACAATCAGTGTAATCAAAGCAGATGTCGGAGGATATGTAGGACATTCAAGCATGCATCCGAACCTCATCACCAAAGCAATTCAGATGCTCGATGAACATAAGAACAGAGGTACTCTCGTTGATTTTCATGTTTCAAGTTGCGGAGATGACCTTGAACTGCTACTCAGTCACCGTCTCGGCGATGATTCCGGGGTAATACATGAGATGGCATGGGATGTTTTCGTTGAATGTACTGAAGTCGCTAAACAATTGAAGTTATACGGTGCTGGTCAAGATCTATTAGCTGATGCATTTGCCGGTAATGTCAAAGGTATGGGACCCGGCTGTGCAGAAATGACCTTTGAAGAACGTAAAAGCGAACCGGTTATCATTTTTGCCGCGGACAAAACATCTCCTGGAGCCTGGAATATGCCTCTTTATAAGATATTTGCTGATCCTTTCAACACAATAGGTCTTGTCATCGATCCTTCGATGCATGATGGTTTCACTTTCGATGTCCTCGATATTTTCGAGAACAAAACAGTGAAGTTGAATTCGCCTGAAGATATCTATGATCTCTTGTGTTTGATCGGCGCTTCAGAACATTATATAATCAAAGCAATCTACAGAAAGAGCGGTGAAATTGCCGCAGCAACATCCACCCAAAAGGTGAATCTCATGGCTGGACGTTATGTTGGTAAAGATGATCCAGTAATGATCATTAGATGCCAGAGCGGTTTACCTGCTGTCGGGGAAGTACTGGAGCCATTTGCCATGCCGCATATGGTTGCTGGCTGGATGCGTGGCTCACATTGGGGACCGTTTATGCCGGTGTCTGTAGCCGACGCAAATCCAACTCGTTTTGATGGACCGCCAAGAGTCATCGCGCTCGGATTTCAAATAACTAATGGAACGTTCATCGGACCTCGTGACATGTTTTCAGACCCAAGTTATGACCTTGCTCGACAACAGGCAAATGAAATAGCTAATTATATTCGCCGCCATGGACCATTCGAACCCCAGCGTCTTCCACTTTCTGACATGGAATACACCACACTGCCTGGTGTTCTTAAGAAACTAAAGGATCGGTTCAAGTAAGTCTTTAGCAATAACAATAAGATAATCTTGAAGCTAACATATGATGTATAGTCTGAGCACAATTTCGTTCATTCTCTTCAGTCAGCTCTTCGATCCCGGGGCAACAGGGTATACCTTTGTTAAACTGGGTATTGGCGTTAGACCGGTAGCAATGGGCAATGCTTACACTGCTCTAAGTGACGACGCCAATGCAGTATTCTGGAATCCCTCGGGTCTCGGTCTTGTCAACTCCTATTATGTTTCGGGTATGGGGATGAAGCACCTTACATACTTTAATTACTATAATTTAACCTCAGCTATTCCGCTTGGCAAGATCGGCGGCTTGGGTTTCGGTATGTCGTACCTTTCCGCTACTGATATCGAGTATTCTGAACTTGGCCAAGAGCTTGGTGAATTCCGTAATTCAGATATGCTTTTGAATATCGGTTATGGTAAAGCGGTCGGTCGAAAGAAAATATTCACATTGGGCGGTGCTCTCAAGATCGTCCGCAGCCAGCTTTATACTTACAGCGCCTACGGAGTGCTTGCTGATATCGGGTTGATATTCCATCCCTACAAATATTTTTATCTAGGCTCGGTCCTTAAAAATCTCGGTTCACCGAGACGTTTTATTGATAAATGGGAATATCCGCCAGTTAATTTTCGACAGGGGGTCGCTGTTGTACTCCCTTTCTGGGAAAACCATTTTGCGCTAAGTTGTGATTATTCACTGTATCCAGATACAAAACCTACATTTTCACTCGGCAGCGAGTTGCGAATCCGCTCGCCAAAATTTATGGCATCGCTGGGTCAAGATAAGATCTCAGGGTTCTCATTAATGGGTGGTTACCAGTCGGGTTATGAATCTGGTGCATGGTCGGGTTTTTCCTTTGGGTTTTCGCTTGAGCTAATAATAGCTCCGGACTTATATGTTGATATCGCTGCCCTGCTTCTTTCATATGGTTATTTAGGCTCATCTGAGCGTATTGCGATTGGATTGAATTACGCACCCACAAAAGGGGGTTCCAAGAAGTAGAGTAATCACCCCCGGCATTCCATATAAGAAATCCATCTGCTCCGGCAGCAAGTGATCCATAGATCTGTGCCGATAGATATTCTCCATCAAAACTCTGCGTACGTAAATCAAAACCCTGGATAAAAGGAACGACTTTTACATGCCCGGGAAGTTTTTCCCGGGCCTTTATCACCGAATCAAAATAAATCCAATAATTGCGCCAGTATTCATCTTCCTCGCGTTTGAAACTCCAGCCAAAATGGGATGGATAAAGCATCGGATACAGGGCATCAATGTATTCACCCATTTTTTCAACATCCTGCCCCTCATTCCTCAAGCTATACCATACCGCAAAACCAAAACAGCAAACTCCTATCTCGGCTTTTTCACCAATGCTATCCCTGACATCTTTAAGGAATTCAAGAATCGGCGTATAGCGGGATCCCTCAACATCGGTCAATCTGATCCTTCCGAGTTCACCGTCCGTAGGGAAGCGGATATAATCGAATGCGACTGATTCAAGACCGAGCCCGACGATCTCCTTGGTTATTGAAAGTAAATAATCCCGTACCTTCTTATTATAAGGATTTGTCCAGGCAAGACCCTTGGCATCGAACCAGATCTCTCCACTATCATTGAGGATCGCATAATCGGGATCTGAACCGAGATATCTGTCACGAAAACATACGATACGGGCGATAACTTTGACTTTATGGAGCTCGGCATTTTCCAGCAGATAATCCAGGTCGATATAGCGCTTCACAGCATCGAGCTTCTTGGCTGATTCAAGTTTTGAGCGGTATGCCAGGAATCCGTAATCGCTCTTAAAATCAACGATTATCGTGTTGATCAACCCTGAATCCGCTTTATCAAAGACCTTTTCAAGGTAGGTCTTCTTGCTCGCCTGATAGGGATTAATATATACCCCACGCACCACATCGCCGGCACTGATGTTAAATGTGCTGCAAAGGACAAGTATTACAAAGAGGTTCATTTTTCTTGCATCTGGTTTTGCCAAGTTTCACTAGAAGAGCATGGAATTCATTATATATTTTGCTCCTTCTCGGCAGGTTATGCTCAAATAGTAAACGGATATTATCATAAGGCTCATCATAGTCAAAGTAACCGTGACGTGAAAAAATCCTGCGGGTATATGCATCGACTACGAATATCGGTCGATCGAGTGCATAAAGAAGGATAGAATCGGCTGTTTCCATGCCAATCCCTTTTATGGACAGGAGTTCTTTCCTCAGACTTTTCAGGTTTCTCTTTTTCATCTGCTTTATGTTTGCCTTGTATCGGGTAACATAATATTCACAAAAAGCCAGGAGTCTCTGTCCCTTTAACCGGTAAAACCCAGAGGGTTTAACCAGTCGGGTAGCTTTCCTTTTATTCTTTAGGAGCTTTTCAGGATCGAGCAAACCAGCAGCTTTTAGATTGTTGATCGCTTTACTGACATTCAGCCAATTGGTATTCTGAGTCAGCACCGCACCGGTCATTATCTCAAACGGTGTATCAGCTGGCCACCAGTGTTGGGAACCGTGTGATTTCAAAAGAATATTATATATCTTGGTAAGCCGCCGGGCAAGTATTTTTTTTGTTTTGGGCAATGCTACCACTTCTAAAGATCCTGACCCGATGGTTTTGTCAAGGAGCCTTTGTTTGGCTCTTATTCCACCCCGTAGTCAATAAGGTCAAATATGCCATCTTCATTTTCAAGGCGGAACAAACCGACGTCAGGTGCGTAGGATTCAACTACACCGATCGTGTCAATATACATCGTATCAGGCGAGATGATCATCTCGATAGTATTTATTTCAACAGCATATACGTCACCATAACCGCTGATATTTTCAAAACCTGTGATCAGACCTTGCAAATAGAACTTTGCTTTGATCCAGGCACCGGCAACGAATATTGAATCGACAAGTGAATCTTGCCACGCATTACCATCGACGAGTGGTAGTTCAATACGCTCAATGAAGTTTTCAAGAATAATATGATCTTCGCCATTGAAATTGTATACCGCGATCGCATATTCCATGATCGCATCCGGGTTTTTGACGAGATTTCTTGTATAACCACCATAACTGACCGGATAACATTGTATTTGCAGTAGCGTATCGATCGTTTCGATCTCTACGAGCATCGTATCTTGATCGCTCGCCATTTGCCACCAGTTACCTTCCTGGTATTGGAAATAGTCTTTTGAAGCACGCTGTATGATACTATCACCACAACCGACAAACAATAAAATTATCAAGATACTGGTCTGCGTCACTCCCTTAGAAATCATAGCCAACCCCCAATTTTGCACCGATAAATCCAGCATGAGTCTGACCATCAGTCGTCCCCTTATAATAGAATTTCGGGTAAAAACGTAAATTGTCAGAATATATATTTACAAGAAACCCAAATGAGTAGTAAAAAGCCATCCCTGATTCATCACTATGACTATGTTTGCGCTGCGTGTATTCAGGTCCGAACTCGATTGCCGGTGAAAATAACCAGTTTTTTTTGGTAAGACCAATATCCAGATCATAGAAATATAGCGTATATGCGGAATTTTCCACAGTATAGTAGGACATCCCGGCACCGAGCGATAGATCCACGACCTGGAAGTGGCGGTTAACATACAGAGAAAAAGTGATACCCGAATTCAGGTCTTTAAACCCGACTGCCGGCATACTATAACCACCCTCAACACCTACAGATAAAGCAATTAAGAAATATAACATAGTTAATAATATATGTAATGATAAAGATGTCAAGACTTACCAGATCGAAGATTGGTTTAGGTTTGGATGCTAGGATATTTAATGAACTAATTTTTTCCCGCCTCATAACCCAAACCCATGATCAGGAAAGAAACCAGATACTAAGAATTAAGAAGCAGGAAAAAAGAATCCTTATAGTAATTTGGTAATTAAGTTATTAGTTATTATGTAATTATTTAGCTACTCAATAACTCCTCCTGTATTGGTTGACTTACTTCTAATGACGAATATAATTCTTAATGAAAGCATTCGTTCTGGAAAAACAACAGCGCCTGGAACAACACCCTTTAAAATACAAGGAAGTTCCGACCCCTGAACCAGATGTTAATGATATACGTATCGCCGTGAATATTTGCGGTGCTTGCCGGACCGATCTCCACATCATTGAAGGTGAACTCCCCGCCCATAAATTACCGCTTATCCTCGGTCATCAGATAGTCGGTGTCGTCGAAAAAATAGGCCGTGATGTAACCTTTTGGAAACCTGGTGATCGTGTCGGTGTACCATGGCTCTTTAAAACATGCGGCAAATGTCAATTTTGCAGATCAGAACGCGAGAACCTATGCGATAACGCGATGTTCACAGGTTATGATGCTGATGGCGGTTTTGCCGAATTCGCAGTAATACAAGAGAACTTCGCGTATAAACTGCCTGAAAATTATACTGACATTGAAGCCGCACCTCTGCTTTGTGCCGGGGTGATAGGATATCAGGCCTTTCAAAAAACCGGTCTTAAAAATCGCGGTAAGCTCGGTCTATTTGGATTCGGATCCTCAGCACATATTATCCTGCAGGTCGCGGTGAATCTCGGTCTTGAAGTTTATGTTGTCTCGAGGACTCAAGAAGAACTTGATCTGGCTATGCAGCTAGGGGCAAAGTGGGTCGGTCATATCGACGACGATATGGGCATCTTGCTCGATGCTGGTATTGTTTTCGCACCGAGCGGTGAGTTGCTTGTGAAATCACTCAAAAAACTGGAAAAAGGTGGTCGTATTGTCTGTGCCGGCATCTATACAACGCCTTTGCCAGGCTTTGACTATTCACTTATCTGGCCAGAAAAATGTCTCTGTTCAATAGCCAACACTTCAAGAGATAGCGTACGTTCTTTTTTACGCATCGCAGCTGAGATCAAGATTAAAACCAGGGTGAATGAATACCCCCTGGCTGATATCAATCGAGCTTTATTGAATATAAAGAATTCTAAAGTTTCAGGTTCGACAATACTTATAATATAATCACCTAGCAAATTTATTTTATTTTGTATCGCCTGATTTCTTCTGCAGGAAGTGCCGTGGTGTAGTCGCCTCAGCCTGAGGCAGACAGGTGATTTATCAGGCCGCTCAATAAATTGAGTAACGACATCATTTTATTGATAAAAAAAGCGGGACCATTTTGGTCCCGCTTTTAATCCAACTGCTACACTTATTTCATTAGCACGATATTTTCTGAGCATGCAAGATCGCCACAGGTCAAACGCACAAAATAGACACCATTGGGAACATTAACACCCCTTGTATCTCGACCAGTCCAGGTAACTGTATAGGAACCGGCTTGCTTATGATCGTCAACAAGAGTATTTATTAACTGTCCAGCTCTGTTATAAACCTGCATCTTAACATCGCCCGCGATCGGTGTGTTATAACTGATCGAAGCGGATCTCACAACAGGATCCGGTGCAACGCTGAGATATAATGCACGTGCGGGCTCTTGCCCTGGTTTCTCTTGGATGCCAAGAACACCAAAAGCATCGAGCATACTATAAATCATCATCTCCTGCTGATCCGGCGGTGTGCAGGTTCGAAGATCCATGGACCAGAAAGCACTCACCCAATCACCAGCCCCTGGATAAAAAATACCGACTACCTTACTCGAATCTGTATCCTCTAAGACTCCGTGCGCTGTGGCATCCGGAATCAATTCATCTGGATAGAATGGATTTGACGCATAGTCAGGCACATTATATGTGGCGTATCCTGATAATTCATTGAGCCCGGCTACATTACAGGAATCACACGGAAAAGCATAATCCTGATTGGCATCCGCCATATGGAAATAAATACCCATCCAGGCATAAGGCACACCACTCCAGAGAGCATCCTGACCAATAAGCCAGACTTTACCGCCATTATCCATATATGTACCGAGGTTATTCTGGTCATTTACGGTAAGAGCTGCGGTATCTGTCCACCAGTAATCATAGACATTCCATATCACCAGCTCATAGTTGAGCATTGTATCAAGAGGAGCACCATCATCACTAGGTGATAAAGTAGGACCATACCAGCCATAATTACCAGTGCCCAGGATATTTGTAAGCAGACCATCCCAGACTGGATCGGGCTGGACTCCTGGTCCAAA
>CAYQPW010000026.1:0-30182 GCA_964419565.1 uncultured bacterium
CGGCGTAGGAAGCCCCTTTGGCTTGCCAAGAAGTGCTAGTAGCCTCTAAAGCATATTGGACAATAGCAATTTCTTCAGGGTCACCTTTTGATAATACAGAAAGGACAGAGGAAAGAGGATCAACATCTTGAAACGCTTCAAAAGTAGCAATTGGATAACAACTACCCTTACTAAGATAAAGTTTTTTGATTTCTAATTTTTTATCAACCAAGGGATCGTCAACTTTTTCAATAATGACCAGAGGATAATTAGATTGAATTTGGGTATGAATAAAAGGAACGAGATCATTATCACAAGTAATTTGAAACCTAATTTGCTGGTTAAAAAGTAGAATTTCCAAAGCCAAAGGTTGAGGTTTTGTACCCATAAGCCTTTGTAGACCAGAAACAGAATTAATCTGGGTTAAAGCTGAAAGAAATGTTTGAGCAGCTTCCGGAGTAACTTCTGTATTTCTGGGAAGCTTTAATAAAAGAGTAGTTAGATTCGGCATATGACTACTATTATATATTGTTGTCTGAATAAAATGTAGCGGTCTCGAAAAATTGTTTTTGAGCCTGAATTATGGTAAATTACTAATACTCCAAGGGCCTGTAGCTCAGGTGGTTAGAGCGCCAAACTGATAATTTGGAGGTCTCAGGTTCGAGTCCTGACAGGCCCACCCAGGGACTATTGACTAACTTACAACCTGTATATATAATTGTCGTTGCCAATTGAGGCAGATTACTTTATGAGCAACTCAACACTAAAACAAACATCCGTCCTTCGGGGCGTTCTTGATGGTGATTAGGTAGTTTATACGCTTTTTTAGTAACCGGCTTCAAAAGGCCGGTTTTTTAGTTTAAAAATTAAATATATTTGTTAGGGCCTGTAGCTCAGCTGGCAAGAGCGCTACATTTGCAATGTAGAGGTCACCGGTTCGAGCCCGGTCAGGTCCACTTGTTCTTTGAAAATTGAAGGGAAAGGTCGCAAAATTCTACTAATGCAGACAGTGGATGCCTTGGCCTTATCTACCGAAGAAGGACGCACATAGCAGCGATATTCGCCGGCTAGGAGCTACGATCCGTTAATCCGGCGGTGTCCGAATGGGGAAACCCGGCTATATTTATATATAGTCAGCCTTTTCCCAAATATTTGTCTTCGGACAAATTATTAAGAAAAGGTAGGAGACCACCCGAACTGAAACATCTCAGTAGGGTGAGGAAAAGAAATCAATCGAGATTACCTCAGTAGCGGCGAGCGAAATGGTAATAGTCTAAACCAAGAAGATTCTTTGGAATTTTCTTGGGGTTGCGGGACTCTAATATGGGAGTTAATGAGGTAGCGGAATAACTTGGAATAGTTAACCAAAGAGAGTGAAAGTCTTGTACGCGAAACCAAATTGACCCCTAAGAGTATCCCAAGTACCACGGAGCACATACTCTGTGGGAATCTGGGGGAACCATCCTCCAAGGCTAAATATACGATAAGGACCGATAGTGAACTAGTACCGTGAGGGAAAGGCGAAAAGAAGGGCGGAACGCCCAGTGAAATAGAACCTGAAACTGTTTGCAGACAAACCGAGAGAGCTTTAATTTATTAGAGTGATCTCGTGCCTATTGAAGAATGAACCGGCGAGTTTTTGTTTAGTACTTTGTCTAAGTTATTTATTAACGGAGGCACAGCGAAAGCGAGTTTGATAAGAGCGAATATAAGTACTAAGTGAAAGACCCGAAACCAAGTGATCTATCCATGAGCAGGGTGAGCCCATCGTAAATGATGGAGGAGGCCCGAACCCGTGTCTGTTGCAATAGGCTGGGATGACTTGTGGATAGCGGTAATATGCCAATCGAACTTGGAGATAGCTGGTTCTCCCCGAAAGGTGTTTAGGCACCGTGGTCGTGATAAAGTAAGAGGTGGTAGAGCTACTGGATGGGCTATTGAGCGTAAGCGAGATAGCTCAACCAAACTCCGAATAACTCTTATTATCCGCGACTAGACAGTCATACGGGGCTAAGCTCGTGTGACGAGAGGGAAACAACCCAGACTCCCAGATAAGGTCTCTAAATTCTGACTAAGTTTCAAAGGAAGTCTTTGTTCATAGACAGCCAGGAGGTTGGCTTAGAAGCAGCCATCCTTTAAAGAAAGCGTAACAGCTCACTGGTCGATGAACGAGGGCGCCGAAAATTTATCGAGGATTAAGTCAGGTACCGAAGCTGGAGATGTATATCTTTTAGATATACGTGGTAGGGGAGCGTTCCATGGGCGGTGAAGCTCAACTGTAAAGTTGGGTGGAGCGCATGGAAGTGAGAATGCCGGTATGAGTAGCGTACTAGATGTGTGAGAATCACATCCGCCGAATGCCCAAGGTTTCCGTCGCGAGGTTCGTCCTCGACGGGTTAGTCGGCTCCTAAGGCGAGGCCATAATGGCGTAGTCGATGGATAAGCAGTTAAAATTCTGCTACTTGTTTTAAATCGTTATTAGCTAGGGATTGACTGAGCAGGACGCTCGGAGCTTTCAGACAAATGAGAGTGTAAACTGTTAGATAGGACAGACTGGAAAATCCGTCTGACTGATTAATTAAGCAGTGATGCAAAATCCTAAGAGATTAGGGTGATTCCGAATAATTCAGCTTACAAGAAAAGGTTCGTAGTCAGATTTAAATCAAGCCGTACCATAAACCAACACAGGTGGGCAGGTAGAGAATACTAAGGCGATCGGGAGAAGGATTCTTAAGGAACTCGGCAAACAAGCTTCCCGTAACTTCGGGAGATGGGATGCCCACTTTATTGTGGGTTACAACAAACGTTTGCTAGTCGACTGTTTATCAAAAACACAGGTCCATGCAAAACCGAAAGGTGAGGTATACGGGCTGACGCCTGCCCAGTGCTGGTAAGTTAAAGGGATAGGTCTTCTGTCTTCGGACATTAGGCTTTGAACCGAAGCTCCGGTAAACGGCAGCAGTAACTATAACTGTGAATCGTAGAGCAGTTGTAAAATCCGACTATTTGCTGGAAAGTCTGAGTATCCAGTACTAGTTATTGACTTCGGATTATTTTCGGGTAATACTGAATTAATGTCCAAGGCTTTAACTGAAAATGTATCTGGTGCAGATCATCAGCAGGAAAGAATTCCAAAAGACAAGGATCAATTAGGATATTATTTGTCTGGCTTTGCAGATGGAGAAGGTTGTTTCTGTATACCAATCAGAAAGCACCCCACATCAAAATCAGGCTGGATAATTAGTCCGCTTTTCGAGGTTTTTCAAGATAAAGGTAACCCAGAGGTTATCCATCTATTTAAAAAGACTTTTGGATGCGGGTTTATAAGCTACAAGAGTGGCAGTCCTAATTGTATGGTGTATATGGTTGCATCAATTAAAAATCATCTGGAAAAAGTAATTCCGTTTTTTGAAACTTACCCAATAATAGGTAAGAAATATGAGGAATTTCTTCGTTTTAGAGAAATAGTTAATATGTTGCACAAAAAAGAACACCATAAAACAATTGGGTTTAAAAAAGTTGTCGAAATCGCTTTTTCTATGAATCAGCGAGGGAAAGGCAGAAAACACTCAATTGAAGAAATCTTTGATACTTTGGAATTATCCTCAGAGACTACACGTCGGAAATTGGTAAATCAACCAATATGATATAGTCCGAGCTATGCAGCGATGCATAGGACCCATGTTTTCGTTAGCATGGTGATAACGTAAAGTCTACGGTAGCGAAGTTCCTTGTCGGGTAAGTTCCGACGTGCACGAAAGGCGTAACGAGCTAGCAACTGTCTTGAGAATTCCCCCGGCGAAATTGCGTTGGCTGTGAAGACGCGGCCTATTTCCACCAGGACAAAAAGACCCCGTGGAGCTTTACTGCAGCTTGGCATTGTTCTGTGCATTTTAACTGTTGAGTGTAGGAGGGAGAGCTTCGGCTCGTCAATGAAACACCTCTCTTTGAAATGTGGCAGATCTTACTTAACTTCCTTGCATACAGGTAGAAGGAAAGTGCTAGGTGGGCAGTTTTACTGGGGCGGTACCCTGCCAAAAGGTAACGCAGGGGTACAAAGGTTGGCTTGCTACGGATGGAAATCGTAGTGAAAGCATAAAGGTTTAAGCCAGCTTGACTGTGAGGCCGACGGGCCAAACAGGTACGAAAGTAGGTCTTAGTGATCCTCCGATGCACCATGGGTGTGCACGGAGCTTAACGGATAAAAGCTACCCCGGGGATAACAGAGTAGTCGCGCCCGAGAGTTCATATCGACGGCGCGGATCGCTACCTCAACGAGACATCAGGGGTCCTTCAGTGGTGACATTGAAGTGCTGTTGTTTAATTTTCCCCAGAAATTTAAACGAAACACCGACTCATAACGGTGAAACCCTCTTGATTTTCGGGAAATCTTCGGATTATACTGAAATCAAAGGGCAATACCGTGGGAAGTTTATCGGAAATTCAGCAACAAGTAATTTTAGGTTGCATCCTGGGTGATGGATACATGAGGAAAAAGACTCATGCGCATTTGCAAATTACGCATTCTTTTAAGCAGAAGGAATATGTTGATTGGAAATATCAAATTCTTAAAAATTTGACCATGAAACCACCATCTATTTATAAGGGTAATGCAGAGCGCATAGGCTACAGGTTCTATACCAAGAACTTGCCTGAGATAACCTCTTTTTATAAAAGATTTTATCCTAGTGGTATTAAAATTATTCCTTTTGGGATTAATTTAACACCATTGACAATGGCTGTTTGGTATATGGATGATGGGTCTAGGAGTTATAAAAGTTGTTATTTCAACACTCAATGTTTTGATTTGAAGAGCCAAAACAATTTAATAAGAGCTTTTAAAAAGCTTGGAATTAAATCAAGGCTAAATAAAGATAAAATCTATCACCGCATTAGGATTACAACCGGTAGCACTCCGCTATTGATGAAAAGGATTAAACCTTACATTATCAAAAGCATGCGCTACAAAATTCCGATATAACCCCGTATCGACTTATTTGATCTGAGGATCAAATGGATGGAAGTTTCTTGTCATTTTTAATGACAAAATTTAATACTTTCATAACACGTCGGCGTCCATTAGTTGCAATGGATGAAGGTATAGTCAGTCTATCACGAAAGTGAATAGGTTAAATGCGATGTCGGCTCACCGCATCCTGGGGCCGGAGAAGGTCCCAAGGGTTGGTCTGTTCGCCCATTAAAGCGGTACGTGAGCTGGGTTCAGAACGTCGTGAGACAGTTCGGACTCTATCCATCATGGGCGCAGGAGACTTGAAGGAAGCTGTCCTCAGTACGAGAGGACCAGGATGGACGGACCTCTGGTTTACGAGTTGTTGCGCCAGCAGCAGCGCTCGGTAGCTATGTCCGGAAGGGATAACCGCTGAAAGCATCTAAGTGGGAAGCCTCTCCTAAGATAAGGTCTCCCGTTCTTTTCTGCTTCGGTAGAAAAGACCATAAGACAACCTGTAGATGACAGGTTTGATAGGCCACAAGTGTAAGTACAGTAATGTATTGAGCTGAGTGGTACTAATCAGTCGAGCGACTTGGATTACCTTCCGCCTTTTTAAAAAGTCAGTTATTGGGTAACTGAGTTATTATGTAATTAATAGAATAACTCAATTACTTAATTACATAATAACTAATGATTTTTCCCGGTGGCAATACCGATGGGGTCACACCTCTTCCCATTCCGAACAGAGAAGTTAAGCCCATCTGGGCCGATGGTACTATGCTGGTGACGGCATGGGAGAGTAGGTCGCTGCCGGGTCTTTTTTTTGTGAACCGTTGGTTCACATCGATGACAGTGATGGGGAAAATGATTATCCCGTAAGAAAGAATCTTACGGGACAGGCAGTGATAAAATCTATTGATGCGGACTGTCTTTCCTGAAAAATACAAATATTACCAAAGTTGAAAGCAGATATAATGCACTCGTTAAAAAAAACGGTACAGAAAAAGAAAGGCGCTCAATAAGATAGCCACCAACGCTCGCGCTGGCCCCCCACCCAGCAGTCCAGGCTATTACTAACAAAGCATTTGTGAATGGTTGCTCGTCATGCTTGACTCTTTCCATCGCGTAGTTCGTGAACAGTGGCTGAGCCATATTCATTAATGCTGCCCGGATAAGGAAGGCCATGATCGCTAAAAATAAATTGGCGGTCAATCCCAGCATGATCAAGAAAGGTATGGATATTAACTGCGATAAAACAACCGTTCTTATCTTACCGATCTTTTCGGCGATAACCGGTGCGATTAACAATCCTGTTATCATGAGTAATTGTTGCCCACTATAGAGGATGCCGATATATTCGGTTGCCGTGTGGAAAAGATATTTGAAATACAGATTTAAAAAAGGGATACTTAAGCCGGCTCCAATACCAACGATCAAACCAGGTAAGAACAGCTTGAAGATAAGGCGCCATGAATGTATTTTCATCCGCTCGATTTTTCCTGCAGGTTTTTCTGATATCATAAAATAGGGGATCAGGGCAGTAAGGACCAGGCCACTGAAAATAAGCAATGTATAGCGATAGGCAAGAGGCGGTGCGATATTAGATTTTTCAATAAAACCAGGTAAATAACCGGCGACAAGACTGCCGATAATGCCCGCAACAAGAGACAGGGCAAATTGCATACTAAAGAGATAAGGTCTTTCAGTCGGTGCACTATTACGCATGAAAAAGGGAGCAGCAGCAACCCGCGAAAAGACTGCTGTAAGACCTGCAAAGAGCCCGCCGGTCATAATGAGCGGGTAGTTCGCTGTAGAAACCTGGATCATATAAGATAACGTAGCTATCGGGGTCGCGACAAGGAGTATTCTTTTTATCGGGAATCTTCTGATCGCGATCGATGACGGGATGGCCATAATGACCATCCCGATAGTCGTAACCGAGATTATATTGCCGATGCGTCCTTCAGGAAAACCTAATGCCTTTAGGTATAGATTAAAAAGAAGCATGAATCCAGAAAAACCCATACCCATAAAAAATGTCCCCATAAGAAACAACCGGGCGTTCTTTGAGAACAGACGGATATTATTTAAGTATTTTGTTATTCCCCTTATTTTCGGGGAACGGAGTTCATTGTTCGATCTAAACCCCTGGTCTGTCAAAGTTTTGTGATTACTGATTGTGCCACTTTTTTGCCGGACAAAAGCATACCGCCAAAAATAGGACCCATCCTTGGGCCGCCAAAAACCGCATTTGCTGCCATGCCGGCAACGTACAGATTGGGAAAGACTTCTTTGGTGTTTTCCACGGTTAACTGCTCAGCGACCTCTGCCCACATTGATTTTTCTCCTTCTATTTTTCCCGATGGCGTTAGCAATTTCCCGCTGCTTTTCCGCTCGACGATATGAACGATTTCACACGGATGTCCAGTGGCATCGATTACTATCTTGGATTTGAAAGAGAGCGGGTCGATATGGAGTTTTGCTAATTCAACACTCGACCAATTGACAACGACTCCGTTAACAGAGTTTTTGCGTACAATGACATCTTCGATAGATATTAAATTATAGATTTTTAAACCTGCCTTTATCGCTATATTTGCAAGGCAGGCAGTTGTTTCTAATGAATTGGCGACGTAGTAGCCGGGTTGGTATTCCTGATAGTTTATTCCGAATTCATCGAGCAAATGCTTGGCTTCATCTTGAACAACGATTCGGTTGAACATAATACCGCCACCCGGCATACCACCGCCAAGTTTGAGACCCCGCTCAAAGAGGATGGTTTTTATACCCTTTTGCGCGAGGTAATAGCCTGCACATAGTCCAGAAGGACCAGCGCCGCCGATTATAACGTCGCTCTCAACTGAGGCGAGCAGATCTTTGAGATACGACTCGATTATTGCTTTTGAAATAACCACTTCTTCGATCATTTCAAGACACCAAACCTTGCTCCGACAGAAAGCCGAAACCATACGTCTGTTTCACCATTTCCCGAAATAATAACGCCCGGTTCGACAAAGAGATTAGAACCGCGGCTCCATGGATAGCTCAAGCCGAGGCCTCCGCGGATCGCAAAAAAAGTACTCGAACCACCGCCGACATCTATCATATTAAACCCAAAACCAGTATGGACATAAGGTTGCATACCGCTCATCGGGAAATAGATGAGAGCATCGAGCGAGGTACTGTGGTTGAGGTAGAATTGAGTATAATCACCAAAGCTGAGTTCAGTAACGCCGAGACGGAATCCGACTGTTCGTAGTGGATTGAATACCACATCACAACCAAGACCAAAACGGACACTGCCGATATAAAGACTTGCCTTAGGTTCAATCTCAACTAGTGATCGATAACTCTTGGCTTCAGCAGCAACTACCAGGAGCAGGACGGCGGTAATAATGAGAATCTTCTTCATACTTTCCTCCTTTTATTTAAATTAATTCTATATAATTTGCTTTGGATTTCAAGGGTTATATATCACCCGCTTTGTAGTTGCCCAATTTATTGGGCTTATAGCCATACTCATGCTCGATAAATCGGGTGGCTATCTTTGCGTGCTTGTACAAAAATACCAATCGGGAAACTACTTGATCTTACTTTTAAGAAAGTCTATTGCTTGAGATATTTTTGTCGGATCTCCACCGCCGCCTTCAGCCATATGTGGACGACCGCCGCCGCCACCGCCGAGGATCTTGCTTACTTCCCTAATTAAATTGTTGGCCGGAAGTTTGTTTACAAATTCATCGCCGACAAATATTAAATAGTATATCTTTCCTTTTTTCTTCTCATAGAATATACCGAGTGCTTTTTTTGTTTTAGCCCTGATCATGTCAGCGACTAAACGCATGCCCTGACTGCCGTAGTTTTTTAGTTCTTTCGCGATAAAATTACTTTTCTC
Source organism: uncultured bacterium (assembly GCA_964419565.1). Taxonomy (GTDB): domain Bacteria; phylum Hydrothermota; class Tepidihabitantia; order SM23-42; family SM23-42; genus JAUVZL01. Next base: position 8,826 of record CAYQPW010000026.1, read on the forward strand.
TTCCCATAATTTAGCGAGCAGTACCATTGCTTCACTGCGCGCCAGTTCAGATAGTGTTTCTTGATAGGCTTTTTCAGTCTCTTTAAATTTTTGCAAAGAATCAGAAACCCAGTTAACAAGATCGACATTTTTTCCACCTACCAGATTAGCTATTTCTTTTATCGTCGTTTCATTTTTCCGAATTTCCTCAAAGAGACGCAATCCAACGATAGCTTCGATCCTTCGTATCCCAGCGGCTGCGGCCTCTTGAGATATTATTTTAAAGAGACCGATCTCCCCGGTATTATCTAGATGAATCCCTCCACAGAGCTCTATTGAAAAATCATTTATTTTTATTACCCTGACATCACTGCCATATTTTTCACCGAAAATCGCCATGGCCCCAAGTTTTTTTGCCTTTTCAAGAGTCGCGTTGAACTTTTCAACGGGTATATTAGCGAGAATTTTCTTGTTTACAAGATCTTCTATACCTTTAATTTCATCATCACTCAAGGGATTGAAATGTATGAAATCAAAGCGAAATCTTCCTGGTTCGACAAACGAACCTTCTTGCCGAGCGTGTTCACCCAGGACTTTCCTCAAAGCAGCATGCAGCAAATGAGTTGCCGTGTGAGCACGGGCGCTTTCTTTACGATGACTTACCGCTACCCTCGCAACGACTTTGCCAGGAGAAAATGTTCCCTGCGTAAGGGTGCAGTGGCAAACGATCATAGATTGATACCAGTATGTATCCTGAACTGCCAATTTATATCCGTGGCCAAGGATCTCACCCTTATCGCCTATCTGACCCCCTGCCTCGGCATAAAACGGCGATTCTTTTAGTACGATTTCGATGATTTTCTCATATATGTTGTATTTTATTATCTCGGTTTCTATCTCAACTTTGTCGTAACCCATGAATGCCCCGTTTTCATCGCTCAATATAGTCCATTCACCCTTGGGCATGAATTTAGCTTTGGCTTTTGAGTTCTCTCTGGCTTTTTCTAATTTATTCGCGAATCCCTCTTCATCGACAGTTATGCCTTTTTCCAATGCTATTTCTCGGGTCAGTTCAATGGGAAAACCATAGGTATCATATAATTTGAATGCTTCCTCTCCAGAGATCGAGTTTCGCGTTTTGCTGATATCCTCGAATTGCTGCAGACCCTTTTCCATGGTAAAAAGAAATCTCTCCTCTTCTGATTTCACGACCAAAGTTATTTCTTCACGTCTTTCCAAAAGCTCTGGGTAAGCTGTTTTATAAATATCTACGACACGGGGAACCAGTTTATACAAAAATGCTTGATTAAAACCAAGGTTGCGGCAAAGGCGGACTGCCCGGCGCAGAATTCTGCGCAATACATAACCACGTTCTTCATTAGATGGAATGACCCCATCGCCGATGGCAAAAGTCAATGCTCTGATATGATCAGCGATTACATTGAGTTCGATATCTTTTACTTTATCTTTGCCATAAGAGATATCCCTGTTTGCAATAATATCTTCTATTATGGGATAAAATAGATCGGTCTGAAAAAATGAATCTTTCTTTTGGACAACCGCGACGAGTCGCTCAAAACCCATGCCTGTATCGACGCCGCGGTTTTTTAGCGGTTCGCGTTTACCCGATACGGTCTGATTGAACTGCGGAAAAACAAGATTCCAGATCTCCGGATAGCGGTCGCAGTCACAACCTGGGCCGCAGGCGTTTTGACCGCAACCATATTCCTCACCCAGATCATAGAAGATCTCAGAACAAGGACCACATGGTCCGGTGTTGCCGGCCGGACCCCAAAAATTGCTTTCTTCTCCGAGCCGGGAAATTTTGTTTTTCTGTAAACCGATTTTTTTATGCCATATATTAAAAGCTTCGTCATCGTTTTTATATACGGAAACGGCCAATCTACTTTCATCGATATGCAATACATCAAGCAGAAATTCCCATGCCCAAATAATCGCTTCTTCCTTGAAATAGTCACCAAAGGAAAAATTCCCGAGCATTTCGAAAAAAGTAAGGTGGCGACGGGTTTTCCCCACATTATCAAGGTCTGAAGTGCGAAGGCATTTCTGCACGCTGGTTGCACGCGAATAAGGCAACGGGATGGCGCCCGTCCACAAAGGTTTGAACTGCACCATTCCCGCGATGATAAAGAGAAGACTCGGATCATCTTTCGGTATGAGCGACATCGAGGGAACAATGGTATGATCTTTTTCTTTAAAGAAATCAAGGAAGCTCTGACGTAATTTATTACTCTTCATAGGTCTGCCCTCGTTATATCCATCTCTTTTATGATATCAAAAACAAGGTTCGAGGTAAACCCGTGATTCAATAAGCGGCGCAATAGTCTTTGCCGATCTTTCCGGTCATAAATATTCAGGTGACGTGCTTTCTTTTCGATATACTCTTTTATTAATCGCTCTTCATCCCTTTTGTCGAGGAGACGTAAGATTATTTCTTTGGTTATTCCTTTTTTAGTTAATTCGCTGATAATGAAACGGTTGCCTTTTGGTTTTATACTGGTATGATCATTTACAAAAGCCGTTGCGAAACGCTCATCATCCAAAGTTCGTTCCGAGATCAACTCGTCGATCACTTCATCGATTAACAGATCATCATAACCGATATGCTTCAATCTGTCACGCATTTCCTTTACTGACCTCTGGCGATAATAGAGTATCTTGAGAGCCCGATTCATGATCTTGTTTTTTTCCGCTTGATGCAGAATCTCATTGATTTGGTGGTCGGTGATTTCAATGCCTTCATATAGCCCATATGTGATAACAAGTTCTTTGGTCAAACCAAACTTGAATTTACCGTCGATAAAAATCGAACAACGATCGCTATTCTTTTTTTGAGTCTCTATCTTGGTTATCTTCACTATTATTTTTCTTTGAGGGATTCATCTCGGCGCGTATTTTCTGTTCAATCTTCTGCGCGATATCAGTATTATCTTGCAGCAATTCCATAACTGCATCCCGTCCTTGTCCTATTCGCTCTTCGCCATAAGAATACCAGGAGCCAGATTTTTGGATTATTTTGAGGTCGACACCAAGATCGACCAATTCCCCGTACTTAGATATTCCTTCGCCGTAAATAATATCGAATTCCGCTTTCTTAAAGGGTGGTGCGAGTTTGTTCTTCACTATTTTGACCCTTGTTCTTGAGCCGATCACGGCATCACCTTTTTTAATGGTAGCGATCCTCCTGATGTCACATCGGATTGATGAATGGAATTTTAAAGCCATGCCGCCAGGAGTCGTCTCTGGAGAACCATAGATCACGCCGATCTTATGGCGTATCTGGTTGATAAATACTGCACAGGTATTCGATTTGCTGATAACGCCGGTAAGCTTGCGTAACGCTTGAGACATAAGACGAGCGATCAACCCTACTTGCAGTTCACCCATTTCTCCAGCGATCTCTGCTTTTGGAGCTAGTGCGGCGACAGAATCCAAAACAATAATATCTACGCCACCCGAGCGGGTCAGTATTTCTGTGATCTCGAGAGCCTGCTCGCCAGTATCTGGCTGCGAGATCAGCAGATCAGCTAAACCAACGCCTAAATTTTGGGCATAATTAGGATCAAAGGCATGTTCGACATCGATAAATATTGCGGTACCCCCCATTTTTTGAGCTTGAGCAATAGCTTCTAAGGCGAGTGTTGTTTTGCCTCCTGCTTCCGGGCCAAAGATCTCGACGACCCGACCGCGTGGAAAGCCGCCGATGCCAAGGGCATAGTCAAGACTGATCGATCCTGTTGGGATCACATCAACATCGACTTTTGCTCCTTTATCGCCAAGACGCATAATTGATCCTTTTCCGAATTGTTTTTCAATCTGTGTGATGGCTACATTCAATACTTTTTCTTTTTCGTCCTTTGCCATATTCCTCCTTGCCTATATCTTAATCGAATTTATCGGCAAGTCAAGGGAGAGGAGAAATGAGAGCTGTTTCTAAAAACTGATACCCTGAAACCAGATCTTCTGGGTTTATATTTTGGACACCGGTCAACAAAATTTGTATATTGACTATCGTGATATCTATCCCTATACTTATAAAACATCAATAAGGAGGATGTATGTTCACAAAAAAAGGATATCTATTATTCGCCTTAGTAATCATACTCGCCTTCATTGTCCTCAGCTGTGCTCCAGGTAATGAACGATGGGACCAGGAGATCAACCCGGGGCATGATGCAGGATTCTGGGCTGGGATATGGCATGGTCTGATCATTGTGATAACTTTTGTTATCAGTCTGTTTACCCGTGAAGTCGGCATCTATGAAGTGAGTAATACTGGCTGGTCATATAATCTAGGGTTTTTAATAGGCCTGATGATATCGCTGGGCGGTATGTTCAGACATACGAGAAGACAATACCGTTTGAAAAAGAAAGACTGGGATAAGTTTGGAGACCGTATTGAAGAAAGAGTTCGAAAGGGTATAAAAGCATGGTTAGACGAAACAGATAAAGAAGAGAAAGAAAAAGAATGGGAAGAGATTGCGATTAAAATCGAAGAAAAGATTAAAGAAGCTCTAAAAGAATGGGCTGAATAAAAACAAAGCCCCCCATTCAAAGCCACTATATCAAACCTGATTCCTGCACATAAATGTAGAAGAAAAAATATCTTTGTTAAGAAATTTTTCCGTTCAAGTCCTTGACACGATATTGACTATTATTATAATAATTATATGAAGAACCTTGTATTCATGATCCTATCAATCATTTTCTTTGTTAAATGTAGTGATATGGAAACAAAGTGGGTGGTAAAATGTGAACCAGCCGGTCCGGGTAATTACCGGATTAACGATATTTCTTCATTAAAAACAGACAATTATATTACTGGAGCCTATTGGATGTCTGATAAAGAGCCGGTGTGCATTACTGCGAAATACAGTGAAGAGGGTGAGCTTTTATGGCATACAATATATAGATCACAAGACTTTGAATCAGCAAGGGGTTATACAATACGCGCTTTCTTCGCAGATCTCGTCGATCGCCAGCCTGAAATATTCGTCCTGACTCAGACCACAGACACAAAAGGTTTTAATGCTCTCGTTTTGATAGAATATGATAGTTTAGGTAATCTGCAGTGGGACAAGATCGTGCAGAGGTCGCATAGTAATTTAACCGGTGTATTGATCAATGATTATTTGAATAACCTTTATGTCGCTGGCTGGACTGAAGTAGGAAGAGATTCCAGGGAGATTTTCATAGCAAAATATCGATCCTCAGGCGATCTGGCCTGGTTGAATAAATACCAGAAACGAAATCTTAAATTTGATACGCTGCTTTTTTGTGTTGGCAATAACGGTCAATCCCTTATTGCCGGGGTTCATAAAAATACCAATGATTTATTCTACATAAAATACGATAGTCTTGGGAGATTTGTCGATCTTATCGAACATGAAACTTTCGGGAACACAAATTCCATCGCTGATATTCAAACAGATAAAAACGGCAATGTCTATATTCTTGGAACGACAAATAACAATGAAACGGGTAAGGATTATGTGCTTTTAATATACGACCAAAATGATAGTCTTTTTCTTGAAAAGGATTTTGATGGAGCAACCCATCAGGACGATATTGCACATGCGCTCATTTTGGAAGAATCAACGCCAGAATCTCTATTCGTATTTGCTGTCGGGAGCAGTGTGAATGAAGCGGGCATAGAAGAGGTGCTTACAGTTAAATATGACCAGAACGGTGAGCAAATGTGGACCAAGACATTTAAAGGCAGGAAAAACGAGCCAGCTGAACCATTTTTATGCAGCCCTCATCTTATTTATACTTCATGTAGTACTGACCGGTTAAATTTCTATATAGCCGGGTCGGTCGGTGATGATGTGTTGGTTCTCAAACACAGTACAAGAGGATTTATTTCCTGGTTTACAAGATACGCGACACTGGGTGCGATCAATCGGCCGACTGCTTTCACAGGATTCTGCATCGCTATTGAGAGCAAAACAGAGAAAGGTTCAGATGCCTATCTAATGAAGTTCGGTAAAGCTGAACAGCTCGGTATAATCCGCTGGGATTGATTTATTTAAGTAGAATGACTTTTTGAATGAACTGCGTTTTGTCGATGGTTAGCCTGTAAAAATATACTCCTGCTGAAACAGGTATTTTATTATCATCTACACCATGCCAGGACACTGCATAGATACCCGGGTTCTGTTGATCATGGACGAGCTTTTTAACGAGTCGTCCCTGTATATCATAAACACATAGACTGACCACAGAGGTATTTATCACCTGATAATGAACCGTAGTTCTGCCTTTTGCCGGGTTTGGTGCAGCATAATACATCGATCCCTGGCTTTGTTCATCGTCAGGGTTTTCTGCTATGCTGACATTCATGTTCCAGCGAAACATACCAGCTCCTTCAGTCCCGGCAAAAAGATATTTATCCGGGTCTATTTTCATTTCAGTAATATGCTCATCTCCTAGACCCATCGCATGCCAGGTATTTCCTTGATCTCTGCTATGAAAAACACCAGCCATGGTTCCTGCATAGATAGTATCCATTGCCAGCGGGTTCACTACCAAGGCATTTACGTCGCTGAGACCTTTGTACTGCCACATCATCGCTGCATCTGTTGTTTTGTAAACACCACTCGGCGTTCCGGTAAAAATAATGTCGGTATTTTGAGGGCTTATTTCAATATCGTGTGCATATCCATCGAGGCCCGTGGATGAAACTGCCCAGGTTCTTCCGCCATCAATTGTTTTATAAAGGTCAGGGATACCACCGACATAGATAATATCGGGGTCTATCGGGTCGATCGCCAGGTCATATGCCCACCCTTCGAGCGGTTCACTTATGTTGTATCTTTCCCAAAATATTCCATTGTCTGTTGTTTTGCAAACACTCATATAGCCATACTTACCGCCAGTCCAGTATACCGAATCATTTATCGGATCAGCGGTCAGCACGCTTCCATCAGCCATATGATATGCATCGAGAAGTGACCAGACAGACCCGCCGTCTGTGCTCTTTAGGAGCCTTGCATACCCTCACCCATCGCCTTCCAGAGCATATACGATGTCTGGATTTAATATGTGCACACCTAAAGCACCGAGTCTGCATGCAAAAGGACTCGGCATTTTCGTCCAAGAAAGACCGCTATTTACTGTTTTGTATACACCATAGCCCTCAACATATATATATATTATTGATGACATCGATGGTGCAACAGCAAAGCAGGTTATCGACGCGATATTAATACAGTAATTAGATGAAATCCAGGTTGCACCGCCATTGCATGACTTAAAGAATCCAGAATAGTCCGTGGTGTAGACGATTGAATCATTTAAAGGGTGTGCTATTATACTGCGAAATAATCGGCGACCGCCCCCATAGCCTGAACCAATACTATACCATGAGTTCCCGGCATCAGTCGTTTTGTATATAACCGTATCGGCACCGGCATAGGCAAAATCCGGATTAGCCGTGGTCGTTGCTATAGTTGAGAAAAACCAGGCGCTGCCAGACGCCTGTGACCAGGTAGCTCCGGCATTAGTCGAGCGGTAAATCCCATCATAATAAGTGCCCGCGTATAAAATGTCAGGATTGGTCGGGTGTATACCCAGCGAATACACGCGCTGTGAAACCGTCGGCAGCCCGGTTGAGCTTTCAAAGAAACTATTGCCGCCGTCAGTAGATTTAAAGACACAAGGGACAGTCGTTGTATCATAATAATAGCCGCCAACATAGATTGTCAAAGGGTCGAGAGGATCGAGGGCGAGGGAATAGGAAAATCCGCTGTATGAGTTCAGAGGTAGACTCGTCCAGTCGACACCGCTATTAGTGCTTTTAAAAAAGGTCATGACATAAAGACCGCTAATAAACTCTCCACCCGCGGCATATATTGTCGATGATGAATCAGGATGTACTCTGATACCACAGATATCAAGTCCAGATATGTTGCATTCTAACCATGTAGAACCGGCATCGGTCGATCTGTAGATCGCGCCAAAGCTGCCAGCATAAAGAGCAGCTGGATTACTGGGGTCGACATCAAGACAATAGATATAATTCGGTATTCTGCTGCAATAATCCCAGGTTGTGCCCGAATCAGTTGATTTGAAAATTCTTGCATTTGATGAGGATGAAGCGCAGTAAAGTGTATTATTATTCGAGGGATCCAAAGCCAGAGCTCTAAGATATCCCCCAAAAGGGCCGATTGCCTCCCATTCAGCATGAGCAGTCGAGTAGATACCGAGTGATATAATTATGAACAAAAGATTTTTCAATTCATGTACCTCAATAAGACTTAATCATCTATATCATTATAATAGATATTGCAGTATAGTCAAGGGTATTTACTATAAGTATATAGGTATTGCGATTTTGTATCTATTATTCAATGCAATATATCACAGATCATCTGCATTCGATTACAAGCATGTGCTCGGATCGTAAAGACATCGTGCATTTTTTTACTGATTGAGCGTGCCTTAACAGGATCATCGCAGAAAATTTCTACCAGGCGATCTCCTTTTTTTACTTTGTTCCCGATTTTTTTATGGATTTTAAATCCGCATGAAGGGTCGATTTTATCCTCCATTTTGATTCTCCCGCCGCCCAATGTCACTAGCAACATACCAATTTGATAATTGTCGATTTTATGCACATAACCGGATTTTTTTGCGAGGACTCGGTATTTATGTTTGGCTATGGGCAGACGTTTATAGTCATTAAAAATAAGAATATCTCCATTCTGGACACATACCATCTTTTTGAAACAATCCAAAGCAGCACGGGTAGCTATATTCTTTTTAAGCAGGGTTTCCCCTCCTTTTACCTTTGCGAGCTTGAGCATTTCTCTACCGAGTGCATAAGTTACTTCCATAAGATCTTTTGATCCTCTACCTTTTAACGCCTCGATCGTTTCCATGACTTCCAGAGAATTACCGACATATTCTCCCAAAGGATTATTCATATCAGTGAGCACTGCGGTGACTTTTACCCCGGCTCGTTTGCCGATCTGGATCATAGTGCGCGCGAGTTTCTTCGCTTTGTCATAATCAGTCATAAAGGCACCGCTCCCAAATTTTATATCAAGAACAAGACCGTTCAGGTCTTCGGCGAGCTTTTTTGACATGATGCTTGCGGCAATAAGTGGTATGGAATCGACCGTTGCGGTGACATCACGCAAGGCATAGATTTTTTTATCAGCCGGCGCGATTTCCCGGGTTTGGCCGATCAGGGCAACACCGAGGTGGCTTAATTGGCGCTTGAATGCTTTAAGAGTTAAGTTTGTGCGAAATCCGGGGATTGATTCTAATTTGTCGAGCGTACCGCCAGTATGTCCCAGGCCTCGACCTGATATCATAGGTACACAGATACCGCATGATGCCATTAAAGGTGCCAGGATCAATGAGACTTTGTCACCGACCCCACCGGTAGAGTGCTTATCAATGATCGGTTTTTTAATTTCTCTGAGATTGAGAACTTTGCCAGAGTGCATCATGGCCTTCATCAAGCAAGATGTCTCATAAAAATCTAAGCCTTGAAAATAAATGGCCATTAAAAAAGCGGCCATTTGATAATCCGGGATATTATATTTTGTATATTCAGAAATGAAATATTCTATTTCCTGTTCGTTTAACTTTTTACCATCGCGTTTTTTTCGAATAATAACTTTTGGGTTCAACACATCTCTCACGGTATTTTTCAGTTTTTTGGATTGCAGCGAGTTACTCGTGGGGTTTTTCAGTTTTTTGGACTGCAACGAGTCTCTCGTTGCGTCTTTTCTTGGGTATTTCTTTATCCCTTTAAAAATCATCATACACCTTTACTCTATCAAATGGAAATTCTTTTTCTATCCTTTTTGCGTTAGTATAATCAAATTTATAGAATTCCTTATAGCTACTAAATTCCCATTTCTTCGCGTTATCTACATATCCATGTTTTACTGGATTAAAATGAATATAATTCAATCGTGCGTAGTATGAATTTTCATAAGTCAAACATGTATCCCAGTAATTCCACCAGATTTTCGTTCCCGGTTTTTTGTTTAGGTTATTTATATTCTTTGACATAGAATCATTATTCTCTGGAGCGAGTGTTAGTATATGGTAATGATTTTCTAATATCACATACGCTTTGATCTGCCATGAATATTTCGAGAAGTATTTAATAATAGAATTTAATAAAAGTGACTTTAGATTATGATTATAAAGGAGTCTTTTCCTTTTATGGGTGGATGCAGTTATCATGTATGTAGCATTTGGTAAGAAGAGATGGGGTGGGTTGTGTTTGTAGATTGTGTATTTAGCGTTATTGTTGTTCATAATTCTGCAACGAGAGGACTCGTTGCACCCCATAGTATTTTGTTCTATTAAGATTAAAAAACAAAACCGATAATGCCAAGATTAAACACCATAATGCGATATACTTTATTGTTACCACAGCAAATTTATTCAAGGGCTTTAAGCAGTTTTTTACATGAACCGCATTTTCCACACATTTCTTTTTTTCCAAGATAACATGAATAAACATATTTTAAAGGCGCATTATATTTTAAGCCGATCTTATAGATCTGTTTTTTTGTATAATCGGCGACATAACTTGTAACTTTGACCTTAGTAAGTGTGCTGAACATCAATGCGTGGTTGATCGCGGCCATGAATTGCGGTTTATTGTCCGGGAACTCAGCCGCTTCTTCTTGATTAAAACCGGTTACAATAATATCAGCATGATAATACTCAGCAAGACACGCGGCGATATTAATAAATAGACCATTCCGGTTCGGGATCCATACGTCTTTCAATCTACTGAACTTCTTAGCACTGATATTTTTATTAGATTGCAGCAAAGCCAGATTTTTGAATTCCTTAAATATGGGGAGTTTAATTGATTTATGTTTTATTTTTAATACGCGGCAGATCTTTTTTGATGCGGCTATTTCCATTTTTGCCGCACGTTGTCCGTAATCAATGGTCAAGGCAAATAGCGGATCAGTCTTATGTTTAGCGATCACCGCGCTGACTGTAGAGTCAAGACCACCAGAGAGGAGTATAATGCTCTTAAGTTTCATAGTATGATACTGAATTATTTTGTCCTTCCCATACCGTTACTGATTTTACCATACTTGTTTTCTTTTTCATTTCATTGAAAATATACATGGCTACAAATTCTGCGGTAGCATTATGTTCATTGAAATAAGTAAGGTCATTTAGATTTTTGTGGTCAAGTTCAGCGAGTATCTGCTCAAGAATAGTTTTAACATGTCTGAAATCGATCGCCATGCCTATATTATCCAATTTCTCAGTCATTAGTACTACTTTTACCCGGTAGGTATGACCGTGTATACTAGCACAATCACCCGGGTATCCTTTGACCTGATGAGCTGCTGAAAAGTGTCCTTCTACTGATAGATCAAACATCATAACTCCTGTTGTTAAGCATCGACACTCCCAGAGTGATTTTTCAATCTTTCTTTTAGGGTATCTCTTGCTTTTTGAAAAAAATCCAGAGCTTTTATCTCTTGATAATCGGGATAAGTCCATTCCAATGAAGTAAATTTCTGGTGTTTGTAAATAAGCGTCACCTCAGCATAAATCCCTTTTCCGATATATATGCGGTGTGAATAATTCTTCGTTGAAGCAAGTATCAAACTGCTCATCGTTATAAGTCCGGGATCAATATTAACAAGTCTCCCGCCTTTCTCGCCGAGGAATCTTAGTTCTATTTCATTCGAACGGTGCTTTAATTCAGTAAGGGCATCTGGAACTATAAGATCGCCAAAGGCAAACCACTGACGTAAAAGGTTATCACCCATTTCTTTTCTATAGTAAACAGTATGAGTAAATGGAATAACCTCGGATGTTAGAGAAATATCTCCTAATTCGTTACGCAATATATCGAGCAGCTCGGTAATGTGAAAATCGTTTTTATAGATCAACCCGGTGATTACTAAAACCTTCTGGGGTTGTTTAATTTCGGCCATCGCAAACCTTAACACAAACACCGCAGATATGCTGACCTATGCCCCTGATACTGGCGAACTCACAGAGCTTTTCATAACACCGTTTAATATCAACGCCTTTTTCAGTTATCGCCTGTGCCGGGCATGCGCTCATGCACTTCTGGCAGGCACCGCAATCTCCTTCTATTTTCTCGTCCGGCTCAAATTCAAGGTCTGTTAATATCGATACATACCTTACCTGTGCACCAAAATCCGGATGTATGAGCAGACCACTTCTCCCGATGTATCCGAGGCCAGCTTCTTGTGCTAAAGTCCGATGAGAAATATGTCCCTTATGAGTCTCCCAGTTTATAAGTTGTGATGCCGGGATCGGGATCGCTTTTTTACCCATATTTTCTATATAGCGCGCACAGTGATAAGCAGTCTGGTCTAATATCCAGTTTATCGTTTTATAATGGTGCTTATAAATGAGCGTTGGTCGATCTTTTATCGTCTCTAACACTGCTTTTGATAAAGGAAATCCAAAAACAACCGCTCTTGGCAGTTTTTCATTGATCTCCAATAATTCAGCATTCTCTGGAATCGTGCAAAAACCAACTATTCTCGTACCATAGTTTTTAAGTAATTCACTAATTTCTTTTTTGACTGATATCATACAGTGAACAATTCATTACCTTCGTCTTCAGCCATATCGTCTTCAACCTGTTCTTCTTCTAAATGATCTTGTTCCTGGCTAGGGTCAGCAGGCTCTCCTTCCTTCTCTTCTCCAGCGAGTTCACCACTCGTGTCTTCAAAACCAGCTGTTATAGCTTCACCAAAATCCTCTTCCCGGGGTAGGTCATCCAGGTCTTTTATACCGAAATATCTTAAAAATTCATTAGTTGTGCCGTAGCGAATAGGCCGTCCTGGTACGGACAATCTACCGCATGTTTTAATGAGGTTTTTCTGAAGCAGCGCATCGAGCATATAGGTTGAATCGACACCCCGTACTTTTTCAAGTTCAGCCCTGGTAATAGGCTGGTGATACGCGACTATGGCCAGGGTTTCAAGCGCGGCTTTTGATAATTTACTCTTACGATCGTGCAGTGCGCCGACCCATAGCGCGAATTCTGGGAGAGTGTATATTTGATACCCCCCGGCGATGGCTTTGATTTCAAAAGCCCGATTTGATCCCTGGTATTCTTGATTCAACTCTTCAACAAAGCGGACAATATCCTCCTTTGGCAGTTCAGTGATCTCGATCATTCTTTTCAGAGTTAATGGTGCATCAGTCGCTATTAGTAACGCTTCAATTGTGCGTTTCATATTTGAACCATTCATTTATTTCTCTCCTGTGGCATATAAAGAAATCAACCTTTTTACAATTTTATCCCAATTGAATCTTTCGTCAATGGACTTTTTAGCCCTTTGACCCAGTTTTCTGCTTAATTTCGTATCGGTTGCCAATGTACGTAACGCATCTGCAAGGGCTGAAACGTCACCCGGCGGCACTAGCAAACCATTCACTCCATGTTCTACAACATCAGTGATACCACCAGCTTTTGAAGCGATCACCGGTTTAGCAAAAGACATGGCTTCGATCATTACTACGCCCAGACCTTCGGTGTCGCCGTGTTTATCATAGATCGCGGGGAGGACAAAAAAACTACAGCGCCGGTACTGTTCGGTCAATTCATCATCAGATATCCACCCGGTGAATTTGACACGATCACCGAGTTTATAGCGGTTAACCAAATTTTCCCAGATCTTTCTTTCTGGTCCGTCACCTACGATAATAAGGTTATGGGGGATAGCTTTATGAACAAGATTAAAGGCTTCAATGAGTATGTTCACGCCTTTACGTTCCACATGCCTGCCGACAAAAACGATCTCTTTATGGTCTACAGATATAATTCTCTTTTCGTTGATCGAAATACTAAATGGTATGATATTGATCTTTTTATTGACGATTTGTACTAATTCTCCGGCAGTGTGATTGGAAATAGCGGTAATGACATCGGAACTGTTGATCAGCATAGCGAAAGGTTTGATCAAAAAGGGAAATTTCTTTTTTAACCAGCGAATCTCCAGGCCATAAAAAGTCGAGAATACCCGCGCGCGACTGAAAGCCTTGCCGACCAGGCCAAAAATGATATGTGGGAAAGGCCAGTTTACGTGAATGACATCGAAGCGTTTGATCCGGACCAGACGTACCATCGCGATCGTACCGAAAATAACGTAAAGAAAACTCAGGAAAACATTGTACAAACCCTGGCCAAATCTATCGACCGCAGTTTGCTCATGGGTCAGTCGTTCATATTTGCGGAAAAAGTATCGAAAACGGTACACCGGAACACGATCGATAACCTGATTCCCAAGACCTTTGTATGATGATGTAAAGACCGAGACATCGATCCCTTCCAAGCGCAGGCGCTGAATGAGCTGAACCATCCACGGTGTGATGATGTCGTTATTATGCCTTTTATAAGCCGTCGCGACAAAAAGTACCTTCATTTTTTGAATTTCCATTTAATCAGGTTCCATATTGCCTGAATACCGTCTTTCAAACCTATTTTCTTTCCCTTTTTACGTCCCGTGTAAGCGATCGGTATTTCAACTATTTTCTCCCTTTTTCTAAGGATTTTGCAGGTTATTTCAGGTTCGATCTCGAAACGAGATGATATGAGCTGCAAATCTCTCATGAGTTCAGTTTTCATTACCTTATAACAAGTCTCCATGTCTGATATATGGCTGCAAAAAAGCACATTTGTCATGAGCGTCAAGAAGCGGTTTGCATAATAACTGGTTTTTAAGAAATTACCTTTTCCCAGGATTCTTGAACCGTATACAACACGTGTTTTCCTTTCTTTTATAGGTTTGATAAGCTGCTCATACTGCTCGGGTGAATACTCCAAATCAGCATCCTGAATAATAATAATATCACCGGTTGCTTCTTTCAAACCGCTGCGAATAGCTGCTCCTTTGCCAATATTCCTATCATGAAAAATGGTTTTTATATCTTTTTTCTTCTTTAAAAGTTCTCTCGTACCATCGACTGAGAGATCATCGACAACAATGATTTCTTGAGCGATACCGACACTTTTTACCACTTCTATTACCGTTTCGATGTTGTTTTTTTCATTATATACCGGGATAATGACTGTTACATCCATGGACAGATTATATGGAAAAATCTATCTATGTAAAGCCTATGCATGAGAGAGGACGATGAATGTCCATTCCGAGTTCGCTCAATTAGACGTTGACATTTCGCGCGATATATCTATAATATCGAACGGCGCCATCGTCTAGCTTGGTTTAGGACGTCGCCCTCTCAAGGCGAAGATCACGGGTTCAAATCCCGTTGGCGCTATTTTTAAAATTTGTAGTTGACAAAAAATGTTTTTTGCATATAATTTAGGTTAATCAACTGGGAGTTCAAAGGAGGCTTGGATGGCTAAAGAAGGACAGATCGACAGTGTCGTGGGAAAAGATACTGTTATTAACGGTGATGTTAGGGTCAGTGGTTCGACAAAGATTGATGGGAAAGTTAAAGGCAGCGTCGAGGTCAAAGACAGTCTTATTATTGGAAGGGATGCTGTGATCAAAGGTGATGTCAGTTGTAGTTCAGCGATCATCGGCGGCAAGATTCAAGGTAATATCACTGTCCAGGATATTGTCGAATTCCAGAGCGGTGCCCAGATGCTTGGAGATATCGTATGTAAAGGTATTATTATCCAGGCTGGTGTTTTCTTTGAAGGTAATTGTCAGATGTCTCAAAAGGCAAAGGAAAAACCGTAAATGATAATCAAGTTTTACGGAACACGCGGTTCGATCGCCGTTGCAAATAAGGAAACAAGAAAGTACGGTGGTAATACTACCTGTCTTTATATAGAATCAAATTCAGGCGATGTAATCGTCGTTGATGCCGGGACTGGTATTCGTGCATTGGGTGTTCATCTAATGCAAGCCAAAAAGCATTTAATAAACATGATTTTTACTCATTACCATTGGGACCATATTCAAGGATTTCCTTTTTTTACTCCGATATTTTTACCGAGCTCCACTATTAATATTTACGGTTTAGCCAAAGAAACCAGCGCTAAGAAAGCACTGGTATATCAAATGACCCGTCCTTATTTTCCTGCGATTATGTCAGATCTGCCTTCGAAAATCGTATATAAAACACTGAAAAACAATTCGACTATCGGTAATATAGAAATTCAGACAATTCTTAACAACCACCCAAACCAAACGATCGGACTGAGATTTACAGAAGGGAAAAACTCCTTTGCTTTTTTAACTGATAATGAGCTCTTTGACAAAAACGGGAATACACCTTACGAAAAATTTGTACATTTCATAAAAGGTACAAATTTCATCATACATGATGCCCAATACACAGATGATATTTACGAAAAAAGACTGGGTTGGGGTCATTCAACTTACAGTCAAGTCATGAAGCTTGCTGAGGAGGCTGGTGTGAGGAACGTCATGTTTACCCACCATGACCATGGCAGTACAGATAAATTCATCGATGGTATTGTAAAGGATTACCGGGGTAAATTCCCCAAATGCAATATACAAGCAGCTGCTGACTGTAAGACTATCATTTTAAAATAATAACATAAAGTGAAACCCAAGGTTTTAGTTCTTCGAGCCGCTGGGACAAACTGCGACGTCGAAACAGCCTATGCTTTTGATGTCGCCGGCGCGATAAGCGAACGTGTATACATTGATGAACTGGAGCGTCTTCGTTTAACTGATTATCAAATAGTTGCTTTGCCTGGAGGTTTCACTTACGGTGATGATATTGCTGCAGGAAAGATCCTGGCTAATGAGATCAAATACAAATTCCGGGATAAGTTTTTAAGATTCATCGAACAGGGTAATTTACTCATCGGTATATGTAATGGGTTCCAGGTCTTGGTAAAATGCGGTATCTTGCCTGCTTTTAATGGCAATTTTGAAACACAGTCAGTGAGTTTGGTGAGCAACGATTCTGAGCGCTTTGAAGATCGCTGGGTGCATCTCAAAGTCAATAGCGAGCGATCAGTTTTTAGTAAAGGGATGCGTTCGATAATAACCCTTCCTGTGGCTCATGCTGAAGGCAAATTCGTGGTCAAGGATGATAGTGTGCTTAAAAAAATAAAGGACCATATTGTTTTTCAATATGTTGATAAAGACGGCAATGAAGCGGGTTATCCGTTCAACCCAAACGGTTCCATACTTGGGATCGCCGGGATAAGTGATAAAACAGGGCGAATCATGGGTTTAATGCCTCATCCAGAACGGCATATTTCTTCATTGCAGCATCCTAATCACACCCGCGAAGCATTAGATGGTATTGGTGATGGATTACAGATTTTCAAGAATGCAGTTGAGTACTTTAAGAAATAGGTTGCGGTCAGGGGTATCTTACAGGACATGATAAGAGCAGGAGACAGCGTGAAACGGACAATTGGAGATTGCCTCTCAATCTGAGGCGGATCCCAATGGCAGAATATCTAATGAGGTTCTCGATAGACTCGAACGATAATAGCTTTATGCTTCAAGGGATCATGAGTTTAGCGAATGAGAGTCGAGAAACCCTTCTTTGGGATTAGAAGAAATGAAAGGCTACATTGACGAACATCCGATACTTGATTTCAAACGTGGCAAAAAGGTCAAATTCCTTTTCGAAGGCAAAGAAATAGAGGGTTATGAAGGGCTTCCCATAGCAGCTGCTCTGCACGCTGCAGGTGTGAAAGTGCTCAGTTTTTCAGAAAAGCATGATCGACCCAGGGGATTTTTCTGTGCGGTTGGCAAATGCTCTTCCTGCCTAATGGAAGTTGATGGTCGTCCCAATGTCATGGTCTGTATGGAACCGTTAAAAGCCGGGATGAATGTAAAACGACAAAAAGGCCAGGGACAGAATAAATGACAAATGTCAAGGGACAAATGCAAGACAACAGAACCCCTGAATTTGCAAACTTCGATATTTGTGTCATAGGCGGAGGACCAGCTGGTCTTGAAGCTGCCATTGTCGCCCGATCACTTGGCGCCAAAGTCGTAATAGTCGATGATAATCCAGTGCTAGGTGGACAATTGATCAAGCAGACACATAAATTTTTCGGTTCTAAGGAGCATTATTGTGGTGTCAGGGGAGTAAATATCGCCGAGATCCTCAGCAGCGAAGTTCACGCGCAGAATATTAAAGTACTCAATAATGCTACTGTTGTTGGCTATTATGACGATGATATTATCGGCGTTCTTAAAGAAGATAGATTATTCCCGGTCAAAGCCAAGGTATATATCTTTGCTACTGGTGCGAGTGAGAACATGCTTGCTTTTGATAATGCCGATCTTCCCGGTGTGTATGGCGCTGGCGCAGTACAGACCATGATGAATGTGTATGGTGTTGTACCCGGGAAAAGAGCAGTGGTAATTGGTTCTGGTAATATCGGTTTGATCGTGCCTTATCAATTGTTACAGGCTGGAGTTGAAGTCGCGGCGATCATCGAGATAATGGACAAAGTCGGCGGCTATTATGTCCATGCAGCAAAGATAAAAAGAGCTGCTATACCCATTATCCTAAAACATACGATTATCGAAGCACAAGGTAAAGATTGTGTCGAAGCCGCACGTATTAGTGAAGTCGGTGGCAAATATGAATGTTTGCTCGGTACGGAAAAGACGATCGATTGTGATATGATCTTGATCGCGATCGGTCTTTCACCGCTTTGCGAATTGCTATACCATGCGGGTTGTCGCATTGACTATGTCCCAGAACTTGGTGGTCATGTACCGTATCATACTGAAGACATGGTTACTACAAAAGAAAATGTTTTTGTCTGCGGTGATCTTGCCTGTATTGAAGAAGCATCTACTGCTATGCTTGAAGGCAAGATTGCTGGAGCTAAAGCCTATGAAGCGCTGTATGGGAGGAACAGAAAGAGCGAAGAGGTCGCTAACCAGGCAAAACATGAACTGGCAGTGATCCGTTCTTCTCCATTTGAAGAAAGAATACTCTACGGCCTGGGTAAGTTGAAGTAGCTACACATGTTTCTCCAACAATTCAATAGGACTAGTGTCATTGCGAGCGAAGCGCGGATCCTCGATTTTCATTAATTACGAATATCTAATATGAGAAATCGGGACAATCTCAAAGTACCGAGATCGCTTCGCCCTTCGATAAACTCAGGACTCGCGATGACACCTAAGGAAGCATATTATTACGAGCATAGTCTAGAATCTTCGACACAGTTACTGTTCGAGCAACGTCGAGAACTTCCTTCCCGACTGTAGTCGCCTGATTTATCAGGCTGAATCAAACGGCTGCATATCAACAAAAGAATTTGTAGTTGCCCGATTTATCGGGCGGTTCTATCACGTTTCTGTAGTTACTTGATTCATCCACGCCCCTCGAAGAGGAGCGGGGGTCATCGAGTGTCTGATGAATCAGACGACTACATATATAGTACTCAACAGGAAGTGCATCAGATGATATTTCCCTTCCCTTCATCGTTTTTTATTGACACCCGTTAAAATCCGCCTATAATACCATGTTATGGATTTAACCGAAATTCTAAAATCAGTTGCTGGGCTTGGCGGGCTAAGTCTAATATTTGGAATTATCCTGGCGATCGCATTCAAGAAACTTGTCGTCCGGGTCAGTAAACAAGAACAGATGATCCGTGAGGCTTTACCAGCTGCGAATTGCGGCGCTTGTGGTTTTCCTGGGTGCGATGCTTATGCCCATGCTCTGGTTGAGAAAACCGGTGAAGTGCCACTCAATCTATGCACGGTCGGTGGTGCTGAAACAACGAGAAAAATCGGCGAAATCATGGGTGTCGAAGTTGAAGTGACCGAACCGATGGTTTGTGTTTTGCGCTGCCGGGGCGGTAGAGAGAATGCCGTTGAAAAATTCGAGTATGTAGGCCCGGGTGATTGTCGCAGTAATTATATCCTTCTTGGCGGGAATAAGGCCTGTGAATGGGGCTGCCTGGGCGGCGGTCACTGTGAGACGGTCTGTCCATT
This sequence comes from uncultured bacterium, assembly GCA_964419565.1. Classification (GTDB taxonomy): domain Bacteria; phylum Hydrothermota; class Tepidihabitantia; order SM23-42; family SM23-42; genus JAUVZL01. The sequence continues at coordinate 28,742 of CAYQPW010000026.1, forward strand.
TGATGCCATTGAAATGGGACCGAATCGTCTGCCCATCATCAATAAAGAAAAATGTACTGCGTGTGGTATTTGTGTAAAAGAATGCCCGCGCCATGTACTGGAACTTATACCCCGGACGCAATTGGTATATTTAGCGTGCAAGACCCTTGATAAGGGCAAAGTAGTCAAGAATGTATGTAAAGTAGGATGTATCGGCTGTACGCTCTGTGTTAAATCTTGTCCATATGAAGGTGCGATTCAAATGGAGGGTAATCTTCCTAAAATGGACTTTAAAAAATGCGTATCCTGCGGTATATGTTATAATAAATGCCCTACTGAATCATTTATTGACCGTGCTCCGGCACGACCCTATGCGATTATTTCCTCGAAATGTGACGGCTGTGGAGAGTGTGCAAAAGTATGTTTATTTAAGGCGATTGAAGGTGAGCCGGGGAAACGACATACCATTATCAAAGATAAGTGTGTGGGTTGCGGACGTTGTTTTGAGGTATGTCCAATCAAGGTTATAACCATGGCCGGTGCTCTTGGCTATGCTGAAACAGAAATATACAGATCCTAAAAACACGAGATTGTACTATGCCGACTCTACTCTTGACGAGGCGGAAATAGTTATAACCGGCTTTCCTTTTGACAAAACTTCATCATTTCTTCCTGGCTCAAAGTATGGTCCAGAGTTCATACGCTTCTGCTCAGATAATATTGAAGACTATTCACCTTACCAGGATAAGAGCCTTAATGATTATAAGATCTGTGATCTCGACGATCTCGCATTGGATGCTGAAAACTGGGATGAAATTGTCGAAAAGAAAGTACGTGAAATATATAATAAAAAGAAATTCTTCATTTTTTTAGGTGGTGAACATACGATCACCGTACCTATTATCAAAGTCTTTAAAGAAATTCATTCGGATCTGTCAGTCATTCAATTCGATGCGCACTGTGATCTGCGTGATGAATACAGAGGAAAGAAAATGTGTCATGCTTCAGTCATACGGCGCGTCAGTGAAATGATCAGCGTCGATAATATATACCAGTTTGGTATTCGCTCAGGCACTAAGGAAGAATTCAGCCTGGGTAAGAATCTTTATAAGTTCGATGTGCTTGAACCACTGCTATCTATAATAGATGATATTAAAGGACCTGTTTATTTAACGATCGATGTAGATGTCCTCGATCCCGGTGTATTGCCCGCCGTATCAACACCTGAGCCGGGCGGGATCTCATATCAAGAGCTCATAAAGGCGCTATTATTATTCAAGGGCAAACAGCTCGTTGGAGCTGATATCGTTGAATACAATCCACTTACTGCATCACCGTATGCGTCAGGATCGACCGTCGCTGAGATCCTGCGTGAACTTATTTTAGTAGCGAAAAATAAGTAGTTACCCGATTTATCGGGTAGTTCTATTACGTTTCTGTAGTTACTCGATTCATCGAGCAC
>CAYQPW010000026.1:30282-34138 GCA_964419565.1 uncultured bacterium
CCGATTTATCGGGTAGTTCTATTACGTTTCTGTAGTTACTCGATTCATCGAGCACGAAATTTGTAGTGGTCGAGTTTACTCGACAAATATCCTTGTACCCAGTACGTTGTGGTATTTATGCAGAGCAAGCTCTGCCACTACATGTGTTGGGGTAGATCTTTACACGAGCGTGACTTAGTTCTTTCCCGCTTCCAAACCCAAACCAATTTCCTATCTTTACCTATATTCTTTCAGTCATTCCACGACTAGCTATAGTCCTGAGCTATCTATGTCGAAGGAATCGGGGAATCCAAAATATATTCTGGATCATCCGGTCTAGCCGGATGATGACACTTAAGATCCTTGAATGAACCATTGACACGACCTTCCATTGTTCTATAATTTGGTAAAAGGAGAACCTATGACATTGTTGATAATTTTACTTGTCAGTCAATCATTCCTTTCATTTGAAAACAAACAAGTTTTTTATCCGCAGACTGCCCTTGCTGAATCGACGCATTCGTACGATGTATTACACTATTATATCGATCTAGATCTGCCTATGACCTCACGATATCTTGAAGGCGCAGTAACGATATCGGCGCGCAGTACCCAGGATAACCTCAATATTATCGATCTTCATCTTTTAGGCTTGAGTGTTGATTCTATAAAAGTAGACGGAATAGCAGCAACATATAATCATAATGGCGAAACCCTTTATGTTAATCTGCCGCAGGTATATAATCAGGGCGATTCTTTTGATATCATGGTCGGCTACAGCGGTACCGGGTCTGGGTCTATGGGTTATCTCTGGTACAATAGCACTCATCCTATATCGTATACACTCGGTTGTCCTTTTTGTACAAGACGTTGGATGCCTTGTTATGATCGCATGTGGGATAAAGCCGACTATGGGGTGGAATTCTACATAACAGTACCCGATCCATTTTATGTCTGTGCGACCGGTGAACTGATAGGTGTCGACAGTGCTGGCGCATATACAAGCTTTCACTGGCAACATAATTCTCCTATTTCTCCATATCTCATTCACTTTGCATCGAGCATTTTTACTACATTCTCAGACTGGTATTATCCGTCAGCTGGTGACAGCGTCGAGATAAAATACCACTTTTGGCCACAGGATACGATTTATGCACCTACAGCATTTCAACATACCACCGACATGATGTCTTTTTATGATTCCCTGTACGGTCATTATCCATTCGAGCGTTATGGCATGGTCATACTCCACCCGTTTTACTATGCGGGCATGGAGCACCAGACCATGAGTTCGATATACCGCACCGGGTTTGTTGGTAATGATTATTATCTTATGGCTCATGAGATGTCCCATTCGTGGTGGGGCGATATGGTAACGTGTTTTGGCTGGGAAAATGTCTGGCTCAACGAGGGTTTTGCCACGTATTCTGATTGCTTATACCGTGAACACCATGTTAATCATCAGCTATTCATTAATACAATGATTTCACGTAGGAACGCCTACTTTTCTGCTGAAGCTTCATTTCCTCGTCCGATATATGCTCCTCCTGATGATTCTATTTTTGACTGGGGACACTCGTATTGCAAGGCTTCCTGGGTATGCCACATGATGCGTTATTTATGCGGTAATGATGCAACCTGGTTTTCTTTTTTATCGGCTTACCGCGATTCATTTGAGTATGGCAATGCCTCGACTGATGATGTAAACCTTATCCTCAATCAAACACTCGGCGGCGACTATGATTGGTTTTTTGACGAGTGGGTGTATGATCTGTATTATCCAATATATGATATTATGTGGGTAAAGAACTATGAGTCGCCGAACTGGCGTTTGATTTTAGACATCACTCAAACTCAACCTATGGGACCTTCAGTCTTTCATATGCCTTTGCCAGTAGGCGTAGATTTTTCAAGCGGCGATACGATAATTACGCTCAACATAGATCAGGCAGTCGAGCATTTTGAATTTGTCCTCGCTCAAGAACCGACTGATATCATCGTCGACCCAGAAACCTGGATCATTCAGAAAAACACGGTCACCCAGGGTATACAAGAATATGTCAGCAACAGTGTTGCTATTGTAAAGATAAATACAATCGGTCGGCACATAGAACTTACCCTCACGCAACCGGGTTTGATCAAGGTTTTTGATATTGCCGGCAGAAAGGTTTTTGAAACGCATGCTGAGGAATTGGTCTACCAACCTCGGAGTGCGGGTATCTACCATGTGATAGTGGGCGATAAAAAAAAGCGGGTAGTCGTTATCAAATAGTCCTGCTGTCATTGCGCCTGTCCGCCTTTGTCTTTGGCAGAAGACGACCGGAGGGAGCGTGGCAATCTCTAAAAAAGATAGATCGCGTCGTCATTCGTTGAACTCAGGACTCGTGATGACAGAAAAAAATCTTACTGTTCCAGCCCAGTCGAGAACCTTTACCATCATTGTAGTCGCCCAATTTATTGGGCTATGGTTATTAAATAGGGATAGATTCAATTGACAATTCCGAATGAGTTAGGATTTCTTCGATAATATCCATATGAATCTGGTTCTCCACATTTAATCTTTTTAATGCCTGTTCTCTGGTCATTAACCTTTCTCTAACCACCTTCGCATAAAAATCATCTTTTTCAGTCATGCCTAATGTTTTCATATACATATAATCTTTCAGGTGACCTATTTTACAGTCAAACCGCCAGGTTGAACCGAGCTTATGCGGGTAATCCCAATGAAGTTCATTGGTGATCCTCGAGATAATTTCACTTTCGCTCCACGGTATAAAATGGAAGAGATCGATCGTTGTTATGTTTCTCCCGGATATTCGAGAACCAATAGAATATTGATTATTAAAAAGAAATCCTTTTGCAAGAACCGGTAGATATTGAGGCAAAAGATATGATGTATTGGCTAATGTCTTTTTGACAAGACCTTTTCCATATTTATAATAGGTTGCCATGAGGGGTTCATTACTTGAAACATCGAGGAGTTCTTTTTTAAATGAAGTATATTCATAAGGATTCCCTCCGCTGATAATAAGTTTTATGTCGTAGGTTCTTGCTATTTTTAATATTTTCTTCCAGATAATTTTGCAGCCTATACACATCATCGGTACCATTGCCGGAGATGGATGTCTGAACCAGGAAATGAGGTTATTTTTAAAGCAGGACTCATGTATATTGCTTTTATGTGCGAATCTTATGATATTAACTTTAAGAGCTTTGACCATATTGTCGATATTCTTTTTTGCCTGATCACAAGTGAAAGGATTTTCATAATTCACCGCAAGTACTCTCATGCTATAATCCTTCTTTAATTTTAATAACGTATAAGCACTGTCTCGTCCACCGCTGATATTAACAATACAGTCATATTTTTTTGATTTTGATCGACGTTTACCAAGGATATCTAATAAGGCTTTCTCGCCATGCGGCGTGAATTTTTTATATGATCTGCAAAAATTACATACTCCATTCTCATCGAATACAATACGCGGTGTTGTTTCCGGCAGAACACATTTTGTGCATCGTTTACATGTATGAGCCATTTATTTCTCTGGTATGATTATAATTAAGTACATTATATAATCAAGCAATCTCCGGTTCTCCATCGCCCCCTTTTTCCTGCTCTTATTCTTTATAAATGACTTAATGACATAGTAACATAATGACTATATCTTTTCCTTTTCTCCATTTCCCCCTTTTTGTTGCTCATACGCTCCGATACTCTGTTACCCCGAAACACCCTGGTCTTCGTTGACATACCCCCCTTTCTTGCTATAATATACCGTGTCTCAACAGATAAACATCCTGGTCACTGGCGCCGTTGGTTTTATCGGCTGGAAAGTCTGCGAATTCCTCCTTACCAAGCCCGAGTTGATCCCCA
>CAYQPW010000027.1:0-33424 GCA_964419565.1 uncultured bacterium
TTCATCGATCTGAAGCTGAGAATACCCGATCGAAGCGTCGTAGAGAGTATCTGCGACGCCCTGACTAAATGGTGCGCGTCCGAGCCCGGTATGCAGGATAATGCCGAGTGCATTGACCGCACGTCGAAAATAGGGTCTAGTCAAATCCTTTAATTCGCACAAAATACTGTTTTTTAAAAAGTCCAAATCATAATCCTCTCCTGCGATTATGCGGTTTCTGAATTCTTCAATTTTATAACGTATTAATCCTGTTATATAGTTCTGTTCCAATTTTAATAGGTATTTTTCTAATTCCGGCCATTTCAGTATCTTATCGACAGCCGGAATATTACGTAATATCTCTTGTTTTTCTGTTTCTTTCATAAAGAATTATAGGTAAAAAACCATTCTATGTCAAGCATATCAGGATTGCTGGAGTGAAACTGTCGCGTTTAGTGCACCGATTGCACTGTACAGGTCGAGAATTTTCATGCCTTTTTTTAAGACCCAGTGCTTTTGGCCGCCTGAATGGATCTGCTCGCTATATTTATAGTATTTGATAAAATAAAAATACCAGGGAGTCGTTTAATGTCGACCCCCTGGTCAAATACCCAGTTTCATCAGAATTCTACGACATACCACACATCAAAGCCTATTTTCCATGGGAAATTAGTACCGCCCTGACTCAACATTTCCAGCGGATAGATAAATTTCGGTCTAACTGTCAGTCCCGGAGCGGGTGTTGCCACTAAACCAGGGGTAAGGGTAAAAAGCCTTTTCTGGGTATTATCGATCGATGTTCCAGCATCATTTTTTGCCTTGAGAGTCTCAACCAAGCTGAAGCCCAAGAAGACCTTCACCTTTTTGTTGAATACATATTCAGGCTTAAAAAATAACTCGACTTCATCACCGACATCTATATCAGCGTCGTTCTTTCCGTTGTAAAAATATCCTGTACGCAAGTGCACCAATATATTGTTGAATTGCTGGAAGTAAAGGAGGCCAGCACCAATATCCAAAGTTCGGTCATCTAAACCAGGGTTTGCGTCCTCGCTCGCAGTCGGTATGCGTACGGCGACAACACCGGTTATATAGGGTTTTGCTTTTTCACCGATGAAATTATAACGGACTTTTGCCCAAAGATCCTGCAGTCCGAAAGAACTTAGTGTATCTTTTTCTTTTCTCAATAGTGGAATATGCGCCAGTAATTCGAGTTTAGGTATCGGTGCATAGCCAAACATAAAGTGCGCGCCTATGACAGTTGTTTTGTTTGCATCGGAAAGATCACTCCACTCTTCATTTGGCCAGGACCATGATCGTGCTATTTCGCAGTAGCTAAGATTCATCTGGAAAATCGCACTACCTCCAGGGATTGTCTTGGCACTCCGCCAGATCAGTGGCCCGGCGCCAGCGATATTTGTCAATAAAAGGATTGTAAATATCAAGCAGACCATCTTTTTCATATCTTCCTCCTTACTCTTTCTTCGAAAGAGTCGATAACAGTGATATTTTTATGATTACGGTGATAAAATAATTATTACTTTGCTTTTTTAGTGTCGGATTAGTTATGCTAATTCTCTTTTCTATCATTCACCTCCTTGGTTATATACCGTGAGTATCTGTTCCAGTATTTCGCGAATTTTTATGTGGATTCTTACGAAATCCTTGGAACGACGATCTCGCGGTCTTGGTAGATCAATTTTGATATCATTGTCAATACGTCCCGGTCTATCACGCATAATGAGGATTCGACTGGCAAGGAATATAGCTTCATCGATATTATGCGTGACAAAGATCACGGTTTTCTTTTCTTCCTGCCATATCGACAGCAGTTCTTCTTGAAGACGGTGGCGTGTTCTTTCATCAAGCGCCCCAAAGGGTTCATCGAGTAGTAATAATCTTGGATCATGAGCAAGGGCTCTTGCTATGGCAACTCTTTGCTGCATGCCTCCCGAGAGTTCATATGGATAGGCTTTTTCAAAACCGGTAAGACCAACAAGGTCAATGTAGTGTTTGGCTTTTTCATAACGTACTTTCCGCGCGATATCCTTCATTTCCAGACTAAAAGAAACATTGTTCAATACATTTGTCCATGGGAAAAGAGAATATTGCTGGAACACGAGGGTTGTTTCACTGCTTAGTCCATCAACCGTTTTGTTATCGAGGATTACTCTGCCAGAAGTCGTTTTCTCCAGTCCAGCGATCAACCTTAATAGTGTTGTCTTGCCGCAGCCAGTAGGTCCAAGTATGCAAAGGAATTCCTGATCTTTGCAGTCAAAAGACATGTCGGCAAGGGCGATGACTTCTTCTTTTCTTTCTCCGTGGTATACTTTTTTGACACCGTCAACTCTAAGAAATGACATCATCGCTCCTTTGCCTGCCATACTGAGGTTTGGTCAGTGATAAGCTTGACAGCATAACTCAGGAGGGCACCGATAGCGCCGATTAGGATCATGCTGGCTATGAGAATATCCATCTCGGCAAGTTCATACGAGAACATGATCAGATATCCTATACCTGCGTCGCTGCCCGGTAACATTTCTGCAGCGATAATAACCATCCACGATATACCAAGTCCTACTTTCAAGCCGGTGAGGATTGCCGGCAGCGAGGATGGGAATATCACTTTTCGAAACAGCCTTTTTTGGTCGGCGCCGAGCAGTAATGCGGATTCAATGTAGATATGTTTTATTGATTTAACGCCGTGCACAGTGTTCAAAAAAATCGGGAAGAATCCACCGTAGAAAATGACGTACAGCATTCCGAGTTGTATGTGCCCGAATATACTCGTGGAATAGTGTGCGCCGAATATATCCGCAATAGTGTAGGTTTTAAAGATTGCCATAGCAAAAGGGATCCAGGCGATAGGGCATAGAGGTCTTAATATTTCTATGATCGGACTGAATAACCTATGGAAAAGGAGGTATCTGCCGACCAAAAGCCCGAGTGGGATCCCGACTAGTGCCGCAAGAATAAATCCGAGCACTACCCTTGAGGCGCTTACGATTATGTGGTGTATAAAATTGCCTGTGTCGAGAAGATTGGTGAACGGATGCAGGAGACGATCGAGCACCGCACCAACCCTCGGCAATAACGCAGGGTTATTGGCTTGTACGGCAAAATATTCCCAAACGATGATGATAATGATCGGTAATACTAAACCAAGTACAAGGGTTTTGACGAACTTAATACCAGTTCTCCAGTTTCAGTTCTTTGGCAGCCTTGTCGAGTGCGCTAAAATCATAAAGAATTTTCTCGACTTCTTCACCTTTTTTATCTTTGAGACTCCCTTTAAGCTGACCAAGACCGTTCATTTCGTCGATCCAGACCTGCATAGTCTGTTTCCAGTAGTCATTCGGGTGTGTGGTGAATCCTGAAGTAGCGAGAGATACCATTTCCACTTCTTTTGTCGTGCCGAGCCATTTTGAAGCGATCTTTGCATGGAGTTCAGGGTCTTCGTTTGCATATTGTGTTGCCAGGATTATTACTTTGAGAAATTCCTTAATGACATTTCCCTTGTTGGCCATTGCTGAATCGCTAGCTGCAATACAGCAGCAGGGATGGTCTTTCCAAATACCAGGCGGTAAAGCATGGAGTTCAGCGACACATTTGCCGACACCCTTACTTTCCGCAATCGCACACCAGGGATTATTCGATACGTAGCCATCAATTATTTTGTTTTGAAGACCTGGAACGAGGTTTTCTTCTCCTTTTAACAATATCATAAGGATATCCTTATCCCTTTCTGATTTGTCGCTCGTATAGGTAATACCTTCTTCCTTTAGTGCTCTTTCAAATACTAACTTTGCAACCGCTACGGGATTTTTAAAGCCGATCCTTATTTGCTTTTTTTCCTTTTTAACCCACTTGACAAATTCATCCCAGGTGTTGACCGGGTTATCTGGTTGAAGAACAAGCATATCACCTTTGGTATGCAGCGGCGCGATGATCTTTATGGGTGAGCCTTTGTCTGTGAAAAATGCTACTGCAGCAACACCACCGAAACCTACTTCAAAGTGTCCTTGTGCCATAAGGGTAGGCATTTTTGAGCCGCCGCCCGATTGATAAAGTTCGATATCAGCGATCTTTTTTCCTTTTTTCATGAGTTCATAGTGCTTTTTATATTCAACCTCCTGCAGCCATACATTTGCATCGGCCTTTGTCTTTTCCGGTTCCAAAGCTGCAATATACAGGGCTGATTGGTGGTCATGGTGAACATAGCCAACCTTGAGAACCTGCATCTTTTGTTCTCCACAGGATATTAATATCATTACAGTAAAACACAGTGCAAAAAGCTGTTTCATATAACCTCCTTGCTATTTTTTCGAGAACGTCGATTGTTATATAAATTCGACAAGTTACTTGACGTGCAGCGATATCGCATCGTTGTTTCCTTTACATAACAGTGAGAACATTGTATCATTTCCGAAAGAATAGTTTACAAAAACAGTGACCGTCTCTGGTCACTTCATCTTTGATCTGGGAACAGGGACATAAAACATCTTTATTTGGATCAAGTGGATGGCTTTGTTTGCATGGGCAGTAATATTTGCCGAATTCGTTAAAATTTATAGTCATCAGTCCGACTACCTTCTTAACACGTTCATTATCAGGATTGATCTTGTAGCCGTGCGAAATCGCGAGCTCTTCGATCCTCTTATAGTTTTTATTGTACTCGTTTTTTCCAACGATATCATCCCATGAATTGCTCATTATTTGTCCTCCTTGCTCTTACTACGTAAGAGTCGATTACCCCGTATGATTTCATCTTACGGTGCAGGGCAGCGCAGTGATTTTTTTGCCTCACGGCTGATTTTGTTTTATTGATTTTTTTGAAGATTTTAGCGAGAATGGCAGAATTATGATTTACACGGTGGTTTTTTTTGCGAGACCCGACCGGTCTCGGACTGAGGCCAATCACTTTTTAGCCCCCTGCAGTATTAAACTTCGTCTTTTATATAGGTCTTTTAGTTGATGTGGATGGAGTAAGAAGTTATAGCTGGTACTGCAGACTCGACCGAGCCTGCGAATCTCAAGCCTCACTTCTTACCTCCAAGGATCGATGTGTTCAACCACATAATGATATAATTATATATATATATAATTGTGTGTCAAGGACCAAATAACGTCTATGTTTTAAGCGAGTTGAAGAACAGAGTATCTATTTCTTCATAAAATCTGCAAGAGTAATGTTTTTGAATGTACCTTCAATAGATTTAGATAGGTCATCCCAGAGCTGTCTTGTTGGACAAGTCCTCACAAGAACACAGGTTTTTGGATTATCAATACATTCTACTGGAGAAAAAGGTCCTTCAAGCAACCGGTAGATATCAACAAGCTTTATTTTCTCCGGGGATTTTGTAAGATAGTAGCCGCCTTTTGACCCTCTCGTTGCACCTAGGATCCCAGCAGTCCTCAGAGAAATAACAATTTGTTCAAGATATTTTTTGGAGATTCTTTCACATTCTGCGATATTTTTAAGCAGGACTGGTCCTTTTTCGTAGTTCATTGCTAAATCAACAAGTAGTCTTAGTCCATATCGGAAACGTGATGATATTTTCATTTTTTAATCCTCCAGGTAGAATATAACAGTATCGACAGGCCCCCGGATATCAGGGAACCAATTAGTGTCAGGCCAGTTTGGGTTGTCGACACTATCTATGAATATTATAACATATCCAATGCCTTGAATACTCGTCGTGCCGTAACAAACGCTGTCTAATTCAAAATATCCATCGAGAGAATCCATGGTTTCCGTAATAATAGTACGCTCACGCAGTTGGCTGAGGTCATATGCATTTATATCTCTTATTCTTATCGTGAGATCATTAATACCGGTTGAGTCGCTCTTTGTGTAAGCCCAACCGTAAACATGGGACAGAAATGCTTCATCGGTATCAGCACAACTGAGACAGGCAAGCACGATGATAATCATAAACATCAGAGTCTTTGTCATATTTATTCTCCCTATTTATTATATATATTACTCTTGTATTGTCAAGATAAATATGTATAATTCATGCATGAAAATTCTTATTCTTGCCGTACCGATAGGCGCCGGGCATCTTAAGGCGGCAAAAGCCATTGAACAAGGATTGCACAAAGCAGCTCCAGATATTGATGTAAGGTCTGAAGATTGTTTCAAATGGGTCTGGCCGATGTATGGCTATTCATACAAGAAGATATATGATTTCGGACAGAAAAAAGCGCGGGGTTTATTAAGATTCCTTTACGGAGGCTTAGGCGTAGGCAGTGGAGCATCAACTTTTTTGTATCGTGCACACAAGATATTAGCTTATCGGTTCAGGGATTTACTCGAACAGTATAAGCCTGACTACATACTGAGCACACACTTTTCTCCTGGATATTTCGCAGCCCTTTACAAAAGAGATTACAACTATAGAATGGGGATCGTCATAACAGATTATTACGTACACCCGCACTGGGTAAATAAAGAGATGGATCAGTATTTTATACCCCATGAATCGCTGATCGATCAGATCGTATCTTATGGTGCTGAGAAAAAACAAGTTTTCCCGTTTGGCATACCGGTTGCTATTGAACTCGATAAGAATATCGATGAAAATGCAGCCCGAAAACGTTTCAAACTTTCGAAAAACAGGATATCAGCAACAGTCATGGGCAGTCGTGTTTTTGGAGGTGAATGGTTTGAACTGGTCAAGAGAATCGTCGATTTTGACTATGACCTTTCAGTATTATGTGGTGATAATAAAGAGGTCATGGATAAAATAAAGCAATTGAAAGGTAGATCCAATTTAAACACTTACGGAATGGTCGAAAGGATTTACGAACTCATCGCCGCGACCGATATTTTAATTACCAAAGCAGGTGGTATTACAACGACTGAGGCTTCAAAAGTCGGTCCTTGCTTATTGCTCGCTAATTCGATCGTTGGTTTGGAAAACATGAACGAGGAATTTTTTATAGGCCATCGAGCGGCTGTTCGCATTACATTGGATAATGCGAGTACAGTAATAGCGGATCTTTTATCACATCCTGAGAAAATATCGACGATGAGGCGGAATCTGAAGGCGATAGGTAAGAAAAACACAGGGCTAAACATCGCAAGAGCGATAATCCATGGAACGCGAAGAATTTGAACAGGTCGTTGAAAATGTCGTGAAGACCTTACCAGCTTTTATCCGCAAAAAACTTCTAAATATAGATATCGTAATTGAGGATGAACCCGTCGTTCACAAATCACTGCTCGGTCTATATCAGGGAGTGCCTCTTAAAAACAGAGGTCACTGGTATGGCAATGTAATGCCAGATAGGATCACATTATTCAAAAAAAATATTGAACGTATAAGTCGCGATGAGGAAGAACTAAAGCAGTGGATAAACCGTGTTATTATTCATGAAATAGGTCACTATTTCGGGTTTGATGAACAGGGACTGAGAAAAAGCGGATACTAACGATGAAACGGAGAGCGGGTGAGCCGGAGAAAAAGAGTAATGGAGAATAAAAAGATACTGTTGTTATCTCAGCCTGAGGCAGATAGGTGATTTATCAGACAATGCCCGATAAATCGGGCGACTACATTGAACCAAAAAGTAGGGAAGTAATTAGTCATTGTGTTATTAAGTAATTATGTAACTAAAAAACAAAACAGACAAAAAGACTAGATAAACCAAATAAACTAAAGAGACCAGAAATGAACTTTTCATTGAGAAATTGGATTATTATTATAGGAGGTATAATGAGAAAAATTCTGCTTTTTTCCGTAGTATTGGTCTTTTTACATTGCTCATCTCCATATGTTGAACGAATAATTACGCATGAAGGTGCCATGATGGAGTTGAATGGTGCGGTATTTGATATACCTGAGAATAGTGTTCAAGAATCGACCCTGGTGAAGATAGAAAAGAAAAGCACATCCAAGAGAACCTATGAACAAGGGTATAATTTGACTGGTCAAGCATTTACAATAATACCTGATACACTCGTTTTCGAAAAACCGATTCACTTTTCTATGCCTATGACCAAACAGAACATGGCATTAGGTGCAAAGATAGGCAACGGATTTGTGCCTTTGGCCAACTCGATCGTCGAGAATGAGACTTTGCGCGCCCAGTTATGGCACGGGGGAGAATATTATGTCATAGAAAAACCCTTAGAATATGGTATTAAAGACCATTCAGATGTAGATAATGCCCTACTTCTTGTTACCGATCCATATGTGAGCGACTATGTAAAAAAATTCAAATATGTCTTGAGACAGAATGAATATGAATATCCAGTATGGACGTATGTTTATGATATGGATAAGTCAATTGAGGATAACTCATATTACCTTGCAGATGAACTTAAAAAATTACATGAACAATATGGTAAATTTCGTCTTGATATAGTAAGTTTTGGTGTCGGTGGTCTAGTCGCGCATCGCTATATGGTCGATACTTTGCTATACCATAAGGACATCTCATCGGCGGTTATTGCGGTGGGGACACCGTTTCTTGGTTCGAATTTTGCTATCATCGACAGTGCCAAAGCAGGTGCTAGTCCATACCGCTTTTTTTATGTGGATGGCCTGGATGATAATGTCGTTGAGCTCATATCAGGTTCAGATGCTCTCTTATGGACGCACGAACGTGGAAATTTGCCAGGTGGCTACGGGGAACCAGAAGAAAGCAAGAATTTTGCTTCTATTAGAGGAAGAATCTCGTATGCTGGTGATTTACCTGAGGAGACTGACGGAGATGGCTTAGTCTCTTTAAGCTCTACAATGCTCACTGCTATTGAACCAGAGCCATTCAGCCTGGGACATTTTGAATTATTCGAGAATGCTGGCGTTCATGGTATAATACAAGATTTCGTGCAGTTATACAATACCTTTGCCTGGCTTGATTTTTTTAGGAAAGTATGGCAGGGAGAAGAACCATTTTCAAAAATCAATGCGATATGGGAAAAAGAAGCAAGACTTCATTACCGAAATGCGATAAACTTCGATGTATTAGTTGAGTATAATGAGAATATGCTGAAGTCCGTGCCTGCTAATTCAATTCTCATCACTAATGGTGATAATGATACATATCCATCTTGGTTCTTGCAGGGTATGGGTGTTAGGAAAGACATTATAATTCTCAATCGCAGCCTTGCCAATCTGAAGGAATATCTGAAATTTCTTATTAAACAGGGTTTGCCTTTGGAAATGACTGACGGTCAATTGGAAACACTAAAACACGATTATGACAAAAAGACAGGCAAGGCTAAGACTATTTCAGATAAGGTCATAAATATGCTTCTTGAACAAAATAAAAGGCCCGTTGTTTTCGCGACGACTGTTTACAGCCCAGAGCAATATGGTTATCCGCTCAGGTTATCCGGTTTGGTCTATGAGATCAGCGATAAAGAAGTCGTTGATATTGATAAAACAAGAGAATTATTATACAATGAGTTCAGCTATGAAAAGTTTTTTTCAGTGGAGTTGGCATCACTCAGTAAACCAATTCAAAGCCTGGCTAACAATTACGCCGGTATTGCCCATGAATTATCCATCGCTTTATCAGATCTCCAGATGTATGATGAAGCACTGGAAGCAAATGATTATGCAAAGCGATTCGTTAAATCCGGGAGTTATTATTTTCTGTCTTATAACGATGCAAAGATATATCTTAAACTCGGTATGAAAGATAAGGCAGACAGTGCTTTTAAGGCAGTGCTCAACAATGCTGGAGTAGATTTGTCGGTAAAAAAGGATATAGCAGAGTATTATTATGGAATGGATATGAAAACCAGAGCGATACAAGTGCTCGCTGAATGTTTGAAAGAGGAACCTGGTAATGAGGAGATACTGGAGCTCATCAAAAAATACCAGGAGGGATTATAGATTATAGTTCTTCTGAACCGTTCGTATTATATAACCTATTTAAATCGGGTGATGAAAAGGCATTTGAATCCCTGTATGAAAAATACAGTAACGGTCTTTTCAATTATTGTCTGCGCTTGATCGGTGACTGGCATTATGCTGAGGATGTTCTGGTCGAGACCTTTACAAAACTCGCACACTCAAATTTGAAGCCAACAGGTAGTCTGAAAGCCTGGCTATATAGGGTGGCGACGAATGGTTGCTATAGGGTGTTTAGAATAAAAAGAAAGGAAATTTTTTTTTCAGAAGATAATTTTGTTGCATGTATTCACGATCACAGCCATGATTTAATAATGGAAATGGACGCTCAGAAAATGTTAAATGCATTACCCGAAAAACAGAGGCTTGTTATTTTATTGAAATTTTATGAAGACATGAGCTATCAAGAGATCGCTGATGTCCTGTGTTGCCCTCTTGGAACCGTTAAGTCAAGGATGCATGAGGGCATAAAGAAGTTAAGAGAGATAATGGGAGTTAAACAATGAAGTGTAAAGAAATATGCGATTTGCTCGATGATTATATTTTAGGGGAGCTTACCCCAGAAATTGAAATTCAGATAAATGAACACCTCGATGAATGTAATCCATGTAAAAAGGAGTTCCAGGAAAAAGAAGCCGTGATTATTACGATCAAGAAGTCGACTGTATTTAAACCATCTTCTGAACCCTTTAGACGTATTAAAAAAGAGCTTCCCATGGCAGAAAGGCCCGTGAGTTCAATATGGTTTTTCCCAAAGCGTTTTGTTTATGCTTTTGCAGCTTTTTTCTTTGGTCTTGTGCTCATGAGGTCGGTGGATATTTTGATCTTCAGACAAAAGGATGTTCCCCAGGCCGAGATAAAATTTGAAACTCGCCATCAAGAACCTTTTGTCGATACAGTTGAATTCTATCACGCACCAGCAAAGAATGTGGCGAAAATATAAGAGAACACACTTCGTTGAAGACATGCCATGCTGAAGGCATGTCGCCTTGCTTCTGAAAACACAATGCGCTGGAGAGACGCTTGCCCCGTGTAGATTCGTTTAACCGAGGTAACCTGAAGAAAAAAATTCAAATTCCATTGTAGTCGCCCGATTCATCGGGCTTGTCTGATAAATCAGATAACTACAGTGTTTACGGTTATGCTCAGTGTCAATGTTTCTCCAGGTCTCCGAAACACCCTCGCTCCGTTACTCCCATACTTGTTCAGGTGACTGAATGACATAGTGACTATATTACTGTTTCTGTTTTGTTTTTAGATTTTAATGTGTCTGCAAAATTTTTCAAAATCCTGATAAGGTCTGCGTTTTAAAAATCGCTCCTGGGTTTCTTTGTCCTCGATTAACTTCAGGATCCACTCTCGATTTGCCCTCGCCATTTTTGCGTACTCAATTGTTTTTTCTGGTTCACCCAGCATATAGCTAACACGACACATATCAGCATAGACCTCAAAAGCGGTCTCTTTGCTTGTACCCTGTTCGCTGATCGTTGTGCTTAGGGAAGTCAAGATATCCTTTGCCTCTTGCAAGTATGTTATAGCAAGTTTCTTATCCTGCTCAGCTTGAGCTATTCTAACATTAACCTGGTTGAGCTTTGTACTATTGATCGTGTCATAGTCTTTTATTTTCTCTGCAATAACCAGGATCTCTTCGCATAGTTGATAGGATTTTTTGTACTCCTTTTTAGCGTAGTGCAGTTCAGCGATGCTTAACATGACACCTATTTGCCACATTTTACTGCCCACTTCGTCGAGTATGGTTAATGCTTTGGAAAAGTATGCCTCGGCTTCTTTGAATTGCTGTCTTGCAATACAGACTAATCCCAATCCCCAATTGCAGTATCCGATACCGGTGATATTGTTGATCTGGTCATATAGGCTCAGTGATTTCCTGTAGTTTTCTTCAGCGAGTAATATATCCCCGAGCTGCAGATACGTATCAGCAAAGTTATAGATTACAATAGCCTGACCAAGCAGATTACCTGTTTTTGTATCGATCTCGAGTGATTTTTGCAGATACTTGATCGCGCTGGGATAGTCACCCTGGCCAGTATAATAATCGCAGAGGTTATTATAGATCGCGCCCTTACCATTGATATCATCGAGCATATCATATAGTTTCAAGGCCTTGCTATAGTAATTGAAAGATTCCTGTCGCCGACCTAGACTATAATAAGCAGAGCCGAACCGATCATATATCTTTGCCTGTATTTCACGGGCTTCAAGACTCGTGGCTTCACCGATGACTATTAATGCTTCCTCGAGTTTCTTAATTACTTCCTCATAGTCACCTTTCTCATAGTAGATTTTTGCCTGGCCAACATTTATGTGTGCTCGTTCAGTCTCTGCTGCCAATCCGAGTTTTTTCAGGGCGGTACCGTATGCTTTTATAGCCCGGTCAAAATCACTGACATTCTCATAAGTACGGGCGATCGATGAATATATATCAGCCTCCTCGTCCTGATTTTTACATATGCGCAGAGCCTGGTTAAAGAATTCTAAAGCATCGTCGTTCTTGCCGATCAGACTATGTATCGTTCCTAGCTCCTTCAATACCTTTCTTCTCTGGCTTTGCATATCACTTGACTGCTTCAATTCCTTTAATACTGCAAGATAAAGCAGAATGGCTTCGTGATTGGCATACCCTTTTTGCGCTTTTTCTGCGGCTTTCAATCCGTAATCAATGGTTTTGTCATGTTCTTCAGTTTGTACAAAATGTTCAAATAGTATATCGTAAAATTCAACCAATCGATCTTTGAAGAGCACTTCGATGGTTTCCGCTGCTTTTTCATGCAATGCGATTTTTCTTTTTGAAGGGATGCTTGAATAGATAACATCCTGGACCAGAGCATGGTTAAAGGAAAAGTCTTCATCGTTGTTAGTCGAAACACACCCCATATCAGTTAGCTTGGGAATTATTTCGTCGAGGGTTTCCCAATGAGAACTAAAGGCTCGTAATGTTTTTTTGTCGAATTTTCTGCCGATAATAGACATTTCTTCAAGAGTATTACGCAGTGATGTATCCATCGTGTCGAACCGATGCCTTATAATGGCTTCAATCGCATAGGGGATAGAAAATGCGATCTCTTCTGCATTGGCAAGCCACTCATCACCTTTTTTAAAGAGAACACCCTTGGCGATCAGCAATTTTATTATTTCTTCAAGGAAGAATGGGTTGCCGCCGGATTTCGTGACCATGTCATTAAGCAAAGGTAATGGTAATCTCGGTATTTTTAACAGTTCCTCGGATATTCTCTTTATTTCGCTCTTATTCAATCGCTCCAAATTTATTTCTACTACGTTTTGTTTTTTTAGTTCTTCTTTAAATTTCCAAAATGGTCTCTCGCGTTCTGGTCTTGAAACGAAGATAAACAGCGCTGGTGTTTCCTTATTCGTTTCGAGGATAAATTCAAGAGCCTCCAGAGTTGCAAAATCAGCCAGATAAAGGTCGTCTACCACAAAAATGCACGGATCTTCGAGAGCGTAGTATTTCATGATTTTAGCTATTGCTACGTGAGTCTGCAATTTCAGCTCTTTTGGCTCGAGGTATTTGATCTTTGCTTCATCACGCGCATCTAATTTAATGTTTAAAAGATTTGCCAGGTATGCGTAGATATCAGACGCCTGCTCTTTCGAAAGTGCTTTCACTTGTTTTTTAAGTTTTTCCGTAACCATTTCATCACTGTCTTCACTATCGATACTGCAAATTTGTTTGACAATCTCTATTAATGCCTGGTATATAGCTTCTTTATGCAGCGAGCACTTTCCAATACACCAGTTCACGACCTTAGCTTGTTCAAGGGCATTTGATAGGGAATATGCGAATAGTTCTTCGATTATTCTTGATTTTCCTATTCCCGCTTCGCCTAAGAGGATGATAACATTTCGTTTTTTGTTGAGCAGATCCTTCAGATAGCCTTTGAACATCTTCATTTCTTTTTCGCGACCGATGAGTGGTGATTGTAAACCTTTGATACCATGCCGTTTAATAAAACCGCTTTTTTGACCGAGAACTTCAAAAACTTTTATCGATTCCATCTTACCTTGTGGAACCATATTTATTGCGTCAGAAAATTGGAACATCGGTTCTGTAATATTCTGGACTTCCTCACAAACAAGTATTTGTGATTCCTCGGCCTGTTCCATAATACGCGCAGCGATATTAACGACGTCACCCATGACCGTATATTCTTTCATGATATCTGACCCGACGTCGCCAGCATAAACTTTACCGAGGTTTATGCCAACCTTTATTTTCAATGATGTCTTGTTCCTTTCATTATATGCCTGTAACCTTTTTTTAAGGAGTAATGCCGATTTTATCGCTCTTTCCGGGTCTTCTTCATGGGATATAGGTACACCAAAGGTCGCCATGAAGATTTTACCTTCATGTTTATCTACGTGACCCTCATAGACATTGGTTGCATCATCGTAGATATTTGAAATATCTTTTACGATATTTGCGTATTCTTCGGCTTCCAGAGAATTATCTAATTGATCAATGTCCGTGATCTCCACGAATTGGATCACACAGGATTTTATTTCTGATTTTTTACTTTTTCCCATTCTTCGCGTATTTCTTTATGCTCTTTTATATTATAGTAGAAACTCTGTCTCAGATCGTCATCGACGATTCTCTCGCCACGTTCCCGGATATCATCGTATGCTTTTTTGAGAAAACTGCTGGCATCATGTACTTTGCCCATGTCCTTGAGTATCTTATAATGGGTATAATAGACATCGCTCTTATGCCCTTCGATGGTCGCCATTTTCTCTAATTCGTTGATCGCGCTGCGTGAGAGCTTCATAGCTTTCTTAAGCTCGCCTTTTTTCAAATAGGCTAGCGCTTGAGTCGCGAATCCATTTACTCGATAGCTCATGTTATTTACTTTTTGAGCAATGTTTATTGCGTCTTGTGCAAGGGCAATAGCCTCATCATAACGCTCACGGTTTACGAGTGCCGTAGCCATTTCATTTTTATAAAAAGATATCCAATCCATAACATTGAGTTCAAGACTTAGATCCAGTGCTTTTTGAAGGTATTCATATGCTTTAGAAGCCTGATTCAAGCCCATAGATGCATCGGCGATATTGCCATAACGGATTACTGTGCCGGCTTTGTCACCGATCTCTAAGCTTATCGCCAGTGCCTGTTCAAAATAACAAAGGGATTTTTCATATTTCCCGGTAGAACCGTGGATATTGCCAATATTATTTAATATTATAGCCTGCCATTTTTTATTCATGGTTTCCTGGGCGATTTTCAATGACGCAGAATAATTATCTAGAGCTTTCTCATATTCTCCCATGATAACATAGACAGTGCCGATATTAGTGAGCATACGTGATTCAAAAGTGACATCGCCGGTATCAATAGCGACTTTCAATGCCTGGTTGTATGAATTGAGTGCTTCTGTGTAGCGGCTTAGGTAAAAATAGACATTAGCTATATTAGCTATGACGTGAGTGCTTGAAATATTGTCGCCAAGTCTGTCGTACAAGGCAAGAGCTTTTTTCGAATGGTCAAGGGATTTCTGTTTTTCACCGGTTTTCAGGTAAACGACACCAAAGTAACTATGAACATCGGCTTCTTTTTTAACGTCTTTATTCTTACGTGCCAATTGTAGAGCTTCATTTAAGATCTCGATGGCTTTTGGAAACTGACTCTTGCAATAATACACCATGCCGATACGCTCGAGTAGTTTGACACGTTTTTGCTTACCGCTATACTCTTCATATAGCTTGATCGCGTTATCATATTCACAGATGCTTTCCAGATACCGACCTTTTGCCAAGAGAAATTCATACAGCTCATCTTCTTTTTCGCTGTCAATAATTTCTGCGAGACGGTCGAGATCGGCTTTTTCTTCTTCTTTTCTTCCTGCGAGGTTAAGTAATTCAACACGTTTGAGCAGGATACTGCGTTCGGCTTTGCTGTCAGTTTTTTTTGTTATATCAAGAGCTTCGCCGTAGGACGCAATCGCCAGATCAGTCGCATGTATATCCTTCATTTTCTTTGCCCACTTCATTGTATAATGCAAAGCCAGGTCGTAGTCAGCACAGGCCTTGAAGTGATAAGCGAGTTTTTCGTCGGTATTAGGGGCAGTTGAATGCTCGCGCATAATTGTCGCGATTTTCCTGTGAATTTCTTTTTTCGCGGTTATCGGTATTCGATTGCACAACTCATCCCGAAAAAATGGATTGGCAAAAGCGATATCACCATTATTAGCTTCAACAATACGGTTTGCCAGGGCATATTTTATTGCATTATCACAGTCCGGAACGATGATGTCGAGCAGGCTTCTCTCAACCTTATAGCCATATACTGCAGCGGTAGATAGGGCTGAAAGGATATCTTTTGGTATATGGTCAATGAGATGATTAAAAATCTCTTTCATCCGATAGGGTATTCTGATCTTTTCAATAGTCGTTCCCTTACCACACATGTGCTTGACATAATTACATACCTCACAGAGAAATAGTGGATTACCTCCTGCACAACGTGTTATTTGATTGAGCATTTTTTCGGAAATAGTCGTTTGCGATAATAGTCTGGACGCAATTTCAACCTGGATTGTATCTTCAAGCTGTGGTAATTCGATAACCTTTAAGGGTTTCTTAATAACTGATTGTAGGATCTCGGTTATTTTCTCGTTTACCTTATGCATTTCAAATATCAATATCGCATCCTGTGATTCAATATTATTTACCAGAAATTTGAAAAACTCCAGGGAACTCGTATCGACACGATCAAAATATTGAAAATGCAAGATCAGAGGTTTTATTTTACATGCTGAAAAAATCACATCACACAATTGATTATGTATTTTTACGTTATATGATTCCGGCACGAGATCTGTACCTGTATCAGGCTGGAAATCCGGTCTTAGATCCCGAATTATTTTCATAATTGGTTCATAAGAATGGCGTGACTTGGTTGTTAAGAAAGATGTCTGCAGGAAATTAAACCGGTTGCTGTTCTGGTTAAGTTTTTCCACGGTGTTCACAATGAACCGTGTCTTACCGACACCAGGTTCGCCAGTGACAAAGATTATCTTTTCTGACCGAAAAATAAGATCTCTTAGTTCGACGAATTCTTTCTGGCGATTGAGGAATGCATCTTCATACTGGCTTTTCATCCTCTTTTCATTGAGAATTTTATAGAATTCACATTTATCTTCGACTATTTTTTTGCAGTCAAAAAAGGTCTTATTGAGCTCGTAGCAATTACGGTCAATGAAGATCTCGCCGACTGAAGCTTTCCCTTCGAGTTGAGATGCGATATCAATAACCGGACCATAGACATTTCCATCTTCACATATGACTTCACCGGTAGCTATACCAAGGTGAGCGCCTATTGATTGAGTGAGTTCTTCAGTGGCTTCTAATATCCTCAAACCGCTCAGTGTTGCACTGTACGAATCATAGCCCTGTGATTTTGGAAAACCAAAAATCGCCATGACCCGGTCGCCTTCATGACGCAGGACAGTACCGTCATGGATGTGTATTATGGAATCGAGTGTGCGGAAGCATTCATTTACGAAATCTGCAATCCTTTCTGGTCCGAGTTTTGACGTTAATTCGGTAAACCCAGTAAGGTCAGCATAGAGTATCGTAGCGAGCCTTTTTTCCCTCACAGTAGATATTATACTGAAAAATACAATATTAGTCAATGACTGGCAAAAAGGACTAGGAACTAGGAAGATAAAACCAGATAGACTAATAGCTATTTAGTAATTATGTAATTGAGTTATTAAAAACTAAATAAACCAAAGAAACGTATTTATTATTGACTTTCGTGGGTTTTGGGATATTATTCAATATGAATGAACGTTTTAAAAAACTCGATGAGCTGCGAAAAAATAAGATCAATCCTTATCCGTATGAATATGAGCGGACTCATACTTTTGCTGAAATTATTGATGGTTTTGAAGAACTTAGCAGATCAGAAAGACGGGTTGCCAGCTGCGGTCGGATTCTTGCGATCAGGGGGCATGGGAAGACTGTTTTTACTACCCTGGCTGATGAAACCTCAAAACTGCAGGTTTACCTTAGACAGGACAAGTTAAGTGATAAATTCGCGGTTTTTGGGCTATTTGATATTGGTGACATAATCGGGGTCAGCGGGAGTGTCTTCAAGACTAAAACCGGTGAGATTACTGTACTCGTTGACGATTTTGTAATTCTCGCAAAAGCATTGAAGCCCTTACCTGAGAAGTGGCACGGATTGAAAGATGTCGAGGTACGGTATAGAAAAAGATATCTTGACCTTATATCGAATCCTGAGGTGCGTGAGATATTCAAAAAGAGAACAAAATTGGTCAGTATGATCAGAAAATTTTTCGATGATAATGGTTTTATTGAAATGGAAACACCGATCCTCCAGCCGATCTATGGCGGGGGAGAGGCGAATCCATTTAAAACATATTATAATGCCCTGGAACGAGATATGTACTTGAGGATCGCCGATGAACTTTATCTCAAGAGACTTATCGTGGGAGGCTATGAAAAGGTTTATGAAATATGCCGTGATTTTCGTAACGAGGGTATAGATCGCTTCCACAACCCTGAATTCAGCATGATCGAGGCGTATCAGGCTTATGCCGATTATAATACTATTATGGTTCTTGTCGAGAATCTCATAGAATACTTGATCAAAAGAATGGATAATCCAGAAAAACTGAAATTCCGCGATAAAGAAACAGTATTCAAACGGCCGTTTAAACGGATAAAATACACCGAGGCACTGAACGAAAAGATCGGTACCGATATCCTGACCACAGACGAGAGCCAACTCGACAAGATCTGTTCTGAACATGGTATCGACCACAAGACTCTATCGGTCGGTGCCAAAATTGATAAGCTTTTCAGTGAGTTGATCCAGAGATATATAATCGATCCCACTTTCATTGTCGATCATCCGAAAATAATATCGCCTCTTGCCAAAGTACATCGGGATGACGAGCGTCTCGTGGAGCGATTTGAACTCGTCATGTTCGGCACTGAATTGGCAAATGCTTTTTCTGAATTAAATGATCCGGTTGAACAACGAAAGAGATTTGAAGCACAATTAGTACAAAAAGAAGAAGGTATAAGTGAAATAGACGAGGATTTCCTCGAAGCCTTGGAATACGGTATGCCTCCGACCGGGGGTTTAGGCATCGGCATAGATCGTCTGTGCATGGTCTTGTTTGATCAGCCGTCGATCAGAGATGTGATTCTTTTTCCTCAGCTCCGAAAGGAGAATTGATAAACACAGAATTTTTCATAGCTAAGCGCTACCTTCGTTCAAAGCAGAGAAAATTCTTCTCGCTTTCAACTTTGGTCGCAATAGGCGGTATCTTTGTGGGTGTCGCTGCTCTCCTTATTACTTTATCTATGATGAATGGTTTTCAAAATGAATTGAGAAGAAGGATACTTGGCGGTACGCCGCATATTGTTATCCGCCGTTACTTCAATGAACCATTGACCGATCACAAAACGGTTATGCAGGCGCTTGAGAAATATGAATTTATCGAGGCCATCGCTCCATTTATCATTCAAAAATCCATTATAAGATCGCGCAAAAACATGGATGGTGTGGTGATAAAGGGTGTTGATGAAGCCCTGGAAAAAAATATCACAGAGATCGAAAATAAAATGGTCGATGGTGTTTTTAAACTTAAAGATGGTTGTGTTCTAGGTATTGAGTTGGCACATAATCTCAAGGTCACGGTCGGCGACACATTGATCGTGGCTTCGCCCTTTGGAGATCAACTGGGCATGCTGCCGCGTGCAAAAAGAGTTATTCTGAAAGGAATTTTTGATTTTGGCTATTATGATTACAACGCCACTATTGTCTATATGGACATGAAGGATGTCCAGGCGCTTTTTGAGATGGGTGATATTATCAGCGCGATAGGTTTGAGTGTTGACGATGTATATGCAACGACCAAATACTCCAAGATTCTGGAAGATGATCTGGGTTACCCATACCGTGCAGAAGATTGGATAACAAGAAATCACTCGGTTTTTGCCGCACTCAAACTGGAAAAGATCATTACATTCATCGTCCTGACCTTGATCATTCTTGTTGCCGGGTTTAATATTATCGGCACACTTGTGAATATGGTCAAGAAAAAGACAAAGGAGATCGGCATACTGCGTTCATATGGTTTTACTTCAGGTTCTATAATGAGGCTGTTTATCTACCATGGCAGTATGATAGGAATTATCGGGACCGTTCTTGGTTTGATATTTGCTTTTGTAACCTGCCTGGTGTTGGATAAGGTAGTTTTTATTCACCTGCCTGGTGATGTTTATTTTATTGAGACCTTACCAGTCGAGATGGCTACCCAAGATTTCATTATAACCGCAGTCGCGGCGATATTGATAAGTTTTCTATCGACCATATATCCGGCCAAAAGAGCTACTAGGCTGACTACTGTTGAGGCGTTACGTAATGAGTAGGATCCTTTGCCTTAAAGACATCGTTAAAACATATTACCTGAAGAACGAAACTATCGAGGTGCTTAGAGACGTTAACCTGGATGTTGCACCAGGGCGTTTTATCGTTATTGTCGGTCCTTCGGGAAGCGGGAAATCAACGCTCTTAAATATCATGGGTAGTCTCGACCGTCCGACCAGCGGCACGGTTATCTTAGACGATATTGACATATCATCCCGCAGTGATATGCAGCTTTCTGCAATGAGAAACAAAAAATTGGGGTTCGTTTTTCAATTCCACCACCTTTTAGCGGAATTTACATGTCTTGAGAACATCTCCCTGCCTGCCTTGTTGAGCGGTCAGCGACAAAAACAGGTCTCTCAAAGAGCCGGCGAGCTCCTTGAAAAGTTCGGGATGGCAAATAAAGGAGATCGACTTCCCGAGCAGCTCTCAGGTGGTGAGAAACAGCGCGTCGCGATTGCCCGGGCGTTGATCAATGATCCCCTGATCATCCTGGCTGATGAACCGGCTGGGAATCTTGATGAAGGGAACACGAATAAACTCATCGAAGTCTTCCTGGGTCTAAAAGATGAAGGACGAACAGTTATTCTCGTCACCCACTCTTTGGATATTGCCAAGGCAGGTTCAGATGTGTATAATTTAAAAGAAGGAAGGTTATATGGTATGTGATGACTGCAAAAACAAGCCGGCGACGATATTCTTCAAAGAAGTATTACCGGGTAAGGTGATTGAATTACATCTTTGTGAGGACTGTGCACACAAACGCGGTTTAATGATCGATAGGAAACTGTCACCGATTGAGATATTGCAGAAACTTCTCAAGAAAAGAAGCGCTAAGGATGAACAAGTGATATGCTCAGACTGCTATCTATCACTCGCTGAATTCAAGCGTTTGGGAAGATTTGGTTGTAGCCATTGTATAGAGAATTTCAGAACGCACATTGAAAATTTGATCAAACAATTGCATCAAAGTAATAAGCACGTTGGGCGAAGACCCAAACAGGGTGCACGCAGAAGTTTTGAGGTTTTCAAATTAAGAGAGCAGTTGAGCCAGGCTCTCGAAAAAGAAGCCTACGAAGATGCTGCACAGATCAGGGATAAACTAAAGGACTTCGGGGTCGATGATGCTGGATAATATCAAGTGGCTTGTTCCGGCCAAGCACAACGGAAACCCTGATGATGATCGAGAAATAGTCGTTTCATCACGTATAAGAATAGCCCGTAATCTGTCGGTTTTCCCGTTCGAGATAAAACTCAAGGAAAGCGATTCTGAGCGTTTGCTTAAGCTTTCGCAGTCGGTCATCGAAGAGCGGTGTCCTGGCCATTACATCGACATGAAAACGCTGACACCATTAGAGCGAGAATCTCTTTTGGAATGTCACTTGATCTCGCCAAACTTCCATAAAATGAATAAACCTGCGGGCCTCTATCTGTCTGCAAATGGTGATATTTCGATAATGATCAATGAAGAAGATCATCTAAGGATCCAGGGGTTGAGCGGTGGTCTTAATCTGACGAATATCTCGGCGCGGGTCTTCGATTGCGAGGAAGAGATCGGCGAAGAGCTATCCTATGCTTTTGATGAGAATTATGGATTTCTCACTTCATGTCCGACCAATCTAGGTACCGGGTTAAGGGCTTCTGTATTGCTTCATTTACCCGGTTTGGTCTTTACAAATGAGGTCGAAAAAGTGTTAAAAGGAGCTCTGCAGATCGGCATGGCGGTGCGTGGTCTTTATGGTGAAGGCAGCGAGATAAAGGGGAGTCTTTTTCAGATATCGAATCAGCATACGCTTGGTCTTAAAGAAGAAGATTTGATACAGACTATCGGTAAATTGGCCCACATGATCATTGATATTGAGAAGAAGGCTCGTGATGCTATTTTTGAAAAGGCAAGATATGAGTTCGAAGATAAAATATTCAGAAGTCTGGCCCTTCTGAGATCGGCAAGGATATTGAGCACCGATGAAACTTTGAATCTTTTGTCTGCGGTGAGGTTTGGGGTCGGAACCGGCGTAATTAAAGATATCTCGCTCGATATAATCAATGAGATCATGCTCGTTGCCAGGCCAGCCAATATCCAGCTTCATGTTGGTCAAGTCCTCGAGGAACATGAAAGGGATATTCAACGTGCCCAGTATATAAGAAGCAGACTTTCCGGGACCTATCCGATCGTAAAATCCAATTAGTCGTACTATTCCCAAAATGAAAAAACAAAACATGCCGGAAACAGACGAGATAATCTTTTTAGGGACCGGCGGTGCAAGATATGTTATTGCAAAGCAAACAAGAGCGACCGGCGGGATACTGTTTCATGTCCATAAAAAGAATATTTTAGTTGATCCCGGGCCTGAATCATTATTGCGGCTCTTGACCTACATGCCAAAATTAAATCCTGAAACCCTCGACGCGGTCGTTCTTTCTCATAAACATATCGATCATTCTGCTGATACTAACGTGTATCTGGATATACTCACCCGAGGCGGGTTAAGGCGTGGAGGTCATTTGATAGCGCCTCAGGATGCTTTTGGTGAGGATGGGGTAATTTTCAAATATCTCACACAATTACTTGAGAAAATAGATATAATTAAACCCAATTTTAAGCTCGCAATAGACGATATTATCCTCGATTTTCCAATCCGCAATATTCATCCGGTCGAGACTTACGGCCTAAGAGTGAAAACTGGAGAATTTTCAGTCTCCTATATCAGTGATACAAAATATACTCCGGAATTGATCAAAGCCTATGGCGCTGATATTCTGATTTTAAACCTTTTAAGGCTTGAACCTTCAAACATAGAACATTTGTCTGTACCGGATTGTGTCGAGCTCATCGACGGGATAAAACCGAGGGTGGCTTTGATCACACATTTTGGTATGACCATGCTCAGAGCTGGACCGTGGAATATCGCCCGAAAACTGCGGGAAAAAACCGGCATCATTGTACTTGCTGCAGAAGACGGTAAACACTACAAGATTGAAAAGCTTCTGTCATACGGCAAATAGCGATATCCGCTAAATACCGCTTTGTAAAAAACACAATATTCGGTAATTCGGGAATTGCCGAATCGTCATGGAGTTTGTGGTCTTGACATATTTTGCAGTTTTATTATAATGAATTAGAAGTGGAGGGACTGTGAAAAAATATTTCATATTTTTTTTCTTTGTACAAATGCTTTTTGGTTTTTGGTGGTCAGATTCAAAGAATCTCGGTATCCAGGGTGTCGATGACATTAACGCGCAAGCGTGTCGTGAACAAGTCAATGGTCACACGTGCATGGTCTTCCAGACTTTGCTCAATAGTAATTGGGATATTTTTAGCCGATTTGGGACCGGGAGCGATTGGCTCGGTGATACGACTTGGAGTGATACTTTCCGGGTGACGAATGACACATTTGCCGATATAAATCCCTGTGTTGCCTATGATGAATCAAACATTCAATACTGGTGCGTGTGGCAGAACAATAGTTCAGGTAACTGGGATATTTATATAGCCTGCGGTGATACTTTAAATGGCTGGTCAACACCATACCAGGTGACGAGTGATATGACTGACGATGAATCACCATCAGTATTGGCAGCACATGATACGGTCTGGATCGTCTGGCAGGCAGGAGGTGGCATTTACTCTTGCTTTTTTGATGGTGCTGTTTGGTCTATCCCGGCCGAGGTAGCAGCGGTCGGTTTTGATCCCAGGATCAATCGCCGTAATGATCACCCTTTTGTGGTGTTTGACGATTCAATTTTCATATATTACAGTGATTACATTAGCGGAGCATGGCAGCCTGCACAGCGAATTACTTTTGATTACTGGCATGAAAGACCCGAGATCGTGACTGAGCCAGGTGGTTACGGTTCAGCATGGATAATATGGCAGAGTTTTCGCGATGGTAATTACGAGGTTTATTCTACGGTTTGTGATTCATTCTATATTCATCAGCGCATCACTAATAATGACTCGACGGATTTTGAAACGAGCGGTCTGGGATATGCAGCCATCGACGAGAACCGGCAATATTATGAGGTACCAGCCCTGGCTTTTAGCACTGATCGCAACGGCAACTTCGACATATATAATTACTGGTCTTGGGGTGCTGGTTGGGATACGCTCGTAGCTGTCGATACTAATGTATCTGAAGATAGAAATCCAGTAATGACCGGCGGCGGTTTTTCCCTTTGGATCCTCTGGCAGACAGATAGAAATACAGACTGGGATATATATGGAAGTACAGTATGCGTGAATAGTATTGAAGAAGCCGATGGGTTTATGTTACGCCCGACTAATGATATTATCATCACGCCTAATCCTTTTAGACGAAAGACCCGGATCGACCTGTGCATCGAGCATGGAGCAAAGTGCAAAGAGTTGAGGATATATGATGCTACAGGGAGTGTGGTAAAGAATTTTCCACTTTTTACTACTTACTCCATACTACCTACTAGTTTTTTCTGGGACGGGACTGACAATTCAGGGTTTAGACTGCCGGCCGGGGTATATTTTGTGCGGTTGGGAAATAAATTTGAGACACTGATGGAAAAGATTGTGCTGATCGATTGAACATATGATATATCAGCGAACTGTTAATTCCACGATTCACCCATTACATAATTATAAAATTGCTTAATTCGACAATTGTCGAATTATCGAATTGTGACATGGCATCAAGAAGTTGTTATTTGATCACTTGGATCTGGTTATTTTCGAATCCCTCTCCCTTTTTAATGTGTACAAAATACGCGCCCGAAGGTACAGGAGATCCTTTATTATCCAATGCATCCCATATCAACCGGTAATCACCCTCGATGCATTTTTCATTATGCCATAATGTTCTGACCTCTCGGCCTGTCTCATCGTAGATCGTGATATCGACGGGTTTGCTAATATCTTGTTTGGTTATTGAAAACACTATCGCAGTTTCATTATGCATCGGGTTGGGTATGGTCTTCACAGACGATATCACCTGGTAATTCTGCCCTTGTTCTATTGTCCCTGCTGTATAAGCATAAACATCGATATAGGATTCAGTTGTTGTATTGCCAAAACGCACGATGATGATCTCATCGCGACCGTCACCATCAATATCTTCCTGAGTAGCAGAACCGTAGAACCCGGTTATTAACGGGCTTTCATATTCAAGACTATGGCTTACAGCATCATAGACGCGCAACCTTCCGTAGTATGTCGAACCAGAGATATAGAACCCGGTTACGATCAATTCACCGGCACCATCACCATCAGTATTCAGGGGTACTAATATACCGTCACCATTAATATCTCTTGGGTGGGTGATATTGACATAATCATATCCAGGAAATGAGATGATCCATGCGGTCGTGTAGTCGCCATTATAAAATCTGAACTCACCTGCACTCCTTACTTCGAATTCCACGAGACCATCGCTGTCAATATCATAACCAAATGAACCGCCCCAGCCATATTGCCCAAGGTTGCTGCTCGTCCACTCTGATGAATATTGGGCAAACAAGGGGCAGGATAAAAAACACAAGAGCACAACAGAGTGAAATATTTTTTTCATAAAACTCCTTTTAAGCTTTGAAAAATATATATTTAACCGCACCCAAAAGCGAACTTGCAGGGCAGCATATTTTTAAAACCGATATCAGTGACCTTGCGCCTGATTCGGTTTTGATAATGTTCAGAATCATTTTGAAATGAACGGAACTGGTCAATGGCTTCAGGAAAATGTTTCTTAACGAGTCGTTTGACGTTTTTCCAGACCTTTGGATACGGGTTGAGCGTATCGAACATAATATGACGAGCGCCGGCATCACGTGTCCTGCGTATGATCGATGTGATCATGTCTTCTGAATCACTAAAATAAGGGAGCAGGGGTGCTACGAATACCCAAGTGCGTATGCGATTACGACTCAGTTTTTCGATCGCGCCGAAAAGCTTGTCAGGCGGTGATGTCCCGGGTTCAAATACCCGTCTTACTTTTGGATCGAGCGTCGTTATGGTAAAACCAACTTCAATGTCATTGAGTTGTTTTAAAAGGTCGATGTCCCTTATGACAAGCGGAGATTTTGTCAATATTGAGACTGAATGACGGTATGGTATGAGTTTAGCCAGGCATTTTCTTGTGATCTCGTATTTCTTTTCTACAGGTTGATAGCCATCACAAACCGTGCCTATGGATATGTGACTTGTGCGTTTTAACCGGCTGAGCTGTTGCTCGAGTACTGCGGGAGCATTTATCTTAATATCGACAAAATCACCCCATGGTTCGATGTGCCCGGAAAACCTTTTCATGAATACAGCATAGCAATACTGGCACTTGTGAGTGCAGCCGGTATAAGGATTTATCGCATAATCAATGCCCGGAATACCGGATCTATTGAGTATCGAACCGCACCTTATTGACTTGATTTGTTTCACAGAGATCTATACCCCGAGCAGAAATCCACAGTGCTCTAATACCAAGTAGAATACAACTTATTATTTTTTACGAAACCTTCCGATCTTCAAGATTTTTGCGATATTTGCATTTGCGCTGATAACCGGGTCGATTATCGGTTTGTTTGTTGACAATAGAGTCGATATACCTGGTCCATGACCCGCATAAAGACAATCACCATGAATAACGATACCGATCGTTATGGCGCCTTTGCGAAAACTCCGACCATAGATATTATCGTGATCCATCAAAGCCACAAAATCTCCAAAACGCAGCTTGTCGATGCCGTGCTTTTTAATATAATTCTTGTCGGTCGTCATAATATCATAGTCGCCACTGGTCATCATCATGCTGCCTGTACCTGATCCCATTAAAGCAGCAGGGATTTTTGCCGTGACCGGCACCTGGAGTTTTTTATTCTTTACCTTGATACCCATTTTCTGCAGTAGTCTTGGGTCAAGATTGTATATTGCGATGTCAGGGTAATCGAGGAGTTTTAAGCCCTGGCCATGTCCTTTTATGAGTATTTTATCGTCGAGGGTCATTTTTTCGAGTACTTTATCAGGGAAATCGATCATGACATGCTCAGCACCACCGTGATGTCCGGTAACCGTGCCTTTTTTTCCTTTGGCATCACCGGTTTTGATTATCGCTTCATTACCCACGCAAGCATAAAATACATAGCCGGTATTGGCACTATCATACCGGTTTTTTTCATCGAGGATAGTTGAAGCACAGGGCTCGATATGGTCTGCTTCCCAGCCAAAAGCAAGGTCGCCGACTTTGATATTATATACGATGCCGCCGGTGCCGGGCAAATGGAATGGTTTACCAGCAGAATCAACACTGTGGCTCCTGCGACCGCCTGGATTGACCACTTTTCCTTGAACTGACATAATGACCAATTTCTTTTCATTTGTACGCAGCATATTTTCTCCTTTTTTTTATTATAAGAATGTTTTTACTAATGTCAATATGGGTAGACCAGGAATGCGCGGGAAATAATGGGATATTTCGTATATTTCCGGGAAAATGTTGACATTTTTTCTATTTGTATTATAATAACTTTAATATAAAATTGGATATTTATGATTAACTGGTTTTTGCATAAAGGAGTTGGTTTGAAAGAACCGCTGCTACTATTGATATTTCCACTTCTGTTGGTCGGACAAGCTCAGGTTGATTCTGTCTTGCCGTCTCAAAATGAGAATAATATTCTGCCTTCAGTTATCTTATCAGCGAGCTTCAACTCAGCGATGGATTCCGTTACGATTAACGATACGACATTCATTGTAATGGGTAGTATCTCAGGACTACACCCCGGATCTGTGGTCTATAACAATATAACGCGGACAGCAATAATTGACCCAAGCGATGATTTTATATTCGGCGAGGTGGTATCAGCAATACTCACCACCGGGATTTTCGACTCAACTGGAACACGATTTGATGGATTTATCTGGAATTTCACGATTGGCGTTGGTCAAGGAATAGGCAAATTGACTGGTCCTCTTTATTACTCTACAGATGACGGACCATTTGGTATATATTCAGCAAAAGTCAATACAGATGCAAATATCGATCTGATAGTCTCAAATGTCGCTTCGCAGGACGTCTCAGTGCTCTTTGGTAATGGTGACGGGACTTTTACACCGCCCACTAATTATAGTATTGGTTTTGATGTCGGTATGCTAGTGTGTGGTGATATTGATGGAGACAGCGATAATGATGTAATTTTAGCGTTACCCGAGAACGACCTTATTTATGTCGGTCTGAATGATGGTTCAGGGAATTTTATCCCGGGTGGTTCTTCAGCTACCGGGGATAATCCCTTTGCCTTGTTTTTGTCTGACTTGAACAATGATGGGCATCTTGATGTTGTGAGTTCGAATAATTGGTCAGAAGATTTTTCTGTGTTATTAGGTAATGGCGATGGCACGTTTCAGCCGGCAGTACACTATGGAGTTGGACCCGATACAAGAGGCATTCACGGTGGTGATTTTGATGAAGACGGTGACATAGATCTAGCTGTTTTAAGGAGTCAGAATGATCGGATCAGAACATTCCTGAATAATGGTGACGGCTCATTTTCCTCAGGTGGTAATTTTGATACAGGCAGCAGGCCGTTCAGCATTTACGCGGCATCATTTAATACTGCTGATGCACATCTTGACCTAACAAGTGTGAACATGAATAGTGACGATATTTCAGTTCTCCTTGGTAATGGAGACGGGACTTTTGGTAATTCAAGTGAGTACCAGGTTTCTGATTCTCCGGTGCATTTGTTATCCAGCGATTTTGACGATGATAAGGATCTTGATATTATAGTGAGTAATATGCGGTCGGATACACTATCTGTTCTATTCAACGATGGTGATGGATATTTCTCATCGCCTGACAACTACTATGCAGGGGATAGTATCATTATGTTGTGTACAGGCGATTTTAATAATGATGGTTCAATTGATATCGCAGTTACCTGTTATAATAATGACAGTGTGGCAGTGTTTCTTAATCGTTGCGATACTGTTCCGCCATATATTATCACAACAACACCAGACAGTGGCCAGGCTGGTGTACCGGTCAACAATGATATCTTTATTACCCTTAGTGAACCTATGGATACCATGTCGATCGATACTTCTAAATTCCATGTAAGCGGAACGAGTAATCCTGTATACAATTACATCATATCCTATGATTCCTTAACCAATACTGTTGGATTATATCCTGATTCTGATTTTGTTTTTAATGAAACCATCACCGTCGATGTATCTTCGACGATCGCTGATACAGCAGGTAATGAAATGATATCACCCTATTCGTTTTACTTTGTCGTAATCGACCAGGTAGATTCGATAGGTCCCCGTACATCCAATACTCAGGTCTCGCCGCCAAACCCACCCGCCGGGATAAGTCAGGTTGTCGTTTATGCAACTGTATCTGACAGCACAACAGGATCATCAATAATAAATGGCGCTGAGGCATTTCTGGATTCTACTGGTGCAAATGGTACTGGTTTTGTCATGACACCTATTGATGGTATTTTTGATGAGATTGAAGAAGGAGTTTTTGATACGATCCCGGTAAGCGGCTGGCAGGCAGGAGAGAGTCATACTTTTTATGTTCACGGATGCGATGCACAGGGCAACTGGGGTACTTTTGATTCTGCAACAGTTTATGTCATAGGGTATATTGATACGATACCCCCTGGAGTCGGTTTGACATTTCCTGACAGCGGTGAACTTGATATTCCGCTCAATACCTGGATATATGTGACCTTTACTGAGCCGGTCGATCCAATGACCGTTACGAGTGACAAAGTTCTGATCGATGGTCATATCAATGGCAATTATAATTTTTGGATGTCATATAATAACACAGATAGCACGTTATCCATAAATCCCTACAATGATTTTGCCCCATATGAATCAGTTGATGTTTATATCGCTTCGGGTATTCAGGATCTGGCCGGGAACCCCATGACCAGTATATACTGGTGGTGGTTTAGAACTGGTCCAGCACCTGACACAATACCACCTGCAGTTTCTGCGATCGATGTTACACCAGATACTGTGCAGCTGGCTGAATCTGTGTTATTAACCGGTACTTTAACTGATAACCAAGAGGTATCGAATGCCGAATACTTTATTGATTTTATTGGTAGTAATGGTTCTGGCTATGCAGCATTACCTGTCGATAGTTTTGGTTTGCCTGCAGTCGATGTCTTTGATACTATCTATACTGATACAATGGTTCTTGGTACCCACATGGTATATTTGCACGGCCTTGACGCTTCGGGTAACTGGGGTGGAGTCGATTCAGTCTTTTTTGTTATCGGTGGAAACGATACGGTCGGACCTATTTTCAACATCATCGTCGATCCATCACCTGCACATATCGGAGATTCAGTTTATATAAGTGCACTACCGAATGAGGAATTGAATTCGGATTCTGCAGTTGTATGTTCAATCTGGACTGCATCCAGCGCTCTTTATATCCTTGATCTTATACCCGATACCCTGGGTTTTGGTAATTGGTTGAGTACAGCAGGTTTTGCATCAGGTATATGCCGCGTAAAAGTCTCTGGTTATGATGTTTGGTTGAACAATGGCTGTTCAGAAACCAATGTTAGTATCTCGCCACAGGGAGAATTCATGCCTCGAGAAATGGTTTATGCATGGCCTAATCCTGCGTGCGGAAACAGCATTAACTTTCATTTTTACGTAAATGCTAATGCTGATGTCACAGTGGATATTTATAACCTTGAAGGTAAGAGGGTTACTAGTATACAAGGCAGGGGCGAAGGTGGGCAACCGCCGCATCAAGGATCATCCAATGCAATAGTTTGGAATATTCCCGGTATTGCCAGCGATGTCTATTTGTTCAGGATCCACGCGATTAGTGACGCGACCGGTGAAACAAGGTCAGTGACCAAGAAGTTTGCGATCGTCAAGTAGGAAAGCGAGAATGAAGCAGCATAGGTATTCTTTGATATTTATTGCCAGTCTGTTAGCACAGAGTTGTTTGTTTGCTGACGCTGGTGAGACCGGCGCAAGTTTTCTTAATCTCGGGGTCGGAGCTCATGAATTAGCCATGGGTGGAGCAGTCACTGCACTTAGTACAGGTGTAAGCTCGCTTTATTGGAACCCGGGTGGTCTGGGTTGGCTCAATGGTACACAGGCGAGCCTTATGCATGCAGAATACTTCCAGTCGATAAGGTATGAACATCTCGCATTTGCTTATGGCACGAAAGCGTTCTGCACGGGTTTTTCCATGAAAGGGCTTTATTTAGGTGAGCTTGAACAAAGGACAGGTCCATCGCAGGACCCGATATCGACATTTAATGCATATTTTGTTACACCAACTCTTACTTTTGCAAAGTATCTCAGTAGGGGGATTTCCCTCGGCACAAACATAAAACTTATCTATCAAAAAATCGGTGTTGATAATGCAATTTCCTATGCCGGTGATTTTGGTGTGAGCATAAGATCTCGTTCACCGGGTCTGAAAGCCGGCATTGCGCTTACCAATGTCGGTACAAAAATAAATTTTACTAATACTTCATTTTCTCTACCGACCCAAGTAAGAACAGGTCTTGGTTACTCAATATTCAATGAAAAAGCAAATCTTGGATTTGATTTAGTAAAACCACTAAAAGATGACATCCATTTCTGTTTTGGGGTTGAAGGGCTGATAATGGAGAAGATCAGCTTGCGGGCAGGTTATCGGAGTGGTCTGGGCAGTGATGAAGGACTGGCCGGTCTAAGCGCGGGTTTGGGTCTTCGTATCGAGAATTTTATTATCGACTATGCCTTTGCGACTTATGGAGCGCTCGGATTAACTCATAATTTTTCTCTTTCCTATAACTTTGGTTTGAAAAAGAAGTTAAGTGAGGAGGAAGAGAGAAAGATCGCTGAAGAACTCCAAAGACGAGCAAGAATGACCGCTGAAACTTTTTACCAGCAAGGACTTGTCGAAAACAGCAAAAATAAATATGATGAAGCTTTGAGAAGCTTTGATATTGCTTTGATCTGGGATCCATTTCATGAAAAAGCTGCACAGGCCAGTGAAGAGCTAAGGAAAAAGATTGAAAAAAGAGAATTCAATGAACATCTATCAACAGGTATCGCAGAATATAATCAAGGACGATATCTTGAGGCTATTTCTGAATTCGGTTTGGCTCTCGAGATTGAACCGGTTCATGAGCTCGCCCAGCAGTGGCTCGGTATTGCTTTGGATGCACTTGTCAAGGTTCAAATGGCTAAAATAGAAAGCGGACAGGAGATGCAAGATAAAATATCCAAGCATTTTAAAGATGGTCTCGAATATTATTCAAAGAAAAAATACAACAATGCGATCAAAGAATGGAATGCAATACTTGTCCTTGACCCGACACATCAGGAGGCGCGCGAATATATAAGCAAAGCAAAGTCACATTTAAAAAAGCAAGTCTCGGATATTTTAGAGAATGTTACTGCTTTTATTAATCAAAGTAAGTGGATTGAAGCACTCCATGACGTGAATCGCGTTCTTGCAATAGAACCCGGTAATCAGGTTGCTTTAAGCAAACGCGATGTGATAGATAAGAAGCTGAGCGATATAGCTGTTGAATATGTTCAGAAGGGTATAGAGTTCTATGAACAAGGTGATTTCGGTCTTGCTGAAACAGAATTAAAGATGGCGATGACCTTTGATAGTAAAAATATCAAAGCAAAGGAATATTTAGATAAAATCAGCTCTAAGCAGAAAGAAGTTTCCGGTAAAGATGTCAGTGACCTTTATTTAAAAGGTATTACTGCATATACCCAGGAAAAATACCAGCTGGCGATTTCTTACTGGAATAGGGTCTTGGAGATCGATCCAAACCACGCGAATGCCGCGCGAAACATTCAAAGGGCAGAAGAAAAAGCAAAGCTCTACAGAAATTAGTCGGGGTAAGTAAGAGAGGCCAGTTCAGATTCAGGGGTCGATATACTTATTGATCATTTGTATCGGGTATTGCTCGCTGCAAAATAATGAATGTTATATCATCAGATTGCGGTTCTTTGCCGGTAAATGTTTCGATTTCAGTTTTTAAAAAATCCTTGAGATCATTTGGTTTAAGCGAGCCATGTTCGCGTATAATATGTTCTAACCGTTCTTCACCAAACTGCTCCTTTGCGCTATTCATCGCTTCAGTCACACCGTCAGTATAGAGAAATAACATCTCGCCA
>CAYQPW010000028.1:0-32832 GCA_964419565.1 uncultured bacterium
CATTGATCGTGATGTATGACGACGAGGTCGATAATGTCGAAGTGATACTGGCCGCTGTTGCACCGCCTTCGTTCTCGATCGTTACAACGACATCCGTCGTTTCACCCGGATCAAGGATACCGTTGCCATTACCGCCGATAATACTGACACCCTGATACGTCAATACCGGTGCATAAACAGTTACACTTGGGCTTGAAGTCCAGATACTGTCGTTCACATCCTGGAATTCAAGGTCAAAACTTATGCCGTGATTATTCGGACAGTTTGCAGCGACCGTGAACCCATAATATGGGTTTGAGAGTGAAGAATCATTGACCGCGATATTACCGAACCAGGATGAATCCGTAGTCAAGGTGACGTATGGGTCAGTTTCTGATAGCATACCAAAAACACTATAAGCAATCTCGCTTCCGATGTTCTTTCCCCAAATTCCAAGATCAACATTTTCGCCCGGGTTTACCTGCCCATTTCCCCCTGAGTCATTAATGATCATGGGACCCAAAGTAACATAAGGTCCAGACGCTGTGGTTACCAGTGCATAACCTTCATGCGGAATATAATTGTGCTTAGTTACTGTAACATACATCGTATCACCCGGTGTCATCGGAGCGATATCGAGGTTTGCCACACCCGATGAATTTGTGTACTCAGCAACATGCAGTTCTGGCGACTGATTTGGTATGAAGCAACATACCAGAGCATCGGCTAGAGGACCACCATCAGTAACTGTAACGTCAAACGTACTCGCGCCGGGGAAGACGATCGCCGGATAACTGGCATTCAGAGTCTGTGGTTCATCTGTCCACAGATCGAGTGACGGGTCACCAAGTACATGGTAAGCTTCGTAATAGTATTGCTTTATAGAAGAACCTGAACTATAAACGCCATCATACATACCGTCCTCAGTAAAGCGTCCGTGTTCATATATTTCATCTGCATAGATACCTTCATACCATTCTCTTTGTAGCCAATCATCTTCATTCCAATAAGTCGAAGGACAGGAACCATAATAACCAACCGCACCGCCATTTTGTTTTCTTATCCATGATTCACCACCACAGGGGTTAGTTGACGAGCCGAAATTATTAGCGAGACAGCAGTGTCCAGTAGCGATCGTTAAACGATCGCCATTAGTAAGCTGGTTTACATGGGTAACTTGAAACGGTGGTCCGTCATACCAGCCGTCATCACTGCCATGACCAGACATCGTGATCAGGGTTCGACCAGCATTTACATTATCAAAGATATCCTGAGTATTAGCTCCATAAGTAACCATGTAGAGTTTATTCGTTGTATAACCATTCGGGTCCATGAACGTGCTCGTACAGTAATTATGTGTTCCTTCGCTCACGGTATAATTATCATTGCCAGCACAAAAGGCATCATCCTTATACCAACCGGTCGGCATATTCGCTTTTTGATATTTAAGGATCTTATCGACTTCGGTCGTTATATGGGTCGCGTTCTCGCATGATAACCGGCCATGGAAAATATCCGGTAGATAACCAGTTCCGTCAAGCTCCGCATAGTACAGGTCGGTAACCTTGCCTGATGAACTGCCGGTCGGTGCCGGTAGATAACCGCCATTAACGTCGCCAACAAGCAAGAGATAGGTCGGTGCTGGACTCTGCGCATCGATATAGTTTTCAATACCCGAAGTTGACCAGGTACCGACACTGTCTTGATTTGCGACTTTGACATCGAAGCCTTTTTTCTTGAGCCAATATGCAAGATTATTGACCTGGGTTTGGAAGTTATTGTGGGTGATTATTAAATAGTGGATCGGCAGCGGAAGCACATCTCTAAGCATCTCTTCGTAGAGTGAATAATTGAGCACTTTGTCCTCGATAAAATCTTCAAAAAGGATCGAGTAGTCTTTTTTGACCATATGCGTTGTCTTTGAAAAATCACCGCCGGCAAACGAGACTTTGATCTCGATCTCAGAGTAGAAACGAATGGAATTTGTCACTGGATTGTATTGTACAGGTGCGATCTCAAGTGTGACAAGACGGTGGCCGCGCATGATATCTTCATTATCGATCCTTACTATTTCCTGCGGATACAGTGCATCTTTACCATACAATGCATCATCGATTTCAAGTACCGCTCTTTCTCCAGGCATTTTTAAGACCGGTGCAAGAGCAGGCATGATCCGGTTGTTAATACCGATTTTCTGCAGATCGATTTCCTCGTATCGAGCATTTAAAACTTCAATAGATACTATCGCATTGAAAGGAACACCGATCGTTTTTTTAATAGCTGGCAGTCTTGGTCTGCTGATTTCTCCTGTGTAATATGTTTCGGGGATGCTTAATAGGGAAAAGACCTCGTTGTTTGTATTGATCATGCCTTTTGTGCTCACCTGACTTTCAAAACAGCCAGTGAGGTTGATATGAAATGACAGTGAGGAGAAATTTGATGACAATATTTGTATTTCTGGAGGCTGCGCGATGCCAGAACCGGTGATCGGTATCCAGGCTGCAAGTCCGATTGATAATGATAATAAAATCACTACGATTAATCTCTTTGAAGAGATTAAAGTATTTTTCATATTACCCCCTTATATTTGTTGTAAATACGTTCTTTACATATAGTCTTAAGTCTAGTATTTTAACTATACCTCCTTTAGCCAGATTTGGCAATTTTCTGAAATAAGGCATTCCCTTAGTATATTAATAATAAGGAAAATTGTTGACTTGTCAAGTACTTTCTCACTCAAAAAAGTACTTAAAAATAGAGAGATAAAAGGGTTAAATCGATCGATTATTGAATATTCAAAAATTTCAGGGTTTTTGCTTTAAAAATCCGTCAATTCACTCTTTAGAATAGTCAAAATTTCCATGTTTTCCGGATTGAATATAGCAGCTTGTTCCAGTGCACGGATCGATTTTCTAAGATCACCCATATTTTTATAGACCAGACTGCTATAAAAAAGACTCTGACCTTTGAGGTATCTTTCCATTTTTTCCGGGTCATCGATGTTGAAAAAAATACTGCCCAGGTTACTTCGCTTATCGAGCAGGGCGATTAGATTTACATGCCAGTTTTCCCGGCGTACACTTTTCGGAGTGAAAAATTCAAGGTAGGGAAGATCGTCAGTATTGATGTGCGCATTCTTAACGAAATCATGGATCGCATCTGCATCGAG
This sequence comes from uncultured bacterium, assembly GCA_964419565.1. GTDB lineage: Bacteria > Hydrothermota > Tepidihabitantia > SM23-42 > SM23-42 > JAUVZL01. The sequence goes on from CAYQPW010000028.1 coordinate 3,149, forward strand.
TATAAAAGAGGTGGCGATCAGGTATGGATCCTGCAGGATAGCATCATTTAATGCAAGGATCCGGGAGCTAAACTCCAGGAAATCGAGTTTAATATTTTTATCTGAACCTACAAGGATACCATGGGATTGCGCCAGCCAGATAGTCGTATGGGGAAAGATCTCGGTGAACGTTCTGATGAGTGTTTTGAATTCAAACAGTGAGACTTTATGCAGGGGTAGATATTGGCAGATAACACCATCTGGTTTGAGCAGTCGTTTGCAGTTTTCAAAGTATTCACGCGTGTAAAGATTGTTGCATCCTAAGGTCGGATGGGTCGGGTCACATGAGATAACATCGTATTTATCTTGCGCCAGAAGGATGTAATGCCTGCCGTCGTCGTTGATGAATTTGATCCTCGGGTCTTTCACGACATCGTTGTTGAAATGGCTGAAGAAACTTGCCGCTGTTTTTACCCCTGAGCAGATCTCGACACAATCGATCTTTGTTACATCGTGAGCTGCAACCGCAGATGATGTGATGCCGATCCCGAAACCGATGATCAAAACACTTTCTGCATCTGGATTTATGAAGAACGGTAGATGGCCCAATAACTTGACGACTTTTAGCGCATCGTATGTAGTACCACATACTGCGCTGTTATTGATATAGCATGCTCTGATACTCGTATGCCGGTCTTCATTTACTATGACTGTGCCCTGAGATGTTTCTTTATAAAGGAGAATCTTATCGGCACGCATCTTAGTGCGAAAAACCGAAGGCGGCAGGATCATATAATTTTGAAAGGCATTCCATGTAAGTACAAGCGCTATTAGCAGGACGCAGATGTTTATGATCATTATGTGAGGTTTCTTTAATTTTGTAAATTTCGCAACAAGGAATAGCCCGACAATTAAATTTATGAAAGCGATAAAGATGATGCTCTTAACAACGCCCAGCAACGGGATCAGAAGAAAACCGGCAACCAATGAACCAGCAATGGACCCTGCAGTATTGATAACAAAAACCTTACCGATGTTCTTGCCCAAATTCCGTAAAGTCGGTGCGAATAACTTGCAAACCAGAGGAAAACTCACACCCATGCACAAGGTCGGGACAAAGGCCATAACAAAGGAAAGCAAAAGGGCGGGAACGATAAGACGCAAGACCGGTATCTGCAAAACACCCCGTATTGAATAGAGCAGGCTCGGCAGATCGTTTAGTGACCGGGCGATTATTATCGCATACATACCGATGATAATCTGACACGCTGCGAGAATAATTACTAACCGTTTTCTTGCCGCAAGATATCTTGCAAAAAACAAACTGCCTATGGTTATCCCGCTCAAAAAAATAACCAGGATACTGGTAAAGGTATAAGTTGAATTAGCTAAAAAGATATGAAGCGATCGAGCCCATAATATTTCATATGCCAGTCCACAGAAACCAACGAGCCCAGCGACTACGATCAGGCTTGAATGCACATTTCCGACGTCATTACCTTTACCCTCTTCTATCGCTGCGTATGGAGATCCGGGTTTGTTACGCGTGCCAAGACCGAGCATTATATTTATCAATACAGCGAAGAGGATGCTTGCTCTTTGTCCCAAAGTTGCGATCAGGAAGAATCCGGTTATTAATGCTCCGAGAATACTCCCCATGGTATTGAACCCGTATATAAAACCAATCGATCGACCGATCCTGCGTTTATTTTGTACGAGTGCTTTACTGAGAATAGGCAGGGTCCCACCCATGAACAGGGTGGGTACAATCATAAATAATGAAGTAATGAATATGATCACAATAAGGGAAAACACATTCGTCGGTAATGCTTGATACAGGGTTCTTTGCAAATTCGGCAGTCTTTGAAAGACGATGAATGCGGCGAGTGCAAAAACAGCTATACTGAACTGTAGAATACTGAATAATCCCAACGGCTGGAGGGTTTTGTCGACTTTTCTTCCAAAATAGAGACTGCCGAATCCAAGACCAGCCATAAAGATCGCGATGACGATCGTGGTGGCCATGATCGTATTGCCAAAAATTAATGCGAGCTGTCGAACCCAGATGATTTCGTAAACGAGGATTGAGATGCCGGATAAAAATGCGGATAGGTGAAAAAAAGAGGAGTTACGGGCGGTTACCACTTAATGAGCACGCCGCCCCAGGTAAAACCAGCTCCAAAAGCCACCAAAAGAACAAGATCTCCTTTTTTAATGCGACCGGAGCCCGCTGCTTCATCAAGCCCGATCGGTATCGATGCAGCCGATGTGTTACCGTGACGATCAAGGTTGATGGCGACCTTGTCCATTGAAATATTCAACCTTTTAGCCGTTGCTTCAATTATCCTGATATTAGCCTGATGCGGGACAAGGAGTGCGATATCTTCAGTTTTCACTTTTGCTTTCCCGAGTACTTTTATTGCTGACTCATACATGGCTCTTACCGCAACTTTGAATACCTTATTCCCTTCCATTTTTAGATAGTGAAATCTGTTCTTCACCGTTTCTACGGTCGCGGGCATACGTGTACCACCAGCTGGCATATAGAGAAGATCACCGTATGAACCGTCCGCCGCAAAGTAAGTAGATAGGATACCGCGTTCTTCAGGAGTTTTCTTGAGCAGGGCTGCTCCTGCGGCATCACCGAGAAGAACACACGTTCCGCGGTCAGTGTAGTCGGTTATCTTACTCAATTCCTCGGCACCGATGACCAGAATATTATCATACCCGGTTTTAATATAAGTATTCGCAATTGATAGAGCATACAACCATCCAGAGCAACCAGCCGAGATATCAAATGACATGATCTTGCGTGCCCCGATCTTCGCCTGAACCAAGCAAGCAGTCGAGGGGAAGAACATATCTGGTGTTGCGGTAGCGACTATAATAGCTTCGATTTCGCTCGCTTTTGTGTGAGCCGCATGCAATGCTTTCTGCGCGGCTGCTAAAGCAAGTTCACTTGTTGGTTGATCATCTGCTGAAATCCGTCTTTCTTTGATGCCTGACCTGGTGCGTATCCATTCATCAGAAGTCTCAACCATTTTTTCCAGATCAAAGTTCGTTAATATTTTATCAGGTACATAACTGCCAACACCTGCAATATATGCATTCATTTTTTTATTCTCTTTCTTATTTCATCAACGATATTAAAATCAACACAAGCACCGGCAAGTTTGATAGCATTTTTTAGGGCCTGCGGAGATGAGTGTCCGTGACAGACAATGACAATACCTTCAACGCCGAGCAATATACCACCTCCATATTCTTCGTAATTAAACTTTGCCTTTAATCCTTCAATAGCCGGTCGTACAAGAAATTGTCCAAATTTTCGCCGCGCAACAGCGTCGACTTTTTCTCTGAGCATGGTCATTAATGTATCGATAATCCCTTCCAGAAACTTGAGGATAACATTCCCAGTGAAGCCGTCTGTTACGATAACATCGGCAAAACCTTTTAGAATGTTGCTGCCTTCGATATTACCGATAAAATCGATATCACTTTCCTCGAGGAGTTGGTAAGCTTTTTGCCTGATTTCATCGCCTTTAACACTTTCACTGCCGATATTGAGGATAGCAACTCGAGGTTTTTCTTTTTTTAATACCACCTGAGCAAGGATAGCTCCCATTTGACCATAATTATAGTAGTCGATGGTTTTTGGGTTGATGTTTGAACCAACATCGAGCATTATTGAGTAACCGGATTCAGCGGGCAGGGTTATGGCAAGACCGGCTCTTGAAAGATTCTCGATCTTACCCAGGATTATCATACTTAGACCCAGGATAGCGCCGGTATTGCCGGCACTGACGATCGCGTCGATTTCCTGATTTTTGAGCATATTGACCAGGACGCCGAGTGATGAATGTCTTTTTTTACGGATCGCAACCGAGGGTATTTCATGCATACCTATTACTTCATCGGCGAGCCTGAATTCAAAGCCCAGGTCAGTTACCTGTTTTTCATAGTTTCCCTTACCACACACTAAAATATCACAGATGGGTTCTTCCTTAAGCAGTCTTAGAGTTTCCATTTCGTTGTTGGGTGCAGCATCTGACCCCATCAAATCAAAGCCGATTTTCAACTTTTTTCCTCTTTTTCCTTGGGTGCCACAACAACGGTGTCTTTATAATTGCCGCAGTTCGGGCAAATCCGGTGAGGGAGTTTTGGGCTGTGACACTTAGGGCATGCTATGTAATTCTTTTTCTTCAACTTGTATTGCGAGCGCCTTTTATTTTTTCTGGCATGCGATTGTCTGCGCTTTGGTAGTGCCATCTATACTCCTTTCATTATTTATGACTCTTTTTGATCTTTAATTTTCGGGTACATTCCCATTGCATCAAACCATTCATTCAATTTTTCCATCCTTTTGGCCTTGTTCTCCGGGAGCTTGAATGGTCGTCCTCGGCAATCAATGATCAAACCAACGATGCCGCCAGAGATATTCACTTCGAGTGACTTGCCGCGTCCTTCACCTATATCAAAGCCTTTTTCCGGATGTAATATGACTTTTGCTTCTTCGCCCTGCTTAAGGGGCAGTAATTTGATCTCACCAAACTTCATTATGACATCATCTTCATTACGATCCTTACGTTCGATCTTAACGCTCAGGGTCTTTTGTCCTTCTTTACCAACGCCAAGTGGTGCAATGCAAAATCCTAAGGGTATGAGGCAGTCTTTATTAAATACATCGGTTGCGGATTTCTCGTGGACCGTTGAAAGAACACCAAGATGGGGCATCATAAAGATAGAGTCGACCGCAAGACGGGTAACTCCCTCAGGCAGAAAGGCGTCTATCATCATCAATGCCGCTTGATTTCTGCGTGGTGAATGCGAAAGTGCACCGCCTGAGCCGATAATAAGATTTAAAGACATAAGATCGATCAGACTTTCGCCGGTCATGCTCTGAGAAAAGGCATCGGATATTGTTCTTTCCTGCTGAACACCCTTTAAGCCGACGGCCATATTCTTATGTTGCTCAAAAGCCAACCTCAAAGCTTCACGTGCTATTGCCTGTTCGAGTTTCAGATCCTCTAATGCGCTTGGTACCGTGGTCGGTCGGATCATCTTGTTTCTTATCCGGTTGCGCAGACTTTTTTCTTCAACGTCTTCTGGCAACCAACGCATGATATTTTCTAAGCCTGCTTCAGCGAGTACATTGCTTATCGAATATGACATCCCGAGGTTGGCGCTGACTGTTCGGTTGAATATCCCTTGAAATACTGAAAAAATATCGGTTGTCGCGCCACCGATATCGACGCCGATCGCTGCGATATTCTCTTTTTTGGCAACAGCTTCAACGAGCAAACCTACTGCGCCCGGCGTCGGCATGATCGGTACATCGGTTTTGGCCATGAGGTTCTTATATCCCGGCGCATGTGCCATGACATGTTCCATAAACTGATCATGGATTTTATGGCGTGCCGGGCCGAGATTTTCTCTTTCGAGTACAGGGCGGATGTTCTCGACAACGACCAGTTCAGTCTTTTCCTTTAGCGTATTCAAAATAATCTCACGGGCATCTTTATTACCCGCATAAATAACAGGGAGTTGATAGCCAGTGCCAAAGCGCGGTTTTGGATCTGCCGCTTTTATCAATTCTGCTAACTCCACGACATGGGATATGGTTCCACCATCAATGCCTCCGGACATGAGGATCATATCTGGTCGCAAGTTTCTTATTCTTTCTATTTTTTGATGCGGCAGCCGACCATCGTTTGAGGCGATGACATCCATGACTATCGCGCCTGCACCGAGTGCAGCGCGCGCCGCACTTTCCGCGGTCATTGTCAGGACAACACCAGCGACCATCATTTGCAGACCGCCGCCTGCAGAAGAAGTTGAAACATACAGATCAACGCCTTCCTTGTCTTTCACACCTTTGATAATATTCTCGCCATCGAGTATTTTGATGCCGGAAAGCTCTTCAACCTCGCGTACTGAATTCAATACACCTTTGGTAACGTCCTCAAAAGGAGCCTCGACCGTGGTTGGAGCTTCTCCTCTAACCACCAAACGGTATTCCTCGCCTTTCTTTTCGATCAGGATAGCTTTCGTCGTTGTACTGCCACAATCAGTGGCTAGAATTCTTTGTGGCTCTTTTTGTTTCATGCCTTTCCTCCTCAAGACGTTCAATCTCGCAAATCAATGCTTCGATATTACTCCGGTCCTCCAACATCGCGGTTATTTCTTCATATTCACGATGGGCAAATAAGGCGCGGTAAAAAGGTTGCATAAAAATCATAAATTGGTTGCCCAAAAAAGAAATCGGTTTTGACGATTCCAGAAGCACGATCGCAACCGGTGCAAGTCGATAATCAACCGCTTTTTGAGCAATTTTATTTATTAGAAATTTCTTTCTTTCTTCGGTTACTTCGAACTCGGGTTCTGCCATCTTATTTTTAATTCCTTTATTGCCTTTACTTCATCGAGACGCCGGACCGGCGTATTATGCGGCGCTGATTTGAGGATATCCGGATCTTTTTCAGCTTCACTGCGAATCTGTTTCATCACGGCGATGAAACGATCGAGAGTTTCCTTTGATTCGCTGTCAGTAGGTTCGATCATCAGTGCTTCGCTGACGATCAAAGGGAAGTATACTGTTGGTGCGTGTAATCCGAAGTCGAGAAGTCTTTTTGCAACATCAAGAGTTTTTATGCCATATTCACGTAAGCTCTTTCCGGATAACACACCTTCATGCATACAGAACCCCCGGAACGGTAAATAGTAATCGTCCTTCAACGAATGGATTATATAATTTGCATTCAGGATCGCGGCTTTTGATATTTCTTTCAAGCCCTGTTCGCCGATCATCCTCAAAAAGGTGTACGCTCGTACGATAACAAGAAAATTGCCGTAAAAGGTCTGGACTTTGCCGATCGTATCTGGCCGGTCATAATCCAATACATAACCTGCGGTGCTTTTTGTGATGATCGGGACCGGAAGATGTTGTGCGAGATTTTTAGTAACTGCAACTGGCCCTGATCCAGGACCGCCGCCGCCGTGCGGTGTTGAAAATGTTTTGTGCAGATTGAAGTGAACCGCATCAAAGCCGAGATCGCCCGGTCTTGTGATGCCCAGTAGAGCATTCAAATTGGCGCCGTCAAGATAGACAAGACCGCCTTTTTCATGGACGATACCGGTGATTTCCTTAACCCCTTTTTCAAAGAGTCCTAAGGTATTAGGATTGGTCAACATGAGCCCCGCAACATCTTCGTCCATCAACTCCTTGAGTTTATCGATATCAACGAGTCCTTGTTCATCAGATGGCAAGGTCAGAGGTTTGAACCCGGAAAAATTAACACTAGCCGGATTTGTGCCGTGTGCTGAATCGGGCACCAGGATATGCTGGCGTTTTTCATTACGTTTATTGAAATAGGCTTTGAACATGCTGATCGCAGTAAATTCTCCCTGGGCGCCAGCGGCCGGCTGTAATGTTATGGCATCAAGATTCACGATTTTTTTGAGGTAATCACCGAGTTCGTGCATGAGCTGCAGGGCACCCTGGGTCGTTTTTTCAGATTGCAGCGGGTGGATCTTTGCAAAACCCGCAAAACGCGAAGTTTCCTCGTTGATCTTCGGATTATATTTCATTGTACAGGAACCAAGAGGGTAGAAACCTTTGTCAACATGGTGGTTCATGGATGAGAGATTGACAAAATGACGAATGATCTGGGGTTCACTCACTTCTGGTAGTCGGGCATATTCTTCACGCTGATGATCTTTTGGTATTTCAGCTACCGGCACATCACAATCAGGCAATGAATAACCTCTACGGCCCTGCTTTGATATTTCGAAAATTGTTTCCATATATTCTATTTGTCCTTATAAACCTCAATAAAACGCGAAAATGACCGGTCATAAGTCTTTTCGATATTGTCAGGGAAACAACAGGCTGGCAATTCCTGCATGCTCAGGTGATATTTCAAACATTCGCAGCATTTTCCTTTGCGTGAACAGGGTTCATAACTACAGTTGCAATGCGGTAAATTCGTTTTTATATTGCACTCCATGACGAATATTATATATATAAAACAAGTGATGTCAACTGACTTTGAAGATAGAGAGTGCCTTGACCATTCTCTCAAATTGAATATTATTTTAAAATATGATAACAAAATTCAGGTCACAGCTAATTCTTTCAGAAATCAGGTAAAATTATGAAAATACGGACGATTACCTGCGGGATGAATCTATCACCAAGGCTCAATAAAAAGATCATAGCAAGGTTCGGCTCATTCCTGCAAAAAGCACGTGCAGTTTTTGAAAACGAAAATATCCCTGTCCAGACCGTGCGTTTAACGAGTCAGGCCTGGTCATCATACCTTGCGGATAAGAAGCTTACTGCAAAGATCACGTACCTCAAAGAGCTTGAAAATATGTGCCGGGAATATCAGATCGATTTCGCCAGTATCGGATCGGTAAAAAAACCATCCCATATCAGGGTGATCCCTGCTATGCTCAGCGCTACTTCGGTTATTTCAACGTCGGCGTCCATCGGTACGCGCAGCACCGGCATTGAATTTCACGTTTGCAAAGCTGCTGCAAAAGCGATCCTGGAAATATCACGGTGCACAAAAAAAGGTCTTGGAAATTTCCGCTTTGCCGGGATCGCTAATTGTCCACCTGATATTCCGTTTTTCCCGGCGAGTTATCACAAGGGAAAGACCTGTTTTTCGATCGGTCTTGAGTGCAGCGATCTCGTTGTCAAAGCATTTAAAAAAGCAAAGACTATACAAAAAGCAGAATACCAGCTTAAAAAAGATATTGAAAAGCCCTTAAAAAAAATAATATATCATGCGGAAAAACTGAGCAGAAAAGAAAAAATATTTTTCAAAGGTATTGATGTGTCACCAGCACCTTCTTTGAAAAAAAACGAGAGTATGACCCGTGCTTTTGAGGGTTTGGGACTCGGGAAATTCGGCAGACCAGGAACCCTGGCCATAGCGGCGCTTTTTACCGGTGTGCTAAAATCCCTTGCAATCAAAAAATGCGGCTACTCAGGTTTGATGTTACCGATCCTTGAAGATCACGGGTTGGCTGACAAATGGGGGCGAGATGAGATCAATATTGAAAATCTATTAGCTTGTTCTTCGGTCTGCGGTACAGGTCTTGACTGTGTCCCTTTACCCGGTAATGTCTCGGAAAAGAAACTCTATGCACTCCTCCTTGATGTTGCATCATTGGCAATACGGCTTGACAAACCCTTATCGGCGCGACTTTTCCCTGTGCCCGGAAAAAAAGCCGGCCAGAAGACTCGATTCAACTCACCCTACCTGGTCGATTGCAGGATCATCGATATCTAATAATGGAACAGTCAGTGAAGCATACCGCACTTGAAGAAAAAGCCCTTGATCTTCTTTTGGCAAATAAAAAGGAAGGTTATTCCAGACATCTTAAAAGACCATATTTTTATTTTGCCCCGGATGAAGTTCATTATCACCAGTGGTTTTGGGATTCATGTTTTCATTCGATCGTGATGTCGGGGTTTCGACCTGAACTCGCGCTCAAAGAGTTCGAAACACTACTCTCGTGCCAGACTGATACTGGGTTTATCCCCCATATTATCTTCTGGAAATGGCGCTTAATGGACATTTATCAATATTTAAAGTCCTGGCGCAAAGAAGTCCATCCGGATTTCCATTATTTCACCGCTGAGATCCAGCCGCCGGTCATAGGTATTACCTTGAAAAGGATCTATGACCAGGTAAAGTCCATCGATTTTCTAAAAAAGTATCTGCCGCCAGTACAAAGATATTTCGATTATTTAGAAAAGGAAAGGGATATCGATGGCAATAAACTTATATCAGTCATAACGCCGATGGAATCGGGTATGGATATGGCGCCGCAATTTGATCTGCCTTTTGACAATTTCAAGAACGAGCCAGGAGTAACCAAAGGAAAGATCAGCGAGATGCTCGCTCAATATAAAAAAGTGAAGTGGGACATTAAGAAAATATTCAACCTCGATATATTCAATTTCGAAGACATCGCGGTCAATACGATATATGGACTTTCTCTTGAACAACTCGCTTCCTTATGGGAGTATATTGATAAGGACAAGGCCGAAAAGGTGAGGGAGCATTACCGCACCGTAAAAGAGAAGATAATTGAAAAATACTGGGACAGTAAAGACCGGATATTTTATGGTCGTTATTTTAAAGGAGGAAAAGAATTTCGCGTAAAGATAAAGACAGTCTCGTCCTTATTTCCATTATGCTTGGATATCCCGGAAAAATATGTCGAAGCTCTTATCACTCATATTGTTAATAAGGATGAATTCTGGCTTGATTATCCAATCCCTTCGGTGGCCAGAAACGAAAGTTCATTCGGGCCTCTGACCGATACCCGATACATCTGGCGGGGTACGACATGGATCAATACAAACTGGTTTTTGGCTAAGGGATTGTTAAGACACGGTCGGAATAATATTTACCGGGAATTAAAAGAAAAAACTCTCAAACTCATAGAAAAGCATGGTTTCTGTGAATACTATGATCCTTTTACTGGTGAACCGGGTCAGGCGATGAGGAATTTTGGTTGGTCGACGTTAGCGATCGATATTTAGAATATGATTCTGCGCGCGTTTTAGCTGAGCTTATCCGGTAATTTTTTGCTCGGTTTTTTACCGAACTTCGGAATCCTGGGCGGATTGTTCTTCATTAATTTGAGACACTCTTCAATACCCCTTTGCATCTGGGGGTCACGTCCTTTAACATAATCCTGGGGTCTATTTTCGACTTCAATATCTGGATCAGTTCCGTAATTTTCAACTTGCCAGCCGACATCGATAAACCAGAATGAAAATTCCGGTTGGGTGGTCAAGCCGCCGTCTGACAAAGCATAGTACGGCGAAATACCGACGACGCCGCCCCAGGTACGTTTACCGATGAGGGGTCCGATCTTGAATAATTTGAAGGCGTGGCTGAAAATATCACCATCTGAACCGGCATTTTCATTTGTCAGACAAACGATCGGACCGAGCACTGATTCTGAAGGATAGGGCTCAGGCGGTGACCAGCGGGGTATATCATAGCCCACTCTTTTTCGCGTCAGTTTTTCAAGGAGGAGTTGTGATACATGCCCGCCGCGATTGAACCGAACATCGACGATGAGTCCGGGATACTGGATCTCACTCAAAAAATAACGGTGGAATTCAGCAAAACCAGCTGGTCCCATATCCGGGATATGCACATAACCGATCTTGTTTTTGCTCGTTTTGTGGACCTTTTGACGGTTCGCCTCTACCCAGTCACGATAGCGCGCTCCAGTTTCATCGGGAAGGGCTTTGACCGTTATCGTTCTCTTATTCTTGCCCCGGGGATTGGCTACGGTGATTGAGACTTCAGCACCAGCTTGATTGACGAGCATTTCTTCAGGTCGCTTGTGTTGATCTATCCTTGTGCCATTGATCGACAGCAAGAGATCGCCTTGCTTGATCATTAAGCCGGGTGCGAGCAGCGGAGAAGTTCGGTTCTTTTCCCATGGATCGCCTTTGACGATATTGTTTATACGATAAGCATTATGTATCCTGTCATAAACAAAATCAGCACCAAGGAAACCCTGTCTGTATTGCGGATGTTTACGGTAATCGCCACCCCATTCATAGGCGTGTGAAGTACCGAGTTCACCCTGCATTTCCCATATCAGATCAGAAAATTCAGCACGCGTACCGATGCGATCGAGTAAAGGATAATACTTTTTATAGATTTTTTTCCAGTCAACACCAGACATATCCTTGGTCCAGAAATGATCGCGCTGCAGGCGCCAGACATCCCGATACATTTGACGCCATTCATGAAAAGGCTCGACCAGGACCTTTATCCGCGAAAAGTCAAGCCAGCCGCTTTTCGGACCGACCGGTTCTTTTTGGAGTTTTTCATCGAGTTTTTCTATGGACTTGGCGATCCTCAAACGATTCTGCGCTCGGTACATCAGAATTTCGCCGTTCTGGGAAACCACAAAGTCGACGATACCAGAGGTAATGACACCGGATTTTTGTTCTTTCAGATCATAAAAATGTAGCGTTGCTTTCGATTGAATATTTTCGCCCAGCCAGTTTTCCATGCCGCCGGTGATCGGAGATGTTGTATATAGAACCTTGTCTCTTATCGCCTGGATAATTTCATATTTCCCAGCAGCAACGGGTAGCGGTATGACCCTTTCTTGAATGCCCGGTATATCGATGTTCAAACGCTTTAAAGGTTTCTTCGGCTGCAGCATTTTTTTATCGAAAGCCGGCATTTCAAGGCCTTGTGGAGCGACCTGCGTGTATTTGAATGGTGAGGGCGTATCTTTGCTCAGGGTTATTAAATACGGTTTGATATTTGCCGGAAAACCGAGTTCGAATTGCATGGTATCATAGACCGGATCAAAGTGCCGGTTAGATAAGAAATAAAGATATTTACCATCTGGATCAAAGCTCGGCGAGAAATCCCGGAGCACGGTCCTTGTGGCAATATATGTCTTCCTTGTCTTTGTATCACCTAATTTAATGCATGCAGTCCTTAATGAATTCGGAAAACTATAGGCAAGCCAGTTACCGTCTGGCGACCAGGTAATATCGGAAATACGATAATCTTTACTGCGGTCAAGGATAAAGCGCTTTTTACGTTTGATATCGACTATGATCAACTCAAAACGGTGATTGGTCAATGCAATGAGCGGTTTTGTGGGTGACGGTTCAAGTTCGATCGGACGCCCGATATCCATCGAGGGGAGGCTTTCGATCTTATTTGTCCGGTCAGTATGGTAGATTTGTAAAGCATCTTCGCCTTTTTCATCGGTTACCACGATGAGTCTCTTGCCGTCAGCAAGCCATCGACTGAGACGATAACGTGCTTCGGTCTTTTGTCCAGCCTGATTTACTGGTCCTTGCCAATTCGACATGAAAAAAACCTTGCCACGGCTCGTCACTGAAACCATTTCTCCATTGGGGTGGATCGAATAATCTTCCAGATATTCGCCGGCATCGACGAATTTTCGGTTCATTTGAACACGGGGGCTATGGTATTCGATATGTATTTTCTTTGACTTGCCAGTCGATAATGCATAGACAAATATGTCACCACCGGCTTGATAAACGATATTCTTACCATCGGTAGTCGCGTTCCTGACATAAAAATCTCTGTGTGCAGTATGACGCTTCAGTGCTTTTCCATTGGGCATACAGGAATAGATATTACCGATCCCTTCGTGGTCGCAGATAAAATAAATCCTTTTGCCTATCCACATGGGTGAAGCGAAATTCCCTTTAAGGTCGATGAGTTTTTTAAAATTCCCATTACCACGTGCATCTACCCAGAGGATACCGGCAGTACCACCGCGATAACGCTTCCAGCGTGCCGGGTCAGCGGTGTGGCGTCCTATGACAATACTCGAGCCCGGACCAAAAGCGATCTGCGTAGCCGGCCCGACCTCGATCTTTTTTGGAGTATCTTTTGATCTGCTGATCGAATAGATTAGCATCGTGCGCAAATACCATTGTTTGCTGTTGCTGGCAAAGATGATCCTCTTGCTGTCACGGCTCCAGCCAGCTACAGTACAATGGGCACCGAGGAAACTCAATCTTTTTGGAGCACCGCCCTGTGCAGGCATGCAGTATATTTCCGGCTGACCTTCTTCAAAACCGACGAACGCAACATTTTTGCCATCCGGTGATATAAAAGGATTCGCAACCTGAGCAAGGTTTGAAGTCAACCTCCGTGCAATACCACCTTGTGCCGGAACAGTCCAGAGATCATCTTCACAAACGAATATTATTGTATCCTTACAAATTGTCGGAAAACGGTAATAACCCTGCATATAATCTCCTCTCTTATATTCTTGAATACAACGATGAACTAGTTAATTATAATGATAATTTAACGATATGCAAGGCAATAATTACTGCATTTGATAGTATTCTATGGTAGCCATTGACAGGCAGCAGAGCGAAGTTATACTATATAAGAATTTCACATTCAAAAAAGGAGGTAACGATGTTTGGTTTGTTACTAGGTGTGATAATTACGTCATCTCAAGCCGGGACATTTTCCATCGTTGCGCTCGACCCGGAAACTGATGAATGGGGCGTTGCAGTTGCTTCAAAAGTCCTCGATGTCGGCTATATCGTGCCCTGGGTCGAACCGGGTATCGGTGCGGTCGCTACCCAGGCGTATACCAATGTATATTTTGGTCCGTGGGCCCTGGAGCTGCTGCGTGCTGGATTGGGTGCTGAAGAAGTTATGGATTCGATCATCGCACGCGATAGTATGCCAGAGCAGCGCCAGGTTGGTATCATCGACAAACATGGTCAAGCCGCTGCTCACACCGGCACCATGACATCGAGCTGGGCAGGTCATTATACTGACAAATATGTTTCCATTCAGGGTAATATCTTAGCTGGTAAACAAGTCATCGACAGCATGTTTGCTGCATATAAGAGGACTACTGGTCCGCTTAGCCAGAGGCTTCTTGCCGCATTGATCGCGGGTGAACTCGCCGGCGGTGACAGCCGGGGTAAACAATCAGCGGCTTTGTATGTCATGAAAGAACGCGGTGGTTATGAAGGTGTGGATGACCGGCTCGTTGACCTCAAGGTCGTCGATGATCCTGAGGCGGTTAAAGAACTCGAGCGTTTATATACAAAATGGCAGTATGTGTTCCTGGCACCGGCTTATCTGAGGTTTTCCAATGAGGATACGGCTCGGGCCGATATCTACCTTGTTCGAACCCACTCTTTGCTTTTAACCGCATTGAATAGTGATCTTGATGATGCCGGTATATATAATGCCCTTGCCTGGGAATTCGCATTGAAAAAGATCTACCCGCAACAGACTCTGCTCGCCGCGAAAAAAGCGCATGAACTCGACCCGGATGCGGATTATATCATGGATACGCTCGCTGAAGCATATTTCGCCATGGGCAAATACAAAGAAGCTATTTATTGGGAAAAGGAAGCTTTAAAAAAATCTCCCGACGACGAATTCTTCCAGGCACAATTGAAAAAATACGAAAAAGCACTGCAAGAGCACAAGAAGTAAGGGGTAGACGATATCGAGAGATCGATGAATATGTTTTAAAGCTTTCTATACGGCGCCTTGACATATCATGTATTTAGTATAGACTTATCCAAGGAGGCATGATGAAAAGATTGGGTTTTTTGCTTTTGCCGCTGATAATTATTGGCTGCACGGGTCAGGGTGCGATTGAGTTCGGTGCGAATGATGGTGCACTTTTCGATGGTACACTCGGTGATATCGCCATGACCGTTACAAAAATTGAACTGCCAGAGGGTGATGGATACATTACGGTCTGGGAAGGAGCTAAAGAACTGGTCGTTGCCCTTGGAGTTGCTGATTTTGTTAGTATCACTGACCGCTATGTTGAGCTAACCCCAGGTTCATATCAGAATGCAAGGTTGACCGTTGAATCAGTGCGTTACATGCAGGATAGTGTCAGCGTGCCTTTGATCGATGCATCATACCAGTTTGTTGCCACTGCTTTCTCAGAACTTGTCATTGAAGAGAATGATGACTTGCAGTTTGTGATCGGTATCATGAGTGCAACGTGGTTTGATACTGATTCTCTCAAGATCAGGAACGGATACGAGGCATTTCAAGGAGCAACGCTTAGAATTAATTATTAGGCGTAATGATCAAACAGATCATCAGGTTCAAGGAAGTAGCTTCGACCCAGGATACTGCAAAGCGGTTCGTTGATCAAAAAAACGAATTGGCGATCTCCTCCTTACGTCAGAAAAGAGGCCGCGGCAGACATGGCCGGACCTGGTTTTCGCCGTCTGGCGGACTATACGTCTCTTTACTGCTTTTCCCTGAAGTCAGAGTGAATTCGATCCCGCTATTAGCTTCTTTGACCATAATAAAACTGCTTGAGGATTATGGATTTTCGCACTTGCTCATACAATGGCCAAATGATGTTTTGCTCGATCGAAAGAAAGTTTCCGGTATCATCTGTGAGCGATATCGGAATGCGGTGATTTGCGGGATCGGCTTGAATATTAATAATAATCGGTTCTCGCGGAAATTGGAAAAGGCAACGTCACTCAGGATCGCTGCCGGGAAGACTTTTGATGTCGATGAGATACTCAATCATCTTGTCGGAAAATTCAATCCTCTGTACACAGAATTACAGAGTGACGGCATTAAAGTGAAAGAAGTACTGAATTATATCGACGGGATCGGTGAATCGGTTGAGGTGATCACGTCCAAGAAAATTGTTAAAGGTACGGTTTACGATATTGATGGTGACTGGGCATTGATGTTGAGGGATGAATCCGGGATGATCAAAAAATTCTATTATGGGGATGTTCGGCGTTTACGATGGTAGCTGCTTTTGACATCGGGAATTCAAATATCCACCTTGGTTTATATCGCGATAAACGATTGATCAAATGGTCACTCTGTCCAACACATAATTATCATATCGATAGTACTATTTCTAAAATGCTTATTGGAAAGCACATTACCGGTGCTGCTATCGCCTCTGTGGTACCAAAGGCAACAGCCAGAGCAGTGAGTTTTTTGAAACGCCAATACAAAGTGGTGCCGATCATTATTTCGGCAAAGCTGAATTGTCATTTGAAATTTTCTTACCGACGGCCAACCACACTCGGCGCAGATCGCATAGCAAATGCAGTCGGCGGCATGACCCGCTACAAGAAAAATTTGATCATCATTAGTTTCGGGACGGCGACGACGATCGATGTTGTCCTAAAAGGCGGATACCACCTTGGCGGACTCATTACACCAGGCATGGGTATGCTCTTAGGGGGATTGGTTGAGCAGACGGCACTATTAAGAAAAGTTGTTTTTCATAAACCTGATAGACATATCGGTAAGAGCACGGAAGAATGTATCCAGTCAGGTGTGGTCAACGGTGCGATAACTATGATACGAGGATTGATCAAAGGGATAAGATGTGAAGTCAAAAGAAAATTACTTTGTGTTGCAACCGGAGGTTGGGGAAAGCAAATGGCCAAGTATATTGAGGAGATCGACTGTTTTGACCGGGATATTACCACATTTGGTGTTATGAAGCTCTTTGAGTACAATGCCTAAGATAGCGCGTATTGAACGCATGGTTTTGGCATCACCCCAGGACACGATCGATCTTGCAACAAAGATCGCTGCCAAACTGAACCCGGGTGATATCGTCTATTTGTATGGTGAACTAGGGAGCGGCAAGACTGTTTTTACAAAAGGATTATGTACTGGATTAGGCATAAAAGAAGAGGTTACCAGCTCGAGTTTTGTCATTGCAACGGAATATGGAGGAAGGGTACCGGTCGTTCATATCGACCTGTACCGTCTCGACAAAAATGCACTTGAAATATTGCCGATTGAAGAGTACATTATAAATGACGGTGTTACGATAATCGAATGGGCCGATCGACTGAATACCGAATCAGAACCTGGCCTGCATGTGAAGATTATGATAAACAAAAAGAATAACAGGGAAATATCGATTGAAGATCGTCGGAGTTGAAACATCATCTATAATATTTTCATTGGCCGTCTATGAAGATGATCGACTGCTGTATGAGTTCAAAAGAAACCGCCATGCTTATACAGAGTCCCGCGACGCGGGTCTTTTTCTCGCGGCAAAAGAATTGGTCGATGAATTCAAGCCGGATCACATCAAAGCGCTTGCGATCAGCATCGGTCCGGGTATGTTCACCTCATTGAGGGTCGGGTTGAGTCTGGTCAAGGGACTGGCTCTGGCGCATAGTATCCCTGCCATTGCCGTGAATACCCTCGACATAATCGGTATCCCTTTATCTTACACGGAAATACCGGTGATCGCAGTGATCGATGCTTTCCATAACGAGATATATACGGCAGATTATAAAAACGGTAAGAGGATCAGCGACTATCAGCTTACAACGCCCGGTCATGTGCTTGAGTGCACGCAGGGGAAAAGGATAATCGCTGGCCCTGGTGTCGAATCTTTTATAAAGCAAGACCAGGGTATTAGTAATAATGATCTGATTTTTCTGTCCGAAGATTTCGCTCTGCCTTCGGCCTCGAAGCTTGTAAGGATAGCATTACCCCGGATCAAGGCGAAGGAGTACGATGACATTGAAGTGCTGGAACCTTTCTATATAAAGAAAACCGATGCCGAAAGAAATTACAATAAGACCAATGCGGTTTAAAGACATAGACAAAGTCTATGAATTAGAGACCGGTCTTTTCTTAAACCCCTGGCCGCGGTCATTTTTTGAACATGATCTGGTATTGAAAAATACGATCGCCTTTATCGTTGAAGTCGAAGATAAGGTCGTCGCGTATTCTTTAGCTTCATGCAATAATAGTAAGTTTCACATCACGAATATCGCAGTGAACAAAGAATGTCAGCGTGAAGGCATCGGGACTGAGTTAATGAATCGGCTCGAGAAGATCGCTTTTGACCGTGGCTGCACATATGCTTATCTTGAGGTCAGGACCGATAATATCGCGGCGATAAAAATGTATGAGGCACTTGGTTATGCCATTGCGCGTAGGCATGAGCTATACTATATTAATGGTGATGATGCCTATGTCATGGATAAGGAGTTAAAATGAACGCAATTTTGATCATGATGCTTATGACAAGCGTCGATCTGTATTATGTAAAAGATTCACCGGATATACTAGTCAGGATAACTCCTCAGCGGCAAGATCAATCCTTGACTTTATACTATAGTTTCTCAAAGAACGATTGGGATTCATTGGTCGTTGAGCGGAAAGGGGAGATATTTGAAGCCCGCTTGAAGTCTCCTGACATTCAATCATTAAAGGTGGTAGGTATTTATTTTGTGTATGCTGACGGTGCGAAGGACGATAATAATGGTGCACTGTATCTTTACGAACTGAGTATCTATCCGCGTCTTCTCATGCCATTTACCTTGAAAGATTTTAGCGTTATGGTCGAACAGGCGAGGAAAAAGATTTTATCGAGGACACATGTCAGCGAAGCCATCAGGTTGCTTGATTATATGGCGAACCTATTACCGGTTGTGCCCTATATAGCAGGTACACAAAGTGAATCGGAAAGGGATAACTTGCTCATCGAGGTAGAAGATCTGAAAAACAAAATTGATCGATAGAAACTGCCCTTTATGAAGTGTCCAAAGTGCGGGTTTAAGAATCCTCAGGGTGCCAAGTTCTGCAATCAATGCGGTGCCCAGCTTCATGATATCAAAAGGCGCCGGGATACCGGACAGCGAAGACGTGTTGCAGTTCTTTTTGCAGATATCTCGGGTTTTACGCCGCTTTCCGAGACCCTTGATCCCGAAGAAGTAAGGGATTTGATCGATGCCTGCCTGCAGCGTTTGGCGGGCGTGGTCTACAAGTACGAGGGCTATATTGATAAATTCATTGGCGATTGTATTATGGCTCTTTTTGGAGCACCGATCGCCCACGAAGATGATCCACTGCGAGCAGTGATTTCAGCACTGGAACTTCAGAAAGAAATAAAAAAATTCAATAAAGAAAAAGATTTAGATTTCTCACTTTCCATCGGCATAAATTATGGCTTGGTCGCTACCGGAGATCTTGGTCGTCCCGGTGAATATACGGTGATGGGTGATGTTGTCAATCTTGCACAGCGTCTTCAATACGCTGCTCCAAAAGGCAAGATCTATACGAACGAGTCAGTTTATAAACATACCTTTGAAGAGATCGCGTTTAAGAAACTGAAAAAGATAAAAGTCAAAGGCAAGAAAATATCCGTCCTTGTTTATGAACCGCAAGCAATAAAGCGCCAGTATTCACTTCGCCGAATAAAAGAAATGCCTTTGATAGGCCGCGGTCAGGAACTTGGTGCACTGCTCGAGCTATACTCAAAAGCAAAATCCGGTATCGGACAGGTTGTATCGATCATTGGTGAAGCAGGGATCGGGAAGTCGAAGTTGACTTATGAATTCAGGAAACAGCTTACCAAAGATAACTATATCATTGAGGGAAGAGGCATACAATATCTAAGTTCTGCATCCTATCTTGTCTTACAGGATATCATAAAAAGTCTTGTAGGCGTTGAGGAGAGCGATACGAAAGAGAATGCTGCACTCCAGGTAGAAGCATTCATCAAAGATACGCACTTTTCCTCATTGACAAAGATCATACCCTTTGTAAAACACTTTTTGGGTTTGCCTTTGAATAAAGTAGATCACAGCCGTTTTAATTCCATGCAACCAAAAGACCGGATAAGGATGATCAATGAGGCGTTATGTACTTTGTTCCTGCGCATTTCGAACATAAAGCCACTCGTTATGGTATTTGAAGATTGTCATTGGATCGACCAGGAAACGATCGACTTTATGCAGCGTTTAGTCACGGAGATAAGTAAAAATAAGATCATGATAATAAATCTTTACCGCCCTGAATTCAATGTCGATAAGAAAATATCTTCGCTTTCTTGCTTCACGCAATTCAGTTTAAAACCCCTGAAACAGGATGATACTCTAATCTTATTATACGGTCTATTACGCTGCAAAAATATCGAGGATAAATTAGTCAAATTGCTGATGAGGAAATCAGGCCGTGTGCCGTTCTACATACACGAACTTGTTAATAACCTTTTGAACAACGATATCATATATATCGAGGAAGGTACGGCAAAACTGCGACCTGGTAAAGAAACGGCAGTTCCGCGTACGCTCGACGAGCTCGTTATGGCAAAGGTTGATAAGCTTGATCCCAGGCAGCGAGCGATCGCCGATATTGCTTCGGTTATCGGTGATGAGTTTTCTGTTAGACTTATCGATACGCTGCTGGAATTCGGTAAGCAGTTGAAGAATGATCTGCAGCAACTTACTCAGAAAGGGATTGTTGTTCCGCTCGTAAGCGCGAAGCGTGGACCGGCGATTGAGGAGAAATATACCTTTGCTCATTCGTTGATGAAAGAAGCGGTATACCAATCTCTCTTAAAACAAACAAGAAAAGAATACCACCGGCAGATCGGTTTTGCCATTGAGCAGGTATATGCATCCGATCTTTCGGAATTTTTTGATGCCCTGGCCAATCATTTTTTGATCGCTGATGAAAAGAAAAAAGCGGTTGAATATCTTGAGAAGGCTGCGGATCGAAAGAAAGAACTATTCGTCAATGAAGAAGCCATTGAATTGTACCACAATGCGATAAAACTCATAGATAAAAATAATCTCAAGGAGATCGCGGATATCCACGAAAAACTTGGACAAATCTATGAACTTATCGGTCAGTATGATAAAGCAAAAGATGCCTATGCAGTAATGGGAGAGAAAGGCAAGAATGATGTTTTGACCAGGGCACGCTCGTTCATTGCGCTGACCAAGGTCTTTATTGGCCAGGGGCTGTTTGACCAGGCGATAGATATGCTCAACAAAGCCGGAAGGACCTTGAAAACGGTCAAGACCTCGAATATTTCCGTAACGGTCGAACAGGCGAATATCTTGCGTCTTGAATGCTGGGTTTACCGAATAAAGGGTAAGATGGATATCGCCAAGAAAAAGGGTCTGGAGGCGATATCCATGATGAAGAACATAAAAGGCAAAAAAGAGTGGCAAAAGAATAAGGAGCTCAAACATACCATGCTTGTTTCTCATGCTCCTCTTGCTATCGCCTATTCTTTTTTAGGCGAGTATGATAAAGCAATACACCTGCTTGAGGAGGCGTTGATAATCGCTGAAGATCTCGGTGAGCGCAGAGCACTCGGGGATGCGTACAATAACCTGGGTACGATATACCGCACTCAAGGTAAGTTCGATCAGGCGATAGATGCATTTGCCATGAAACTGAAAATAAGTCAGGAACTCGGCGATAAAAGTGGTATCGGTATCGCCTACTGCAATATGGGTAATGTCTATGAGAATAAGGGCGAATACGAAAGGGCGATCGAATTGTTAAAAAAGTACTTACAGATCAATGAAGAGCTCGGCAGCAAACATGGTATCGGTATCGCCTATTGCAATCTGGCTGTCGCTTACCAGCATTCCTGTGAATACGGAAAAGCCGAGAAGTCACTAAAAGAGGCTTTGAAGATCAGCGAGGAACTCGGTGATAATAGGATGATAACCTTTGCGGTCGAAGCACTCGGCGAAATTTATGCGAGCCGGCTTGAATACCAGAAGGCGATAACATCCTTCACTAAAACGCTTGAGATAAGTAAAAAGTCCGGCGATAAATGGACGATCGGCAGTAGTTCACACCAACTAGGTACTGCCTATCTAAGAATAGGCAAAATCGACCAGGCAGAAAAATTATTAGCCAGCGCCAGAAAAATATTCGAAGATATCGGGAATAAACGGGTTCTCAGTGCTATTTACAATACTATTTCAACTTTGCGGACCAAACAGGCAAGGTATGACGATGCACTCGATGCCGCAAACAAAGCAAATGAAATAGCAAAAGAAATAGGTTTGACCGAGACAAATATCGCTACCCTCATCAGCCTGGGCATTATATACGGTCAGGAGAGCAAACGTCAGTCTCTAAAAGTATCAGTACAGGCTTTTGAAAAGGCGCTCGATCTCGCTAAGCAATTGGGTAACAGGAAAGTACTCGCAGACTGCTATTTCAAGTATGCCCGTGCCTTTTGGTCTCTGGGCAGCAGACAGGACCGGGCTCAGGCACGCAAGAATATCGCCAGGGCGTTAAAACTCTATAAAGATATTGATCTTAATGCGCGGGTAAAAGAGATCGAGAAAATGATGAAGTAAAAAAACAAGATACTCAGAAGTCCTGAACCTTGTAACCTCAATACTTCACTCTACGACGGAGACTGCCAAATAGCATGACAGAAATACCCATACTTGTTCTGAAAGTTTATTTAACAGGGTGGGCGTAAGCGTACTAGGTTCAATCTTTGATCTGTCTGTTTATCCTTGGTGTAATGGCTTTGATCGTTTCGTATTCGGCAAACCACTCGATCATTGCCTGATAGGTATTTTTTGCGATCGAAGTGTACTCGATAGTCTGACCCAAGAACCGCTCTGCCCGCTCGGCAAGATAATTTTCCACTGCGACGGTATATCTCTTGGTCGGTTGGAGCGTCGATTCTGTTATCTTACAGCCCGAATCATCGGAAACATACTTGACTGTGAAGCCGGAGATATTACAGCGCATGTCTTCTGGTTGATTAAGGTTGTATTCAAGCATCGCGATCAAATCCCTGCCTGATGCTTCGAACTTACGCAGTGTATTCCGGTAATGAGCATCATAGATGTCCTCGAGATAGACATTACTTGTGATGATGTCTGCCCGGATGCCTTCGCAATTGATCACGCCAAGGTCAGTTCCAGCTGCGTATTTGATGGCATCTGCTTTCCAGTAACCGACCAGGGAATTTGCATCTGACCTTAGCAGCTCGATCTCGGTGTTTCCGATAAGATATTTTTCTGGTGTATATGTTTCAAATGTCGCATAGCCTTTTTCAACCTTCCATGCAATGGTGTCATCACTCAGTGATTGCGTGCAGATCAGCTCACTGATATCCTCGACAAATCCCTCAAAAACGACCTGATCGTTAATGATCAACATGGTCTCGTGTTGCGGATCAAGAAGATACAAAGGAGGGAAGACACTGATCTTGGAGATATTGCTTGTTTTAAGTTTTATTACATTGCCGTATTTTACCTCAGCCGTTATTCGAGCCAATCGTCCCCAGTTTTCTATTTCACTCATCGCCGTCCAGTACCATTTGCCGTCTCTGGGCAATTCTGCAGCTCCATAAAATCTGGCGGGTACGATTTTTTCAACTTCCTTGAAGTTCTTCACGAGTACCTTGTTTGACGATGCAAAAATATTTCCGTCCTCTGACCCGATATAAAAAATACCATCGAGATACTCTATCGAGGTCGGCTTTTTGGTCTTTGGTGGGATCAGGTAGTACTGCCATTTCTTCAGATTTTCTGTCTCGGCGATATAATACAGGCTGTCTTTTTCAATGAGCAGATACAGTGTATCGTCCTTTACAAGGACATCAGACAAACGATCATAATCGAATTTCAATTCTCTGGTGGATTGCCCATCAAAACTGAAAATAGATGTCCTTGCCTGTTCGACAAGTTGTCTATTTTTATTCAAATAGTCGATATATTCACCGGTTAGTACCGGGATGAGGAGTTTTTCTTTAAAAACAAACGGTCGTGCCGCATAACAGAGCTTATCTTTTGGTATGATATCCTGACATTGCCAGGTTTTTTTATCAAACACAAGAACGTCGCAGTCACCAAAAATATCGACCGAGAGTATTAAATATTCATTATTTGCACCATAGGGTTTTGACAGTGCATCGTGATATTTTGTTGGGATATTTTCTTTGGTCAGGGCAGAATATGCAAACGGAAATGCGTATAATTTATTTTGGTAAACGATGAGATTTTGTATGCGGTAAACGCTATTTTCATCGCCTGGTGATGCGTATGAAAGCGACCATGTCCTGCCAGTATCTGTTGATGCGAATATGCCGCCGAGCGCATACTCGATGTCTTCGCCGATATTAGCGATCGATCCGGTGCTGGCAAAGAGCTGTTCATAGTACCAGGCGAGGTCATTGACATGGATGCCGGTCGGTATAGTTCGGTGTTTTACCCATCCCGTATCAGACAATATATAAATATTTCCGAAAGACCAGTCTTCAGTTGCATCGACCCCGGGGATCATCAATGTATTATTAACAAGCTGGTAATAGTATATAGCTTCGTCATCGACGGTAAATTCAGAAATGAAGTCCTTGCTCTTTGGATCATAATACATGACATCCGTGGCTCCGGTATTAACGACCGCGTCGCCATGACCGAGATACAAATTCCCTTTATAAAATACCAGGTCGCGTATGGGCCATGCGGCTCGGTCTTTTTCTGCGGTTGGGAAACCGATCGATTGTAATTCCAGGACAAAACAGGGCGACAGTATTTTTTGTCCGGCAAATAATATGACCGGTAAAAAAATTATAAAAATAACGACAGTGGATTTGAAATATCTCATTTTTCCTCCTGGGTGAGTATATGCAGGGGCGGAGTTGAGTCAACCCCGCTTATTAAAAAGTTATCGACAAACCAGCCCGAATTTTTCTCGGTGCACTGTAGGCATTGATCGAATCTTCCATATCTGCGGCAAGAGCCCGGAAGGCTTCCATTTGTTCTTCAGGGAAGAGCCAGCCGTCATGATTCATATCCGCACCCGGAACATAGCCGCGCCGGTTTTGAAAGTTGAAGGTGTCGCTATGGAAATCAGTGATATCGATATACTCCAGAGGTATTAATGGTCCGTATTCTTTGATCTGGTATATGGTGTTGAATATGTTTATCACCTCGAGGCTCATATTCAGCTTGAGCATGCCGATCCGGAATGATTTTGTAATCGCGCAGTCGAATTGTCTTTGAAATTCATGGCGCAGGGCATTGCGTTCTTCGGTTTGACCTTCGGCACCAGGTGGTGTGTATGGAAAACCAACACCCAGGTAGCCGAACAGATAGAATTTTACCTCAAGCGGCAGTTTGCTGATACTCTGAATGAAAATCCTGTGGCGCTGGTCAAAATCAAGATAATACTCTTGTGCAAAGTAGGTCAGCGTATCATAGCTTTCCAGCCAGTTATATAGATCATAAACTTCTTCTGCATAGGAACTGGTGCCGCGTGCCCAGGAAAGGGTATATGATATTTTACCGGTGAAGAAAGAATTTTGCAGTTCAACGATCGCCTCGCAGCCTTTGATATTGGCGATTTCGATATTCTGGTAACGTACATAATCCCTTGGATAACCGCGGACAAAGCGTGTACCAACCAGATCATAAACATCCTTGTAAAATATATTTATGGTCGTGCTTAAATTACGGTGTATTTTGCCCTGAAAACCGATCTCATAGGCCATGGTTTTTTCCGGAGCAAGGTCTGGGTTGCCGACGAGTGGCAGCCATCTGTATAGATAATAGGGTAGAGGTATGAGATTATAATACTGGTAAACATGGTCGTATAAAGGTGGCTGAGCATAAAGACCGATATTGCTTCGGAAGAGAAACCTGTCCGTCATCATTACTGAAAATGCAAGACGGGGTGAGATAACCGTTTTTGCATCACTTTCTTCAATACCTGTTTCAAAACGCTCGACGCGCAAGCCGACTTTGGCATAAGCATTCCTTACGTCTATATTATCCTGCAAGAACAGGGCATATTCCTTCGGATAAAAATGATATTGATCGATGAGTCGTGCAGTATCAAGGCTGTACATATACTTATAGGGAACAAAGTGTATGAAGTTTTCCAGATCCTGATAGGCATATTCAAATCCGGCTCTTATTTCGTGGTATTTATGCGTCTGTATATTGGTATTTATTTTTGCTTTCCATACTTGCGATGTCTTATCCTGATATTCAGGACCCTCGCCTTCGATTATCGGATAATCGTAAAGACGGAGGATATATGGCAGTCCGCGAAACCAGTTAGCACCAAAGGGGTTTCTGGTCGTAAACTCGGGGTACTGCAGGTCATGATAATCTCTGAAGGTAAAATCTTCAAAAGGACCGTAATCGTCTTCTTCTCTGACACCGATCATTGTTTTCGCGCATAAGCGGCTCAATGTCAGGTTGAATAGTTTCCTGGAATCCGGCAGGAAATTTACATTGATAACTTCGAGGTCACCGTTTCTTAGATCGGAACGGTAATGGTCGAGATTGTATTTCCATTTTAGATCATAACGGTCAAACTGCACCCTTGATTTCACTGTACTCAAAGAGAGCTGTAATTTACCCGATGGCACGAACAAGAACTTGCCGTACAAAGTATAATCATCGCGCTCTTTATGAGGTAAGATACGGATCCGGGGATTCCAGTCCGCTGTGCTCATAAGATCGAACGACACCAGTCCTTTGAAAGTTTTTGAAACCGGGATATGTATTGATGACTGATAGTTTTTATAGCCGAAACTGTAATTATCAAACAGATCGGTCTCAGCTTTGCCGTAGACATCTGCCTTAAAGCGGTCTGAAGGACGTTCTGATATCAGATTTATAATACCGGACATGGCGCGGCCATATTCAGCATCAAAACCGCCGGGCATAAATATCACCTCATCGATAATACCTTTGGATATATTTATCGCCGGTGCTCCGGTCTGGGGATCGATGATCGATACATTATCGATCATATAACTGACTTCAGTAGCCCGGCCACCGCGTACGTGCAGGGCAGTATCCAGACGTGCAACTGACGGCTGGAATTGGATCATATAGGCTGCATAATCGATCGGCAGCGCGCTTATTTCTTCTTTCGTAATGATATATGTCGTACTCGTCCAATCTTTTTTTACGTCCGGTGTTTCATAAACAACAGTGATCGGTTCGATCTCGATTGGTGATTGTCTGAGCATGATCCTCAAGCGGGCGGTTTGATTGATCTCGACTATTACATCCTGGATCTGCTTTGTTTCATAACCGACGCACGAAATTTCGACGGTGTATATGTCTGGTTGTACATTGAGAATGAAAAAAGTTCCGTCCTCATCAGTCGCCGTACCTGAGTGCGTTTCAGTTACTATAACATTAGCATAGGGGACAGGTTGATTCGTTGCTTCATCGATGACAATACCCTGGATCTTGCCGGTTAACTCGCTGAATAAACTAAGAACCAACAATATACTTAGCATTTATCCCCCTCGGTTAATACATTATAAGTAAGATATTATTTATTGTCAAGGGGATCATCTTCCGACCTACTGTAGCCCTGCCTGTTCTGAGTAGAATCGTAAATAAATGGGGTCAAATTCCTTCAACTTCACTCAGGACACGCTCGAAACTAGACAAATCCTCAGCTTGACATTCGACAAGATGAGTTATGCACTAGCGGACGATCTGCAGAAATGGAAACAAAGAGAACAGACTTGACTTTGTGACAATTCTTTGAATAATGTGTGCATGAGCAGGAAAATGAAACGTAGAGAAATAATGAGCTGGGGGATAATCCTCGTTATCGTTGTAATAATCGCATGGATTGTCTGCGATACGATTCGATAAAACATAAGATAAAGCGTACAGATTGAAGGGTTGTGCCTATTTTTTCAGTGCTAGGCAAGCCCTTTTTTCTTCTACCTAACGAGAAGCAGTTTGTTTGTCTGTTTGTAGCTTTCTGTCTCAAGCATTAGGAAATAAGCGCCGTTTGCAAGTCTATTGCCATAATTGTCAGTACCATCCCAGATAATACGATTGGTTAGTCCCACGCTGCTATCGGCATATTTCCTGACTAGTCTGCCAAACGCATTGTATATTGCTATACTAACCAATCCATCTGGGCAACGAGGACTTCTGTCAAATCTGGACAAGGCTGAGTTTTGTTCACGAGACTCTGGGAATTGAAATTTAATTTCCGTTTTGTCGCTAAATGGATTAGGATGAATATCACATAGTATCATACCAGGGATATCAGTCGGCTTATTTCTGTCAGATATCCCAGAAACAGGAGCATACTTTACGGTAAAATAATCGAAATTACTCCCTATATAGGAATTTCCGGTCACATAGATATTATTAAAATCATCTACTGCAAGGGCACGGGCGATATCATTGTCACCATTATCGAGTATATCCTGCCAGAGAACTACGCCGTTGGAATCATACTTCACCGTAAAATAATCATAATCGCCAGATAGCTCTAAAGTATATCCGGTCACATATATATTATCATAATTATCAACGGCGACACCATAGGCGACATCGTCATGATTATTATTATCGAGTGTGTCCTGCCAGAGAACTACGCCGTTGGGATCGTACTTCACCGTAAAATAATCATAATCGTCGAATGGGCCTCCAGAACACCCGGTCACGATGGTGTTATTGCAATTATCAGCGGCAATACCATAAGCCTGATCAAACTGAAAGATATCTATTGTGTCTTGCCAGAGGACTAGGCCGCTGGAATCGTACTTCACTGTGAAATAGTCATTATCGACACCATCTGAAGTATACCCTGTGACTATAGTATTATCGGCATTGTCAACAGCCACCCCGAAAGCAGAATCAAAAGGACCATTATCCAGTGTATCTGCCCAGATAATCGTTCCGCCGGAATCATACTTCACGGTAAAATAAACACAATCATCATCGATATCACAATACCCGGTTACGAAGATACTATTTGCACCATCAACGGCAACGCCGCGGCTAATATCATAGAGGCCATTATTATCGAGTGTGTCCTGCCAGAGAACTGTGCCGTTGGAATCATACTTCACGGTAAAATAATCATAATCGCCACTGATCATGGAATACCCGGTTACGATGATGTTATTAGAATTATCGATCGCTACGGCCTCGGCATAATCTTCATCGCCATTATCTATGGTATCTGCCCAGATAATCGTTCCGCTGGAATCATACTTCACAGTAAAATAATCGTTATTACCGCTTATAAAAGAAGATCCGGTCACGATGATATTATTGGAGTTATCGACGGCGATACTGAAAGCGCCATCCCAGTCATTATTATCTAATGTATCTGCCCACTGGATATAGTATTCATCCGCATACAAAGCGATCGGTAACAGACAAAGACAGATATATAAAACAGCAAAATTATATGTTACTTTCAAAGGACCCTCCTTTTTGAAAGCCGCTTGATCAAGTATAATACAAGAAAAAATATTGTCAACCGCGTATTTCATTATAGATTGACAACCGACGTAAAATTGATATAATAAAGCGATTCCTCGGTAGCTCAACGGTAGAGCATCCTCCGCCTAAGGCGGACTCGCCTCTG
>CAYQPW010000029.1:0-2912 GCA_964419565.1 uncultured bacterium
GCAAAGTCCAGGTTGTCGGGTCAATATTATTATGGGTCATGACCCGGTATATCTTACCGCCATCATGTGGACTACTATGTACGTCATAAGTGCCAAAATAGAATAAGTTGACTGAGTATTGGAGACCAAAATCCACGCCAAAGACATTTGTTATCGCTGAGTTGCTATCCGGTATTGTGATCTTGTGGATAAATGCGCCAGTATATGGATCTATTATATATATACTCGCCTGCCTGGTGCACTCACCCTGCATTGTTTGAGGTCCTGATCCAAAAATGAGGAACCATTTGGTATTAGCGCCCAGGTCCTTAACCCTGACCATAGCCGGTACGCACATCGTAAACCCGAGACTGTCATCAGTGTATTCCCACATAATATGTGGCTGCCCATTATCAGTTTCCGGGTCAGTGACATCGAATGCGAGGTATGAAGAACGGAAAGTGTCGACACCGGGCACGTCTATTTCACCACCACCAAATCGCATGCCCGAGATCAACACCGTTCCCCAACCATGTGGGTGGATCGCATCATCGGTAAATATCTTGGCATCGGTCGGGTAGGGTTTTAAATCAAGATAGCAGACATGGCAATAATTCGTATCTGTAAGCCATTTAAGATGCGGGAGCACATTATACGGTATGAATCCCCATAATTCCTTACCGAGGTCCTGAATTCCGGTATATTGACCGTTTCTCAGTACTTCAGCTACCCGAAACGGATGTGCAGGGTCTTCAAGACTTTCATAGTATCCGCCCCAGAACGCGTGCAACATTCCGTCGTTTGCTCCTGCATATACGACCGTTCTGCGCTCGATATACTGATTCCAGAAATCATAGTATGAGTTATCACCGTAAATATAATGATAACCTTCAGCTGGTGCACTGACCGGCATGGGCGAAGAATAGATAATATCACCTAATTTCCAAATCGCACCAGGTGTGTATTCACGCACCCGGTACTCGGGGAAATCAGTTCCTCTTATGTATTCGATCAGGGTATCGCAGGAATCGGCATTACCAAAATCCAGACGCGAATCGAGCCAGTTTTCACCGATTTCGAAATTATGGCGTACTGCATTATTCTGATGGTAAAATATCTTGCGGTCACTTGCCGCCCGGTTGAGAAGATGCGCGCCGCCATCCCATAAGAAACTCAAACTCTCGACCGGTACCGTATCTAATGGCGCGAGCTGTGTACCGGTTCCGCTCGTGTCGACGAAGCGGGCGACCATTGTCTGATTAGCTCCGGCTGAGAAGAACATCTCGACAACATAGTCATCTTTAAGATGCAAATACCGGTCATGCTGGGTCTCTTCCCTCAAATTACCAAATTTATCTAACCAGAGCGCGGTCGCTTTACCGATCCAGGACAAAGCGAGGGTGCTTGTCAAATCTATTTTCGGGTAAAATGTAGCGTTATAAACGATACCGCTTCCTCTAATACCACTTCCTTGTATAGCACCAGCTGATGCACTCGTAACCCTGGAGAGCTCCTGAATATTGATGAAGATCTCAGTAAGTGCATCTTCAAGCTGCTGACCGTCATTAACATAGAAAAAGTGGTCAGGACGACCATTTGAGTCAGCATCATATTCACTTATCTTGTCGGGTTTTTTGTAACCAGGTGCACCGGCTGTATCAGAATCTATGAAACCACCGTATTGAGCGACCTTTCTGAAGAATATTGAATCAGCATTTGAATCATCACCCTGGGCAAATAAATATACAGAATAAAACATGATACTTTGTTCGTCTGGGATCCCATAGACCGGGTCTGCATCAGGTCTGAGATCAGAAACATGCGCATAATAGGCATAATCATCACCGCAGCGATGGTGCGTTTGCCACCCGCAGTTATCATAGGGATCATTATCACCGTCATATTGGTAGAAATTCCAATAACCAGCACCATAAGGTGAAGCAGAGTGTGGTAAATGGCCGCAATCACCGACCGGGTGGTCGTCATTAGAACCGCCGTCACCAACGACAATACAGAAAGTCGGCCGGCAAGATACAGATACCGTATCATTACCGACAACCTCATACCAGGGGTCAGCCGCAGTGCCGACCATGTTTATATTCCAGGTATAATCACCCCACCAATGACGGTCGCAGAACCTTAAATAGTGGATTGCCTCAAATATCGCATCACCGCAATTAGTACCGCCAGTCGGTTGATTATTATTGTCCTGGTTTTCAAAGACCGTAAGAAGATAATTTAAAGTTGAACCAAAAGGGCATCTTACTATCCTGTAAAACCTCGAACTTGAGCTGAATACTTGCAAGGCAAAATAAGGCGCACCTTCGTCCCAGATATAATTATTATCAACATCAGCGATCGTCCGAATAATACCTTTAGTGATCTCGGTCGAGTCGGTCGTAACGATACCATAATAAGTATAGCTATTAAAACCAGTCTGCCTTGAGGGTAGTTCAAACTCTAATCGGCTCTTATCAGTTACTGTAACACCTTTACCACCGGTAAATGCCTTTCTCGATATGTCCATCCTCGTCATAAAGGCATAATTTATCTGGTTGCCTGAATACGTGCCACTACCGGCAGGTTTCTTTTGAAAATAATAGTGGCCAGCAGCCCAGACCCGGCCATAATCAGCATCTGGGTCAGCATAACCATAATACCTGACCGCTGGGTTATAAGGTTCCGAATAATTATGATAAGCGTAAAAACGCATACTGCCGGTCATATCGTGCGTTATGAGTACGTTAGGGATAACTACTGCATTATGACCACCGACAAAAGGCGGCGCTGTACAGTAAGAATTCATATCGGCTAAAGCGATGCTTGAGAAAAGAAGTAGTGAAACTAATATCATTTTTTTCATATCATCCTCCTCATCAGTCAATACCAATGACTTTTTTCTGCTCTATTTCAAGGGTAACCTGTTCACCGGT
>CAYQPW010000029.1:3012-20359 GCA_964419565.1 uncultured bacterium
AGTCAATACCAATGACTTTTTTCTGCTCTATTTCAAGGGTAACCTGTTCACCGGTAACGCCACGAGCTACAGCGTTTGCCTGGATATGGTAGTAGAGGTTGACGCCGCCTTGAGAGATCCCCTGCCCAACGCCAAAATAGCCGCGTGCGAATTTGACCGCCGCACCACTTGTCATTACTGCAAATAACGGTTGACAGTCTACCGTAACGTTGTATTTACCGATGACACCATTATAATTACTCGGGTCGATACCCGCAGCAAATGCCGAATCGACTTTTAACATACCGATCTCCAGGCCACCTTCGCAAGCCTCAAAAGAGCTTTGATACCTTTGCTGACCACCAGAAACATTGAGACCGCGGGTAACGATGTAGATACCCAGTGCCGCGATCACGAAGATTAGGATCATCGTGCCCATGGCGATGAGTAGGGCGATACCTTTTTTTGATGAATTGAGATTATAGGCTTTTAAGTTTTTATCCTTTTTCATGAGTCCTCCTAAAACTGCAGATTTCTCGGCCAGGAAATTGCGGTCACGATCTCTCTTTTCTTTTTCTTTTCTATCTCAGTCGGGTAATAAATATGATTTTCTATTACCAGTGAGTCAAAGGGGTAGGTATAATCCGATAAAAACCTTGAGGTTGTAATAACAAAACTTGAACGGATTGCAGATTTATGTTCATACAGTAATCTCGTCGTATAATTTGGATTATCAGTAAGGTTATTCCACCACTCACCCGGTTCAAAGGTGCCGTTATTATTCTCATCGATACCATAGGCAAATTGAATATCCTCAACATCCTCAAGGAAAACCTCATTGCCCCTCATCAGGTTGCCATTATTAAGAGTGTATGTTACCCCATTATAATAACTATCATGATCAACGACTATCGCGATCGCACCCATACCGACATTTACCGTACGATCAAGAGTTAGTTTCAACCCGGGGACTGATTCTTCGCCGGCTACATGCCATATTACTTGGCTAGCATCGATCACAAGATTTGAATCGAGGGGCAGTTTATTCTGGTCTACGATACTGATAGTATCACCAACTTTTAGGTTTGCATCTGCATCAGTGAATCTAAAGATTTTGATCTCAGAACTCGTGAGCGCTGCTTCCAGGATAGGACTCCAATTTGCACGCTTTGATGTAAACGCGAGCCCTGCACCGTGGAGTGTTATGTTGTCGGAATTCGTTGGTGTTGCATTGTCATTCGATATGATCGAAACATTTTCAGTCGCTATTCCATAGCCAGCCATAAAGAGGTCCCATCGCAAAAGAGTCATCGCAACATTCGCTTCAGTCTGTAAAATAGTCGTGCTTTGAACATCGACCGCTTTTGTCTGTTGGAGATTTAGTATGGAAAATATCGCACCTAAGATGATCATCAATATTGTCAGCGATACAAGAATTTCAACGAGAGTCATACCTTTTTTCATGTTTACCTCCATTTCACATAATCTGCCGTTATCATGCGATTATTATTTTTTGTTAAGAACATTCTTATCGTAATAAGGTTAGCTTGAGGAAAACTATCGACAATATTCCAGTAGACATCATAAGTTGTCTGACCGATCGTCTGCCCGACGATATTGGCAGGTGATGCTTGATATGCACCGGTCAAGGAATCAAGCCATGAAGGATCTGGACAATTGGC
This sequence comes from uncultured bacterium, assembly GCA_964419565.1. Lineage (GTDB taxonomy): Bacteria > Hydrothermota > Tepidihabitantia > SM23-42 > SM23-42 > JAUVZL01. The sequence continues at coordinate 4,674 of CAYQPW010000029.1, forward strand.
GACAAGCAGGGGATCGTCGATATTCAGTATTCTAAGGACCTCAAGTCCCTTTGCAAGAATTTCTTTGGATTCTCTTTGTTGTTTGACAACGGTCGTTGTTTTTAACCCCAGTATTGTCATCTGGCTAACAGTGAGGATACCGACCGCCAAAATAATAACTGCTACCAGAACCTCGACCAGGGTAAAACCTTTGTTCATATCTCCTCCTTTGGGATCAGTGCCATGTACCATTTTCATAAATATAGACCTTGACTTTTCCAATACTATTGATCCCGATCGCATAATTCTCTTTGTTATCATGGATATAGATAACACCCTTTGTCGCTGAACCACGGGCCTCCATGGTAAGTATGTTACCGACAAAATCAAAGCCATTTGCTGCTGGAGTCCCTTGATTTGCTTCGGGCGGCACCGACATAATACCTCCTGATGTGCCGAATTGAAGGTTGCCGCCAGTCGTCTGTCCGAGTCGGTAATTCGTCACATTCAAGTTTGGGTTTTGTACTTGATAATTGCGCGCATCAACGCGGGTTATCTGGAACTCGTCTCCTAAAGACAGAGCTCTTTCTCGTATTTGCCGGATATCTTGTGCAACTTCCTGAGCACCAGCACGGATACGAGCCTGACTCTGCATACGGGCAAAATTAGGTATTAGCATGAGCAAGATTACCCCGATTATGCCGATAACGACCATGAGCTCGATAAGTGAAAACCCTTTTGAAAAAGCGCATTGTGAATGATCAGTGATACGCAGATTATTCTGTTTTAACTTTCTAATCATGATATACCTCCGATAGATTATTAATATGCAAGATCTATGCCTGTAATACATTAAAAACATATGTAATATCGGATGTTTTTTTAATGCCAGGCTTTAACTATGTAAAAATTTACCCATATTGGGTAAGATTGCACACAATCACGTATCTATTCATTTTCTGTCACTTGGAGATATTGCGCATTGACATCGTTTTTTCCCTACATATAATAACTTTATGTTGTTAATGGTCGGTATGCTTTTTTTAATGCCACCCAATCCCTATACAGATAGAGACCACCCGATCAGAAAACCTGAATTTCCACCATTGATGAATGCACCAACAATACTCGTTGAGCAACCCACTGGTGAGAGAAAAGCGCTCGTGCTGTTAATAGATTTTAATGATAACCAATATATGTATTCAGCCGCTGAGTTTGATTCATTGATCTGCGGGGAGAATGAAAACTCATTGAGAGATTATTATTCTGAAGTTTCATACGGCAAGTTTACGATCAGTAAGGACAGTGATATTTCACAGTGGCTCAGAGCACCGAATGATTATTCATATTATATCGGTGATTCTTTCGGAATATATCCGGGGACATATCCCCATAATGTTCAGGGGATAGTAATTGCCGCGTGCAGTCTGGCTGATGCTAATACTAATATTGATTTTTCGGATTATGATGGAGATGCTGACGGCATTGTCGATGCGATCTTTATTGTCCATGCAGGACCCGGTGCTGAGGAGACCGGCAATACCAATTATGTATGGTCACATCAGTGGCAGTTGTCAAATACCGGGAGTGGTTGTCCGGGTCCTTTTCATACTAATGATGGTGTTGATATCGATCAGTATTCAATGGAACCCGAGCGTTTTGAAACTGTTACCGGGCGCATAACAGTTGGGGTATTTGCCCATGAATTCGGTCATGTTCTGGGTCTGCCAGATTTGTATGACCGTGACGGCTCAACGTATGGTATTGGGTGGTTCGGGATTATGGCAGCAGGATCCTGGGGTAATGGGAATGGACAGGGCTTGCCTGGAGAGTACCCGACGCATTTTTGTGCCTGGTCAAAGTATCAACTTGGTTTTGTCTCGCCAGTAGAGATAACCCGGCATGGTATTACCCGACTTGAAGGAGAAATGATCGCAAATGCTGCTGATAATTCAGTATCCTACAGGCTTCTAGAGGATCCCAATGGTCCGGACTGGGATTGGTCTGGAGGCACTGGCGAGTATTTTCTCGTTGAGAATAGGTTTCGGCGGGGGTTTGATATCAGTCTTCCCGGTGATGGTTTATTGATCCTGCACTGCGATGATTCCCAGATCCATAATGATAATGAAGATCACCCCCTGGTCGGTATTATGCAGGCCGACGGTGACGCCGACTTTCTTCTGTCTGACTGGGGAAGCGGAGATGACCTGTGGAAGAATTCAACGTATGGTTTTGGCGATACATCAAGGCCAGCAAACCTTGATTATGATGGCAATCCTACTGGCGTAAGGGTATATGATATCGGCTCAGCTGATTCAGCGATGCTTGCTTCACTATGGGTAACCCCGGTCTTTTTAGGCAGGGTCTATTCCTATCCAAATCCTTATCGTGCTGATAATGAGCCATCCTGGGGAAGAAAGGTAATAATTACCTACGTACCGTCAGATACAGCTGAATTAGGTAATCAGTATCCCGAGATAAAAGTCACCCTCTATAATATTGCCGGTGAGAGAATTAGAGTCCTTGATGTTGAGCCGACCGAGGTTAACCGTTTTAACCGGCAGGCTTTTTGGAACTTGAAAAACGATAAGGGAGAAGATGTTGTGAGCGGTATGTATCTGTACGTGATCGAAACCCGCGGGCAGACAACAGAAAGGAACAAAGGTCGACTGACCATTATCAGGTGAGTGGTATTATCGATAGAAAAACCAAGTGAAAGGTTCTTACCCTAAAAATATAAGTATAATCTCGATAGTCTTTATTTGCCTAATATTATTTTTAGCAGTAATTAATTTTTATATCAGCATCGAACTAAGAAGCGAATTCATAAACTACGACACCGATAAAGTGATTTCAATAGCCAATATGTGCACTGGTTATATTACCCGAATAGATGATCCTAAAAAAATGTGGTATACACTTAAAGAATTAAGCGATGCATTTGAAATAGATCATTTGATTATGATCGATACTCTTGGGAATAAGATCTATGATTCACGGTCACTGCCATTTGAACTCGGATCAGATAGGATGAAAGTCGACCTTAGGAAAGGTTTTAAAAAACTCCCGTTAGCCGGTGAATTGATACAGGACCATAACGATTTTATCCTGCGTAATCAGGATCCTCCTTTTTTCCTTTACTGCTCTTTTTTTAGTACATTTCTATCGACATATGACCGTATTTTTAAATGGTATATATTCTACATAACACTTTCGCTGTTATTCATTGGTTTTTTGGGTATTTTTTTAATACGTAATCTTTTTTTACCGATGCGCTATGTTGCAAGACTGGCCGATGATATGGGTGTCGAGATGAAGAAGGAAGATTTCGTACCTGCGACATTTAATGAGCTGTATAAAAAAATAAAAATGAAAGAAGAAACACTCATCGAATTCTCTTCTTATATTGCTCACGAATTCAGAAATTCGATCGCTGCGATCATCGGTTTAGCGCGGCTGGTAGAAAAAAAGAAAAAACCAGCAGCTGATATCGTTACTGAATGCCGGTTAATGGAGAACCTGATCAATAGACTCCTTGAATATGCTCAGCCGTTAAAGACTGTACCGGTGCAAATTCAGGTCGACAAACTGATCAGCGAGGCGATCGAGAGAGCTATGATACCGAAAAGGATAAAGATAAATCTAAACGTTAGTGACAATGCTAAGCAGTTTACTGGCGACTACGATCTGATTTCCGTAGCTCTTTCGAATTTGCTGCAAAATAGTGTTACGGCGATCGCATCACGGGGCGTTATCGATATTGAATCTCAGAAGAAAGAAAATTATCTTAGTATGACTATACAAGATAGTGGGCAGGGCATGAGTGAGCAGACCATGAATAATATTTTCAGACCTTTTTACTCGGAAGCTGCAGAGGGTATGGGCCTGGGTCTTGCTTATGTGAAAAAAATCATCGAAGTACACAATGGCAGGATCAATGTTGAAAGTAAAAGAGGTAAGGGTACAAAGTTCACCTTGAACTTTCCAATCGGGGAATAAACAGTCAAAGTCAAACTTGATTTTTGCATAAAATCGGCTATATTTAAAGACAAGGGGTACTAATGAAGCAATTTATGAGAAGAATTACAGGTAATTTAAAGCTGAAAAAAGTAGATTACGGAGATGTTCGTGTTGTCGAAAGGGAAGTAGAAACGATCGTTTTGAAGAATGGTATCATCGAAGCGATAACCCATACAACTGATATCGGTTTTGGAATAAGGGTACTGAAAAATTCAGCATGGGGATTTTCGTCATCCAACATGCTCAAGAAAAGCGAGGCCGATAGAATAACGCAGGATGCCTTGAATACTGCAAAGGCATCGGCAATGGTCAAGTCTTCAGGGGTAATCTTGTCTCCACTTACACCCCAAAAAGGGAAATATATAACAAAATTTAAGATCGATCCGATGAAGGTTTCACTCGACAAGAAAATCGAACTGCTTTTATTGTGCGATAAAATTCTCGGCAAAGACGATAAAGTAAAGGTTCGCACCGCACGATTGATCACCGGTAGGATTAAAACTCACTTCGCGTCGACCGATGGTTCATTGACGACCCAGGAAATGATCTTTTCTGGCGGCGGCCTTCAGGCTTATGCTATGGACAAGGGTGAGGTTCAATCACGCTCCTATGGAAATTACGGGCAGGCTGGATTTGAATTTATTAAATCATTGAAACTTCCCGCTAATGCAGAACGTATACGCGATGAAGCTGTAATGCTCCTGAGCGCTAAGCAATGTCCGCAGGTGAAGACAACGGTCATTCTTGATGCTGAGCAAATGGTTCTTCAGACCCATGAATCATGTGGTCATCCAACAGAATTGGACAGAGTTTTGGGCACTGAAGCTTCCTATGCGGGAACGAGTTTTATGACCACGGAAAAGTTGAACCGATTAAAGTACGGATCAGAGTTCGTGAATATCGTGGCCGATGCGACGACGCCGGGTGGTCTCGGTACGTTCGGTTGGGATGATGAAGGTGTCCCGGCTCAAAAAATATATCTTGTCAAAGATGGTTTATTCGTCGGTTATCTTACGTCACGTGAAACCGCGCCGGTTGTCAAGGCCAAATCAAGTGGTGCGATGAGAGCCGATGGTTGGAACCGAATTCCGTTGATCCGTATGACCAATATTAACCTGGTGCCCGGGAAATGGCGTTTTGAAGACATGATCAGCGATACGAACAAAGGGGTCTTTATGACGACCAATAAATCCTGGTCGATCGATGACAAGAGATTGAATTTCCAGTTTGGCTGTGAGCTAGCCCGAAAGATCGAAAATGGGAAGCTTACCGAAGTCTATAAAAACCCAACCTATGCTGGTATAACACCGCAGTTCTGGCGGGGTTGTGATGCTCTGGGCAACAAGAAAACGTGGGAACTTTTTGGAGTCCCTAATTGTGGTAAAGGCGAACCAGGTCAAACGGCTTTTGTCGGGCACGGAACAGTACCAGCACGCTTCCGAAACGTTCAGATCGGGATAATAAAATAGGATTAAATTGCTTGCAGAAATAAGAATGCTCAACAGGGGAAGTAATGGGTAGTGTCGCTACAAATTCAGCTTTCTCTGCACTGAGATTGAAAATAATAGGATTTCTCTTCTTCGTGTTTGTCGCTAATTGCGTTTATTTCAATACGTTTTACAATGCGCAGAACTATTTTCGCCAGGGAAAGAAACTCGTTGTCCATGATACCCTTAGACTTGACCACGAATTCTTCGATAAGACTATCGAAAAAACAACTTCAGTTTTAATAAAATACCCTGGATCTCGGTATGTTGATGATGCGCTGTTTATGATGGGTGCAGCATATTACTACAAAGGTGATTATCGTCGGGCACTGGAGAAACTCGATTTCTTTGTTTTGAACTATGCCGATTCGAAATTTTACGATGATGCACTTTACTACAAAGGCTTGGCACACTATAAACAGGGTAAATTTGCCCAGGCTATTATCGCTTTTGATGAACTGCGACAGTCAAAACATTTCCGTGTCAAAGCCATGATCGCGTTGTGTTACGTCTATTTCAAAGAATACAATTATTCAGCACTCACTCAAGTTGCGACCGATTTGATCAAAGAAGGAATTGATAAAAAAGAAAGACGGTGGCTGCTTCGTCTTCTGGGGGAGGCCTATTTTGAACAAGAGCAGTATGCTAATGCTGCGGAAACATTTCATGACCTGCTTTCGATCACCCGGGTAAAAGAAGACGAGCGCGAGATAAAACTAAAGATCGCAGAATCTTATCTTGAGATGGGTGAGTTTGATAAGTGTAAGAAATTTCTCGAAGGTCAGTCAGACCCGGAGTTCAAGCGTATACTTGCAGATCTCGATGTAAGACTCGGCAATATCGCTAAAGCAAAGGAACTGTATTTTAATATCGCCGTTAACAGCAGTTTTGAGTTTTCCTCCGAGACTTTCTTCAAATTAGCCGAATTATACAAAGCCGATGATAGCCTCGAGTTGGCCATAGCGAACTATGATTCTGCTGTAAACCGTGCACCGATGAGTGAATATGGTGTTAAGGCGAAAAGAATGGCTGATATTTTAAGGAAAATCGAAGTATTTTCAAAGGAGACAGAAGAGATCGATCGAGCTCAGTTTCTGCTTGCTGAGATATACTTCATTAACTTTGATGATCCACAGCGGGCGATGGTTGAATATGCAAAAGTGTTCACAGAATTTCCGCAGAGCGAGTGGGCGCCCAAGGCGATGTATGCTCGATTCTGGATCGCCAGAAAAGTGATCAAAGATGATAGCCTGGCGGTGTCACTGGCAAGAGATTTGATCGGCAGGTATCCAAATTCCGAGTATGCTCAAAGTGTGCTGGGTTTTTTACCTGCTAAAGAGGATAATGGGGAGTGGCCAGAAGAGTAACCATTAAAAACAAGCAATGGTTTACAAAAGACACATTTGGCCTGGAGATCGTCTTTCCGGGTATTGATCCGCAGCCAGGACAGTTTTTACAGGTCCGGGTGAATAACACCAATGATCCCTTTCTAAATCGACCGATCAGTGTTGCTTCATACAAGGGAGATCGACTGCTCTTAATAATCAAGGTCGTCGGTCGAGGAACTGAAATTCTCAGTAAGAAAGAAGCGGGTGAGGAACTGGAGGTACGGGGACCTTTTGGCAAGGAGATTGAATTGAGAGAAAAGAAAAGTCTTCTTGTCGCGGGCGGTATCGGTGTCGCGCCGCTATTTTTCCTTGCTCAAAAACTGCACGGAAAGAGAATCGAATTTGATTTTATTTATGGTGTAAGAAAAGAACAGGAATTAATAAAGAAAAATCACATATCGAAGATCGCCAACCGTGCAATATTCGTTTATGAAGAGGGCAAACACAAGATGACTGCCCTTGATGCACTCGCCAGAGTCGATATCGGTTCTTATGATACTGCTTATGCTTGTGGTCCAAAAGCAATGCTTATTAAGCTGCAGGCATTAAAACTGCCAATCCCGACCTTTGTTTTTTGCGAGGATTTTCTGGGCTGCGGTTGTGGTCTGTGCCTTGGCTGTGCAATAATGTACAAGGGAGAGTACAAAAGGATCTGCGAAGATGGACCAGTGTTCGAACTCCAGGGGATTGAGTTTAATTAATGATCAAACTTTTTAATATAGCTTTCAAAAACAGAGTTTTCATCGCCTCCGGGGTTTTTGGTTTTGGACTCAAGTACAAGAAAGTTTCCAATGAAGTCGGCGCTATTTTCACCAAAGGGATCACCCTCGAACCGAGAACAGGTAATCCGCCGCCAAGGATCTGTGAAACAACTGGTGGTTTGATAAATTGGGTAGGGTTGGAAAACCCCGGGGTCGAGAAATTCTGTAAAGATATTTTGCCAAAAATGAAAAAACTTGATACGAGGATCTTTGTCAATGTGGCCGGCTCAGAGGTCACGCACTATGAACAGATAGTCGAAAGGATTGGCTCCAGAGTCGATGGCTTTGAATTGAATATATCCTGTCCAAATATCAAAAGCGGTGGTGTTGCATTCGGGCAGGATCCAGATATTGCCGCGTCAGTAGTCGGTCTGGTACGTGCTATAACAGATAAGCCGCTCATTGTTAAGCTGACACCTAACTTTTGCGATCCTTTGAAAATCGCCAGAGCATGTATCGCCAAGGGTGCTGATGGCATTTCCTTGATCAATACATTACATGGGATGGTTTATGACACCGGAGCAAAAAAACCCCTTATCAGTGGTGGATTGTCTGGTCCCGCGATAAAACCTTTTGCTCTTTATTGTGTAAACCGGCTGAAGGATGTCGGCGTACCGATTATCGGTATAGGCGGTATCACAACAGGTCGAGATGCTTACGAATTCCTTTTAGCCGGCGCTTCGGCCGTGGCTGTGGGTTCAGCTGTTTTACGCGATCCTTATACGCCGCTGCAGATAATTAAGGAACTAAAAAAGGACTGGAAAATTGGTTAGTGTATGGATGCTGGAACAATTCGTGCTCGTGATTCGTACATGCAATAATGTTCGGACCAAGAAGGGTATCGAGAATTTGCACAGCACGAGAAACGAATACGTTTTTTAGAACCAGGAAGGAAGTATAATGACTGACAAAATAATCGTCTCGCTTGATCTGGATGATCTGGGAAAAATAAAAGGCATTATTGATGATCTGAAGGATTTAGTTTCCTTTTACAAGATCGGTGCAATACCTTTCACCTATTTTGGTCATGAACTCATCGATTATCTAAAAACTTCAGGTTGCAGGATTATGCTCGACCTTAAATATCACGATATCCCCAATACTGTTGCTCGTGCCTGCGAAGCCGCTACTGCAATGGGTGTTGAATTCGTAACTATCCACACAAGCGGTGGATTTTCTATGCTTGAAGAGGCGGTGAAAGCCACGCTTATGGCATCTAAAGTTAATAATATAGCCAAGCCAAAGCTCCTGGGCATTACTATTCTAACGTCCATTGATGAAGCATACTTTAGAGATTTATTTGGTGATCTGAAGCGGAGTCTTGAAGAGCAGGTGATATTTCTGGCGCAGCTGGCAAGGAGTGCTGGTCTAGAAGGGGTTGTGGCATCACCAAAAGAAGTGCGCTTGATACGCAAAGAATGTGGTAAGGATCTGCTCATTGTAACACCAGGTATCAGACCCAAAGATATTTCGTTAGGAAGCGATGATCAAGCGCGTACAATGACGCCCAAGGAGGCTATTATTGCCGGGGTCGATCATATTGTCATCGGGCGGCCCATTGTGAAGGCAGCTGATCCAAGACAGGCAGCTGAAAATATCATCAGGGAGATTGAAGATGGACTTAGAGAAATTACTTAAAGACCTGAGGGTTTTACAAGAGGGACATTTTGTCTTAAATTCCGGACTGCATAGTGAATATTACTTTGAGAAATTTCGGATCCTCGAGAATCCTGACGCCGCCAGCAAACTATGCAGTATGATCGTAGAAAAATTCAAAAACAAGGATATCGATTGGGTTATCGGCCCGACGACTGGCGGTATCATAATAGCTTTTGAAGTTGCTCGCCAAATGAAAAAACTTGCTGGGTTTGCTGAGGAAAGGGAAACTAAGCGAATTGTTGGTCGCGGTTTTGATATAAAAAACAAAAAAGTTCTGATCGTCGATGATGTAATGACGACCGGCAAGTCATTGCTCGAAACGATTGATGCGGTAAAGGAAAAGGGCGCGGATTTGGTCGGTATCGCAGTGCTCATAGATAGAAGCAGTAGAAAATTTCCGCACGAATATTTCGCCACCTACCGCAAAGTTGTCGAAAACTATGAACCGGCAGCATGTCCACTTTGCAAAAACAACGTCACTTTGACCAAACCAGGGGGAGTTTAAAAAGAGGCACCTGTTCTTTTTAAACCTATTATCGCTAGCAGGATAAGCGCAACGCCTGCGATAAGCGCGCCTAACCAGCCTAAAAGGCATAGACAGGTAACGATCACGCCGGCAATTAAAACACCCAGACTGATTACCAGGAATGATTTTTTGAAATCAAGACCGAAAAGAAATGCAATGAGCGCACCGGTCCAGGCGCCGGTGCCTGGTAAAGGAATGGCGACAAAAGCTATGAGTCCAATCTCTTCATATTTTTCAATAACCTTATTGCCTTTGCGTCGGGTTCTTTCAAAAAGCCATTTAAAGAACCTGTCGAATATTCTTATCCTGGAAAGAAATTTTACTATTGGTTCAAGCAACCATAGTATCAAGGGTACTGGTACGAGGTTGCCAACATAAGAAATAAGAAGAGCCTTGAACCACGGTATTTTAAAGAGGTTGATAGCCATGGGCAAGGCACCCCTCAATTCAATGATCGGTAACATTGCGGCGATAAAGACTGCGAGTTCTGGACTCAAACCTCTACTGACAAGATCCTGAGGTGTCATATAATACCTCTTCTTCTTCTGATCACCCAATCGATTGCAAGAAGCACCAAGATCAATATATAACTGATCGGTGAATCAAAGTCGAGTTTCACGCTGCGGCGCACAGGTTTGTCTAAAGGCGGTTCAAACTCGGTGATTTCATTGAAATCAAAATACTTGCCACTGGTTTCAGAAGCAAGAGTCTTGAGAAAATGTTTGTTAAGTCCCTTGTCTGTCTCGGTCAGAGTTCCTGCCACGTGCAGCTTAAGCGTATTACTGGTGAGTTCTTCATTATTGAGCTTGCCTGATGCTTTGACAAAAATATCCCCGGCCTGTTTGGGTATGAAGGATGCTTCGTAGATACCGGTCCCGATTTCAAAAAAGGGGATTTGGGTTCTATTGTATTCAAAAACGAAATCACCACCGCTGGCAAGTCGGTAGTTCTGATCGTAACTTTGGAGCTTTAGCGAAACGACTTCACCGATATCATATATGCTATATAATGTAGTTAGGAATAATCGCTTGTTTTTCCCGACAGGCGATAAAAATCTGATGATATCACCGATTAAAACAGTGAAAATGTCTTTTTGTTTTAGCCCAAGTTGAACAAAATGCCAGGTGCCGACAGCAACGGCATTGATTTGAAATACCGTTCCGGTGCCGTAATTATGATATGCAATGACCGGTATATTATTTGAAAGAGCGATAATAATCGCTTTATCATCGATCCCGAGAACGCGGTTGATCGCTACAAGCGGCGGGTAGTCATCACCCGGGATAAGACATGAAAATGTTTCATTTATCTTTAGTGGAAAATTACCTTTGACCACCGACCCGGAGGTGGTAATAGGCAGTATTTCATTCCAGTCAGTCGTTTGTCCCTGTATTGATCCGATACACAGAAGACCCATCCCCCTCTTTAGCTTTTCCTCGATATCCGTCCAGGGTAAGTTTTTAAGATCGACATTATCTAGGATCATTACATCGACATCATCTAGCCTTGGTAAGTTTTGAATCTGTTTATTCGTTGTTAAATTCATAACTGTATTTTCATTGATTTTAGCAAAAGGAACGAAATCAATAAAAGCATCTTCGCTTAAATTTCTTATTAGAAATTTTAAGTTGAATGACAGATGGTCTGTAAAGTAGACGACTTTTGTTTTTCTCTGGAAAACCTTTAGAGAAAATTCGATTTGGTTGTTTTCGTAAGTCAGTTCTTCAACCTGCCGCGCGACATCAATGAGCACTTTTGTTTTTTCAGGTTGATTGACTTTCACCCAAAACTCAAGGCTGGTTTTCGCTTTTACTTCACTGAGCAACAATGGTTTTTGCATTCGTTTTCCGTCGCACCGGAGTGTTGCTAGGGCACTGCCGCCAGCAAAACCCTGTGATTCAACGATCACTTCGATCTTTATTGAATCATCGATAAAAACATATGATGGATACATTACATCAATGATAGCGACATCTCGTATTCTTTCTGAGCCTAGCCCAAAGGTGTAGACAGGTATGCCAAATTCTTTTATCTCCGAGAAAGGGAAATGTCCGTAATTATGATTACCGTCTGAAACCAACATAATGAACGTGGGTTCTTTTTTACAAATATTATTAAGTGCCTGTCCGATATCAGTAAAGCGGCTCGACAGCAATGTGTCATTTGTTGGATCGGCATAAAGGGTCTCGCCAAAATAGAATTTATCGTGAGCAAATTGTATTTTGCTCAGTGGTTCGTTCAAATCATCGATGTGGTTTGCCATACTTGCTGAATGATCGATTAATAATACAGGAGGATTCCTCCGTTTATTTACCGTGTAAGAGAGGACAAAACCCGTTATCAAAATGTAAAAAATAATTATGGATATTATACGTAACGGAACCAGAGCTAATGTTTTATAGTATAACAGAACCGTCAATCCCAGGGCGATAAAACTAATTGAGAATGTTATCAAGATATTTTTCTTCCAATTTGAGATCGATTATGTTTAGACTATCGGTCGTCGAAACCAGACCGCTGCCTGAATACTTACCACTAAAGACCTCGACCGTGTAGGGCAGAGAATCTCTTACTTCGAACTGGAAATCACCACCTTCAATAAGCGCGATCCCCAATGCTGATTCTCTTCTCAGTAGTACCAAACCCGTTTTCACCAGTGTGTCGTTGAGATGAACACTGCCCTTCAGGATAAAAGACTTGAATGTCGTGTCCGGTGTTATACTGGTCACCAGTGTTCCGAACAGATTGCCGCTTAGATCACGACACCCCTGATTAATATAAATGTAATACGTTGTGTCAAAAGCAAAAGCATCAATAGTGTCGGCCGGAATAAGATAACAGATGCGCAGGTTGCGCCACTGCGAGATAATATTCTTTTTAGGGATCATAAAGAACTCAAAAAAGGTCGTGTCCATCGCTTCTGAAAATTGAAAGTAGAATGCAGTTTTATTTCTGCCTTCTGAATATTTGATGATCCAGGGAGCAATGGTATCAGGCCGTGAAGTTCCTTTAAATCGATAAATAAAAGCACCCTTGTTCTGAGCTGTGTCATAAACATAGCCATTTACTGAGTATTCAATATCCATTTGCAACTCAGTGATAGCAACGATCTCAGCCGCGGATAGAGATGGGTATAGGTTTCTTATCCCGAGCGTATCTTCGTCAGTTGTTATAATGAAATTGTCTGTGGTGAGGTTAAGGGTGTCTATATCCTCGGAAAAAGTTAATTGTAACTGCATATTGTTCAATGCGACTATGCTCTGGAGTTTCGGTTTCATGCGGTCTTTAACAAGCGGGGGGGCTTTGTGAGCACAGGAAATGAGCAGTATTGTCAAAAGGATCCACCAGGATTTTCTCATGGTCTATTCTATTATCTTTACCATAAAAGTCAACCCTTGTTACAGTGTCGTTTAGCGGTTTCGGTTATTGATATCGAAAAACGTTCAACGAATAAATAATCGCTCTTTGCAATTGACAAAGGGAGATGTTATTTGTTTAGAAGTTCTTTGAGCGTTTTCTTATTGTTGCTGTCTGCAACATTTTTTAGGGCGGCTAATGATAGTGCTTTGTAAATATTCAATAAGTTTTTATTTTTTCTTAACATTTTCAAATGTTTTTTTATAGTTGAAATATCACCGCGTTCAAGTGGGCCACTTAGTGCATTTTTGACGCCGTTTTTCATGACATTATCGAGGGTTGTTTTGATGATTGATGAGACTACACCAGTCGTGTTTTTCTTAGCCCAGCCGATGTCTCTGGAAAGTCCTTCAACAGCAGATATCAGACCAACGAGTAAATTCGAAGAAAAAACTCCGATCAGGTGATATTTCGCCTTATCTTGTTTTGTTATTTTCTTTATGTTGAAATATTCGCTTTTAAATATTTGCCTGACAGCACGTAATGCAGGTTTATCTCCTTCGATGAACAAGTCGTACTTTTTTCGGATTGGTGGTAAAATAATTTCCGGAAATGTCGTAAAAGGATGTATGGATGCGCGTCGTATTTTCTTTGCTTTGGGGAAAATTGTTGAGGGTAAAAGACCACTGAAGTGGAAAAGAAATTTTACATTCTTAAGAAATGGTTTTGTTTTTCTGAAAGCATCCAATATTTTATCGTCCGGTGTCGCAAAAAATAACGCTTGGCTTTTTGTGCATATCGCCTCATAACTGGCGTTTTTGGTGAGTTTCAATTTTTTTACGGTTCGTTGTTGATTTCTTTTATTGATATCATATACGCCGAGAATTCTGTTATTCTTTTTGAGCAGGCAAAAAATACTTGTACCGACTTTGCCGCAGCCGATAAGCCCGATATCCATGGTTGATTATATTCTTTAATAGCAGATGCGTCAAGACGGGCTGTTGTCACTGGGTTCTTAGAAACGTGTCCTTTGAGCGAACACGCAAGATACTGTTTGTAGTCGCCCGATTCATCGGGCATTGTCTCCAGTGTAGTCTCCCGATTCATCGGGCATTGTTTGACAAGTCAGACACCTACGGTATTTACTTTTTTTGGGGGGAGTTTATATCCGTACGTGTGTCATACTTTGTGGTATGTCAACGTCAATATCGTGTGAATTTTGAATGTCATTTTTAAGTGCATAGGCCTCATTAAGGTCACCGTGTATGAGAAAGATCCTCTTACATCGGCCGTTACAACAATTTTTTACATATTCAAGCAAGTCGCCGCCATCTGCGTGGGCAGAGAGACCACCCATGAAATAAACCTGCGCACGGACATTATATTCATTATTGAATATCCAGACCTTATCGGCGCCTTCAAGGATTTTTCTTCCAAGGGTGCCACGCGCCTGAAATCCGGTAATGACAATAATATTATTGTCTTTTTCAATGGAATGTATGAGATGGTGCGTCACTCGACCACCTTCGCACATCCCGGATGCCGATATGATTATCATCGGTCGGTTCTGACTGTTCAGGCTTTTGGATTCTTCGGAATCCTTTACATAATTGAGTCCCGGGAAATCAAATGGATCACTGTCAACAAATATCTGGTATGTTTCCTTATCAAAACATTCTGCATGATCCCTGAACACGTCAGTGACACTCGTTGCTAGAGGGCTGTCAACATAAACCGGCATATCCTTAAGGCTTCCGTCCTCATGCAAATTCTTAAGCATGGTGATCAGAACCTGGGTTCTCTCTACGGCAAAAGCAGGTATGATGATTTTGGCATTATGCTGCTTACCCTTATTAATGATCTCCCTGAATTCGTCGGTCATTCCTTCGAATGATTTATGTGTCCTGCCGCCATACGTGGATTCGAGGATCATATATTCGACATCGCTAATTACAGTAGGATCTTTTATGATAGGCATATTTTTTCTGCCAAGATCACCGCTAAAAAGAATTTTTTTACCATCTGCTTCAAGCACAACTATTGATGAACCCAAAATATGACCTGCATCAAAAAACGTAGCTTTTACGCCTTTTACCGGTTCAAATGCTTTACCATAGTCGATCGGTGAAAATAACCCGATTGTCTCTTCTGCATCCTTGACCGTATATAGTGGTTCTTTAAAGGGAAGTCCGCTCTTTTCATATTTTTTATTGAGATATGCTATGTCATATTGCTGGATCTTAGCCGAATCAAGCAGCAAGAGTGAGACGATATCTTTCGTCGCTGGCGTACAGAATATGGGTCCGGAGAAACCACGTTTTGCTAAATTCGGTAAGTTACCGGAATGATCGATGTGAGCATGGGAGAGTATTACTGTTTTTATGTCCTTGGGTTTAAAGGGGAAGGTCCGGTTTATGCGTTCTGCTTCTTCACGGTGCCCCTGGTATAAGCCGCATTCAAGGAGAAATTTCTGTTTATTGTACTCGAACAGATGGAGCGACCCGGTAAC
>CAYQPW010000029.1:20459-31566 GCA_964419565.1 uncultured bacterium
TCTATGGACCGTACTTCTGGTTGATAATTTTGATGAGTTCTTCAGCCTCTTCAGGCGACAATTCGTCCATCTCTTCATATGGATCATACTCGTAATACGATGGTGTTTCTTCTTCGACTGTCTGCTCGGGTTTGGGTTGGAAAAATACAAAATAACCGATCGTTGCTGCGAGTAACACAGATGCAGCTACCGGAAGGACTGTTTTTAAAGGGAATTTACTTTCAATTTTCTCGTGGCTGATCTTTTCGTGCATAGTAATGATAAAATCATCCCAGTATGTTTCCTGAAAACGACATTCACAGGTCTCACTTTCTTCTGATATACAAGTCTGGATGCAAACACTTAAAAGCTGCAGTTCCTCACGGCACAGCGGGCACTGTTCAGCATGTTCTCGTATCATTAATTCTTCATCCGGTGTCAATTCACCAAGGACAAGGTCGATTATCTTTTCCTGTACGTCAAAACAATTCATACTCTGCCTCTAAGACGATTCCTTAAGTTCTTTACTGCCAGATGATGATTTACTTTTACCGTACTGACCGGCTTTTTCAGGATTTCGCTGATTTCCTGGTAAGAAAAATCCTGCAGGGTTCGAAGGGTAAAGACTGCTTTTTGTACATTGGGTAATTCTGCTACCGCGGCGTAGATCATTTCCCGGAATTTTTTATTCTTGTAGATCTGAACTGGATCATCCCTTTGCGAACCGGTGATCTCTTCGAAAAGTTCTTCAGTAGGACGGCGCTTTTTTATAAAGTTAAGACAATTATTGACCGCGATCCTGTATAACCAGGTTGA
This sequence comes from uncultured bacterium, assembly GCA_964419565.1. Taxonomy (GTDB): domain Bacteria; phylum Hydrothermota; class Tepidihabitantia; order SM23-42; family SM23-42; genus JAUVZL01. Next base: position 21,255 of record CAYQPW010000029.1, read on the forward strand.
GAATTTCGATCTTCCACCGAATTTGTTTATCTTACGGTATGCTTTTAAAAACGTTTCTTGTGCCATATCTTTAGCGTCATCATAATTTCTCAATATCTTATAACAGAGATCATGTATTTTGATCTGATGGCGTCGCACCAATTCATCATAAGGTGCGACCTCGCCCGCTTTAACGAGTTTAATGAGTTCCTCATCACTTAATTCCTGATATTTAGACAATTCCCTGGTAAATTCGTTTACCTCGTTAGAGACTATGTCTCTAACGAGGTTTGCCCCGCCTGCGTTAGATGCTGTCTTTGTTTTATTCATTTTGTACGATCATTCTCGTTCTTCTATATTCAACCACTTTTAGGTCTTTCTTGGTTCACGCGGTGCATGACTCATATTTTGAATTTCAGGTTCTGTTTTTCAACGAACCTGTTCAGTTTATTGCGCATATCAATTATTGTGAAGTTATGTTTTTTTGCCAGTTTTTTGATATCTTGATATTCAAGTGAGAATCTTGTTTTATCGCTATACTGCGCTAGCTTCACCCGGATCGGTCCATAGGGCGATTTAATTTTTAATATTTTACGCGGTAGAACAATTCTCTTGGTCGACCTGGTTCTTATGCCGAGGCTGGTCGTTTCGTCAAAAATAATATCGACGATAGAGTCAATATGTCCTTTGGCCAATACGGTCAACTGGATGCCGGGTCGGGTGTTTTTCATTATCGTGCTGGTCAAGAAAACCTCGAGCGCACCAGCGGCATACAATTTTTCAAAAACCACATCATAGTGCTGGGGATTCATATCATCAATATTAGTTTCAATGACCGTGCACTCGTCGACCAGGTCACTTGCCGTTTCACCGAAAAAGACACGCATCAAGTTGGGATGACCTTGAAACTTCATAGTACCAGCACCGATACCTACGCCGAATATCTTTGATAAGAAAAGGTGTTCACTTGGTTTGGCGATCGTGCTCAGTATTGCTGCGCCAGTAGGCGTTGTTAATTCCGCGTGAATAGGCATGAACTCGACCGGGTAACCTTTTAGTAACTCAGCCGTTGCGAAATTGAATGCGGGCATATTTCCTTCCCTGGTTTTGATAAATCCCTTGCCGGCCTTGAGGGATTTTGTATACACCCGTTCAATATCAAGGTATTCGACAGCGATAAGTGCACCGGTTATGTCGAGCAAAGTGTCTGCATCAGCGAGTTCATGCAGATGAACATCCTTTGCATGGTGTACTTTTTGTTCAACCTTAAGAATACGTTCGATTATTTTAATCGCTTGACTCTTTACCCTATCAGACAATTTACTTCTTTTTATAAGAGGTATGAATTGTTTTTCCCCGATCGTCTTTTTTATTTTAAAATCAAGGTGTTTTGCACTAACACCCTTTCGAATAACCCGTGTTAATTTGAGTTCAAAACCCGGGACGAACTTTAATTTTTCTTCTAGATAGGTTTTTGGTACACCCAGATCGATCAGACTCGCCAGTATCATATCGCCGCTCGTTCCTAATATCGGCTCAAAGTATAACACTTTCATGATTTATTTATCAAAGCCGCTATATAGCCAGCGCCGAACCCATTATCGATGTTGACTACGGCTACACCGGGTGCGCAGGAGTTGAGCATCGTCAGCAATGGTGTCAGACCCTGCAGGCTAAGTCCATAGCCGATACTAGTTGGTACGGCGATGATTGGTTTGGAAAATAATCCGCCGGCAACTGAAGCCAAAACACCGTCCATGCCAGCGACGACTATGAGAACGCGCGCCTTTTCTATTTCTTTACGGAACGATAATACACGATGAAGACCGGCCACGCCAACATCGTAGAACCTCTTGACCGTACTGCCCATAACCTCAGCGGTTATCGCCGCTTCTTCGGCCACGGGGATATCCGCAGTACCCCCGGTCAAAATACTTATCAACCCCTGTTGTTTAAATTTTTTACCGATATAATAGACCCGGGCATCTTTGTGATATGTACCTTTTTTGAACTTTGTTTTGATCCCCTTGGCGAGTTTTGGGGTGACCCTGGTCAGTAATACCATGCTATTTGCCTTAAGTATCTTTGTGGCGATAGCAAGTACCTGCTTCGATGTTTTGCCCTGGCTAAAGACAACTTCGGGAAAACCTTTTCTTTTTTCCCGGTGTAGATCGACTTTAGCATAGCCGAGGTCATCGAAAGGATCGATGAATACTTTGGTCTTTGGCACTTTAAAAAACCTCGGCGGAGAATTTTGAGATCTTTGTATCCTTTGATTTATACGCATCACCAGGGAGTCCAGCTTTGTGACATGTCTGTTCGAGGAACTCTTCGACTGTCCAGTTATATTCAGTGGCGACTTGAGGTAGCAATAGACCCTGATAATAACCTTGACGGACGATCAGCCCATCGCGACCGATCACGATATCGCCGAAATCTTTAACATCTTCCGGAGGCGTAAGTATCGAGATCTCAATATCTATATCGTCGAGTTCTTTTTCATTAACCGACGGGAACCGAGGATCTTCAAGCGCGGCCGCCCTTGCCATTTGCTGGCACGACACATAAAGTGGTTGGTTTGCGATAATAAGTCCGATGCAGCCTCGCAGATTACCGTATTTATTCAGGGTTACGAATATTCCGTAAGGTTCTTTTAACTTTCCCGTTATGTTCTTTATCGCTGGAGCATCATTCCCCCGAACCGCCGCTTCCATGGATTGTCTTGCTATTTGCTTTAATTTTTTCTTTTCTTGTTCAGAGAACCCGAGATCGATACCAACCCCGATTTCTTTTGCTTTAAATAGAGCCGCCGCAAGATAGCCGACTACACCACCTGAATAGTCTCTGGTGGCATCACCGCTCGTTGCATACATTAGAGGTTTTGCAGCTGTCGCACCCTTTTTTCGTGCTGCGATCATTGCCGTAATAATAGGCGCGGCACCGCAAGCTTCGCAACTATCCGTAGTGAGTCTTCTGTATAACATCTTTGGATCGTATTCTGCTACCGCTTCGATGAGAAGATTATCCAACGCATTTGCTTCCTCTTGCTTATGAAAGTGGGACAGATCTGAACTTGCGATGATAAGAACATTCTTACCTTTTGTAGCTGTGACGATCGCATCACTTAAAATTTCGCACATGGCATAGTCCTGACTGCCCATAACGATTTCAACGACCTTGAAATCGCTAATTACTTTCTGGATGAAAGGTATTTGAATTTCTGCCGAGTGTTCTTTCGTATGAGCCATGGGTTCGTTGATAATATTTTTATTGTACTCTATTATTTTTCTTGCCAGGGGCAGATCGAATTCGACCTTACCCAGGGGTGTTATGCGCCCGGCCATCGTATCGACCGAAGCCCCTAAAAAACCATGGTGATGGCTTGGTCCGATGACAATCACATCATCGAATGTCTTATTTTCAACGGTTTTATACGCATAAGCGGCCACTTGCCCTGAGTAGTCATAGCCGGCATGTGGTGATATCAGAGCCACGATCTCACCAGCTACTCTGGATTGTGCATTACTTAAAAATCCATCAAGCATTTTATTTAAATCCTTTTTTGAGTTTGGATACCAGGTGCCGGCATGTGGTGAATCCCGGTATTCCTTACTTTCACAATTTTGTACCATAAAAATCACTCCTAATAAAAGAACCTTGATGAAGATGTTCATTCGATATATTATAGATAATAATAGATGTGTCAATATTTATTATTTCTATTTATTGGGTAATAATACGATGAAAACCTGCTCGGTTATCGGGACGGGTGTAAAAGACAGGGGTATGCGCAGCCTTATTTTATGAAGCCTAATAGGGTATTTTGCCATTTGACATTATCCTTAACGTAGAATCCCATGTCCATATCAATTCCGTGTAAAACCAGAAAAGGCATACCGGCACGACAGCTTCCCAAAAAAGTTTTTTCTTCAGTTACCGTGTTTATGTTCTCAAGCGCGATTTCGATTTTTTTACCGACTAAAGGGACAAAAACGAGTTTGCTGTCAGTCAAGCCGATGATGCCATCGCACTTTATTCGTCCATAAGTACTTGTCGCGCCGCGAAAACTGGCAAATTCCGGGGTAATAATGAATGTCTCTCCAGATAATTTCAGCTCTTGGAATAACCCGGCTATTTTTCGTTTTTTCCATGACATGTACATAGCGAACGAGAAAAATAAACCGAAGATGACAATGATGATAATTATGATGATCATTCAATCTGCTTCTGTGATAATTCCTTAATAGTCACCTTTTTCAATTGAATTCACCAGGTTCGCTATATTACGCATGACGACTTTTAGTTGCGGGTCTTTAATAAAATATTTCTTACCGCGCTCTTCTGTTTCATACCGCACAAGGTCAAGCTGACGAAGAGACCGTAAGACAGCGCTTACAGTCGGTATCGACAGTTTGAGTTCTGAAGCGATTTGAGAAGGTTTCAAAGACCTACGAATCAGCATCATGATAATTTCATATGCCGTTGGATTACCCAGCACACGACAGATCCTTGAACTGCGATAATGCAACTCGGGTATTTTTCTTGCCATCTAGCTATGATAATTGATTTTCACAGTTTGTCAACTATGGTTTACAATTTAGCCAATTGGCTAAATTGTAATATTAAGGTCTGACTATATTTTGATTGCCCTAGACTTGACAAACTCGTGATTGTTAATTAGGATAGTCCGTGACATTGCGCGATATCAATCAGATCATCAAGGGTAGTATTTTTGGTCGAAAAGATTTGAAGATCAATAAGATACTTCCTCCTGACCAAGCCCTTTTTGGTGATTTGACTTTTTTGTTCGACCATGAACAGAAGACACGCGCCAGCATGGTCGTTGCCTTAAAACGCGTAAAAGGAAAGAGTGGCGTACTTGTAAAAAATCCAAAACGCGCGATGTTTATCTTGCTCAAGCATCTTGCTCAGGAGAAATTCAAGTCCGGTGTTTCTCTTCGTTCGCTCATTGGTCAAGATGTAGTCCTGCCAAAGCACTGCCGGATCGAACCGTTTGCCATAGTTCGAGAAAATGTAAAGATCGGCAAAGGTACTTATATTGGTGCACATTGTTATATCGGTGCTAATGTTGTCATCGGACAATTCTGCACGATCCATCCCCATGCCGTGATCTTGACCGGCAGCAAAATCGGTAATCATGTTGAGGTACATGCCAATACTGTGATCGGTGAGGAGGGTTTCGGTTTTATGAAGAACAAAGGCTACAAGAGGATAAGACATATCGGGGGGGTGGTTATCAATGATTTTGTTGAGATCGGCGCTAATGTGACGATCGACCGGGGCACGATCGGCAATACGATCATCGGTAAGGGTAGTAAGATCGATAATCTCGTACAGATCGCGCATAATGTTAAGATCGGTCAGGATTGTTTACTTATGGGCCAGGTCGGTATTGCCGGTTCAGCAAAGATCGGTAATAATGTTACCTTATGTGGTCAGGTGGGCGTGAGCGATCATGTAGAAATCGGTGATAATGTCGTAGTGTATGCAAAGTCTGCGGTCTTGAAATCAATACCCTCAGATAAACAATACTCAGGCATACCAGCGCGAGAGCATAGAGCTGTACTGCGTGCACTTGCACGTTTATACAAAGAACGATGAAAGTAGAAATTAGCGGTGATTGTCTGAACCGAGGATCGAGCCTTGTCAAAGTAAGGTCAGACGATAAATTTTCATTGTTTGTCCATAAAGATTCTTGCCCGCCGATAAATATCCCACTCGATATAGATAATATTATTGTGGAAAATCATCTTGTTTCACTCAATCACCCGGTGCGACTGGATATTATCGAACATTTATTTTCCGCACTCTATGGATTAGGTTTGTTCAAAGTCTGCGTAGATGTACACGGCAAAGAACTTCCTTTTTTCGACGGTTCAAGCCGAGAATATGTCGAGAAACTCCGGGACCTAGTAACTGATATCAGGCCAGAAGGTTTTATCGCGCGCGAGAAAGTTCTGGTAAGTCATGGAAGTTCTTTTTTATTGTATGAACCTGCTGTCCAGGATAAACTCATTATTGATATGGAATTGTTCCACCCATTCATCAGCAAGCAAAACATATCGCTTGAGATCGATGAAAAAAGTTATGTATCAGAGATCGCTCCTTCGCGCACCTTTGTTTTTACTGACGAGTCAGATCCGCGTTTAAAAGATCTGCCTCCTTATGGTATCGGCATAACAAAGAATAATATTTATTCGAGTGAACCTCTGCGTTACAAAGATGAACCGGTCCGCCATAAAATTCTCGATCTGCTCGGTGATCTTTATGTATTGAAAAAGAAACTTTTCGGTAAGATCACGGGCCGAAATACATCCCATATTTTAAATTTGGAATTTGCCAGGGAGTTAACAAAAACAGCATTACTGTGAAAGAGGAAAGATTGATCCTTACTTTTTATGGATTCAGCTTTAAACTACGTTGCTGCAGGAGGATCCCCGTGATGATAAAGGCCAGGCCGATTATCGTCGAGGCGAAAATTTTTTCACCGACCGTGAAGTGAATAACAATGAGTGATAAAAAAGGAACGAGATAGATAAAATTACTTACTTGAGCGGTCGTCTTCGATAGTCTCAAAGCCTTGAGCCAGAGCACAAAAGCAATACCCATCTCAAACACGCCAACATATAATGCGCCTAGATATCCACAGCTCTCGGCTTTCAGGGGATGTCTGGTAACGAGCAGATATATAATTATAAAAACAGATCCAAAAAGGAAATTCAAAAATAATTTTGCTGTAATATCGCGTTTGTCTTTCATATTATATAGCCAGAAGATCGCCCAAATAAATGCACTGCCCAGAGCCAGGAATACTCCGGTGAGGTTAGAGAATTCGAATCCCCATACATGACCACGCGTGGAAATTATTACAACGCCGATAAAACTTATGAACAGAGCCAGGATACTTTTGAGGGTTATTTTTTGTCCTAAAATGATCGTTGAAAGTAAAGCAAGGACAACAGCCCATGTTTGATTCAATGGCTGAGCCTCTTGAGCAGGCAGCAGTTCATAGGCTTTAAAAAGAACGAGATAATAGAGAAAGGGATTGCACAGACCGAGCAGGGCGGAGTGTACATAATCTTTTTTTGAATAGCTTAGCAGTAGGTGGGTTTTTTTGCTCAGTAATAATAAGATAAAGAGGACGACGAGTGATGTAAAAGAACTAAGAGCAAGCAATTGAATATGATCGAGATAGCGCAGAGTTATTTTGAATGCTGACGCGACCGTCGCCCAGATCACAACGACACATAAGGTATAGAGGTACGCCTTTTTCTGATCAGTCATGGTCTTAAGGTATTTAAAAGTGAACAGGTGTCAATACTCATCGGAATTCGCTGTTCGGTTTCGAAAAGCGATTCGTTTGTCAGAACCTATCGACGATACTGCAGCGATTGCCGGGTTGATAATATCACTGTAATCAAGTTTTTATCTGTGTAATCAAAGTGCTGTAAGGCACTTCAGAATGCATCTTCAATATAGTCATATGATATTTTTTTAGATTCCTGGCTGATCGCCAGAACATCAAAATGAACTTCGCTGTCCATAGGCAGTCGTCTGAGCCTGAGCCAGATAACAGCAGTTTTTCTGATCTTTGCCTGTTTTCTTTTTTGCACGGATTCCTGGGGTAAGCCATATTCATCGCTCCGTCGATACTTAACCTCGACGAATCTGAAGGCTTGCTTTTTTCTTAGAATCAGGTCGATCTCACCAAAACGAGAGCGAAAATTATGGGCGATAATATTGTAACCTTTTTTCTTAAGGAAAATACGTGCCAAGTTCTCACCCTTTCTTCCAATGGAAGTTTTATCCATTGTACTTGGCAAGGGGTAGAAGTTGGAAGGTTTTGCGGTGTATCGGGCAGGGTCCATAATCTCGAATACATTGCCGGTGCAATTTGGTCGGATATCCCTTATGCTTGTTGAATTGATACACCGGGTATTGTTCGTGATATTTCTGCATTATCCGGTCACGCTTGACTTTTGCCAGGATTGACGCCGCAGCGATCGAGAGACTCAATGTATCGCCTTTGATTATAGCGAGCTGCTGGAGCGGCAGATCGGCGATGGTCACCGCGTCGATCAAGACGATATCAGGGGTTACTCTTAAGCTGTCGATGGCTTGTCGCATCGCCTGTTTTGTCGCATTTAGAATATTGATCTTATCGATGATATCTGGTCCGACAATGCCAAAGGCATAACTCTGGGCAACGTTCGTTATGATCTTGTAGAGTTTTTCCCTTTTTGCTGGCGAGAGTTTTTTAGAATCATTGATTTCTGGATTATAAAAATTTCTTTTGAAAATGACCGCAGCCGCAACGACTGGGCCTGCAAGAGGTCCTCTCCCTGCTTCATCGACTCCGGCAAGATGATTATGTTTTTTCCACAGATTTTTGTCCAGGAGCGGGTTCACCCTTGGGCTCCTTGGTCTTTTTTATTTCTTTTTTTTCAGCTGATTCAGTTGATTTTTTCTTTCCTGCAGCGGGTTTTTCAACCACAGTTTTCTCGGTTTTTTCGACGACTGGTTCGGTCGGTTCAACTTTACTCGATGTATCAATCTCTTCCGATTCGGGCACGCTGGTTTTTAGCGCGGCTTCTTTGATCTTCATTTTTCTGCCCTTACGCTGCCGCAGGTAACTCAGCTTTGCTCTTCTTACCAGACCTTTTTTCTTGATCTCGGTTTTGATCATTGGTGAGTGAAGAGGGAAGATGCGTTCAACACCGATACCGGCCGATATTTTTCTTACAGTGAAGGTTTTGGATTTTTCCATACCTCGTATTTGCATTACAATACCCTGAAAAGTCGTGGTACGTTCTTTATCACCTTCTTTTATCTTGGAATAGACTTTAACCAAATCACCTGGTTTAATATCAGGAAGCTTTGCCATCAAGTACCTCCAATAAAATTTCTAAATCGTTTTTTGTAAATATCCCGTGTGGCATGATCTCTGGTTTGTTGTTTAATGTTCTCTGGAGAGATTCTTTTCTGCGCCAGCGATCGACCATCTTATGGTGACCGCTCCGTAAAACAGACGGCACGTTTATATTATGGTATAGATCAGGACGTGTATAAATTGGTGCCTCTAACAGATCTTGCTCAAAAGAATCCGTATCTGCAGAGTCTATATTCCCCATACTACCTGGCAGTAATCGGGTAACTGATTCGATAATAACTAGGGCACCGATTTCACCACCCGATAGAATATAGTCACCGACAGAAACCTGCATTGGATTGAAAATCGTATTCACTCTTTCATCAATTCCCTTGTAGCGACCACAAATTATGACGATGTGTTTGTGCCCGGTTAATCTCTTAACGGTCTGTTGTTCCAACCGTTTACCCTGAGGTGTAAGCATAATCAGTAATGAACTTTTGGTCTTTACCTGATTGATCGCCGTGAATAAAGGTTCCGCCTTCATTACCATACCAGCACCACCACCGAACTGATAATCATCGACGATTCCGTCTTTTGTATAATCCCTCGGATTGGTTAAGTTTATCTTTATGATACCCTTTTCCTGGGCGATTTTTAAGATGCCAAAGGATAATGGGTCATGGAAATAGTCTGGAAATATTGAGATGATATCGAACTTCATTTAAGTTGCCTTATTTGGCGGGGTGGGCGCGGATTAAACTATATAACTACTAAAGATGTTGAAAAAGGCAAGAAATGTCTGTTAGCATTATTCGATGATTTCAAGAACCGTACGCTTTCCCTGTTTCATGGCCGCCGCGGTGATAATCGTTCTTATCGCTTTTGCAGTTCTTCCCTCTTTGCCAATTACTTTGCCCAAGTCACCTTCACCGACTCTAAGTTCATATATAATGCTCTTTTCGCCAGCGATTTCAGTCACTGCAACTTTATCTGGATTGTCTACCAGTGCTTTTACTATGTAGTCGATAAGCTCTTTCATTGTTGACCTCCTTCTTTAGCAATCAACTTAGCCACGGTATTGGTCGGTTGAGCTCCTTTTGAGATCCAATACTCAATGCGATCCCGTTTCAGATTCAATTCTTTGCTCCTGGGATCGTAATGGCCCACTCTTTCGATGAATTTACCATCTCTTGCCTTTTTCGAATCAATGACCACAATTCTATAAAAGGGAATTTTCTTTTTGCCTTTTCTGGTTAATCTTATTTTCACCATAGAATAATATTATACGCATATTAATAGGGTTGTCAATAGGTAATCAAAACGCCTAGGTCCAGTAATTTCACGAGGAGTGAAATAAAAAAAGTCCAGAGCATCAGGTCAGTTTTTCCTTGAAAGGAGGTGATCCAGCCGCACGTTCCCGTACGGCTACCTTGTTACGAC
>CAYQPW010000030.1:0-3509 GCA_964419565.1 uncultured bacterium
CTAATCTTTTATTTCTTCTTACGCTTTACTCATTACTCTCTACGCTTCTTTTCTCTTTCTTCCTGGTTCCCAGTGTCTAGTGAATGATCCCGAGCCAATCCCCCAGGAGAAATTGGAACTTACCGATCAACAAACTGACGCGTGCCATTACTGTATAGCCAAATGCTGCACCAAAACCGATCATCACAAAAACAATGCCGATTTTCGCTGTCACGCCCAGGACACCTTTGTGTTCCCTTGAAAAGTAGAAATATGAGAGTGTACAAAGAACACCTATAAGCACTATAACAGACCAGAGAATACCCCATGATCCAGCATGCCATGATGCGAAATTTGCGCCAGTTAAGGTTGTGCCTTGAATCTGTTTGATGATGGATGCCTGAATAACCGCGGGGATATATGCGCCCGTGTAATAACCGATATAAATTCCAATCGGGATGCGCACAAGCCAGGAAATCCTGGGGATGAAGCGCGTAAAATAGAGTATACCGATTGTGAAAGAAAGGATGAGGATTAGCCTGCCGGCAAATAATGGTCTGAATAATACCGGGACTAATATATTATGCCAGTAGAATGTAACAAGGTAACCATTGGCAACTCCCAGGAATATATGCTCGGCGATCCTGTAGAACGGATTTTCCTTATAGAGAAAAGAAAATATGGCTAGACTCAAGATCGCTGCTATCCATACCCAAGGGTCAGTGGAGATATTCATTTTCGCCTCCTTTGAAAAAAGAAACCGATATTGCCGATTATAATGAATATCATAATTATAACATGAGCGTATGTTAAGGAAAGCATCGCTTCACTCGCCATTCTTTTTTCTGCAACCTTTAAGTTCTCTTCGACGAGTTCTTCGTATTCTGCAGCACCTTTCATCCCGACCATTAAACCGGTAAATTGACCGGTCTGATAATAAGGGTAAAAATCGGCTCCAGAAACTGCCGTGCATCCAACGCCGACCGCGACGCCGAATCTATTTTGAGCATAGGCGACCCATGATTTCGGGATTGCCGAGCCACTTAAGCATACAAGAATGCCAACATTATTATAGTTTCTTATCTGCTGCATGAGTTCAAGGGTATCAGTTTGATTGCCGTAGTAATCTGCCGGATAGACTGCGGTTATGCTCTCGCCCATACCCAGCATCGGGATCAGCGGGGGCGGGGTCCAGCCCAGAAATACGTAATCACGACCGTAGATAATGCTATCTTCATAAGTTTCTGCCTTGACATTGAATTCTCCGGTAACCTGGGTCAGTGCCTTTTGAGCGAGACCGAGCATCTGTACATAAAGGACTAACACGAGAACTTTTTTCCTTCTGGCAAAAGCGTGACGCAACACTGCGACCGCCATAGGTTCTACTTCAGGTTTTATCTGAGGTGCATAGGAGCAATCGAGTATAAGTGCTTTGTCTGCAGGGATCTTATCGACTGCTTCATATAATGCTTCAACTGGCGCCATTGGTTTAACTTTTAATACAGTAGGAAAAACAAGGGGCAAAATCACTACCAATGCAAGGATAAAATATATGATCCGCCGGTCGATCCTTGTCATTCGATCGATTAACTTCATTTGCCACCTCCAAGCCATGCACGTTCTATCCCCAGGATGATTTTCAATGAGGTAGCCACTGCGCCGAGTGCGATGCCAAATAATATACCCCGCTGACCAGCAACATTAGGTACATTCAATACCCATTGTGCGAATGCAGGTAAACGAGATGAAATACTGCTGGCAATAGGAAGAAAACCGATCATGACGATGAATGCCGAGACCAGGAGCAAGGTAGCTTCATAAGAGCGGGCACGGAATGCACGATAAGATGCTGAGGCCATAAAAAACGCCAGTAAGGCGAACATTGATGAAGCAAGTGGAATAATGATATTCTCATAAAGAGTCTGAATATCAAAGTGAAAAGAACCTATCGCTGTTTTTAATAGACCAGTGCCCGCGACCCCGCCAAATAATCCAATTATCGATGAGATAGCAAAACTCAAGATTAATATCCAGGAATATTGCCAGTTCACTCTCTTGCGTCTGATTTTATCGACATGAACTCGTAGTAGACTGCCGAGCGCCAGTGCAAGGGCAAATGCCGCTAATATGCGTAAGATATCATTACGTATAAACTCATCAAAGTTCTGCACGATGGGATGAGGTATAAGAAATGGGATTATACCCAGGATTCCAAAGACAAAAACAAGGACTAAAGCGATTCTTTTATGCATTGTATTCTCCTAACTGAACAGACTTAAAATCGGAAATTTTGTAATCAACCCAATAATGGATGTGATGAGTAATATCAGAACGATCACTAATTTACCCCAGTCTTCTCCCTTGATCGCACCGAGTAAGAGTGGTTGTTTGGAGATATAGGCAGATGCAGCATAAAGCTCTTCGCCGATCAATGTATAGTCACAAGCAGTAATGAAAAAAGGTAATTGAGCTAAGGCATCAGTGCCGGCGATCTGTATTGCGCCGGTGGCAGCACCAGTTTCTGCAAGAACCAAGGATTCTGCAGCGAAGTAACCGACCAGGAAATTTGTCGCGGGTTTTTCACGGGTCATTATTCCATCTATACCAGCAGCAAAAGCCATTTGCTCTTGCGCCAGGAAAAAGACACTTTCCGGATCAAAGGCGTCTGGTTTACCCATTTTGGTGTATGATTCCTTAACGATCTCGCTCGCCACGGTATATACGATCGGGTCAGCATTCGGCACTATTAGTTTTGTACTATATTGAGCGGTTTTCTTCGCCACTTCACCGAGGATATTTAAAGATGCGATAGTGGCCACTTCTTCTACATAACCAAGACCGAGTATATAGAGTATCGGTCTTCCCATTTCAGTAGCACGACCGACCGCATCATCAACCGCTTGTAATCCCGCAATTTTTCGAATGTAGAGATCTTTTCCTTTTTTCGCATGATAGATGAAGTACAGAATAAAGCCGCCAAAAATCAACATCGCCACAAAAATATTCAATTTGTACATATCTACCCACTGAGGACTACTCATCGCTTCATTTGACGGCTGTGAAAAAACTCTAATGGTGTCTGATAATGCAGCTACCTTGTAAACGTAGGTTTTGCCGTCCTCTGAATTGCCTTCATAAAACGGGCGACCCTTGCCAATAAAACCAAGCCGTTCGAATTCGACACCATCTTCGCTGCGGTATATTTCATAGCCTTCGAGCTGAGCATCATCAGGAGATAACTGCCACTCAATAGAAATTGAGCCGCCGCCGTCACTGGGTGTATCGTATGCCCTAACATTAGATGGTGGTGAAAGGCCGATCAACGCCAAAAGTAGTGTCTCCATCATTCTTACCTCCTTGCGTGTTTATTGTATCCGGATATTTTCATATAAAAGTTATAATTCAAAAAAAATGAACCGTAGCCCATTAGGAACATCAACCGCAAATGCCTTGATTTCACAGTCGATCATTGTATTGTGGCCTAGGTTCAATATTCGTTATTATACTTAAGTGTTAAAGGAAGTAAAGAG
>CAYQPW010000030.1:3609-8132 GCA_964419565.1 uncultured bacterium
TAGTTAATGATCCCTAGCCAGTCTCCCAGTAAGAATTGCAGCCGACCGATCAATAAACTAACCCGTGCCATTGCTGTGTATCCAAACGCAGCGCCGAATCCGATCATGACGAACATGATGCCGATACGCGAGGCAATACCTAAAGCACCTTTGTGCTCTTTGGAAAAATAAAAATAAGATAGAGTACAGAGGACACCGATGAAAAGAATGATCGACCAGACAATGCCCATGGTCCCGGCATTCCAGCTTGCGAAATTATGAGGTGTTAGTATCGTTCCCTGTATTTGTTTTATGATATATGCCTGAGCTGTGGCCGGGATCGACGCCCCGACAGCATACCCCATGGAGACGCCGATGGGTATGCGTACAAGCCAGGAGACCTTTGGAATGAAGCGCGTCAGATAGAGCATGCCGACGATGCACGGGATGATGTATAGCAGTTGCCCGTGGCGGAACAAGGGGTCGACAAGCGATGGTTCAAGCACATTGTGCCAGTAGAAGGTTACTGCCCATCCGTTGGCAACGCCGACAAAAATGTGTTCGGCAAGTTTGTATACGGGATTGTCCCGGAACAGAAACGAAAATATTGCGAGACTACAAAGGGCGCTTATCCAGACCCAGGGATCGAGTGAAATGTTCATTTCTGCCTCCTTTTAATGAAAAAACCGATGTTGCCGATGATAATAAAAGCGATCATAACCAGATGAGCATAGGTCAAAGACGGCAGGGCCTCGCTCGCTTTTCTTCTTCCTGCTACGTGCAGTTGGTTATCAACGAGTTCTTCATATTCTGCTGCGCCCTTCATACCGATCGCGAGTCCTGAGAATTGACCGGTCTGCAGGAACGGATAGAATTCCGAGGCCGAGACTGCAGTGACACCGGCTCCAACCTGCAAACCAAACCTGTTCTGTGCATATTCAACCCACCACTTTGGAGGATCTCCGCTACTGATCGAAACGAGAAGTGCAATGTCGCTGTAATTTTTTATTTCCTTTAACAAAGGCAGTGTGTCTGTTCTGTTTCCGTAATAATCTATTCTGTAGACGTTTATTATGCTTTCTCCCATGCCGAGTATCGGAATGAGTGGAGGAGGCTGCCAGCCAAGAAACACATAGTCGCGGCCATAGATGACACTGTCCCTATTGGTCTGTGCTGTACTATTGAATTCCTCGGTTACCTGTATCAGGGCGTTTTGAGCAAGACCGAGGGGTTGAACATACAGGCTTAAGGCAAGTACCTTGATGCGTCGTGAAAAAGCATGCCGGAGTATGGCAAATCCCATGGGCTCCAGTTCGGGCAAGGTTTGCGGGTCGTAATCAAAATCTATGATCAATGCTTTTTCTTCCGGTATTGCGTCAATTGCATGGAACAGTTTTTCAACCGGAGGCATTACCCTGACTGAGAGAGCCGAAGGGAATAGCAAGGGTAAGACTACGACTGCCAGGAGGATAACGTATATAATGCGCCGATCGATCTTTGTTAGATAATCCACAAATTTCATTCGCCACCTCCGCCAAGCCATGAACGTTCGATACCGAGAATGATTTTCAGTGCCGTAGCGAGCATGCCAAGCGCAACGCCAAATAAGATTCCGCGTTGAGCAGCCACATTCGGTACATCCATTATCCATTGGGCAAACGACGGCAGATGTGGAGAAATGCTGTTACCGAGCGGCAAAACACCGAGCATAACGATGAACGCGGCGACAAGCAGAAGCGTTGCTTCTGTTGAACGCGCACGAAATGCGCGGTATGCAGCTGATGCCATGAAAAACGATAAAAGAGCAAACATCGTGGCACCGAGCGGCACTTCTATATTGAAGAAGATGGTCCAAATGTCAAAGGAAAACGAACCGATCCTCGTCGGTAGTACACCTTGACCAGTTACTCCGCCAAAAAGCCCGATAATCGCTGTGACAAGAAACGTGATGATCAAAACCCATGAGTAGGGCCAGTTTTGACCCTTCCGTTTGATCTTGTCGATGTGTACTCTTAAAAGACTTCCCAGTCCAAGAATAAGGGCAAATGCCGCGAGTATCTTGAGAAAATTATTGCGTAGAAAATCGTCGGAAGATTGTACTATTTCATGGGGTACGATGAATGGTATGAAGCCAAGAAGCCCGAAAATAAAAACTAATACTAAGGGAATTGTTCTTTTCATTCCATCCTCCTATCTGAACAGATCAAGAATGTGAAGTTTGGTTACAAGACCGATTATCGAAGCGGCAACGAGTATGCTGACAATGACCAACTTTCCCATGTCTTCGCCTTTGATAGCGCCAAGAAGAAGCGGTTCTTTAGAGATGTATGCCGATGCAGCATACAGTTCCTCACCAATGAGGGTATAATCGCAGGCCGTAACAAAGAACGGCAGCTGTGAGACCTGGTCTGTTCCTGCTATTTGAATAGCGCCGGTAGAAGCGCCGGTTTCTGCTATGATAAGGGACTCTGCCCGGAACCAGCCGATCAAGAAATTCGTTGCTGGTTTCTCGCGGAGCATGATGCCATCGACAGCCGCGGCATAAGCGAATTGTGAGTCGGTCACAAAATATACGCTGTCCGGATCAAAGGCATCTGGCCTGCCAACTGAGCTGTATGATTCCTTAACGATCTCGCGAGCTACCGTGTAGACGATCGGATCAAAGTGAGGATTGATGAATTTCGTGTCATACTGGGCACATTTTTTAGCTACTTCGCCGATAATACTCAGTGAGGCGATCGTCGCGATGTCCTCGATATACCCTATCCCAGGGCAGTATAATATAGGTTTTCCCATTTCCGTCGCGCGTCCGACCGCATCGTCTATTGCCTGTACACCGGCGATTTTTCGAATAAACAATTCCTTACCTTTACGGGCATGATAGATAAAATACAGGATGATGCCGCCAAAAATAAACACCGCGACGACGATATTTATTTTTTTACGGTCGATCCACTGACTCACACTCTTAACACGCATTGACGGTTCTGAAAATGCAATAATTGTATCCTGTACAGCCGCTACTTTGTACATATATTCTTTATTATTCTCGGTTTCGTCTTCAAACACAGATCTTCCTTTACCAATGACCCCGATCTTTATATAATCCACGCCGTTATCGCTACGGTAAACATCGTATCTTTCAACTGCAGCATCATCTGATGACAAGTTCCATTCGACGGTGATCGAACCTCCGCGGTCGTCGGGCGTATCGTACGCACGCACGCCTGCGGGAGGTGTCAGGACAAAGATCGCGGTAAGCAGAATCAAATCCATATTACCTCCTTTTTCTTAACCATCACCTTTATCCTCTCCCTTGAAAAGGAAGAGGAAGTAGGATGCGAATCTCTCCCTTGAAAAGCAAGAGGAAGTGAAGGAAAATATTCTGTCACATTCCCTCTCCTCTTTGAGGAGAGGGTTAGGGTGAGGAGTTAAATATCCTTCACAGTATTTGAAATATCTTTTAATACACCTTCTATATTCAATAAAATTTGTCTATTCGAATATCTAATAACATTTAATCCATATTTGTTAAGATATGCTTTACGTAATCTATCGTTCGACTTTCCTTTCTTTGTATAATGTTGTCCGCCATCTACTTCTATGACTAGTTGTTTTTCAGGGCAGTAGAAATCAAGTATATAAGGTCCTTTTATCACTTGTCTTCTAAATTTAAGATTGAGCAAATTTCTGTTTCTTAATTTGCTCCATAATTTCTTTTCGGCATTGGTTGAGTTTTTTCGTAAATATCTTGCGGTATGAGTTTTTAGAATTTTATTAATAAATCCTCACCTTTATCCTCTCCCTTGAAAAGGGAGAGGAAAGATAGCACGGGTATTTTTCTTAATAAGGAAGAGGAAGTGAAGGAGAGTATTCCGCCATATTCCCTCTCCTCTTTGAGGAGAGGGCTAGGGTGAGGAGTTATAGTTTCTCTACTGTGTTCAAAAATTCTCCTTAGTAAGCTATTAAGATACTTAAAACTTTTTATTCTTTTACGCATTATTCGATAAACGGGTTACGAAAACGAAACGCTTTTCGCAGCCGCGAACCGTAAACGTATTCCTACTAACTTCCATCTTCTTTACACTCACACGGTATTTTGCCGCACTTCGGACATCCTTTTGTATATTTCCCCATCGCCTCTTCGGCATCGATATCAAGGATCGAACCGACTGAAAGAAGCCAGGCAAGACAATCAGCAAACTCTTCTTTGATCTTCTCGCGGTTACCCTTTCTTATCGCGCGTGCGAGTTCACCTATTTCCTCAACCAACCAGTTAAAAGTCTTACTCAGTCCTCTGGAGGAGTCTTTATTGTAGTATATTTTATTAATGAGGTCTTGGTATTTTCTAAGATCCACTGGTTAAAAATGGAAAGAGGGATTGGGTATGGAAACTGGATTTTTTAATGGATGTATAGCTGCGTTATGAAAAAGTATATTGCGCGGGTTCTTTTTATGCTCTCTCAATTCGTTGAGAATGTCTTCTTGGTAGTTACTCAATTCGTTGAGAATGTCTTCTTGGTAGTTACTCAATTTATTGAGAA
>CAYQPW010000030.1:8232-14535 GCA_964419565.1 uncultured bacterium
GTTTTTTTGGTAGTTACTCAATTTATTGAGCGCGAATAAAAAAAGGGAAGGGCAAAGCCCTTCCCTTTTTCAATGTTCGACTTAGTCGAAGTGTAGTGTTGCGGAGAGTCTCCAGTTCGTCATGTCAGTGAGATCATTAAATCCCATTAAGTCGAGCTGGAAATTATCAGTAACGCGCCAACCTACACCATAGTAGTAGTTAGTTGCAGGAGTAGTCTCATTATCGATTTCTTCAGTATTCTCAGGCATTGCACTCGGGTCTTCATACGTGTAGAGGGTCGTATCAAAAAGCACGGTTTCTGTTACTCTCTGTCCCCAGTCATCCAGGACATTCGTCGTTGTGATATTATTCTTGGTAATAGTGTGGACCGCGCCAAGTCTGAAGACAAATGGGTCTGTTAGATTGAATTCAACACCGACCGGGATCGTGAAAACATTGGAGTTACCTTCTCTTATCGTACTCCAGGTTTCGCTCTCCCACTCAGTATAAACGTAATCCAGTGTGTCGCCCATCGTTGTCTCATCATAGACCTCTACTATAACTGATGTGTCTCTGGCTGTGGTTGAATCATTATATGAATTCATGCCCCAGAAGAAACCGAATCCTAGTCTGAACCTGTCTGAAACGTTAAAAAGCTGTTTGGTTCCGACACGGAAACCCATGGTGCTGCGTCCGCCGTCATAATAGGTCCATGTTTGCGTGGTGTCATAGGTATTGTCACCATAGATCTCTTCGCTGCCACCCCAGTAATAAGCCATGGCATCGCTGCCATAGTCGATTGACTGGGTGTAGAAACCGATATAGTATCTACCCTGAGCATACTCATTATAATCATAGAAGGCTTTTAAATTCAAAGAGATGCGGCTGCCTGATTCAGGCTCTAATGAAGAATCAGTAAATGCCGCCAGAGTATAATCAGTATTGGGATGCTCGGCATGATCATAGTGAGCTGAATCACCGTAAATAATGCTTTCGTTATCAAAACTTAGCATGCGATAACGGGCATCCATACCCAAAGAGAACTTCTCTTTGTCAAGCCAGGCGCTCAAAATGACTTCATTCTGAGTAGAGCTATACTTATCATCGCCGACGATATTGGCTGTATCCTGGTAAGTTAGAGTGTCTTCGATTAGATCTGTCGTGAAATAGTTATAGACTGCATTATTTGCAGGATCAGTATAAGTCGAGCTCATTGTCTGGCGCATAAAGCCCAGACCAACGCGCAGACCGGTCAGGTCTGTGCCTACGCCGATATATAGATCCTGAGCACTTGATTTATCAAATGCTTTTCTGATTTCAGTTGTCGTTGTGCTAGAATCGAATTGACCGAGCGTGTCATTCCATATTTTATAATCTACCGTTGTAACCTGACCTTCACCATATATCGGGTTACCCATGGGGTCATCCAAACCAGTGTAAAGAGCATCCTTGTCAGATGTCATATCTATGACCAGACCAGGATAGTATTTTCCGAAGTTCTTTGTGCCACCGATGAGAAAATACGGGACACTACCATTGGAGAACAGCTCCTCAGAACCCGTAACAAAATTCGAAAGGCTAGTCCAGAGTCTGGAACCTTCGATCTCGGGAATTCTCGCTGGGTCAAAGAGGAGATCATAATCGTCCTCCCATAATTGAGCAGTTGATTGATACCTGAAAGACTCAGTTACCAATCCAAACGATAGCGACATTAACAACGCTATTGTTATGGCATATTTCATTTTGCCTCCTTTTTCTAATGCCACCTTCCAGTACGAAAACCTTGTACTTATGATTGTACCACCTCCTTTCCTGATTATAACAGGATGAGTACAATATTCTATTATTTAGCCTATACACTCATAATGTATAAACTGAGCACATTCTGACATTATACATATTATTGTAAAAATGTCAAGGAGTAATTTTGATAATGCTGAAATTTGCTTTTTCAGGATTATCTGATTTCAGTGATGACCGGCAGATTACTGTGATATTTTTGGATTCTCTCAGAAATCTCATTTATTGACTTGGGGTAGAATTCCTTTAAAATAACCGATGCTCAAGCTTACTGATATTGGCTATTCTATTGGTGAACGGGTATTATTCTCACAGATTAACCTTACGATCAACAAATTCGACCGATTTGGTCTTGTCGGTGCCAATGGTACTGGGAAAACAACCTTATTGCGCATAATATCACGGGAAATATCGGCGACTAAAGGTCATGTTGATAAGCCAAAGAATTTCAGGATCGGCTATCTGCCCCAGGAAGAGATCGTGCTACGCGGGAAAACACTGCTTGAGGAGGTCCTCAAAGACTTTCATAGTCATCTCGACACATTGTCCGAACTTGGCGAGTCAATAGAGGTAAGCCCGCATTCCAAGGAGAGATTAGCCGAATATACGCGTGCCGAAGATGAATTTCACAGTTTTGGTGGTTATGACTATGAAGCTGAGGCATACAAAGTCGTGCATGGTCTTGGTTTTATCGATGATGATTATAATAAACCCGTGGAAGAATTCTCAAGTGGCTGGCAGATGCGCATCGTTCTTGCAAGACTACTTTTGAACAAACCGGATTTACTCTTACTCGATGAACCAACAAACCATCTTGACATTGAATCTATCGAATGGCTTGAGAATTACCTGGAAAATTTTAAAGGTGCGATAATGATCGTTTCACACGACCGGTATTTTCTTGATCGTGTTTTAAAGACACCAAAAGGAACTACGGGCATCTATGAAATAGATTTTGGTGAAACGCGCTACTACCGCACGAATTATACCGGGTATCTTCGCGAATCGCGCATTCGGAAACAACGTATTATTCAACATGCCAAAACTCAGCAAAGAAGGATCCGAGAAATAGAGGATTTCATTGCACGTAATCGTGCCAATAAAGCAAAAGCAAAGCTTGTTAAAAGCCGGGAAAAGTATTTGGAGCGCATGGAACTTGTTCAGATCGAGTCAGAAAGAAAGAAGATTCGCGTTAGCTTCCCGGTCGAGCCAATTCATAGCCAGCGTATCATTGAATTAAGAAATGTCGGGATGGTGTATAATGATAGGAAAATATTAGAGGATATTAATATTTCAATTGAAAAAGGAGATCGGATCGCATTGATCGGCAAGAATGGTGCTGGTAAATCCACGCTGTGTCGCATAATCACCGGTGACGAAAAACCGACTTACGGTACAAAAAAAAGTAGTGAAAAAATAAGAATCGGTGCTTTTTCACATGAAATTCTTCTGCGCCTCACTTCATCTAACACGGTCCTTGAAGAAGTGGTCAAGGATGCATCAGCCGAGGTGAATAGAAATATTCGCGGATTCTTAGGACTGTTTTTATTTTCAGGAGCTGATGTAGAAAAAACGATAGATGTTTTAAGCGGCGGGGAGAAAACACGTCTTGTGATCTTAAAGGCGATGATCGAACCGTCAAACCTGTTGATACTTGACGAACCTACTTATCACCTTGACCGCGATTCAGTCGATGCTGTTAAGCAGGCAATATTAGCCTACAACGGAACTACGATTTTGGTATCCCACAACCGTGACTTGATAGCTTCTTTTGCGACCCGGGTCATTGAACTCAAAGACGGCTCCTTATATGATTATCCGGGTGATTATCAATACTATTTATGGAAGAAGGGGAAAAAGACGCCGCGGGTCGTGAACAAACGATCAAAAAAGAAGACCAGACAATCCCGGCAAGAAGCACTACGCCTTCAAATAATCGAGAAAGAATCACGTCGTCAAAAATTAAGGGAAGCATTCTCACGCCCGGGTATGATAAGTAATCCTCGAAAGTCAAAAAAGTTATTTGAGGAGTATCAGAGACTGGCAGATGAAATCGAGGAACTGGAAGATCAACAGACCTCGAGTATGGAAAAATGAAATTTACAGCAAACAACTTCAAAGATGTTCGATTAAAAAAAATAGGCACCAAAGCACGGAACCTGGTTCTCTTGAAAAAACACTTTTCAGTTCCAGGTTTTGTGGTTATCACAACAGACGGGTTTCGGGATTATCGGAAAAACAATAAGATAATGCCGGAGCTAGATCAAGAGCTGCGAAAAATGTTGGCATCGATGTTGTCAAAAGGGCATATAGCCGTAAGGTCTTCTTGCACGGCTGAGGATATGCCTGGTATATCTTACGCTGGTATGTATACAACTTCACTCGATATTAAAGATGTCGATTCAGGGATTGAAGCTATTATTCGTACCTGGAATTCCGTGGATAGCGACCGAGTCAGTAAATACCGCGAGCACATGGATTTACCTCCAGGTGATATGGCAGTGATAATACAGGAACAATTAGAACCTGACGTAAGCGGTGTTATGGTAACACAAAGTCCTTTTTCTGTGGGCGAAATATTGATCGAGTGTTGTCGGGGTATGGGGGAAAAACTTGTTTCAGGCAAGATCACCCCGACCCGTTACCGTATCGATTCAGAGGGCAATATCGCGCATGAGGGTGAAAGAATTCTATCTGAAACACAATCAATAGAGCTCGCTAAAACCGGTAAGAAAATAGAACGATTGTTCAAGTCTCCTCAAGATATTGAATGGGCGATAGCCAAAGGGAAGCTCTATATATTGCAGGCACGTCCAGTCCTGGTGTTTGCGGCGAAGTCACGGCGCAAGGGCATTGTCTGGTGCAATGCCAATGTAAGAGAGACGATCCCGGATCCTATGTCACCCATGGGCTGGTCGATATTTGATAAGGTTTTCTTCCCGGATATCGTTATGAAGGTTTTCAGACTACCGGTAAGTAAGAAGAAATATGAAGAGTTCCCACCGGTTGAGCTCATATCTGGCAGACTATACTGGAATATCAATAATACTATTGCCTATGGTAAATCGATCAGTCCGATCCTGGATTTAATGGAGAGCGATAGATCACTTGATCCTCAAATGGCACAGGCATTCAGATCGGTTGACTTAACGAGTATAGAGAATCCCATACGACCGCTCACGATGTTTTGGTTCAGTGCAAATGCACTCGTACGGCTGTCATATTATATTATACTGAGTTTCTGCCGTTTTGGCTGGATGTCGAAGAGGGTAAGAAAAGCTCATGATACTCTGGATGACGTCGTTGTTAAGTTGGAAATATCAGATGATATGACGACAGGAGTGAAGAACATAAGAGAATGGATGCGATATATTACAAAGAGATTTGCGCGACGGTATTTTGGTGGTTTGTTCCTGAGCATTTTTTCGCTTATCCTTTTGAGTAAGCTGCTGGCTGTTAGAATGGGACAAAAAGGAGCGGTTATCGCCCGCAAGGCGATCATCGGCATTATCGACAAAACGGGTGAGATGGCTCTGGCACTCCAGCAACTTGGCAGTATTGCTCATGTGAAGTTATCTAAAGTGACGTTGTCTAAGTTAAAATCATTGTATAAGAAAGATAGGCAATTCAAGGATTTTTTTGAGCGTTTTATTGATGACTTTGGCCATCGAGGACCGGCTGAATTTGATATTGCAAGCGTGAATTGGCGTGAGGATAGAGATCTGGTTTTTCGCATGATCCTGAACGCGAAAAAAATACAGACTGCCAAAATAGATCGTAACGTGTTCATTAAGAGGCTGTTAGATAACTCGAAAGCCTATGAAAGATCGGTCTTGAAATTTTTCTTACCAAGGCTCGAATCTTTTATGCCACTTCGGGAAAATGGTAAAGACCGTTATCTGCGTGTCATGGCAAAAATAAAAGACCAGTTGTTCGTGATAGAGAATATATTGATCGGACAAGGATATATTCAAAAGCACCGTGACATATTTTTACTCTCTTTGAATGATATTGATGAGATCCTTGCTAAACGTGTTGCAAAGAAGGACATTCTGGCGATAGTCAAGAAGCGGAAGAGTGAGTGGGAAATGAACAAGCATGCAAGGGTTCCAGATATCATCTTTGAAAGCGGGGAGAGGATTTTCGCGCCGATAAAAGCCGCATCGGTCTTATGTGGAGAGCCACTCAGTTTTGGTAAGATCAGAGCACGAGCAAGAGTGATCAGTGATTTTGGCGACAGTGTGCGCTTGAAATCAGGTGAAATATTGGTGACCAACCATACTGACCCGGGCTGGACTCCTTTATTTACAATCGCCTCAGGTATTGTTATTGAAGTCGGCGGGGTTATATGCCATGCCGCGATGGTGGCAAGAGAACTCGGTGTCCCTGCCGTTGTTATAAGAAATGCAACCTCGCTTATCCGTGATGGTGCAAAGATCGAACTCGATGCTGATACCGGAACTGTTGAGTTGATTACTGGATTGCCCGATTAAATCGGGCAATGACGAATGGGCGAATCGGGC
>CAYQPW010000030.1:14635-24079 GCA_964419565.1 uncultured bacterium
GTTGATTACTGGATTGCCCGATTAAATCGGGCAATGACGAATGGGCGAATCGGGCAATGACTCTGTAGAACATTTTTATCTAAATCTGTTATCTATGATCTCGACTTTTTGATATTCTTCTTAAGAAATACCTTCGCTGCTTCCTGCTCGGCTTTTTTCTTTGTTGTTCCTGATCCCTGGCTTACTTTTTTATTATTGATGTAAAGAGTAATATAATATTTCTTATTATGCGGTGTTCCTGCCTCTTTCATAACACGATAACTGACAAGCCGCTGATTTTTCAATGCCCAGCGGTTCAATATTGATTTGTGGTCTTTGTGCTGTTTTACTCTTCTTTTGAGTAAGATATTCTTAACGAACTTGACAGTATAGTCCAAGCCGCGGTCAAGATAAAGCGCTCCGATAATCGCCTCAAGACAGCCGGCAATGATCGATGGTCGGTTTCGACCGCCAGTACCTGCTTCGCCTTTACCCATGATCAAAATACTACCTAAACAAAGTCTTTTACCGGTACTGTAAAGTGCATCAGTAGAGGTGTATTTTTTCTTCATTTCGCTCAATGTTCCTTCCGACTCACCAGGGTATTTATCGCGAAGGAATTCGCGCACGATCAGTTCCAAAACGGCATCACCGAGAAATTCCAATGTTTCATTCGAGCTTACCTTGTCATTTCTTTTTTGCAGATATGATGAATGGGTCAGTGCATTTTTAAGCAGACTTCGTTTTTTAAATCTAATACCCAGTTGTTTCTCGATCGCCTTATAATTTGGCGATGGCATCGATCTCAACTAATGCTCCTTTAGGCAAGGCCTTCACAAAAACCGCAGCACGCGCCGGAAAACCTTCAGTGAAATAGCGGGCATATACTTCATTCATCGGAGCAAAATGCTCTGGTGCGGTAAGGTATACGGTCGACTTGATAACATTGGACATATCCAAACCAGCTGCCTTGAGCACCGCTTTCAAGTTTTCGAGGACCTGTGCGGTCTGTTCTGCCACACCACCATCAACCATTTTATTCGATCCAGGGGCAAAACCTATCTGCCCTGCAGTGAAAAGAAAGCCTCCAGCTGCGACCGCTTGTGAATATGGGCCTATTGCTTCTGGTGCCTTTGATGTTTTTATGATTTTTTTCATCAGTCACTCCTTATTATAATACCATCTTTTAGCAGGTATTTCTCGATACCGATCGAGAATTCAAGGTCGTCTATTTGACTTATTTTATTCTGGAAAACAAACCATCCGTCGAGATTGACCTGTTCAATAATTCCAATCGCCTCTAATTTATCAAGAAATCCACCAAATTTGACCCGGAAAAGATCTGTGGAATCGATAAATGCCGGGATATTGCGCTGCTGCAACTCTGTGAGCATTTGCTGCGCATTATGATAATCTGAAAAAGCACCGATCTGAAAATACCATATCGAATCAGTGGTGATCGGCTTCGGTTCGGTAATTTTCTCCTGCATTTTATCTTCCAATTGAGTCATTGATATACTGGTTAATGAAATAAGATCGAGTAAATGGAAATTATCTTTTTGGTCAAGAACGAGTGAGTAATCAGACCCTTCTGACTGAACTTTGAAGAGTTTTAAAAAATCCAATTTATCTTTAAATATTTTTTTAGGTCTTAAGGTTAATGAATCCAGGTAAACAATACCATGATCTGTAACAAAAAGAAATTTTTCGACTATTTCCTGTTTCGCTATAGGGAGTGGTTCAAAATCGATTAAAACGCCTGTTTTGTTGATCAAGAAAATGCCTTCAGAATTGTAGATTAAAAAGCCGTTTTCATAACTTATAAATGTATCCCCGTTGATATTCAAATTTAGCTTATATCTTTCATTCAATTTCAGATCATATACAATGATCCTGTTTTTGATATCGAGGATTTTAATGAGATCTTCGTAAGGAGAATACTCATATGCACGCAGCTCATTGATCGTTTTTTTCTTTATGAGGCGACCTGTAGCCAGATCAAATATTTTCATAATACTCTTACCTTCGGATTTTGAAGTCAGCAGAAGCATATTTTTACCACCAGAGATTATATTATTTGATGTAGTTATCGGTTCGTAATCACCATATTCAATACCGATACCGCTTTTAAAAGCCAGGTTTTTCTTATCCAGGAGTATTATCTCACCATTCGCCACCAGGATTATATATTCCAAATTAGCGGTAATATAATTAAAACGCTGGGGCAGGGGGATACGGTCTTTAATCGATAAATAATCCGGGTCGATTTTATATAAATACCTCGGGGTCAGCACGTATAAATAATCGTCAAGGCTGTAGTCGATGACCGAACCAGCGATTGTTTGTTGCCGAAGTTGCAGTTTTGGTATATCAATTGTGTATATTATGGAATCTATTATCAATGGTTTAGTCATGATCGTGATAAATAAACTAACCGCGCCGATAAGCTGCATTTCCCCATATGATACGGAAAATCGCCGAAAAATCAAGCATTATTTTAGTGTTGACTTTTCAGGAAATATCATTAGAATAACTATTAAGGAGGTAAGATGAAAAAACTGCTTTTGTTGGGTCTTTTAATATTGTTTGTAGGTTGTCCACCAACTGAGATAAATTCAGCAAGAATCTACATTGAGCGTGGTGAATATCAACGAGCTAAAGAACAAGTTTTGATCGGTCTTAAAAATGACCCGGGCAATTATGAATTATATTGTCTGTTGGCTAAATCGGAAATCGGTCTCTCTCACTGGACAGAAGCAAGTGATGCCTTTATCGACGCGATTAAAGCCGATTCGCTCAGTGCGGTTAAATGGATAGTAAAGGATACAAAAAATATTGGGGTCTACTGGCAAGCATTTTACAATGCCGCAGTTGCGCTCGAGATGGAGAAAAAGTATGAAGCAGCGCTTGCCGACTTAGAGCTCTGCGAACTTATAGATCCAAGTAAAGTAAATATCTACATCCTTAGAGGAGGGATTTACGATGTTCTGGGAGAGAAGGAACATGCGAGCAAGGCCTATGCAAAAGCATTATCATTAGATCCTGAAAACCCGCAGGCATACTATCTTATCGGTAAGGCGCTTTTTGATAAGAAACAATATGATTCTGCACTTGTGAAATTCGAGGATGCGATAAAATATTACGATAAGAATTACAAGGCGATAACCAAAGTTGTTTTCCAGAATCTTCCAGAGATAGACAAACTGTTAGCGCAGAAGATAGTAAGCTTATGGGTTGCAAAGAATAATGATGAACTCGATGAATTGGTCAAGGTAAAACTCGGTTTTGACGGAGGACTTGCAGCGCATAGCAAAAATATCGACACTTTCTTTAAGATAACTCAGGGCCTGGCTATGGCGTATTACCTGGCTGGTATTTCGCAATATAATCTCAAGAATAACGACGCTGCATTGAATTATATAATGAAAAGTCTTGATTTGATGCCCGATGATCTTGATGCGCTGTTTTATGCCGGCGAGTTGCATATTAGGGCAAGCAAATTTGAAGAGGCGCTCACTTATTTTGAGAGAATCACTAAAATAAAAGAAGACGCACTGTATTCATGGTTTTATATTGGCGTAATAAAGATGCAGCTTAAGGATTATAAGAAAGCTATTGATGTACTTGAAGGTAAGGTATTGGTGCTTAATCCTAAATTCGTGGATGCTCTAAACAACCTTGCATTTTGCTACCGGGAAATAGGCAATACGAAAAAAGCACTGGAATATCTGCAGAAAGCAGAGAAAATACAGAAGGAGCAGTAATGGGTATTAAAACAAGGGAAAGACTGCTTAATGTACTCATCCTTATCGGAGCTTTAGCTCTTTTATTTGTTGTCGGTTATCCGCAATATAAGGAATCTCTACCCTCAGAGATTAGAATTGGTGTTGACAAATCATACGCCTCAGTGCCATTCTATATCGCTAAAGAGGATACTACCAGGCAGTATTTTACTTTAGAGAAAGTTGCCCCCGTATTCGTTGAGATTCAGGGAGATCCGCTGCAGGGCTTAAAAGATGGTCTTTATGATATCGCAGCTGTTCCCTGGTACTGGCTGATGATTTCGCCAGCAACTGATGGCGATACGATCAAGGCATTTGGATCCATAGAGATCAAGTCTGGCAAAGGTTTGGATGCGATCGTGATACCGGCAAAGACCAAGATCAACAGGTTGTCTGATCTTAAAGGTAAACGATTAGGTTATGAAGCTGGTGATGAATACTTGATTAATTTAATCGTCGCACGAATGGCTGAAGACAAAATTACAAAGATCACGCTCGTACCTATACAGACTGAAGAACTCGTTACTGCATTTGCCAGTGGCAAAGTGGATGCGCTTTATGTTATTGATCCATATCGCGGTTACCTTGTATATAACGGTAATCAAGTTCTAATGGAAGGTGTGATTTCTTATTATGTTGTTCCATCGATGCCATATGCGGCCATTGCAATGCGTAAGAATTTTGTGAAAGAAGAGAATAGACTTGCAGCGATTCGTGTTAAGACCGCTGTTGAAGCAACACTCAGTTATATCACAAGAAACCCGAAAGTCGCAAGAGATGTTGTCATAAAGATGAATGGTTGGGCAGAAGATGATGAGCTCAGCATGGCTATGAGGATACCGGATTACGAGAGGTTGGCTGAAGTTAATCTTAAGAATGTAGAGAACTTTCAGACAATGCTGGTAAGAATGGGTATTGGAACCTGCGGGATCAAACCGAGCGAATTTCTTTTCGAAAAAACCGATTTTGTACGCTAATAACGGTCGTGCTAGACGGGGAGTTAGCGGTGCCTTGAAATCCGCCTTCTGGTGGAATGACCCGAAATCCGCTCATGCGGGGTTGAAGACTTCATTTGAGTCAAGACTTTCAGGGTTGACAGCCAGGAGTTGAAGGATGTTGAGGATCGGGTCTTGTGATGGTTCCACCTACAAACTCCGTCAGGTCTGGAAAGAAGCAGCGGTAAGCAGGCAAGGGCTGGTCATAAGGGTGCCTGATCTGAGTTCTTCGCCTTGCTGTTCCTGAGTGGGTTGGCAAAGGAAGTGCACGACCGAATCTACTCTGCAATTGATTAAGATAAAGAAGTGAATATCGGGAAAAAACCTTTCGTGCAATTCAGTATGATTTAACGAACAAAGTGAGAGCCTATGTCCCATCGAGTTATTTCTCTTAGATATCGTCCTCAGGATTTTGATGAGCTAACTGGTCAGAATCACATAACGCGTTCTCTCAAAGGAGCCATTAAAAGCGGTCGCATCGGCCACGCTTTTCTTTTTGCTGGGCCACGCGGTGTAGGTAAGACTACAACAGCACGTATCCTTGCCAAAAGCTTGAATTGTAATGAGGGCGCAAGTATTCATCCCTGTCAGAAATGTCAATCCTGTAAAGAAATTACAATGAGCAGGAACATCGATGTTATTGAGATCGACGGGGCGTCGAATAGAGGTATTGATGAAATACGCAATTTAAGAGAGGGTGTTAGGTACTCGCCTCTTCACGGTCGCTATAAAATATACATTATCGATGAAGTGCACATGTTGACCCAGGAGGCATTTAATGCCTTGCTTAAAACCTTGGAAGAACCGCCACCCAAGGTTATTTTCATATTCGCTACGACAAATCCCATGAAAGTACCCACCACAATATTATCAAGGTGTCAGCGTTTTGTATTCAAACGGCTTTCAATAAAAGAGATATCATCACGGCTTGGTGCGATCGCAAAGCAGGAAAATATCGAAATAAACTCAAAGGCACTTCATTATCTTGCGGTTCGAGCAGATGGAAGCATCCGGGATGGGGAGAGTATACTCGAACAACTGACATCATTTGTCGATGGCGAAATTACCGAGCAAGATGTATTTAAATTAATTGGTTTTCTGGGCAGTAGTTTCTACATCAAATTACTCAAGAATATATTAGCCCGGGATTTGAAACTGGTGATAGAGCTTTTCAATGAGGGTATTGAAGACGGTGCGGATCCCATAGAAATATACCTCGGTTTTACCAATTACCTGCGGGCTATTTTTCTCGCTAAAACGGGATTGCCAGACGAATTCGTTGAATTGAGCAAGGATGAGATCGCTGCATTACAGGATATTGAATTGGATCATGAGAGATTAGTCCTCATGCTCGAAACCTGTATTGGATTTGAAGAGATGATAAGAAGATCGATGAATATCAGGGTAGTCATGGAATTATTTTTGAGCAGATTGGTATTGGATTTATCCGCTTCTGAAACATCCGCGCCAATTAGAAAAACAGAAAAAGGTGAGGCAAATCCGGGTGGCAAAACCAACCTGAAAGAACAATTATCTAAGAAACTGCAGAGCATTAGCCCAAAACTCGCCGGCGTGGTTCATGATGCAGAAGTAAATAAGGACGGTAATAATATAATTATTTCTGCAAAGAATGATTTCTCTAAAGGGCAATTAGAAAAGAACCGGGAAACCCTTGAGAAAATCTTAAGAGAACTGTCAAAGGAAGATCTTACACTCACCATTGATATTAATATGCAAAAGAAAGAAAAGGATAACTTTGTTGAGACTATCAAAACCATGTTTGATAGTGAGGAAATTCGTTGATTTATTAAAAGGAGACGCGGGTGAAAAATATGTTGCATGAAGCTCAGAAGTTGCAGGCAAAACTTCTTGAAGAGCTAAAAAAGATCAAAGTTGAGGGAAGCTCAGGGGGCGGCATGGTCCGGGTCGAAATGGATGGCGAGCAGAATGTACTCGCCGTAAGCATAGAACCAGATGTATTCGAGGATAAAGATAAGTCAATGTTGGAAGACCTCATTCTTGCTGCTTTAAGCGATGCGAAAAAAAAGGTATCAGAAAAAACCAGAGAAAGTTTTCAGTCAATAACCGGATTTCCATTGCCGGGCATGTAAGCAGGCACAAACTCCAAGAACCAAAATACTAATCGTACTCGTGTTTCGTGAATCGTATTCGTTATAGTCCAGTATTACGAGCACGAAAAACGAATTACGAATACGGCTTCAATTTTTCGTCCTCGAGCTGTGCTCATTTCACGAGAAGTACTTTCCCGGTTGTTTCCCATTTATCCATAATGACGCGATAAAAGTAGGTTCCCTGAGCTAATCCGCAGTTCGTTTTATCACGAAAATTCCAGTTAATTTCATGATTACCCGCATGCATCAGTTTATCAGTCACAACGTGTATTCTTTGACCGAGGACATTATATATTTCGATCTTTACATTTGTCAGTTCTTCAAGCGTGATGAAAAAACGTAATGACGAATGTGCTGGATTAGATGATAATAAGGTAACTGATACAGGGCACGCTTCAAGCTCTTCGGCAACATAAGGATTACCAGTCACTAGGAATGTGTATATTTGTGGTGGGACATGGACTGGTGAAGTCCGTCGTATCCCGTCATTATTTCTGGCCAGGATGTAGTAAGAAACAGTGTCACCAGCTGACTGTGCTGGTATATTACCGGCATAAACTCCCGGTGTATCAACGACTGAAGCGAGTGATGTCGAGGTAAATGAACCACTGTTAATTCGATAGTAAACGAGTGTAGAATCTGTTATTAAAGCGCTTGAAGTGGTGATTCGCGCCCGAACACGATAAGGATTTAACGTGTCGTTGGTGTCGGTAAGCGGATAGTGTTGAATGTGGATGAAATGAGGGTTCGGTGTTTGCATTGTAATGCAATGGATCGCGCCGCCCGAACCGGACATCTGTGAACAATTGATCCCCACGACATCATAACCTGGCAGTGCTTGTTCGTAGATAAATAATGCAGTGTCGTCCTCGGCTTCATTCCAGAGTGGGACGAGCACCTTGTTATTAACAAACAGGGAATTCAAGTATGATGGTGGAGCGTCTGATGTTGACCAGGGCATGGGCATCCGGACTATCCGGTAAGGTTTACCTTCACGATTATTACAGCGGCTTATCGAGTCAGCATTATTATCAAGCAGCGTATGATTGGGATGGCCTGAGGCATACTCTCCTACCATGACAAGAGTGTCGTTAAGAATTTTGGTCCAGAGATCTATGTGCCCGGTGTACTCAATATTGATCCTTTGGAGGACGATTAATTGCTCGAGTCCGCTGTATTCAAGCATCAGCGAATCTATTTCAGCGTGTGTATAACCAGAGTTTTCTTCATAGATCAAGGTGCTCGCAAAACCTGTACCTAAACCGTCGACCATGAAATTGCCGCCGGGGTGTTCAAGCGGTGACCCGTAAACCGGGATTCCCCATTGCTGACCGATACGCCAGGGTATCGTGTCATCATAAGGTCGCGGTCGGTTATACTGAAAATCCACAATGCCTTCGCTGTTATCCTCTTTGCGCATGAACCATGGACCATAGTCCCTCATCCAGATCGAATTCCTCGACCATATGTAGAAAGTAATCGAATCCAGCGGTATACCGTTGCTATTTAAATAATCAGTAATATTCTGCTGTTCAACACTCGATCCTACGATGATATAGACTTTGGATACTTCGGCTGTTTCCCGGACGATTTCACGAAAAACAGTATTATATTGCCCGTATATCCAGGTTATAAAAACGCCCCTCAAAAATTCAAATTCACCGGGTGTTTCAACCCAGCAGTTTGGCGGTGCAGTCGTTATGTGCCCCTGACCGATCTCATCGATCCTCAGGTATTCTTCTGGAGTCATATATTTAGGCAGAAATACATCGCCAGTTTGGGCTAATAGTAAAGCTGCACATATAAGTAAAGTCACAAAACCTCCTTGCTTAAATACTTCATTTAACGTTTATCGGTTTCGAAAGGCGATACGTTGTCGTCTGTTTTCGGACGGCGCGGTTTCGTTTTTCTGGGACCGAATGATTCCCATGCGCAACTAAGATTATATAGCTGTCGTGAAGTTTTATCATACGTATCAATAAGTTGCGTGACTAATTCGGGTTCCACACCATATACATCTCTAGTATGACATAAAGAAACTATTGTTTCATTACTTTCACCGGTAGCGTCATCGAGGTATTTTTGAAATCCTTTTTTCTGATGTCTCTTAGCAAATCCTTCAGCAATCAAGCGAGGAATTGCTTTAGCTGAGCGTCTCAGTTGATCTACAAGATCAAACCGCTCCTGTTTTGGTAACTTTGGTAAAATTTTTGTTAAAATAATTACTGATGCAGAATAAGTATTTTGATAAACTTCCAGATCTATGAAGCTTTTTATTCTTTTACGTGTTTTCATTCAATATCCGTGTTTCGAAAACGAAACGCTTTTCGCAACCATGAACCGCAAACGTATTTAAAATTGCTCTTTAATGACAAAAAACAAAATCCAAATACCAAATTAATACCAAAATCCAAATGATAAAATTTGAAATATGATATTAGAAATTTCGATTTCAATTGACATTTGTTATTTGGTATTTGAACATCTCTTTTTGTCCTCATTATATCCCCTGTAGTTTATCAAAAAAAAGATTCCTGATTTCTTCAAGTCTTTGTT
>CAYQPW010000030.1:24179-26859 GCA_964419565.1 uncultured bacterium
TATATCCCCTGTAGTTTATCAAAAAAAAGATTCCTGATTTCTTCAAGTCTTTGTTTGGTTTTTGCTTCGAACCTCAAGACAAGAACCGGTTGAGTATTCGATGATCTTATCAGACCCCAACCATCAGGAAAATCGACCCGGACGCCATCGATGTCGATAACTTTATACTTTTTTGCAAAATCCGTTTTTAATTTTTCAACGATCTCAAATTTTTTCTCGTCGGTTGTTTCAATCCGGATCTCTGGCGTTGCAAAATACTTCGGAATTCTTGCGGCAAGCTCAGAGAGTCTTTTACCATTGCTGAGTTGTTCTAATAGACGCAGGCTTGCATATATCGCATCATCGAATCCAAAATAACGATCCGCAAAAAATATATGCCCGGACATTTCTCCGGCAAGTGGAGAGTTCTCTATCTTCATCTTTGCTTTGATCAGAGAATGACCGGTTTTGTACATAAGCGGAATACCACCCAGCTCCTCAATGCGCTCGATAAGTCCTTTTGAACACTTCACTTCAAATATTATTTTAGCGCCTGGCAGACGCTTCAATATTGGCTCAGCATATATTGCCAAAAGCACGTCACCCCAGATAACATCGCCTTTTTCGTCGATCACGCCGATCCTGTCGCCGTCACCGTCAAAACCGATGCCGCAGGAAACATTGTCATTTTTTACTCGATCGATCAAGGTGCTAATGTTTTCAACGACAGTCGGGTCAGCAAGGTGATTTGGGAAAGTACCGTCTGGTTCTTTATACAATATATCGTAATCCGCCTTGATCCTGTTCATGATTTTATCGATTATCGGACCGCAGGTACCATTACCAGTATCAATGATTGTTTTGAGTCCGGGTTTGATCCTCACCTGGTCGGTCACATAATCGATATATGTCGGTATAATATCGAATTTATCGCTATTACCCGTGCCTGCAGTATATTTCCCCTTGTCGATAATATGTCTGATCTTCTGTATTTCTGTGCCGTATATAGTGGTTTTATTCCGGCAGACCTTGAATCCATTGAATTCTTTTGGATTATGGCTGGCGGTTATCATTACTCCGCTGCCGATATTATAGTGAAATAAAGAAAAATACAATAATGGGGTCGGTACTTCACCGATATCAATGACACTGCAGCCTGATTCTCTGAGACCTTTTTGAAGAGCTTCCGAGATCCTTGGTGATGATATTCTAACATCGCGTCCGACTATGATCTTCGTCTCACCCAGGTTCCGGTAATAAGTCCCAACGGCCCGGGCAAAAACGTTAACATTTTCGTCGGTGAGATCTGTATCAGCAAGACCCCTGATATCATATTCTCTAAAAATATTCGGGTTCATAATTCAAGCTGTTTCTCGACATGAGTAATGACTTCATCGATAATCGCCAAGGCTTCCTCAGCATCCTGTTTAGTAATGATAAGGGGTGGTGATATTCGTATAGAATTAAAACCAGCTCCATAGACGATCAAGCCCCGTTTAAAACATTCGCCAGTAATAACTTCTTTGATGTTCTTCCCGTTCTTAGTGATAATATCCGGCAGGGTTTCGCGGGTCTTTTTATCTTTTACCAATTCAAGACCGATCATTAATCCCTGACCGCGTACTTCGCCGATGATTTGATGGCGGTTCATTATTTCTATCGACCCCTGTTTTAGAAACGCACCGATCTCTGCCGCATTTTTTATCAAGCCATTTTCAATTATCTTCAATGATGCTACTGCAGCCGCAGCGATAACCGGATTACCGCCAAAAGTAGAGCCATGCGCGCCAGGTCGCCAGGCGCGTTCATCGATCTCGGGGTCCTGAAGTTCAGCGCGGCTGATCGTTGCGCTCATAGGAAAGCCGGAAGCGATCGCCTTTGCAGTAATGATGATGTCTGGTACGACATTGACATGGTCGCAGGCAAACCACTTACCGGTTCTGCCCATGCCGCATTGTATTTCATCAAAAGCAAGCAGGATATTGAATTTGTCAGCTATTTTTCTTAGCGCGGGCAAAAACTCCTTGGGCGGGATAA
Organism: uncultured bacterium; assembly: GCA_964419565.1. GTDB lineage: Bacteria > Hydrothermota > Tepidihabitantia > SM23-42 > SM23-42 > JAUVZL01. The sequence continues at coordinate 26,196 of CAYQPW010000030.1, forward strand.
TATATCCACCCTCACCCTGGATAGGCTCAACGAGTATCAAAGCGACGTCTTCGGGGTCGACGAGCCGGACGAATATCACCTCGGTGAGGTATGAAAGGCAGTATGGGATAGGTAAACCGTCGAATTCCTTTCTAACGCATTTCGGATATGTTTCATTAAATATGCAGTGATAACAATGGGGATAGGGAACATGTGTTACTTCGGGTATCAACGGTGAAAAATGCGAGCGCTGAATCTTCTTGCTGCCAGACATGGTCATGCCTGCGAAAGTCCTGCCATGAAACGCACCCAGGAAACTTATCAAGCGGGGTCGTCTCGTATAATGACGGGCGATCTTCAATGTTGCGGCTACGCCTTCGACGCCAGAATTACCGAAATATACGCGCTTTTCAAAATCACCTGGTGTTATTTTAAATAATTTCTCAGCAAGTGTTACCTGAGAGTCGTAATAAAAATCGCAGCCGGAAATATGGATCAATCTGTGCATTTGTTCGGTTGCTGCTTTGATCACATCTGGATGGCAATGACCAGTACCGACAACGGCAAAACCCGAGCCAAAATCGAGAAATGTTTTACCATCAAGATCAGTAATGCGCGCTCCTTTTGCGAAATCAACTGCCAGGGGGATCTCTCGTGTCCGGGTATGCGCGCCAAACATAATTTT
>CAYQPW010000031.1:0-26289 GCA_964419565.1 uncultured bacterium
TGCCGAGTATCGTATGACAAGCAGCACCCGGCGTCGGCGTGGGATCAGGATTCCAAATATAATAATGCTTTTTACCAACGACAAGATTGATATTTAAGGTATCTAAATAACTATCGGCAGTGATGATCAGATCAAAATCTACCGTATATCCGATCGGCGTTGACACAGAAGCATAGATCGTAAAAGGATCCGTGTCATTTGTTTTTTCCGAATCCGGCAAAATATTTCCATAATAACCCATCGAATCAATGACTGTAACATAGACATCACTCGTTACAAGCTTACCCTGTGCATTATCAGCTGAAACCATCCCGGAATTTCTTAAAGTTATGATAAAATCAGCGGTCTCTCCTGGCTCAAGCAGACCGTTATTGCCATCTTGTATTTGATAACCAGTTATTAGTAGATAGGGAGCATTTACTGCGGCTACCCCATGGATGGCGTCAAGATCAAAACCGGCATATTGACCACTTGAAGAAGTACCATCATCATTGATACGTATATAGCGCGCTTCACTCAACCCTGCGGTCGACAGATCAAAACTCGCCGTACCTGTGGCACTACCGCATGAAGACCATGAACCATCCCAGGTATTGCTGGCAAAAACTTCATAACCCTCGGCTGAACCATCATTACCTTCGTAGACAGTAAAATCATCACCCGCTGAATTATGTATCGGCGTATCAGCACCCATATCGATGACTATATAACCGTTCTGCCCGAGCGAAAAAAAGATATCGTCTTGTGGACCGAGTGCTGCCCTGGGACGAGTCCTGTTCGATTGTTCCGCATGATTTGCATAGCGACAAAGCACTGATTTGAATGCATGGAGATAGGTCGAGTCCGGCGCTAATAAGACATCACCGAGTGAGATACTGCCTGTACCTGGTACCGTAACACCGCTGATAGTCTTCGGTGCATAACCATTGGCTGAAAGCCTCACATCATATGTGCCCGGAGCGATCATCTTATGGAAATCCCCCAGTAGAGGATCTGTGTACACATCAATCCTATCCGGATTGAGTATCTCAACACGTGCATATAATGGCGTCGATGCAAGTGAATCTTTAACAAAACCTTCGATCCCCCAGCCAGCTCGATCACAGACTTCCATTAAAGCATCGCGATTTTCATAGCATATTTGATCGATCGCAGCAGAACCAGCGGGTTGTTCGGTCTCGATCGTTGCGGCAAATACACCACTTGTGCCGATCGAAAAATCCTGGAGCCCGCCAGTAGTTTGATACCAATCATAGCCATTAATGGCCGTCAGATTCGCGGCACTTGCATAGATTTGCGAAATATCTAGTATGTGCTGACTATCAGGCGGATCAGCAGGTGAATAATCCCATGGATAGTTCACGTATTGAGCCACTGAGTGATAATTATATTCCAGCGATATATTGTTTTCGGCAAGATGCTGCATCATGCACTTATTTTCGATCTGGGAAGAAGGACCAGGACTGCCGCCTTCACCGCCCCAGAAATAACCATAGTCACGGTTGAGATCGACATTATTAGCATTTCTTCTGGTGTTGGCGACTTTGCCGTCAGGATTGATCGTCGGCAATACCCATATCTCACGGTTATTTACAAGATCCTGGACCTGAGGATTGAACGCATAATTTTCTAATAGATAACGTAAGAAATAGAGCGGGACTTCAGTACCGATATGCTCATCACCATGCATATTCCCAGGCAATCTTATCTCTGGCTCGTTCTCTTCTATATCCGGATTATCAGTGACCCGCATCGCCCATATCGCCCGTCCTTGCACACTGTAACCGATCGTATCAAGTCGGCATATATTCGGATAATTATTTACAAAAGAATCGAGGACCTGATAGACTTGATCATAGGTATGATAAAAACCCCGGCTGAATATTTCATCCATGTATGCCTGGTAATCCTCAATGAGAATCGTGATTCGGTATCCGGCATTTTTCAGTTCAGTGATATTCTTATCAGTCACAAGGGCTTTGGCAAAATCCTGACCAGCATCGATCACTGTTATGTCGAACTTCCTCAATGTATAAACTGCATCGTGGTCAATCAGGTCGATCCTGACCAGTCTCATCGTTTCACCAGAGTATGCTGCGATAACATTCACGATCAGAAATAATATGATAATAGATCTTCTCATCCTGACTCCTTTATAACAACTATCAAACCCCGGTCGATCTTACAAATGAAAAGTTCACTTTACCAAAATGACTTTTTCCCAATGTCTAACTGCATCTGCTTCAAGCGATACAAAGTAGGTGCCAGCAGGGACCAGACGACCATGATGGTCTGTGCCATCCCACACGATTTGGTCGGATTGTCTTATCGTCGAATAATCCCATTGTCTAACTAAACTTCCACTTGAATTATAGATCTTCAACGCGATGCTCTCTGAGCTATGCCCTGTGTTAAATCTGATATTCGTAATCTCTTTAAATGGATTTGGATTTATCGTAAGAGCCAGTGTCTGAGTCTGGATATCATTAACCGGAGTTTCGTTGATCCCTATTACGATATCAACTTTTTCCAGACAAGAATAATCGCCCCAGCCATAATCAGTATTATTACCTCTTATATAAAAATAGAACTCCCCTTCGGCATGGTCAGTAAATGAATAAGATGTGTCGGCGATAGCCGATGATACTGTGCTCACATCATTGAACAAACACACCGGTGATATATCGTCGACATAAAAACCTACATTCAAAGTATTGCCGTCAGTCATGCACCGAAATCTGAAATATACTGATTTACCTATCCAGTTTGCGAGTGAATATGCCTTTCTAACCCAGCCGCCTGAGTTTGAACTATATCGGTCATCCAGGCAAAACCATTCTTTCAGGTTCTCTGATATCTCAACGACGGCAATATCATAATTTGTTTCAAGATTATACCAGCACCAGAAAGTTAGTGAATCGCCGGACTCGACCAGATGGGGATGGAGAGTACGAACTGCATGGTTCATGTCGTCCTGGTTACCGGAGAAAAAACTGTGTGAACTTGAGTGTGATTGAGCCGTAGAAAGAGTAAAGCCCTCTAATACCCAGCGGCTTGTTCCGGATTCAAGGTTATCTTCAATAATAGAAGGGCTGGAAAGTTCAACCAATTCCCAGTGTGTAGGATGATTATCAAAACTATTCACCGCATGCCAGTAGACCGTAAAATTACTGCCGACTGTGCCGAGCGGATAAATCATCGGCGGTGCGACAAAACCATCTTTAATAAGGATCAGAGAATCGGAAAAACCAGCGAGGTATTTTGCCGCCTTAAAGACCTGAAGAGAAATATTATCTAACTGGCTTGTACTCTGATAAAAAGAAGTACCTATCTCTGAACCATAAAACAATGCGGATAAACCGGCGATATATTTGCTATATCCGTAAACCCAATCTCTTGTATTTCCGCATGTTGGATAGGGATTATAATATGCCTGACCAGGTGTATATGTGCCGCCGTAAAGACACTGCATCATACTCGCCATATAAGCACCCTTTGCATCGTAAAGCGTGGAATCGACCGTACCCGCACCCTTGTATCCCCACGGATACATGACCTGTTCACCGTAGCTGTGCAGGGAAAAACCCGTGGTTATACCGTGTTCACGAATAAAAGACGAATACGCCCAGATCTCATCACCAGAATAGGCAAAAGCACCCGGGAATGTCTCTCCAGACGGCATATGGCTGCACTGTCCCTCATCTGCTGCTCCCCAATAACCATCGACATCGCCGCAGCAACCACCACCGTAATTACGGTTTGGATCAGTTCCAGTACTGCCACCAAAGGGCTCGCGGTCCTTACGCCACCAGAGCTGACCCGGGTAATCATAATCATAGCCGTCGACATTTATCACAGGCCAGCAATAGATCTCGGTCGTATTGATGATTTCGGTTATCTCCGAAACTACGCCATAGGAAACAAGCATGGAATCAGCAAAGAACAAAACTGCCTGAGGCGTTGCCCACTCGCGCGAGTGGTGACAACCATCAAGCGTGAATTTCGGCTCACCATCCTCTTCAATATTGACATTATCAGATATTTTAATGCCGTAGATCGTCCTGCCCAGGTATGTTGGAATAGGTAGTGAATCGAGCTTACAAATACTGGAGTAACTGGCTGCAAGATACTGGAGCGAATCTACCATTTCATTATAGGAACAATAAGAACCACGGTATTTGTCTCTCTCGTGTTCCAGACTGTACACCGTGATCTCATAGGGTAAACCTGATGCCTTGACCTGGTCAAGGCCACTTCTATCCACAACCAGATCATACCATTCGCCATAATGTCCTGCGGCGACATCCAGATCAAATTTCGGTGATATACGTGCCAGATCAGACCATAAAGACACATATACCCGTACGATCATATGCTGAGCAAAACCAATAGTCGCGATCAGCAATAGGACAACTAATATTTTCTTCACCCGACCTCCTTGAGGTTCTTTAATTCTTAATGATAGACCACCCATATCAAGCCTTTACGAGACTTAAACCTATAGTGAGAAATTATCATTAATATATATCCCCACTATTAATCTAATATACTCTATAATACCTGATCTGTCAAGTATTGATTAATAACTAAATCTGCCTATAATTACAGAATGCATTACACTATTCCAGTACATCTTATAGGAGGTACTGACACGTGAAATTCCTGCACACAGCTGACATCCATCTGAAGAAGGGCGATAAAAAAAGAGTCGAGGTTCTCAAATGGATGGTGGAAAAAGCTGACCAGGAAAAAATAGACTATTTCATCATTGCCGGTGATCTCTTCGATTCAAACACAGATGCTATTGAGCTTAGACCAATCGTGAAGAGTATATTTGAAAGAACAAAAATACAGTTCCTGATCATACCGGGGAATCATGATGCCGGATCATATGACCCGGCTCATGATTATGGGCAAAACGTCACCCAGTTTTATAAGAGCCCATTTGAAATAATGGAAGAACAGAACATGATCATATGCGCAGTACCGTATCAAAATAAGAAGTTCAGCGAATGTATCAAGAACATCCCCACAAAGATCGATCTTTTGCTCTGTCATGGCACACTTTATGATGAATCGTTCATCTACTCGATGCTCGATGATGAAGAAACATCATATATGCCAATTTTCCCAGGCAACCTGGAGAATATCTCTCGTTATGTAGCACTAGGTCATCTTCATGCACACACTATTGAGAGGAAATATAAAAACACCCATGTTGTCTATCCAGGCTCGCCCGTTGCGATAGATACCAAGTGTACAGAAAAAAGATATTGCTATATACTTACGATGGAAAACAATAAATTGGAGATAGCGCCGCTGGAGATCGAAATATCGCCTTACTGGGTAAAAAAAGATTTTTTCGTCTTTCCCGGCAACGAAAATGCTTTGCTTGCGAATATTGAAACCCACATCAATGGGCTAAAAGGTCAAAGAGTCATGCCCGATATAACAGTGCAGGGTTATATCGCGGAAAACGACAGAGCATTCAGTGAACGCATCATGTCGCTCAAGCATAAATACGCCGATGATTTTGAAGAACTAAGAATAGAATCAGAGATCAGTACATGGAGTTCGATCATGCAGAATCAAATGGTAAGGAATTTTGTCCATAGAACTGCCGAGCTCGATAATGATCTACGCATGAAGATCTTTGAAATAGTTTTTCCAATATTCAATAAAACCCTGAAATGAAAATTAATAGAATACTTGTTTCCAATTATGGTCCTTTGAAAGATATTACGATCACCCCGGAAAATTTCGAGTGTATCTTCGGATTGAATGAAACAGGCAAAACCGCTCTCGTTGAGGTCTTGAGCTATGTACTTTTTAAAAAAACTGCGGCTACGCTGCGTTATAATAAGCCCAAAGAATTCGAGATCAAAGTCGATGATAGCGGCGAACTCTATACGCTTCCAGCCAAAAAACAAACGATTGAGTTACCGCCTGCAGACATAGCGGCTTTACTATACGTCCAGGCATCTGAAAGTGCGGTTTATGATGAAAGTACCGGCGAAAAGTTCTGGGACCGATTAAAGACTATGTTCACCAGCATCGGAAAAGGGATAACATTTGCCCGGCTTGATGCCAAGATCTTCGAAGCAGTTAAAATACAGCCAAAAAAACTCGATTGGGAAAGAGACAAGCAGTCACATATCGAGCAGCGGACACAACGTGAACAAGCGCTCAGTAAGTGCATAAAGGAAATCGGGGATATCGAAAAACAACAAGATCAGCTTCAAAAATTGAAGACCAGTCAACAGCATTTAGCCGATCGCTTACAATCTATCGATGACTTCAAAAAATTCAAGGTATTCAGCGAGGTATCCAGACTATACGAGGATTATTTAGCGGACAAAACCCATGTCAAAGACTATGAGCGCTACAAGTACGAATATTTTTCAAGGTGGCAAGAACTGAATGCTCAAATGAAAGCTGGTCAGAGTGATGAAGCGCAGCTTAACGAGGTTAAAAAAGAAATCATCGAGTTAGAAAAAGACATGATGGAGCTCAAAAGAAAAGAAGATTTTATCTCATCTGAAGGCCTGAAAGAGTGTATAACAGCAACTCCGGAGAAAGTGAGTGAACCGGCTGTTTTATACCCGCTGGTGATCGTCGCGGTCAGCTTTATTCTTGTGCTTCTATCTTTTATTACCGGCATACCAAAAATCCCGTCTTTGATCATTTTCATCATAAGCCTTACTGTTTTTGCTTTCTTTATATATAGAAAACACATGGCTCGAAAAATAATGACAACAAAGCATAAATGGCTGAAAAAAGCAAAACGCCTGTATCCAGATATTTCTACTCTCAAAGAACTCGCCGAACGGATCGAAGCTACTGAAAAATTGAAAATAGAAAAGACGATTCTTCTTGACGAAAAGAAAAAAATAGAAAACCGCCTTTTGAAAGGGCAAAGCGCAGCCGATCTTGCAGTGGAAATTTCCGGCCTGCGCAATAAAACCGGTCTTGCTGAGATCGATGACCTCAAGAAAAAACTTGAGGAAAAAAGGGAGATCGAGGATAGACTCAATGAAAAATATGGCAAGATATGCGGTATTCTATCGGAGAAAGACGACAAGAAATGGGATAGAATGATAAGTAAAATGCGCGTAAGATCTCAAGAGGCAGAGCCGGATCTGTCTTCTGAAAATGAAATAAGTGATGCTCTTCGAAAAATCACTGAAAAAATCAACACCATCGGGCAGAATATCGAGGTTTTCAACAGGACCCTGAAAGCGAGTTTCAATATAACTGATTATCGGATTGCGTTTATCGAATACGATAACATACGTAAAGAACTCAGGGGATATGAACTTGAAAAGAAAGCTGCAATGACCGCACGCACAATACTAAAAGAAATGAGCAGCGAACTCGATGAATACATCCACAACATAATAAAAGGAAATCAAAGTCTGACCGAGTACTTCGAGATCGTTACTGATACATATGTTGAAGTCAGGGTGAAAAACAAGAATTTCATGGTGGTGAACAAAAAAGGTGATATTTTTTCTATAAATGATCTATCGAGTGGAACACAGGATCAATTACTCTTATGTTTTCGGATCGCCGCGCTAAAAAGACTTTACCCTGACGGCTGCTTTTTGCTGCTCGATGATGCATTTATTTTTGCCGATTGGCCGCGCCGAAACAAACTCGTTGAGTTGCTTAAAAAATTCGCCGAGCAGGGACATCAAGTTATCTATCTGACATCGGATGACCACACCCGCGACCTTTTTAAAAAATACGGTGCCCATATAAGGACACTGTAGTTTTCACTTATTAATGACCCGGCTAAACCATGAAGCTACCACAAGCTATTGAACGACAGATCCTTACGTTCATCGGGCTGTCTGACCTGAACTGGCAATCCCAAAAGTTCTTCCGTAAACAAATCAGCCGAATACAAAAGCAAATGTACCGATTATCTGAAGATTTTTCACTACTCAAACCGACAAAAGACGATAACTCAGATGCATATTTCGCCTACAATTTTCCAGTAAATCTCATGAAAGTAAAGGTTGTAATACAGCAACTGACATATCTTTACCGTAATATGTTGACCTATCATAATAACCTTAATATCTGCGATATCGGTTGCGGTGAAGGAGCAGGGATGTTCGGTATCTATTACGGCCTTCAAAATTTTGAAAAAATGAGATTTACCGGTTTCGATATATCCGTCACAATGCTAAGAAGATGCAGGGCGATGATGCAATTGATCAAAAAAAGCGACGCGCGGATCCATTTTAGATTGTTGCGTCAGGATCTTTCGCACGGTCTTTTAAAAAAGAAAAACGACAAATACAATATCATAATCCTGGCTAATTCACTTGCTGAAATGTGCATGGATCAAAACATACCGGTAAATTTCATAGAACGTCTCTTGAAGAGTTGTTCAGATAATGGAATTATAATAATAATCGAGCCGGCCACAAAGCTATTATCGCGACGGCTCATGGTACTACGCAACAGCATCATAAGCAAGAACAAGGCTCAGATTCTGTTGCCATGTTTGCACAATGAAGAATGCCCGCTTATGGATGTCCGTCAAGAAAAAGATTGGTGTCATCAATCGATTGTCTGGCATGTTCCAGAATACATGAAGATTTTGAATCAGGGACTGAATCGGGAGATCGATCGATTAAAATTTTCATACCTGGTCATTGCTCAAAAAGATTTTCCAAAAAAACCAGTGGATACGTATCTCGTTATCAGTTCACTTCTTCGGGAAAAAGGCAAGCAGCGCTGTTATTTATGTACGCAAAAAGGCCGAATTGAACTTGTCCGTTTGAAACGAGATAAAAGCCAGGCAAACAGAACGTTCGACAGGATCAGAAAAAGTGACGTCATCATACTTGATAAAATCATTAAGAAAAAACCGGATTACTGGCAAGTTGTCGACAGCAGTGAGATCAAGATAGTGAATCGTTTGATCAATAAATAAGAAAACTGTATTGAATGTATATCCTGGATAATGCTAGTGTGCTATGACTACTTTTTCGATATGAACACCATCTTCAGCGCGCAGTTCAACAAAATATACACCAGCTGATACTTTCTGACCGAGATGATCCGTGCCGTCCCAACAAATCCGCGTATTGTGTAAGGCGTCGAGAGTAATGCGAAAATCTTTAACGAGCCGACCATGAATATCATAGATAGTCAAATTAGATTTTTCGTCGACATATCTGCTTGCCGTGAGGTCAATATGAAGTTTTCCCCTGCATGGATTCGGATAGACTGACAAACAGGGCATGTTGACCGTTTCTTCTTCTTGCTCTTCCTTGCCAATGATCACATAATCAACAATCAATGCGGCATCGAGCAATTCGTCCGCCCAAAAAGCATAGAAGAAATGCATGCACGGCTCACCAGAACCACGCGATCCTTTATAACCGAATCCAAACCAGCTGCTCGTCTGCCAGGCAGTAGCAAAATCATCTGCAGCCTGAGTTCCCGTCAGATCAAAGTATGTATATGCTTCGGCATTAGTGCTTACTGCTTGATTCGTTAGATATATAGGTGCTGTACCGCCGCATTCATCCCAACCCGGGGTATTAGAAAATACGCGGTTAATATCGATCTGAAGACCAGCACCGCCAGTATTATTACGCAGCCTCAAGGTAAGATCACTTATATGGGTTCCTGCTCCTGGATAGCCACCCAGGGTAAACTGATTGTAGCCCCGGTATTCCATTGAACTATATCCAGCAGCAGCCATGCCCTGTGAATGATTAGGACCCACCGGGCCGAATAGCCAAAAATAATACCCCCAATCCCAATCGCTATAAAAAGTCTGTGTCGGTGCATAAAGGAATAAAACCGGTAAAAATAGTACAATCAGTCTCCTCATACCACCTCCTGAAATATTATAAAGATTCTCAGTGACCCGTCAAGACTTAAGTATTATGATGAGAAGAAAAATGCAGACCGGCTCTACATGCGCTTATTGCTCTGTTTTCTTTTCTTCCTTGGGTGCATAATGCGAGAATTGCATCGTTGCAATACCATGCCCCTGGCTCACTGACCTGAGATCTGTAGCATATCCAAAGGATCTGGCCAAAGCTAAACTTGCCGTAAGTATTTTTTCTTTCTTGTTTGTTTCGATATTGAGTATCTTCCCTTTACGGGCATTGAGGTCGTTTATCACATCGCCGACATATGTGTCCGGGATGATTATTTCCAGAGACATTATTGGTTCAAGGAGTACTGGCTTGCCGCGCATAAAACCATCCCTGAAGGCCATCTGAGCCGCGATTTTGAAAGAAAGCTCTGATGAATCCTCTGAATGATAGGCGCCGTCAAGGACCTCGACTTCCACGTCGATTACCGGATACCCCCAGTATACGCCGATCTCGCTCTGCTCATGGATACCCTGTTCGATCGACGGAATAAACTGCCTGGGGACAGTACCCTCGCGGATTTTGTTCTTGATGATAACACCTTTACCTCTTTCTGCAGGAACGATCCTCAATGTCACAACACCATACTGACCCTTCCCGCCGGTCTGTTTAATAAATCGACCTGTGGCGGTCACCGGTTCAGTCAATGTCTCGCGATAAGAAACCTGGGGTTTGCTGACATTGCAGTCAACTTTGAACTCTCGTTTCAAACGATCGACTATGATTTCAAGGTGCAGTTCGCCCATACCTGATATGATCCGCTGACCAGTTTCTTCATCAGTCCTTACTTTGAAAGTCGGATCTTCGATCTGCAGATATCTGAGCGTATTATCGAGCTTTGAATCATCCATTTTTGTCTTAGGTTCCAGTGAAACAAATATCACCGGTTCAGGAAATTTCATCGGTTCAAAAGATATCGGGTGTTTCACACTGCAAAGCGTATAACCGGTCTTGCACTCTCTTATGCCGATGACCGCCCCGATCTCACCAGCGGAAAGAGTAGGGGTCTCCTCTTTCTTGTTGGCATGCATGAGAAGCAGCCTGCCGATCCTGTCGATCCTTTTTGGCGGATAAACAAGCACCTTGTCACCGCATTTCACTTCACCTGAATACACTCTAACATGATAGAGCAAACCGAGATGTGGATCAGTCTGTGCCTTGAACAGAAACGCCGAAAAAGGCTCCTCAATTGATGGTTTCCTGGATTCTTCTTTTAAAGTTTTTGGATTGAACGCTTTTACCGGCGGCAAGTCAACTGGGGACGGAAGAAAATCTAATACAGCATCGAGAAGTTTCTGAACACCCTTATTCTTCAACGCACTACCGCACAGAACCGGGAAAAAGCTCAAATCAATAGTACCCTTTCTGATGACTGATTTAACTTTTTCGAATGAAAGATCTTTCTTTGCCACATAATTGTCAAATAGCTCTTCATCATGTTCTGCAAGCACTTCACACGTCTCGGTACGGTAAAAATCAACCTGTCCCTCATACTCAGCGGGAACATCAAGCTCCTTATATTTGGCACCGAGTGTCTCCTCTTCCCAATAATAGGCCTTGTTTCTAAGGATATCTATAATACCATAGAACTTATCGTCCCCAGTAATGGGGATCTGAAGAACCAATGGACGCAGCGATAATTTATCCCGCATCTGTTTGAGTACACGCTTAAAATCAGCACCGATCCGGTCCATTTTATTGACAAAAGCGATGCGCGGTACATGATACCGATCTGCCTGGTGCCAGACCGTTTCGCTCTGTGGCTGTACACCTCCGACCGCACAGAAGATCGCAATCAGACCATCGAGTACTTTCATAGAACGCTCGACTTCGACCGTGAAGTCCACGTGACCCGGTGTATCAATAATATTAATACGGTAATTTTTCCAGTAGGAAGTCGTTGCCGCCGATGTGATCGTAATGCCGCGTTCTCTCTCCTGTTGCATCCAATCCATGGTCGCCGAACCTTCATCCACTTCGCCCATTCTCCGTATCTTACCGCTATAGAAAAGTATTCTTTCCGTGGTCGTCGTCTTTCCGGCATCGATATGCGCAGCGAGCCCGATATTTCTTATTTTCTTCAAATCAGTCATAGTGTTTAGTATATTAAATTTTGTCGTTTAGTCAATCACGAAAAGATTGGAGTTATTACGTAATTTAGTAATTATGTTATTCATAAATTTAAAATCTAAAATCTCAAATCAAGAGGGTATTCTTCTTTGCCTTTTTACCGTGGATTTTATTTCTTTACCATTGTACCGACCTATAGCGATCGGAGTGTTCTTATATAAAAGCATGACAAATCCACGCTCAAGTAATGAACCTGGCTCTATTCTAACGATCTCTCCTCTTAAGAATCTCTTTATCTGATATTCTTTAACCTCATAAAAATTCTTTGCCGGAGTCCTTCCAAAAAGCTGAATAAAATCGTTATCCGGTTTTATTTCCTGGTCATATATTTTCCCGATCTCAAGACCTTTACGCAGCGTTTTCATTTCCCAAAAAGAATATACTTCCGGGGTTGCGATATACGCTAAACCATCCTTTTGGAAAACCGAGAAACCATCGAAGCGTTTCGCCTTGATGTTAAACCTGCGGCAAAACAGCTCGATCGCAGCCCCCTCGAACTCGATCTTCCCCAGATAATCAACACGCCGCCGATTTACTCCCATTTTTGTTATCTTGGCGATAAAGAATGGAGCGGTATCGTTATCTTGAGGAAGAACGCGCGCGCAATTGACTATTCTACTATCAAAGCTTTCATTCTGCCATCGTGTGATACCGGGACGTTTTTTAAAATGCAAAATTGATATCGGCATAAGGTCAGCTTCAGGAAACTTCCCGAGCAAATAATCAATGACCGCTTCATTTTCTTCAGGTGCGATCGTGCATGTGGAATAGACCAAAACGCCGCCCGGACGCAAGGCGCGGAATCCCGAAACTATCAAACCCTTTTGAATCTTTGCCATATTTTCAATATTTCTCAATCCCCAATGAAATAAAACCGCTTTGGATTTCCTTATCGTACCCTCAGCACTACAGGGAGCATCGATCAATATGCGGTCGAAATAATTCGGCAACACACGGTCTATTTTTTGCCCGCGGAGACTTATCAATGCCTCATTAAGTAAACCGCACCTTTTCATATTACTGACCAAGCCAACCATCCTCTTCCGATTCATCTCATTGACCACGAGCAACCCCTTATTATTCATGGCTTGTGCTATCTGCGTTGTTTTCGAACCCGGTGCAGCACACAGGTCGAGCACTACTTCCCCGGATTTCGGATCCAGGACAACGACCGGCAGCATCGAGGCAATTTCTTGAGCGTATATCAAACCCAGCCCGTGTGCAACGTGATTGCCCAGCGGATATTTTTCCTGAAGAACAAAACCATCAGTATAAAAAGGCAGCTGCATCATCTTTAAATCTCTAAAAAACTGCGCTGTACACCCACGGTCCATTTTGAGCGTATTGACGCGGAATGATTTTCGGAGCGGTTTATTCACAAACTCCATAAATTCTTGGAAATCAGGGATAATCTCTTTGTAGCGCGAAAACAGCTTATCTATCTTCACGCGTCCTCAACTCCTTTTTCAAACGCATCAGCTCATCATCGGTCAAACGTCTGATCTGTCCTTGTTGTAGACTGCCTAACGCCAATGGCCCAATAGCAACACGACGGATAGCCTGCACTGGATGGCCGATTCGCTCAAACATGATTTTTAATTGATGGTGTCTACCCTCTATTAAAACAACTTTGAGGACAGTGCTATTTTCATTCACACGTGCTTTGTCTATTCTGGCCGGTAATGTCTTGGTACCTGATATCGTGATCCCCTTGCACAGTCTTGCCAACGCCTTATCAGTGGGGCATCCTCTTACCTTGACGCGATAGGTTTTTGGCAAATGCGCACGCGGATGCATGACCTGGTTAGCTAACTCGCCGTCATTTGTCAATAGCAGTAAACCATCGGTATCCCAATCGAGCCGACCGACTGGAAAAACATGTTTGCGTATTCTATTTGCGCGAAGCAGATCCGCGATTGTCGTTCGGCCCTGAGGATCAGATAGTGAAGTGATCACGTGGACTGGTTTGAACGCAAGAAAATAGTTCTTTGGTACTGCCATTGGCTGCAGTAATTTTCCATTGACTTTTATATGATCTTTGCTCGCATCGGCACGCGCTCCGAGTTTATCAATCACTTTACCGTTAACCTTTACCTTACCGCTCGTTATCAATTGCTCGGCTTTTCTACGTGATGCAATACCAGCGCCGGCGATTATTTTCTGAAGTCGTTCAAGTGCCATTCAGGTCTATTCTAATAGCAAGTTACTAAAAGTCAATATGTCATATTGAAGATAAAGAGTCATTATATCATTGAGTTATTTTGTCATTAAAAGCCGTTTGGTGTGTTAATTACACAGTTACTCAATCACATAATTACCCAGTTGTTTTTTCTTCTTAGTTCCTACTTCCTAGTACTTACTGCTTTGCTTGCTTGACTTTGCCTGAAGCACAGGTAGAATTCACAGAGCAAAGTGAAGATCAAAGAGATCAGAGCGAAATCAATATTACGCAAACATAGAAAAATAGATTCCTGGTTTGTTTCTCGGTACGGTATGAACCTCTACCGTGGATGTACACACAACTGTGCGTACTGTGATGGGCGAGCAGAAGGGTACTATGTTGATGGAGAATTCGGAACTGAAGTTGCGGTGAAAGTAAACGCACCAGAAATCCTCGCTCGAGAATTAGACCCGAGGAAAAAACGTAAACCTCTTGAGCAGGGTTTTATTCTCGTTGGTGGAGGAGTCGGCGACAGCTACCAACCTGTCGAGGGAAAATACGAATTGACTAAAAGGGCACTGGAAACAATTTACGAACATGGATTTCCTGTTCATATGCTCACAAAATCAAATCTTATAAAAAGGGATATCGATATTCTGAAAAGGATCAACGAACAGAGCAAAGTAATCGTGAGTTATAGTTTCTCTTCAGTAGACGACAAGACCAGCTCGATCTTTGAACCCGGTGTTCCGCTGCCATCGGAAAGGCTCGAGACACTCGCTCTTTTTAAAAAACATGGTATTACCTGCGGTATGTTCCTCCTCCCGGTCATTCCTTTTATCACTGATGCGCCAGAAAAAATAGAGCAAAGTATTAATGAAGCAAGTCGGGTCGGTCTTGATTTTGTTATTTTTGGTGGAATGACGCTAAAATCCGGTAGACAAAAAACACATTTCACAAATGTGCTCAAAGAACATTATCCGAAATTGCTCTCTGAATATGAGAACCTTTATACCTGGGACAGGTGGGGAAATGCCAAAGCAGAATACTACAGCTCATTGAACCATGTTTTCAATATTATTGCCAAAAAATACAAAATGCCAAGGCGTATCCCGATCGGTCTTTTTCAGCATGTGTTAAGCGATAATGATCTCGTCGTTGTTATCCTTGAGCAGCTTGATTATTTCTTGAAATCAGAGGGAAAAACCTCACCCTACAGTTATGCGGCTTACTCGGTTTCCCGCCTGAAAGAACCTTTGGACACGATGCGAAACAGTCTAAGAAAATTAAAAGGAGTGGGTCCAACAACCGAGCGAATCATCCTTGAAATACTCAGGACACGAAAATCATCTTACCACCAGCAACTTGCTCAAGGATAACACTATCTTAAAAACGGCACAACTATGCGTAGTACTGTGCCGTCATAGACCACCCTGGCCTTTTCCGCGATCACCGGTTGAGAAAATGCCATATACTTAAGATAGATCCTATGAGCAGAAGTCGCTTTCATATTCAGACGATGTGCATTTATTTTCAATTTTATATTTTCTTTTTCAATACCGGGCAGGATAATTTCGACAGTCAACTCATTCAGCTGTTCATCAATGTACATGCAGACATCAGGATCTACATGAGTTTGACTGCCAACCATCATGATCCTCTGATCATTAAATATTTCTCAAGGTAGAACGACGAGTTTTCTTGACACGTTTTCCCCAAGTGCTTCAAGACGAAGAATATACACACCAGCTGGCAACCGTTTCCCTAAATCATCTTTCCTGTCCCACCAGAGACAGCTATTTGATACCTGTTCAAAGGACAATGACCTGACGAGTCTTCCTGCTGGATTGTAGATCTTTATGGTTGTGCTCGCTATATCCTCATCGAGGATAATGTGAACCCGATTCTCGAATGGTACCGGCTGCAGCTGTACAAGGGCTTTTAAGTCAGGTACGCGCTGTTCAAATATCCCTACCAACACTGTACCCTCTTCATTAGCACCTGTATAACCACTGTGAAAGAGAGTCTGACCCCCGACCGCATAGAGGTTACCGTCGATAGTATCGGCAACGAGTCCCCAGCGCGCGGTCAGCATTGATGTCTCACCTGACCAGGCATCTGACGATGGATCGTACGACTCAACGACTGCATATATCGATGACACCGGGGCAAACCCGCCGAGCAAATATACCTTCCCATCGATAACTCCTGAGGCCAAACCGTACCGGGCAGTCGGCATGATCGTTTTAAGAGTCCATTCATCCCCTGACGGATCGTATTCCTCAACGGTACCGCACGGCGTGACACCGGTAATGCAGCCGCCGATAGCATATATCTTATCACCGACATTTTGTGATGTCAGATTTGTACGGGCTGCAGACATGGCGGTCTTTGTCACCCATATATCATTAATTGGATCATACTCTTCAACAGCATTCAGAGTATTAGCACCGTCATCACCACCGATCGCATAGATCTTGCCATTGACAGCAGAAGCGGTCAATCCTGATCGAACCGTGGGCATTGAAGCTTTGGCGACCCAGGTATCAGTATCCGGAACATACTCGAATACCGAATCAAGAACATTAGTCCCATCGTAGCCACCTATTACATAGATCTTTCCGTTCACTGTGGTCATAGCGAATTCACGGATAGGAACCGGCAAAGAACTGCCTGTTGACCAGGAATCACTTATAAAATCATAGATCTCCAGGGTCGATGATAAACCGCTACTGTTCCGGCCGCCAACGACATAGAGACTTTCACCTATCGTTGCCGCGCCACAAAAACTCCTGATCGTCGGCATTGCAGCTTTGGCCTGCCAATCAATAGAATATGACAACGAACACAGAGACAGCACCAAGGTACATACCATGTTACCTTTCAAATTGTTTTTCATAAAATTCCCCTCTTTTGTGCCCGCTTTAAAGACACAGATGCACTTTTATTTTAAGCGAACGACTTTTCTAATAAAATGCTGATTACCCGTATCCAAACAGAGGAAAAATATCCCCTGACTGAGCCCATTCATTGCGATCCTCAAAGAATTATTACCTTGTTTCAACTCGTGATTACTCTGTCCAACGACTCTCCCGCTCGCATTCAAGATATTCAACTTTAGCGCTTGCCCGGCATTCACACTGATATTGAGGATCATCACATCACCTCGCACCGGCGTTTTATGCGATACCCAATTGATCATGTTGTTATCGACTGCACTTTTCTCCTCGTCAACACCCACCACAAACAACAACCCCCTGAACACATCGCCATTAGGACCGGTCGCAGCAAAAAGAAAGGTACTGTCTTGCCTGAACCCGGCTTTTGTCGCTTCGATAAGTTTGTACACGGTATTAGCCCCGGACAATACACCGGTGCTGATCCAGGTATCGCCTTTATCTACCGAGACAAAGACTTCCGCATTTGGTGAAGTACCAGCGTAAATAGCTCCGTCTGAGGCGTATAGCAGAGACCTGACCGCAGTCGTCGTATTGAAGTACCCATCTCCTTTTTCAATCCAGTTATCGCCCTGGTCAGTAGTCATAAAAAGTCTGCCGATATCAGCACTGGTGCCGGCAAAAATTGTATCATTGCCGACTTCAACAATGGAATATGTATCGCTGATATTGACTGGTGGTGTTGTTGCCGTCCACGTAACACCATTATCAGTTGAACGGTGGATATAATCACTCCAGGCGCCAAAGTAGATCGTATTGTCTGACGCTTGAAAAAAACAATATTGTTCAGCATTGTAAGAAAGACCGCTTGGCACTTCCCAGTTACTACCCCGGTCAGTGGAATACCGCGGGCACCCGGCACTCATGCCCCAGTAATTATTGCCAAGGTGTAAATTGCCCAGATTATCCTCTAAGAGAGCGCAGACCCGTGACCCAACTCGATATGTCCCGTAGGAATTTATCGAACTCCAGGTCGCACCACCATCGCTTGATTTGTGAATACGCGGTACATCATCGCTGTGGTATACACCAGTCCCAGCAAAAAGCGTATCCCCTGCACCATTTATTAAGGCATAGACTCCTTCTATCGTATCCCCAACAACCCAGGGGATCCCTGAACATCTTTGCCAATTCCACAGATCCTGCGATACGAATACTCTACCGCAGTCAAGTGATGTCGAATCGATCTTTGTCCCGGCATAAATATATCCGTTCAAACCGACCGTGATATCGTAGACATAAAGAGCATTCTGTAACTCACCGGTGTTTTCCCAGGTGATCGCTGACAATATGTTAAGAAAGATACTACAAGCTATTACGATCATATTTCTCCCCTTTTGCTTTAATAAGAACCAGCCTTATATCACATGCTGAATTTACACCTCAGCTTATTTATCCGCGTGCTTCTCAGCAGGTTCCAGAACGCCGGTATAGTAGAAAAGCTCTTTGCAGTCATTGCATTTAAAAACATACTTATTCGTATTTATTCGAATCATATCTTGATGGTCTGATCCAAGTAGGTCTGACAGATCGATATATTCGACATTGAAGTTACCGCAGTAAGGGCACTGTTTTTTGCTCGTAAATTCGATACGTTGCATAAAACCCCCTTTGCACACCACGTTTAAGCAAAGCCATCCGGTGCGCTTTAATGTAATTAATAATATGATGATACGGTTATTTCTACGTTATTTATTATCTAAAAGATCACGCTTTCTTGGTCTGGAGTTATCTACTGTAGGTACTTACCGAAATCTCGGGGTCTTTTCTTATCGCCAACTGCAAGAATTCCCCGGCTCTTTCCTTGTCTGACAACAATATGGTATTCATTATCCGGGCTACGATGCGGGCATATCGGTCGCGTGCCTCGAGCCGGTATGTCTCGTTCCATGCATCGTAGAGGTTATCGGCAAGAAGAGGACCCCGGTACAGTTCAAAAGCTCTTTCGTATAATCTAACAGCTTCCCTAGTATTTTTGTCACGCCATTGTTTATCGCCTTTTTCAATTGTATCGTTGAAACTGAATAGATCGATATCCAACCATTGTCGAGGATAGCGGAATTCGTAAATCCCGACTTCACGATGGATAATATTTTCAGCATCAAAACCACACTCTTGCAATGATTTACGTAGCAAGAATATCACCTGCCGTAAGGAACTGAAAGATTTTTCTGGTCGCTCCCCAGGCCAGAGCATCTCCATCAACTTATCTCTCAAAACGCTCTGTTCATAATTCAGCAAGAGTATTTTAAAGAGATCCCCTACCTTTTTCCGGGCGATGAGAACTCGCGTGCTGTCATCTTTAAATGCCTCAAACCTCCCAAAAAGTCTGATCCTAAGATAAGGTACAGCTTTTTGTTCCAGGGATTCAAGGACGGTCACCGCTTTTTTGGCGATCTTCGGTTTTAAATGCCAGATGCGTTCCTGCACATCGTCTTTAAAACGCTCAAGTCTTAATTTTTCAACCATAGAAAGACCGATCTCCTGGCACTTCACAGATTCATGTTTCAGAAGAAAATCGATCAAGCCTTCATCGTTTGTAACAAGACGTAATAATAACATGCGCGGCACGACAGCACGTTTTCTTTTTAACGCATATTCACAGACTATCGGTAAAAAGAATTCCTTTTCGCGCAGGAGAATGGTATCATAGCCATGCTTCCAGCAAATCTTTAGAAGGGAATCAAGACCCTTCATATAATCATCACCCTTTTGTTTTTGAATATAATATTGTATGAACCTGCCGATGGTGTGTTCATACTTTCTATCGAGTGTCTTTTCAATACCCCTTCTGAGATAAATCTGTGCCGATTGTTTTTCACCAAGAAGCCAAAGCGAAAACGCCATCTCCATAAGAAGATACCCTTGATCGAGCTTCTCTCCGGTCTCATTCATTATATTCTGTGCCTTGTTTAGCTGCTCTAAAGAGAGCTTGTGATTCCCCTGCAATCTTGCCATCACGCCCATATTCAGGTGAACGTAGATCTTCTCAGTGTACGACATGCTTTTCTCAAGTAGCTCGAAAGAGTTATTGTAATATTCTTTTGCTTTGTCATAATTGTGTTCATCGCGTAGAATGCTGCCGTGTATCCAGTACGCAGCACCTTGTTCAAAGTTCAAGCCGGCTTCTTGTGCAAGGTTGCAGCACCTTGCCAGAATATCCATACCGGCTTTCCATTCACCGTTTTGCCAGCACAATTCGCCAATATTGAGCATAGCATATATCTGCAACCTCGTCGCATGTTCGTTTTCGCATAAGTGCAATGCATTGTGTAAATATATTTTTGCTTCAAAAAAATTACCCTGCCGCAGTGGAACAATGCCAAGATTTATCGACGATTTGAGAAAGAGTGCGGTGTTGTTCGATTTTTTCGACAAATAACTCGCTTTTCTATAGCACTGCTTGGCACGTTCAAGCTTACCGAGCATCCAGTAATTAACCCCCTTTGCATTCCAGATATCGCCAAGCATGCTGTCCTTGCTGTGCATCATCGTGAAACAACGGTCAAGGTTGCGGTTCGACGCAAGATATTCTCCTTCTCGCTGCAAAACTCTCGATTTTAGCAACAATACCTTACAGAGTAGGACCTTATCTCTTGATGTTATCGGCAGGATATTTTCGCAAAGTCCGAGTGTTTCTGAAAGTTTGCCCTTTAGAAAATCCAGACACGCAGTGACATACATTTTCTCGGCGGGATAATCAGCGTCGCTTATTTTGTGGCCTAATTCCTCGAGTGCATTGAGGTCACCATCCCGGGTATATTCATCTGCCAGCTGCAGAAAATTTTTTTCCATGTCCTACGGTATGATAATGTATCGGGTGGTCAATGTCAAGGAACGTAGAGACCGCCTGTGAACCTTCAGTCGAGTTGGATCATATTCACGAATCGCGCGCGAATACGCCGATATGATCGCATGTCCTTATGCTTTTGACAACATTGCTCGAAATGCTTGATCTCTGATTCAATCAGGTTGAGCAAAACACGTCGCATATTCTCAGACCAATCATCATACATCCCGGCAAAAGGTGGTTTGCGAAATAATCGGAAGGCCTGTAGATATTCTCGTTTTGCATAATTCCATTCACCAGCTCTTTCCAGCACTTTTGCTTGAGCGAGTGTTTCTGAAAAAAGATCAAGATCAGTGGTGAAAAATACTCTCCAGTATAGTACACCCTGACGTAATCTGATAAGGTATGCCGGCAGGACAAGTTTTTTCTTCAAGCGCAATAGGAAATGTGACAGGTTCCTCGATGGCTCATGACTCTTTGACCAATAATTACGGTATAATCGATCGAGTGATATCCGGCGTTCTTTATTTATCGACATATGGATCAGAAAGGAGGCTTCTTTGGGTGTCAATCTAAGACGACTTAGCGCAATACCCCTTTTCCATACCCGCAGCTTACCGAGGAATCTCACTTCATAGACCGGTGTTTCAATGCGGAAAACCGGCATCTCAAGGAATGTCCGGGGCAAACCTGGATTTTTCCCTTTACTCAGAAGATGCACTATCGGTTCAGAAAAAAAAGGTGCAATACGCATGAACAATCCAAATAGCTTCTTATCGATCGCATAACAAAGTGCCTGACGATAATCCTTCGCTCTTGTAGTCTGCCTAGCCCTGTGCAACAAATATGTTAATCTGAGGCTCGGAACCGCTAAAGCTACTTTTGGTATTCTTGTATCACCAAGGATGAGCCGTCGTTGAAAATAATCTTGTAAAAGCCCATATTTTTTTAACAGGGGATTGAGTTTCCGGAGCACCTGGATTGCTTTTTTATCCTCCCCTGCAGCCTGGTGACAACAGGCGATGACGAGTGTCGCGGGATGGAGAAATCTCCTCACCCCTTCCTGTTTAAGCTCCATTAGCGTGTCAACAGCATGGGCTGACGCCTTTTGAAAATCGCCCTGGTCAAGATAAGCAAAGGACTTTATCATGCTCATGCGTGAACGGAAACCCCACTCCTTAAGATTACTTTTTTTTAGAACGCGTAAGGCGCTACGATAATCACCTGACACAGTGAGGAAACCGGCAAGATTGACATAGAGCTGTTCGCGATAGCTAGGTGCAGCTCCTTTAAGTGCTTTGTGTGTCCAGTATAACGCTTCGCGAAAATAGCCCATCATCGAGTATATCCCTCCAAGACCGCCCATAAAAAAGAACGGATTTCTCGAATGTCTTATAATAGTCTTACAAGCATCAGCACAGGACTTTGCCTGTTCGATCTTCAGAGTACTTGCTTTTGCCTGGCCTTCTAAAAGCAGCAATAAAAACCGCAGTCTCGGATCATGCATACTCCCGATACGTTTTTTCAAAACTGAAACGACTTTTAAAACAGCCTGTGGTCGTGCTGACCACATCAAAGCATAGCACTGGGCTACGCCAACCCACAGTGATGAATAGAGGAGATCATTCTTTTCCAGTCTCATCCGCAACCGAGCTGCTTTCTTTATATAACGCGGCAATGGCATTTTACCAAATTCCGCACGTAAACGGATCACCTGCTTACGCAGGGAAAGCATGCGTGCGGGGATATGCAATATTATTTCATCAAATGGAAAGACCGGTAAAGCATTTATGATCCCAGCAGCTTTCTTTAGTTCCTTTTTGTTTACGAGTTCATTTATTGCCGACATTATATCTTGAGTTACCACAGTATTCAGATATTCCTCGTAGGTGTCAGAAAGTTGTTCCTTGGCAAAACCGATAAGCCCAAAACGTTGCCAGATCCGCCAGATGCCTTTCAATGAGATCTCCATACCCCGTTTTTTCAACAACTCTTGTGCTTTGCGTACGGTCAACGAAGGTTCTGCTTCTTTAAGAGCGACCACCGAATCCTCGGTCGCTTTTGGTAATCGACGCCAGTGTCTTGTTCCAGCGTGTATTCTGTGCAGACCTTTTATACCCCTCTCTTTGTAGGACTTTACCCAACGCCACAGGGTATTGCGATGGATACTGAATTCCTTTGCAGTCTGCTTTAGGGTTCCGCCTTTCAGGTAACGCTCGACCGCCCTTATCTGAATATCTTTATCGATCTCGTTCATTTCACTATTAGATGGAAACATTGTACACATCTTAAAACTTTATGTCAACAAAATATTTCATCTAAGGAATGCTTTATTTATCAAGGACTTACGCGCGGTCTATAATGGGGTCTTTTACACAGTTATTCTTATAATATAACAGAATGATTTTGCATACGATATTTTGCAAAACAGGGGGAGAATCATGAAGAAGATTTTTGTCAGGTATGCAGTGACCGCAGCCTTGTGTATGATCTGCGGTTCGATGTTGTTTGGACAGGGGATATTGGAAAATGATACATTATATATAGGAAACGTTTCAACCGGTGCTGGTCAACAGGTCGAGGTACCGCTTTACATAAAAACCACAATGTATTATCAAGGATGGACATTTCCTTTGATTTTTGGCGACGGTACATCTCCATTAACCTGCGATTCAGTAAGTCTGGCTGGAACGACTATGGAGAGTTGGGCATGGAAGAGCGTTTTTGTCAATAATAATCAATGGGATAATATACAAACCTGCGGCGGGACCGGTATTTATGCATGGTTTGGTGATTCGCTTTCACCTGGTTATTATCTTGCCATGCGATTGTTCTTTACGGTCGACGCCAATGTCAATCCTCCACTTACCATCCCGATCGATACAACGACATGCTCGTTCGCCTCAGGAGGACAGCAGAATGGTTTCCTGGTTGTAGTAAATACCCAGAGTTGGTTCACCATCGTCGTCCCGGGATCGATTGAAATAGGACTACCGGGTATCGACGAAAATAATGAAAACGCGGTTCAATCCCAGCTCAAGGTTTCCCCGTCTGTCGCTCGTAACGGCAGCATAGTCAGAATCAGCTGTGCGAATCCACAAAGGTCATTGAACAAAATATCATTATACGATATCAAAGGCGCAAAGATCGATGAATTCTATCAGGGAATACCAGAGCAAGAGACTGTGGACATTGATTATCGAATAAAAGATCTGGCCAGGGGTGTTTACATCATCTGCCTTGAGGATGAATCAGGAACACAGTCCAGGAAAATAGTCATCGATTAACTAAAGATTTGCGATGTTAGACTTGCATTGTGCTACCTTAATCGGTTCAGGATGACGCCAATCGTCAATGAATATTTCTGAGCTCACGTGCTATCTTGATCGCATCGGCAATGGATTTGATGAAGACTCAAATCTTGCCCTTGAGGAATTGCGTGATGTTTCGGAACTAATCGATGGTTCGATCCCATATCGTGACGGTCATGCAAAAAGAGTGGCTGATTACGCCCTGAACATTGCTCAATCACTTTGTTTTAAAGAACGTGAACTCGTCAGGCTCGAAGTCTCGTCGCTGCTACACGATCTGGGTAAACTCATACTCGACGATAATATCCTCCTCAAACAAACAGATCTTACCGCGACCGAAAAACAGGTAATTCAAACACACCCTGTTTTGGGCTGTTGCATGCTTGAGGGATCGTTTAAATTCGATGATGTTTTAAATGGCATCAAACATCATCATGAATGGTTTGATGGCTCTGGTTATCCATCGGGCTATGCACGAAATAAGATCCCGCTCAATAGCCGTATAATAGCAGTGGCTGATGCTTATGATGCGATGACTTCATGGCGGCCATATCGAAAGCCAAGAACCAAAATAAAGGCATTGGAAGAACTCATATCTTTTGCGGGAACTCAATTTGATCCGGTCATTGTCGCACTCTTCATCAGGATTGAACGTCCTAAGCATCGAAATCAGAACGGCAATAAATAAATGTTCTCCTAAAGTCCGGCGGATCTGGATTTTAGAATTTTTTCATAGCTTGCTTGAGCCGCTCGCGTGTTTCACCGGCATACCATGCTTCAAGGAAAACGTCTTCTTTCTCCTTCAGTTTTAAGCGGATCTGCGCAATTATGGATTCGGTACGGCTGCGTTTGATCATTGCGAATGCATTTTGAGGATTGCTCCCTAATGATGCGATACGTTCAACAGCTTTGGTCTCGACTTCTTCTAAGGGTAAAACTTCATCGACCAAACCCATGCCCAATAAAATCTCGGCTTCGTAGAAATCACCGGCATCAGTTATCTCACGTGCAACACGAAAACCCACAACATGGCGGAGTATGCAATCGACAGGATAGGGTATGGGCACGCCGAGCTTTATCTCGTTCAATCCCATCTTTGTCCTGCCCGCAGAAATGTATCGATAATCGCAGCACAAAGCGAGGATACAGCCCCCGGCAACTGCGTGCCCGGTTATCGCCGCGATTGTTGGTTTTGGCAAAGAAAAAAGGTCGATGCATAACCGATTGAATGCCTTATAAAAAACCTTGAAGTCCTTTTTTCCCAGAGCGAAAAGTCCGGGGATATCAAACCCGATAGAAAAAAATTTTTCATTAACACTGCTGAGAACCAGACCGTGTATTTCATTATCCTGTTCTGCCTTCTTGATAATATCACTCAATTCACTTATAAGTTCAAGGTTTATTGCATTGGTAACACCCCTGTTCAATTTAGCTATTAATATTTGATTCTTTTGTTGTACCTGGATCATCGTATGAAATTATAACCATGAACAGGAGCGGTGCAAGACTCTGTGTCACCGATAAGTATGTCATCCCCTGGTTTAACCAGGGGATCCAGTAAAAATCGAAGGGTTTTGACCCCAACACATGGGCATAGTACAGAGTCTTGCACCCTCGTCGCAGCTTGACAGCCGTTTTACCGCGCCCTATAATATAACGTGCACTATTTGATACTCCTCGTTTTAGTTTCCGATTTCTCAGGTCGAAGTTGTTATATTCCAGCACATGTGGGAAAAATTGGTCAAAATTCAGTAAACACTCATAAGGTTGTGTTCTCCTCCAGGACGGGGTATAATTAAGAGCCCCGAAGGAGGTAAAATGGATAGCACAACACAGAGAGAGCAAGAACACCCACGTGCAGTCCACTTATCTTCTTACGTCTTACACAACCTGGCACGGTGCAGGTCACGGTCTAAAAGTTTATATGGTGTGCGTAGTAGTAGGATATTGGGTAGTGATACTGATTGACAGACTATTCTAGTGTGTGTATATTTGCATGGTTTGATATGAGAAGGTATGTGCCCCAAGGATATCA
>CAYQPW010000032.1:0-22013 GCA_964419565.1 uncultured bacterium
CGTTCACAATTCTGGGGCATGCGGTCATATAGTCCTCATCATCACAAGCACCGGCTCCGGCACCGGGCGAACGTGTACCAGTAAGATTGCGGTAATCAGTCCAGGTCGCACCATTATCATACGAGATCGCGCCGTAAAATTCACCGTTGATATAACCTGC
Organism: uncultured bacterium; assembly: GCA_964419565.1. Classification (GTDB taxonomy): domain Bacteria; phylum Hydrothermota; class Tepidihabitantia; order SM23-42; family SM23-42; genus JAUVZL01. The sequence continues at coordinate 161 of CAYQPW010000032.1, forward strand.
TGCGGAAAAATCATTATAATCGTCATTTCCATGCCACAGGCAATAAAGATCGCCATTCGCATCAACGATTAGTTGCGGCTGGTCTGCGGGCAAACGCCAGCCACCATAATCACCACCGCCAGTCGCTTCGATCCACCAATCATTCGTATAAAAAATACTCGGACTGTTCACGATCGTGGTATTACCAGACACTTCATCCCAATGGAAAATGTTTGATGCCTCATAGTAAGCATCAGTTACCCTCCGACCGGTCCAAACAATATGCAGGTTATCATTAGTATCAAAGATCATATTAACGTTATTATAAGCCCGTACTGTATCAGCTGGCTGATAATCCGTAAGATTGACCGGAGAACCCCAGGTCGCACCGTTATCCGTCGAAAGCAAATACCACACATTATTGTCCACTTGACCAGAGACAAGGCTATCAGTTATGAATTTGTTGTAACAAAACACGACCTTGCCTGAGCCAGGATTACGTGAAGACCGAACAAACTGCGATATTGTCGCACAGGAATCAACGCTGAAAACTTGAGTCCAGGAAGAACCCATATCAGTTGAAACATACAGGTACATCATGTTAGTACCAGGTACTGGTTGACCGTGGCATGCCATAACATAGTTATTATTCGAGGTCACGGCAATATGCGGCCAGATAATATCAGCAGCCTCTGGCGAAACCGGGTTATTTGGCCAGGTTCCCCAACCCTGACCGCCGTCTATATCGACCCAGGAATAATAACCAGCGCCCGGGTTAAAATGATAGGCAACAGCGCTTTTTTGATCATCCGGGACTGCGTCCTGGGTTATATCGATCTGGACATATCCTGACCAGGAAGGTGCTGCCTGGGTCTCGCCGTAATACGAACCATCAGTATAACGAAAATTCCAGGCGCAGTAACGGTTTGTCTGAGAAGCATCCATCTTCATCCAGTCGATGTGCGTTTGATCATTGTCATCAAGTAGAACCCTTTGACCATAACCGCCATTTGACTGGTAATCATACCAGGTAGAACCGATCTGGTCACCCGGACCACGGCCACCAAGATATGGTATGCCCTGATGGGTTGTCATCTGCTCATCGCCGATAAGACCGACACATGGTTCTGGATCGACTATTTTTACGCTGGTCGCAAAACATAACCCAGCAACCATAATGAATATCATGGTGATCCGATACATCTGTTTTTGTTGTACCATATTACCTCCTCATGATAGATATTATTCAGACCGCACAATCACTGTGAAATCTGTAATATCTGTAAGATTATAGTAAAAAATACTGCTGCGTCAAGACTCTGGAACTGGAATATTTCCTGCGCAACCTTGTAGTATGATGTAAAGGAGGCATCATGAAGAGATATTCACTTATATTCTTTGCATTAGTGTTATGTTTGTATTCAAAAGGTGGAGAAGAGATTGTCGGAAAGTATCTGACTAAAGTGAAGATAGGTGACCCGGTCGAATATAAAAACCTCAAAATATATCCGGTAATGAGCACGGCGATTCTATCTACTCAAAATTATATTACCCTTGATCAAGCATCAGATAAAGGCTGGCTCAAGATAAAAGAAATAGGTTCTGGCCAGGTCAATAGTGTTGAGATAAAAAACACCGGCACTCAACCGGTTTTTGCCATGACCGGTGAAATGATCACCGGTGCCAAACAGGACCGGATGCTCAATCAAGACATCTTGCTCCCGCCAAAAAGTGGCTGGATCAACGTTCCTGTCTACTGCGTTGAGCATGGCAGGTGGGTCTCAGTATCATCTGAATTTAAATCCGGAGAATTGCTCGTCCCAAATGCAGTAAGATCAAAGGCAAAAATACATGAAAGTCAGGCAGAGGTCTGGGATGAAATAGCCTCAAGTCAGGATATGTTGGGTGTTGCATCAGGCACTGGTGCCGTTCGTGCCAATTATGAAGATAAAGAGATACAAAATAAGGTAAATGAATACGCCAAGAAATTCGAGAAAATACCTGATCTATCAAATTCAACGATAGGTGTCGTCGTGACCTCAGGTAACAGGATTATTTGTTTTGACTTGTTTGCAAACAATAACCTGCTTAAAAAACTCTGGAAAAAACTCATTAAATCCTATGCCATGGATGCGATATCCGGAGCCGCCGGGACGGTTGATAAATCCGATATTGAAGATTTTCTTGAAGCTTTTGACCAAGCAAACTATATATCAACTGGAACACCCGGACTCGGTCAACTTTTGAAAGTACAGTCAGATTTTGGAAAAGGGTCTGTATTGTTGTTTGAATCTGCCGTTATTCATATGGACTTTTTTCCTACTGATGGGATCACTGATGATAGTGATTTACGACTGGATATTAGACGCGATCAAAGATTTGAGGATTAAGACGATTCGCGGGTCGAATCTCTACTCTGGAGACCTTTGCCTGCCTTTGTGCAGCGGGGACCATATCAGGATATTGACAACGAGTTTCTAATGGATATAATAAAACTTGATCGCGGGGTGGAGCAGCGGTAGCTCATTGGGCTCATAACCCAAAGGTCGCTGGTTCGAATCCAGCCCCCGCTATTTGGGCGGAAAGTTTAAACTTTCCGCCCAAATTCTAAATCCGAAGCTCCTAATCCTAAACAAATCCTGATTATCAAAATGCAAAACGCGAATGTTATCAGACCTGACCATACGCAGCGAGTATCTTTGAGATACCAGCTATTCCGGCTGTCTCACTACGTAGACGATTTTGACCGAGCGATAATAACCGCGCGCCCTTTGTCTGACACTTCTCCAACTCAATATCATCAAACCCTCCTTCTGGGCCCACAATATAGAGTATGTTAAGAGCGCCACGAGGTACTCCCTGGTCACCTTGTTCATTGGCAAGCAGAACCAGGTCAAAATCAAAGTAGGTCTCCAAGAGTGCATCGATGCTTTCAAAAACCATAAAATCCGGTAGGTAGTATTGTTTAGATTGAAGCATAGCACTCAACGCGATTCTCTGAAAGCGCTCGATCCTTTGCCTGGTCATTTTTTTGATGACTGAATACTTTGAAATAAAGGGCCGGAACCGTGAAACACCGAGTTCAGCACCTTTCTCAATAAGAATGTCATTGCGCGAACCTTTTAAAGGAACAAATGCCAGCTCGAGCATAACCCTGCTCGTTCTTTTCACATGTTCCCTGGTAAGGATCTGACCGGTCAACTTATCTTTCTCAACACTGCTGATCTTGGCTTGAAATACGTTGCCAATACCGTCTGTTAACCAGAGTATATCATCTTTTTTGATCCTGAGAACATTTTTCACATGATGCAGTTCTTCTTTGTCGATAATAATGTGATCGTCTTTAATGTGCTCGGCTGAGATATAGAAGAGGTTATGCATATTATGTTTCAACGAAAAATGCTTTACTGCACTTATTTTCTTTTTTTAATGGGACTCGGCTTATTTTCGAATTCCTTGAGTCCGTCGACGATTTCTCTTACCTGCTTATTTTTTGCTTTCAAAGGAAGCAGATTGAGTTCTACATAAAGGTCGCCACGACCACCGCCAGGACGCGGCATTCCTTTGCCGCGAGCACGCACAATCTCTGGAGCACCGCTCCCTTTTGGTATCTTCACAGTCACCTGACTGCCATTGAGCCCCGGAACTTCGATCGCACCACCATTAACCAGTTTTGAATACGGCACTTGGAACCTTATATAAAGATCATACCTCCTGCGCTCATAGTACTCGTGGGGTTTCTCTTCAAACTCTACGACAATACTACCTTTACCGCCATTAGCAAAGTGCCCCTCTTCCCGGAGAATGATATACTGACCATGCGCCACACCCTCAGGGATCTGTATTTCTATGGATCTTACTTTTTTAATCCTTCCCGCCCCCTGGCAACTAGCACACGGATTCTTGATAACCTGTCCTTTACCCTGGCATTTTGGGCACGTTGATACACTCGTGAAGGTCCCAAAGATGCTGCGTGATTGTGTTTGAACCTGACCGCGTCCAGCACACTGTAAACAGGTTATTGCATCATGACCGCCTGCACCATTGCAGGCTGAACAAATTTCATAGCGATTGATCGTAAATTTCTTTTTGGCCCTGGTCACAATATCTTCGAGGGATACTCTCAGTATCACATGAATATCACCGCCGCGCCTTGCCCGCTGCCTTGTAGTCCTTCTTGACGCACCGAACAGATCTTCAAATATCGAACCGCCGAAAAGATTACCCAGAACATCCTGCAGGTCATCAAAATGAGTGAAGTCATCCCATGAAAAACCACCACCCCGGAAAGTCTGTGATACACCATCATGCCCATATTGATCGTAGAGCTGTTTTTTCTTGGGGTCCATAAGGACTTCATAAGCTTCGGAAATCTCCTTGAATTTCTCCTCAGCTTCTTTTTTGTTCTCGAGGTTCATATCTGGATGATGTTTTTTAGCTAAAGTCCGGTATGCTTTTTTTATTTCATCCTGGCTTGCACTTTTCTCGATGCCGAGTATTTCGTAATAATCTTTTTTCATGGAATGGTCACTATAAGCGACTTATCTTTTATAATATGTCTAGTGTTTATTCCCCTTTATCATCTTCTTCATCCACGATCCTGTATTCTGGCCCACTCCCAGCCTCCTCACCCTGATCTTTGGGCTCTTGCTTGAATGGTTCCTGCGTTGCTTCCGGGGTGACCCCTGGCGTATCAGTTTGTGCTTGCGCCGCATCTCTGTACACAGCTTCAGAAAGTTTATAGACTGACTGCTGTAAATCATCCATCGTTTGTTTTATGCTGGCGATATCGGTTGAGTTTTTCTTCTCTTTAAGCATACTAAGTTTCTTGTTGATTTCACTGCGATCATCAAAGGATATCTTCTCACCATAGTCTCTAAGTGTTTTTTCTACTGAATAAATAACTGCATCGGCTTGGTTTCTAACATCAATGAGTTCTTTTTGCTTTTTATCTTCAGTCGCGTGTTGTTCAGCATCGCCGACCATGCGATCTACTTCCTCTTTTGATAACCCGCTCGAGGCAGTTATTCTGATCTTCTGCTCCTTACCGGTTCCCATGTCCTTTGCCGAAACGTGAAGAATGCCATCAGCATCGATATCAAAAGTCACTTCGACCTGAGGAATACCGCGTGGTGCTGGCGGAATACCATATAGGTCAAACTTCCCGAGCGTTCGGTTCTGACTGGCCATCGGCCGTTCGCCTTGAAGCACATGAACAGTAACTGCAGTCTGATTATCTTCAGCCGTAGTGAAGATCTGGGATTTCTTAGTCGGGATCGTAGTATTGCGAGGAATGATCGGTGTCAGAACAGCACCAAGTGTTTCAAGTCCGAGGGTCAGCGGGGTAACGTCAAGAAGCAGGATATCCTTTTTCTCACCACTCAGCACTGCTGCCTGGATCGCTGCGCCAACTGCAACTACTTCATCAGGATTGATCCCTTTATGAGGATCCTTACCAAATACTTCTCTCACTATGTGCTGAACCTTGGGCATCCTTGTCTGGCCGCCGACCAAGACTATTTCGTTTATGTCCTGAGGATTGAGTTTGGCATCCATGATCGCTTGCTTGCAAGGCGGGATTGAACGCTTTACAAGATCTTCAACCAGGGTTTCGAATTTCGCCCTGGTCAACTTCGTTTCGAGATGGAGTGGAGTCTTGTCTTTATCTGAACCGATAAAAGGCAGACTTATCGTCGTCTCCATGAGTGTCGAAAGTTCGCATTTTGCCTTTTCAGAAGCTTCCTTGAGCCTTTGAAGGGCTGTCAGGTCCTTACGTAAATCAATATCGTGTTCTTTGATAAACTCTTCGGCAAGGTAGTTCATTACCCGCTCATCTAAATCATCACCACCAAGATGTGTATCGCCATTCGTGGATTTTACTTCAAATACCCCCTCACCTATTTCCAGTATTGAAATATCAAAAGTCCCGCCGCCAAAATCATAAACGGCGATCTTCTCATTCTTCTTTTTCTCCAACCCATAGGCGAGTGAAGATGCTGTTGGCTCATTGATTATTCGCAGTACATCAAGACCGGCGATCCGTCCTGCATCTTTGGTTGCCTGCCGCTGAGAATCATTAAAATATGCCGGCACAGTAATAACTGCTTTAGTTACTTTTTCGCCGAGATATGCATCGGCTGATTGCTTGAGGTACTGCAAGATCATCGCGGAGATCTCGGGCGGTGAATACTTCTTACCACCGGCTTCGACCCAAGCATCGCCATTTTCATGTTCAATGATCTTAAACGGAAAACGCGCAACTTCATTCGCTACTTCGCTGTATCTTCTGCCCATGAATCGTTTTATCGAGCTGACTGTATTTTGGGGATTGGTAATTGCCTGCCTCTTGGCAAGAGGACCAACCAGTCTCTCACCTGTTTTGGTGAAAGCCACTACTGAAGGCGTTGTTCTGCCGCCTTCTGGGTTGGGGATGACGATCGGCTGACCGCCTTCCATTACTGCAATACATGAATTTGTGGTTCCTAGATCAATCCCTATGATTTTCGCCATTTTCTTTGCCTCCTTCTGCCTGTTTAGAAACGAGAACCTTAGCCGGCTTGACTACACGACGGTCAACAATGTAACCCTTACTTATTTCCTCAACAACTATATCCTCTGCCCGGGTACCATCTGTCGGTACGGTTCCCACAGCTTCATGCCGACTAGGATCAAAAACCTCACCGAGTCCAGAAAATTCAACCAAGCCAAGTGTTTTCAGAGCCTCTTTCAGCTGTCTGTGTATTATCTCTATTCCCTTATAAAATTTATCATCATTACCATTGAGCTCAGCACCACTCAATGCTCGGTCAAAACTGTCCAAGACTGGTATTACTTTATTAAAAAATTCCGCTTTAGTTAAAAGACGATGGTTTTCCATCTCTTTCTGCATCAATTTACGGCTGTTATCGAGATCAGCGAGTGCTCTTAAATACTTATCATTTAACTCTTTTATCTTCTTCTCCTTTTCATCCAATTCCTCTCTTAGTCTTGTCACCGGTCCCTTTCTTTTCATCATTTTTCTCCTAAACAGAACATCTAATTCCTTCTAAATTTAGACACAATTTATAATTCAAAGTTTATCCAGCTCCTCGCTGAGGGGTTCGCCTAATCATCCCCTTCAGCAGTTCATTACTTATCAACGCCCAGCCAATAACCGGTCGGCGAGTACTTCAGGCAACCCGGCATCGATTATCTTTTGCTGTGCCAGCGGTATATTGTAGTCTAACCTGATGATCTCGACCGCTCGGCGATTGCCATCGTAAATTGCATAGCTCGCCCTTGGATCAAGGTCTCTCGGTTGACCAGTACTTCCGGTATTGATAATATAGCGCCTGTTTTCGATCAGCGGAAAAGGATTGTCGCTAATGAAATCTGTATACCCATTTGCATCCTGGAAAATGACGGTCGGTACATGGGTGTGTCCGAGAAAGCATACCTGACTTTTGAAGAATTTAAACTGCTTTTTTGCTTCCTCCATAGAAAAAAGATATTCCCACTGTTCGGGTCTTGAAGGTGAAGCATGAACCAGCCATAGTTCATCAACGCTATCAGTTAGTTTGAGACGCTGCAGTTTACCGTAATTCGCTTTACTCAATTGCTGTTGTGTCCAGCGAATCGCCTCTGCTGCAACGGGGTTGAATACGCTTATGTCAGTCTTACCCACTGCTGCCCAATCATGATTTCCGGCAACGATGATATCAGTTTCAGAAAGGCACATCTCAACGCATTCATTAGGATTAGCACCATAGCCAACAAGGTCGCCAAGACAGAAAATCCTCTTTATGCGTCTTTTCTTTATATCCTTGATGACCGCTTGCAGAGCTTCTAAATTGGAGTGAATATCACTTATTATCGCGGCTTTCATTGTTCTTCTTCACGGCATCAAGCACACCATTAATGAATCGACTGGAATCTGTGCCGCCATACTTCTTGCCCATCTCGATCGCTTCATTTATCGAAACCTGCGGCGGTATATCTTCGAGGAAAAGCACTTCACACGTACCCAAACGAAGGATCGTTTTGTCAATGACGGAAACCCGGTCGTATGACCAGTTTTTTAGTACCCTGACAATTTCCCGGTCGATTTCCGACAGGTTATTCATGGTAGTCTCAACAAGCGTACGACAAAATACTTTATCCGCATCATTATATTCTTTTCCGTCAAGGAGTTTGGTCATAGTTATCGGTGAATCAACATCACCCTCTTCATACCGGTAGAGGATTTTCATGGCAAGCTCCCGTGACAATCTTCGGCCCATCTATCCAACTCCGTCAGATTTATCCTCAAATAGGCTACAACAGCATTCCTTATCCACGACTCTAACTCGATTTTATCTTCGTATAAAGATCAGCCAGCTCCAGACCGGTCGTAGCAGCATCCCAACCTTTGTTCCCCTGTTTGACACCAGCTCGCTCGACGGCTTGATCCGTGGTGTCAGCGGTTATAATACCGTATACAAATGGCATACCTTTTTCAAGATTGAGAGCCGCAATACCCTTCGTCACTTCACTGGTAATATAGTCAAAATGGGGTGTATCTCCCCTTATGATGGCACCGAGACATAATACACCATCATATTTCATATCCTTCAGTTTACTCCCCACACCCGGAATTTCAAAACAACCTGGTGTCCAGTACACTGTTATATTCTCCATACTTACACTGTGCCTTACGAGACAATCGATCGCTGCTTCCAGCAGGCGTTTTGAGATAAATTCATTGAATCGTGAAACGATGATCGCGAATTTTCTATCTTTACCAACTAAGTTGCCTTTTATTTCTTTCATGTGCTTTTCCTCCCTTTTATTTTTCCAATTGGGATTTTTTTCTTTTGTCCTCGGTTGCCGACACTACCAAGTATCGAATCTGGTATTAAGTGACCGAGTTTCTCACGCTTAGTCCTCAGATACCTGAGGTTCTGCTTGTGAGCTTTGTAAATGGGGATCTGTCTAGTAACAATCAATCCATAACCTTCCAAACCCACTATTTTCTTTGGATTATTCGTCAGAAGCTGCACCGACGACAAACCCAGATCAACGAGTATTTGTGCACCAATACCGTAGTCTCGGAGATCAGCCGGAAAACCCAATGCCAGGTTGGCTTCAACAGTATCAAGCCCTTTATCCTGTAGCTTGTAGGCCCGTAGCTTATTTTCGAGACCGATCCCCCTGCCTTCCTGACGCATGTATACGAACACACCCTTTTTGCGCTTTGCGATAAGTCTCAGAGCAGCGTCCATTTGATCACCGCAATCACACCTTAGCGAATGAAATACATCACCAGTTAAGCACTGTGAATGAACTCTCACCAAAATGTCCTTTCCTCCCCTTACATCGCCTAGAACCAGAGCGATGTGATGATCATTTGTAATCATATCTTCATACAGGATCAAACAAAACTCCGCATATTTTGTCGGCAGTTCGGTTTCCAATATGCGCTCGATCAATTTTTCTTTTTTTCGTCGATGTTCAATTAGATCTTTTATCGTAATTATCTTCAAGTTAAAGCGATGCGCTATTGTCATGAGTTTCGGCAAACGCGCCATTTTTCCATCAGAATCCATGATCTCACAAAGTACCCCTGCCGGGTAGAAACCGGCAAGCTTTGCTAAATCAACGCTTGCTTCAGTATGACCAGCGCGCCGCAGAACACCTCCCTTTACAGCCCGTAAAGGAAAGATGTGACCAGGTCTGGCAAGGTCTCCTGAACGTGTTTTCGGATCGATCAATGCCTTTACCGTTGCGGCTCGATCATATGCTGAAATACCGGTCGTTGTACCCGCTTTCGCATCGACACTTATCGTGAAGGGCGTACCGTGAAGCGCTGTATTATCTCTGACCATGATAGGAATATCGAGTTCCTGAAGTCTTTCTTGCCTCAACGGTACACAAATCAAACCACGACCGTGTTTGGCCATGAAATTTATCACCTTTGGTGTAACCTTTTGTGCCGCGGCAATGAAATCGCCTTCGTTTTCGCGTTTTTCATCATCGACAACAATGACCGGTTTACCTTTTTTTATATCCGCAATACCCTGCTCAATACTCGATATCATAGACAATATTCTATTAAATTTGATGGCAAAGTCAAGAGAATATGACTGGCGGGTCAGCAAACGTTGACTAACGACATCTTTTGTATATACTAAACTAATGAATATCCTGGTAACTGGTGGTTGTGGCTTTATCGGTTCACATATCGTCGATGCCTATATCGACTTAGGACATAAGGTCTGGACAATAGATAATTTATCTACCGGCGACATTAGAAACCTCAATTCAAAGGCAGAATTCATAGAAAAAAATATCGAAGACAGTGATATCGAAGATATTTTCAAAGATGTTAAGTTTGATGTAATAAATCATCACGCAGCCCAGATCAATGTACGGGTTTCAGTAGATGATCCGTTATTCGATGCAAAGGTCAATATTCTAGGATCACTCAATCTCCTTTTTTTAGGAATGAAATACCGCGTAAAACGCTTCATCTTTGCCTCAAGCGGCGGTACCGTGTACGGCGAACCAAACGAGCTGCCGATAACTGAGGAGTTTCCAATAAATCCATCTTCACCCTATGGTATTTCTAAAGCAACTACTGAAAAATATCTGACCCTATATGCCAAGCTGCATGATTTTGACTATGTGATACTGCGCTACAGTAATGTATATGGACCAAGGCAAATAAGTAAAAGCGAAGCCGGTGTTATTTCTATTTTCATCGAGTGTATTCTAAAACATAGCAAATGTACGGTCTTTGGCGATGGAAACCAAACCCGTGACTATGTATATGTTGGGGATGTCGTCGCTGCCAATATCGCCGCGCTTGGCTGCAGATCCAATATCTTCAATATCGGCACTGGCATTGAAACGAACGTAAATACGCTGATCGATATCCTGTCCAAGATCACAGATAATGAGGTTATTCATGAGCATGAAGATCCAAGACCCGGAGACGTTCTCAGAAACGCCCTCAATAACACCAGGGCCGAAGGTGTTATCAATTGGCACCCCGGGATATCTCTTGAACAAGGTATCAAAAGAACCTTTGAATACTTCAAAGAAATATCTTGACCCTGAAGTCCTTGCCCGACTATCACGGTTAGACATCAAAGCACGACTCGTTGTTGAAGGTTTCATGAGCGGTCTTCACTCGAGTCCTTATAAAGGTTTCTCGCAAGAATTTGCCGATTACCGACAGTATATGCCGGGTGATGAACCCAAGCGTATCGATTGGAAAGTCTATGGACGGAATGATCGTTTCTATATTAAAGAATACCAGGAAGAAACGAACTTGCGCACGTATATTATGCTCGATAAAAGCGGTTCCATGGGCTTTGGAGAAAAGATCAGTAAGCTGGAATACGCAAAATATCTCAGTGCCAGCCTGGCATATATGCTTCTCAAACAAAAAGACAGTGTTGGTCTCGCTACGTTCGATGAAAAGATCGATCAGATCATCCCGCCTTCAGTAAAAAGGAGCAACTTAATAGAGATCCTGAAGCTCATCGATAAAGCAGAACCGAGCAATGAGACATCATTATCTAATGTTCTTTATCAGCTCGCTCAAAAAACCAAAAAACGCGGGTTGATAATCATCATTTCAGATCTTCTCGACGACCCTACTTCAGTTGTCAAAGCGCTTCGTTCCTTTAGATACCGCAAACATGAGATACTTGTCTTCCATATCCTGGACCTTAAAGAATACGAATTTTCTTTTGCTAAAGCTGCCTTGTTCCATGATCTTGAAGACGGCAGCGAAATGGTAATAGAGCCCAGTATGATCCGTACTTCGTACCAGCGAAAGTTCAAAGACCTCTTACAGTTTTATCGTCATCAATTGCTTGAGTCGCACATCGATTACGAAACGATCTTCACGACCACACGATATGACCGGGCATTGTTTTCATACCTGCAGAAAAGAGGTCGCTTGAAGTGAGCTTTCTGCACCCACTATATCTTATTGGTCTGGCCTTTACTGCGGCACCGATAATCATTCATCTTTGGTTTCGAAAAAAACTCGATAAAATACCGTTTTCAACATTAAAGTTTCTAAAGAAATCAGAAGCAAGACGTTTTGGTTGGCTGAAGATCAGAGAGATCGTCATCCTTGCTCTTCGCTGCATGCTCATCGCATTTATCTTTTTGAGCCTCGCACGACCACAGATAAAAGCCGGTTTCCTGAAACCCGGACATCTGGCTTCAGTGATCCTGATAGTCGATAATTCATACAGCATGGCTTATGCTGATAATTTTCGGCTTGCTCAGGAGAGTATTGAAACATTGCTTACGCGATATTCATCAAAATCAGAATTTGCCGTCTTCGCGCTTTGTCGCAATGATACCAGTTCTTATCCTGATCGGGACCTATGGATACAAAAGGGGAAAGTTATCGACCGTATACGTCAGATTACTATTACAAATATGACAGGAACTATAAAGGCATTATCCCGCAATTTTATTATTGATCAAGCCAGATATTCTGTGGAATTCATATATATCGGTGATGGTCAGGAAATCGTCTTTGCTGATTTCCCCAGGGAGTTGTTTATTGATCGGATTTTTCAATGGGTAAAGATCCGGTCAGGTAACAATGTCGGCATTAAAAAGGTCTCCTTGAAAGATCCTGTTGCGCTTGTATCAGACACTTATGTTCTGGACATTTATATTGAAAATTATGGCTCAAAAATCTGGCAAGGCAAAATCAGTCTACAGGCTGAAGATTATGTAAGAGAACAAGATTGTGAAATTCAAGCGGCGCATGAAAAAAAAATAAGTCTTACGCTGCCTGTCAATATCAACAAAGGTACTGTTGAGATCTATGATGACAGTCTATCTGTAGATAATATCTACTACTTCTCAAAATCGCTTCCAAAGAGGATGAAAATACTCGCCGTCGGGACGATTCGATATTTAGAGTCCGGATTGAACCCGACAGACCCGATCAATGGACCTTTTTTATTGACCGCGGCTGAAACAATCAGCGGCAGGAATCTCCAGGATTTCGATCTTGTGATCCTCAACGGTTTACAGGAAATTTCAAATAGCGATAAAATAAAACTCGAAACGTTCTTGATGAAACCGGATAAAGGCATCGTGTGTTTTTTAGGAAAGTCAGTCGGCGATAATCTCAGCAATTTCATCGCTCATTGCTGTCGTGCAGAAGAATACATCGCAACTAAAGGTTACGTCACTCTTGATTGGGTAGATTACGAACATTCGATTTTCCAAGTTTTTCAGCATACAAATGTGCTCAAAAACATCAAGATCCACAATTATTATAGATTAAACACCGACAAGAACACTATCGCAATGTTAACTGGTAACAACCCTTTTATTGTTATTGACAAAAACTTGGCGGTTATCGCAACACAGTTCTTGCCGCAGAATACGGATATCGTGTATAAATCCGTGTTTGTACCGCTGCTCCACCGACTCATTCTCGGCACTGCACACCAATCACGTGACTATGAGTTATATGTGGGTGATCAACATCACCAGTATGGCGAATTAAAAACACCGACCGGGGAATACATCATGGACGGTCAAGAGCTTTTGGCACCTGGTTTCTATACGACCGCAAAGGATACCATTGGCGTCAATGTCGCAGCCAGCGAAGGTAATTTGAAGATCATCGGCAACGAAGCTGCAAAGGCATTGCATGTAAATATCGTCGATGCGGTAAAGGACTTTGAGCTGGGGGATATGTCGACTACTTTTCTGCTACTCGCACTCTTTGCCCTGTTGTTAGAATTACTGATGCTTGTAATACACTGAGCTGAAGATCAACGCACCTTGAATCCAATTATTGCATTGTGAGTTTGATAAGGTACTATGTTATAGTCATAATGTATAAATAAAAATCCGAGGTTCAGATTAAAACCCGCCATAATTCGGTTACGATTTTCAGCTTTCAATTCCACATCTATGTCGCGGACAACTGAGAGACGGTCTTCAGGTATATTATTTATTGTATCGGGGATTTCGTATTCGAATTGATATCTAATATATGCTTTGGTATCTTCAATACCCGCACCAATGACCGGTTCAAAAGGCCCCAAACGCTTTGAAATCAACAACTGTAAGCACCAGTTACGCGTATTAACGATCTGCTGACCCAGGGTATCTTTGATACCAAATGTCTGATAAGCTCCACCTATCGCGATCGCTACAGGAAGCGGAACATTTTTCATAAACGGCAGCTTATTGATTTCCTGTTTGGCTCCAAAACCCAGAAATCTCATGCTCGATCCCTTATACGAAAACGGTATATATCTTAAGAATATTTCAGATCCCAGAACAAAACCGACATTCAACTGAGGCATGATAAAGGGCACACCCGAGACATCAAAACCATTCGGGATATTGGGCGGGATGCCGACCGCATTACCTGGAGCTGGTATTTCAGGCTGCTGTTCTGGACCGAATACCGTACTTATGCTATCTAGATGCACATCATAAGAAACCAACTGATTATTAGCAAGTGAGCATACTACAGCAACATCATCATAGTATTTTGCTGAGTTCGGTATCTGTATATACATCGCTCGGACACTCAGATCAAAACCAAGAAAATCATGGCTGTATGCGCTGTGAAAAAGACCGGTCGATACGGCTGTACCAAAAGCCGTCACTAATGGTTGCGCATAGCCTTCGAGCAAATCTTCGCTTATCTGTTTTATTCGTTCGGCAAGGGGCTGAACAGGATCCTGTCCAGCAAGGGCTGAGGACATGAGACTAAGGGCGATCAAAACTTTAAGTACTTTCATGAGCAATTATATATAGTCTGCCTGGAGTGTCAACTACTTAACCCTTGATTTCCAATGTTTTATCGTTATAATGCACCATGTCTCTTATTGTCATGAAGTTTGGCGGCACTTCATTAGCAACGCCTGAACTGGTATTACAGGCGGCAAAAAAAGTGGCTCGTGCCAGCAAGAAAAATGATATCGTTGTAGTCGTTTCGGCTATGGGTAAAACGACCGATAGACTTTTCTCGATGTCCAAGAAGATCAATATAAAACCGAAGGCTCGAGAAACAGATATGCTCCTCACCGCCGGTGAGAGAATATCAGTGGCATTATTATCCATGGCTTTGGGTCGACTAGATCTTGAGGCTGCTTCCTATACTGGTTCGCAGGTAGGTATTATAACCGATAATAAACACACTAATGCGCGCATCCTTCAGATAAAAGGCGACCGTATTAAAAAAGCGCTTACCGAGAAAAAAATACCGGTCGTATGTGGTTTCCAGGGAGTGAGTCAAGAAAAAGAGATAACGACTCTGGGACGCGGCGGTTCTGACACAACTGCACTCGCTTTGAGTGCTGCACTAAAAGCTGAAAAATGCCTGATATATACAGATGTTGATGGTGTCTATGCTGAAGATCCAAAGTTATTCCCCGGTGCAAAAAAGATCGATCGCCTTTGTTACGATGAAATGCTTGAGCTGTCAAGCCGGGGAGCCAAGGTACTCCACCCGCGCGCATCATGTATCGCCGCAAAATATAAGATCCCGGTTGAAGTTCGTAATAGTCTTAATAATAAACCCGGCACTTTGATAACAGATCTTGAGGGTATTGAAAGACCCCGACCCAAAGCGATCACTCATAGTAAATCTCTTTATCTGGTGACGCTTACTCAAGTGCCGAGAAGATCTCATTATGTCTCACAGATCGTGACTGAATTAACCAACGGCGGTGTAACCCTGAAATTTTTCTTTCATGGTGTTTCTTATGCCAAGAAATTCGATCTGTCTTTTATCACTCCACTTAGTGAACGTGACCAGGTTAAGATGATCCTGGGCAGCATGGTTAAACGGATCGGTGTAGCTCATGTTGAGGAAACAACTGATATCTGTTCACTGAGTATTATCGGCCGCGGTATCGGTTCAGACCACACGATACTATCTACAACTTTCAATACCATGGCAAAAACAAAAATACACATTGAACTTATTACAACTTCCGAACTATCAATAAATATTTTTATGAAAAAACAAACATTGAATAAAGCGATCCGAGTTCTGCTTGATGAATTCCATTTAAGAAAAGCAAGGGACAAAAGAAAAAAAACCAACCGAGGCTGCATGTAGTAATAATTTATGGATTAAACGTATGTTTAACGTCCCTGACGCAACCTTAGACTTACGCCGAGTCCAAATTGATTAACCGTATATTTGACGCCTTCATTGTCACCAAAGAGCCAGTTACCCTCAGGCATTATCATAAAATCATCTCCAATAGCTATACCTAAACCATGACCAAATTGAAATATATCACGAGGTTCCCGGGTCGAATGTTCTTGCCGGTCTCTTGGGTGTACTGAATAAATAATTCTCGGCGCGTAGTATATTTTAATCTTTTCAGATATCTTCCTGGTAAAAAATAAAGTTGGGTAAAAATCAAAGACATAATCGGTCAAAAAACCAATCCGCGTACCCTTCATATATCCGAAACCGATTTTAAAGGCCGCATCAAGAAAACCCGACCAGAATTTATATTTACCGGCGATGACACCTGATGTAGGAGAGGAGAATTTGATTTCAAACTCAAAATTTTTAAAAACACCTATTCTGGCGAATATATCGAATCTGCGTGTGTCATAAGCGATTGAATCAGATGAAGAACTATAAAGCGCATAGTTGTCGATCGCAAAACCAAATGAATACGCACCAGGATCATGTACTCCAGCGATATCGTATGTGCTATAAGACTGCGACCATTCAAGAGGAAGCTGCTGACCCAATAACATACTGCTTGTGATGAAAAGAAAAATGGTGATGCTTTTAGCCATTCCTGGATTATACCGTAACTTACATTGAAGTCAACATACTTAGGAACGATGCCCGACTCTCGACACTCTTTGCCCTAGGCACTTTGCACCATGCATTCTACCCTATGCATCTAGTGTGCTCCCTCTTTTTTTAACACGGTCAAGATCGTCTTTAGAAATATCTTTAGATCCAATCTCAGAGACATGTCATTTATATACTGCAGATCATACTCAAGCTTGCGCTTAACATCCTCAACCGATATATCATATGCATGTTTGACCTGAGCCAATCCGGTGATGCCTGGATGTACTGTTAGTCGTAGCGTATACAGTGGAATAGCTTCTTGTAGCTGCTTCAAAAACGCCGGTCTTTCCGGACGCGGACCAACAAAACTCATATCACCTTTGAGAACGTTAATTAACTGAGGCACTTCATCTAATCTCAAAGGCCTTAATATCTGTCCCATTCTCGTTATCCTTCGATCATTTTTCTCAGCCCAGATCGGACCAGTATGCTTTTCAGCATCGCTGATCATTGAACGAAATTTGTAAAGAATGAACTCTTTGCCGCGCAATCCTAATCTTCTTTGCTTGTAGAGTACAGGTCCTTCAGAATCAATTCTTATAAACAAAGCGATCAACGAGAGAAATGGAGTCAATATTAATAATGCTATCAATGAGATAGAAACATCGACGACCCGTTTTAGAAATTGGTCCCAGCTCGATAAGGGATGGAATATTATTTTTAAGAACGGCGAATCGGATATTTTCTGAACAAGGAAATATTGATATACTACTGGATAGAGCTTTGGAGATATGAATATCTCGTAATTTGTTGCCGCAAGCCGGGAGATAACATTCAGAATATTCTTCTTATCACTGCCATTGCTCTCGATGATTATGCCGTCAACATCATCATGATTCAGAACGGCCTCGGGAACTACCGGATTTATCTTAGCGAGTTTTACCTTCTTAACGACATTAAAGTTGCTGTAATTATCAATGGAGTCTCCGTTTTGAAATATTAAGACTTTCTCAGGCAGCGATTTTACGTATTCACCAACCAAACCACGCCAAAAAAATCGCCAGACTAATATCGAAGGAAGCATGACTAAATATGAAGGTATGAATCCGCGGGCCTTCATAAAGTCAATATCTACTAAATAAGCAAGACCAAAAATTATAAGTAGCCCGATACCCACAACCCGGAATAACTTGAATAGCTCGTTTATGATCTGGATTTTTGGTCGGGATTCATATAGATCAAAGGTCTGAAAAAGAAAAAGCCAGAAAATCACAAAAACGCAATTACCAAATAACGCATGCCAGCTAGCGATTGATGCGTTGATTGCAGAGGCTTTCCAGCTAATAAAGTATACTGCGGATAATACTACTATATCTCCGCAGATCGTTAGGAATAATTCATTTCGTCGGGACATCAAACATCGTAAGTGTCGTTAAAACCTCCTATAAGACACCCTATTATATCGAATATTGGAGATCTGTCAAGAGTGGTATTGGGTCATGGTGTTGACTTCCCTGAAAATTATTCTATAATAGAGTATGCGTCTTGATCTTCTTTTTAAGAATATGCTCATTTTTAAAAGAAGAAATGTGGTAAAAACACTGTGCCAGAGCAATTTAATAAGGGTTAATGGTCATAGTTCGAAGGCATCAAAGCAAATCCGGGAAGGTGACATATTAGAAATCGATACACTTCAGGGCATACGAAAAATAAAGGTATTGAAGATACCAAAAGGCAATATATGTAAACAAAATAAGGATCTTTTTTACGAAGAACTCTCTTCATGAAGATCTATATTACACTCGGTGATCCTGCTGGTATCGGTCCAGAAATAATACTTAAAAGTCTACCCTCATTTAGGCAAATCAAAGACATCAAGATTTACGGAAATAGAAACATTCTTGAAAAAACTGCTCACGACACGGGACTATTACACAACTACCGGTCTATTCGTAATATGATATATGACTGCACCAGTTACATACAATTCAAATACGGAAAGCCTTCTCGAAAAACCGGACAGGTAGCGATGCAGGCACTCAAATCTGCTCTGAATAATGCCCCGGATGTCCTCATCACGCCGCCGATAGTCAAAGATGTAATCCGTCAAAATCGACCCGGGTTCTGTGGTCATACTGAATACCTGGCCGATTTCTTTAAAACTAAGGAGTTTGCTATGGTAGGCATCTGGCGTAATAAAAGGATCATGCTTCTAACGACGCATATACCCTTACGTGATGTCTTTAAAAGAATAGACCCAAAAACAGTGCTGCAGAAAATCATGCTTCTTGACCACGGACTGCAGCGATATTTTGGCATCACCCATCCGTCTATCGGTGTTAGTTCTTTAAACCCTCATGCGCATGAATTCAGTCTCGGCGAAGATGAAAAAATACAAAGCAGCATAGTCTCCGCAAAAAAAAGAGGTATCGATTGTTATGGACCATATCCTGCTGACTCTCTTTTTGATCGGAGACTCGATGGTTTCCTCGCGATGTATCATGATCAGGCGATGATCTATTTAAAGTCAAAAAAGAATGGCTTGAATTTCACCCTTGGTTTGCCTATAATTAGACTGTCGCCATTATATGGCGCAGCATTGGATATCGCCGGAAAAAATCGTGCCGAAGCATCAGGGCTAACCGCAGCGGTAAATATCGGTATTAAACTTTTTAAAAATGTGAGGAGATATGAAGCAAAAAACAAATGCACAGATAATTAATCGCATCCCTAAAATCATTCTTGCGGTCATAATCATGCTGATCGTATTCTGTTCACGGAAAAATGAATTTGAAAAAGGAATTAACGCGGTTCAAAAAGGTGATTATGGCAAAGCAGTTAAAGCGTTAGAGACCGCATTGAAAGCCGACACATTGAACCCCGAAATATATTTTAATTTGAGTCTCAGTTATGCACATTTGGATTCAACGAGTAAATCCTTAAAGCATTACTTAAAACTAGTTTCGCTCGACACAACCGCGCGATTTAAAGATAATGCCCCTTTACGGGAAATGCTGGCGACATTCCTGAAAATAGATCCCTATACCTGGAAACCGATACCGATGAAGGGAATGAACCAATTCAAAGGAGCTCTCAGCCCGGACGGTAAAATACTGGCGATCGCAGCAGCAAAGAGCGACGTGGCGAATATTTATCTGACCGAGATCAATGGCAAGGTTATCAAGAAAATTACTGTGAGCGGGATGAACACCGACCCCGATTTTTCACCTGCTGGCGATAAGATCATCTTTGTTTCCAGCGTTGATGGTGATGATGAGCTCTATACTTATGATATGAAGACAAAAGAGGTTGTGCAGATAACCGAGAATGCAGCGCAGGATTTCTCTCCTGCTTTTTCTCCAGACGGCAAAGAAATCGTTTTTGTATCGAACATGGATGATCCGTACAAGTGGGAAATATACAAACTCGATATTGAAAAGAAAAAACCAAAACGGTTAACAAAAAACAATTATTGGGATGGTTTTCCCAAATTTTCTTCAGACGGAAAATCAATCGTATTTTCTTCTAAAAGAAACGGTAGTGAAAATATATATATAATGAGTAAAAATGGTGGTAGTGAAAAGATCTTATACAAAAGTGACGCTGATGATAATGACCCATTGTTAACCGGTCAAACACTCTACTTCAAATCAAATCGTGATGGGGAATGGGAGATATATCGTTTTGATCTAAAAAATGAGAAGCTGTTCAGGCTCACCTATAATTCCCAACCTGATTGGAATCCAAGACTCTCTTTAGACGGCACAAAAATCATTGTCGCAAGGAAGATCAAAAAAAGATGGAGTCTTTATTACATTGATTTCAACGATCCAGTCGCGGCAGACATCCTCGTGTCCAGAATAGAAAAAATTATTGCAGCAAAGAACTAGGCAAAGATCATCTACAAGAACATGGGATCAGCGAGACTTAAATCCCTAACGGTATGTATATATTGCCTCTTGACAAAGTTTTAATTATATATATAATTGCAAAATGGAAAAGGAGGTACAATGAAAAAGCTTTTTGCTATAGCAATAGCTGCTTCAATGTTAAGTGGTTTGTATGGTCTTACGCTTGGCCTCGGCGTTGCATATGAGGATGTTGCAAAAGATGGTCGTTATCTCTGCATCAAAGGTGATGCGCGTGTACCAATTATGCCGATTGTTGACTGGCGCGCTGGTTTGTTGAGCGTTATGCTTCCTGAGAATGCAAAATCATTGCACCTCGGTACTGGCATTTCATCAGACCTACTCATCAAATTCCCGATGCCTGCATCATTCCAGCCCTATCTTGTTATGGGTTTCTGGTTTGACATGGGTATGGAAGATGCACCACTAGATTATATGACCTTTGCGTTAAAAGCAGGTCTTGGTGGTGAAATGGGTTTTGGTGGCTTTAATGCTTATCTAGAGGGTGGTCTCAACAAATTCACCTATACGAAAGACGCCGATCCATCAACGACAAATCCTATTTACGTCCAGCTCGGAGTAACATTCCCGCTTGGCATGTAAATAGACCATTATATTGTATTAAAAAGGCGGGCTTTGCCCGCCTTTTTTTTTATTCCGTACACCTTTCAAGTCATACAAGGCTCTGTGGTATACGTCGCTTCAATTGACCAAGTGCTTTACCAGAATATTTCAACCTCTTTTCCCTTAGCATAGCATCTTTTCGAGCCTTGTACGCCTCATAGTACACCAACTCCCATTTATTGCCAGTAATATTATGTTCTTGAAATCTCCTTTTGAGATTGGTTGTATAGCCAAAATATGTCTCCTTACAGCTACACTTTTTAATAATATAGACATAGTACATAAATCACCCTCCTGCATTAATCTCATATGACTTGAAAGGTGCGGGGCGGAGAGAGAGGGATTTGTCCCGTACCGAGGATTCCGTCTCCTTGGTGTTTAATTCATTTGATGAATGAAACGGAAAACCCCCGACCTTGAATAGCTTACTCTTACGTCTGAAGTATACTCTGATGGCGGAGAGAGAGGGATTTGAACCCCCGACCCCTTGCGGGATACGCGATTTCGAGTCGCGCGCCTTCGTCCACTCGGCCATCTCTCCAAAGGG
>CAYQPW010000032.1:22113-23418 GCA_964419565.1 uncultured bacterium
GACACCCCCTTTTATCCAAAAAACTTTTGTTAAAGCATCAAAACTTCTTCGGATGCCTTTAATCCCCCGTTCTACGCTCACTAACTCCACGCACTACCATCTCAAACGTCAGTTACGTTCCAGCTGCTATTAGCAAATCCTTGAACGCACGGTACCTTGTTTAGGGAGACACCCCCTTCCGATTTCTCCCAAATTTTAATTTGGTTGAGAAACCGCTAATTCACGCTATGTGAATTAGCTGCTACCGCAGCGATCTTTTGCTGCTTTCTTTTCCATCTTTCTTCTCTCTTTTCTTTTTAAAAAACTCTTTCATCAACCTGGCGGCTTGTTCTTTTAATAGGCCTTCTTCTACTTCCACCTGGTGATTCAATTTTTTTTCGCTGATGATATTAAAAACCGAACCGCAGCCGCCGAATCTTTCATCCCGCGCGCCAAATACAATTTTTTTTACACGTGCAAGGACAAGCGCACCTGCACACATTATACACGGCTCAATAGTCGTGTAAACAGTAACATCTTCAAGCCGCCAACAACCCAGTGCATTTGCTGCGGCAGTTATCGCGATGATCTCAGCATGCGCAGTCGGGTCTTGTAATTGCTCAGTCCGGTTGTGTCCGCGTCCGATGATTTGGTTCTTATATACCGCGACCGCACCGATCGGCACCTCATCTGCATCAAATGCCTTTTGCGCTTCTTTAAGAGCTTCGTTCATGAAAAATTCATCGGTCATCTGAACTCCGCTCTTTGATTACAAAGATACAACAGAAAGATAACAGAGATATTCATAGCATTAGGCGGCGGATCTGGCATTTTAGATTACCGAAATTTACAATCAAACCTGTTCGTATCCCAGAAGCCTTCAAATATGAGATAATTTGCGATTCATGAAGTTTGGGAATATTACCTTCTAGGCTTTTAAGTTCAACAATAACACTATCATTGATGACGAAATCCGCTCTGAATTTACCAACTCTCACACCCTCAAATGCAACTGGGTATTCTTTCTCAGTTTCAAATGACAGATCAGTTTTTTCTAAAGCTTGCTGAAGTGCTCGTGAATATATTCTTTCGACAAAGACAGGACCCAATTCATTGTGAACTCGGTAACATGCCGCAATT
Source organism: uncultured bacterium (assembly GCA_964419565.1). Classification (GTDB taxonomy): domain Bacteria; phylum Hydrothermota; class Tepidihabitantia; order SM23-42; family SM23-42; genus JAUVZL01. Next base: position 23,233 of record CAYQPW010000032.1, read on the forward strand.
ATTTCCTCAGTTACTGGATGTCTCTCCTCTTTCATCATTTTTCTTTTCATTATTTTTTATCGCAGGAATCTTTCTTTTTATCACTGCCATCAACTCCACCTTTGGTGGAGTATACGCCCGAGGCGATTCGAACGCCTAACCTGCGGATCCGTAGTCCGCCGCTCTATCCAATTGAGCCACGGGCGC
>CAYQPW010000033.1:0-16344 GCA_964419565.1 uncultured bacterium
AGCAACTACCTGATACGTTCCGACCGGCACATAAAGGATCGAATACTCACCACTAACATCGGTTGCCGCACCCAATTCAGTACCCTGCAAATAAACGTCAGCACCGATCAGGGCCTCACCTGTCTCCTCATCAGTAACCCGACCAGATATTCTACCGTAGTCAGATGCAAACAACAAGACCCCGACAAATAATAGGCATAACAGTTTCTTCATTGCATACCTCCTATTGTATTCTCACTGGTACGAGCCACACTTGTGATTCATATTCACCACGTGGTTGGACATAATAGTAACCACCTTGCACAACGCATTCAATATAGAGATTGGTAATGCCAGAACCGGTTATTTTCAGTGCACCAATACCACCAGGCAAATGGACTCTATTCTCGCCACCTATCGATGCATACCACTGAACCATTGTATCAGTGATCGTACCAAAACCAAGGACTGTCTGGATCGTCAAAAGACTATCCGACGTCAGGTTTGCATAATCAATGACGAGAAGCGAATCGACCGCCCGAAAACGGTTCATAACATGTCCTGTATAGAGCGTGTCATAAGTCGATTGGATTATCGAATCTCGATCCCCATTATCACATATCAATTTCACTTCTTGAATGCTCGGGACATCAGTACCGGCTGCCGGGAAATTATACGTCCCGTACGATATTCTCTTTAGATCCCAATCAGTACCATCGTAATCAAAGAAAATGATCCGATAGCCATTACCGGTCATAGCCAATGAATCACTACCACCAGTACTGTCAACGAGAACCGTATCTAAAGCAATACCGGTATCGCCTTGCCAGAAATAGTACCCAGTTTGCCGCTCATTCCAATGCATGTACGAGTAGACACCGAAAGTATCGTACAAATATACTGTACATGTAGTATCTTTAGCGAACCAGAAATCATAGTTAAGATTCCTATCGATATGTCTAAAACCACACATATCAACATGCTGCTTAATGATCGTCGAGTCCACCCGATAGTAGCTGTCTGAAACCACGAAATTTACTGCCGGCAATGTGACTGCAATCAGGCTTGTGTCGAACATATCGACACCGACCTGGAGTTCGGGGTTGTTATCGAGCAGAGTTTGAATCGCTGTGCTGTCTTCTGGTGTTCCGTTGTAGAATTCTTCTGGTGGCTCATTCCCGCAGGTGACTAATACCATACCTACAATCATTAAGAGGCTAAGAAGGCTCTTCTTCATGGTCAATCCTCCTTTCTTTGTTCCTCCTTATTATTAATAATATACATAATGTCCTCCATTGCCATTATGTATATTGTTTTTCTATCCTTCGTCCAACATTTTGTCTGTTTTCTGATCGCCTCACCTCCTTTTTCCCTCTATAGAATTATAATTGAATTGAACTGCTTGTCAAGTGGCTAAAAACCGCCGTAATTCCTCACTGCAGCTTGAATCTAAACGGTCTGGAGACCCAAACACGGACGAATTTATCCCGCTGTTTCGCGGGTGTAAATTTAGATTGTTTTGCTGCAGCAAGGGCTGATTGGTCGAGCATTTGATTGCCGCTTGACTTCAGTATCTTAACATCCCTCACGCTACCATCTATATCAACAAGCATTTTCACAACAGTCGTACCTTCAATGCCTGCTTGTTTTGCCAGTTCAGGGTATTTCGGAACCGGATTGAAAACCGGCTGGGGTTTGACTTCGACTTTGTAATAGGGGACGATTTCAATATCAGGTCCAGTGGGCATGGTCCTTATCAGATCCTCCTGAAACTCTGTTGTCGCAATTGTTTCAACTGCTTCCTCAGCAACTTCGCTTTCCGCTTCAACCGCCACCTTAGGTCGTTCCATTGGCGGTGGTTCTTCATACTTTTCCATCTGAGCCGAAATTTCCTCAACCATCGTTACGATCTCGGTTTTGAGTTTATAGGGTTGGGGCTCAGAATATGGAACCAAGAGAAAAACGAGGATTACGAGTATTAAACTGGAAAACATTCCGACTCTTAAATATACCCCGTACATCATTTTAAGATCGCGCATCATTATCTCCTAAATTCTGTTGCAAAGGTGATTTTGAAAGCCTTTGCTTCTTTTAACTGATCGAGGATGCCGTCGACCACTCCATAATTAACGTCTTGATCAACATTGAGCATAGTTATAAGTTCGGGGTTATCCCAGATCTTGGGCGCTACCTTTCCGGCCAGCACATCGACACTCACAATGTGATCGTCGATATAAATTCTGCTGTCCTTATCCACCCAGATATAACTGACATTACGGCGTATTAATATTCTCTCAGTGGACTCCGCGTCTGGTAGCTGATAAAGTATGCGTAAAACTGTTGGTCTAAAAACTGTTGTAACCATGAAAAATAAAATCAGAAGAAACGCGATATCAGCGGTCGATGCAGTGGGTATTTCATCGGATTTTGCGGCCAATCTAACAATACTTTTTCTCATTATTCCTCACTAGTTGGTATTAGACTTATTTTACGTGCGGACAATTCCCGGCCATCTGCGGTCGTTACCTTTGCGAGTTTTACCTGATCAAGCACGTGAACCATACTTGAATAAGGCGCTTCCTTGCTGGCACGCAAGGAAATGACGAGCAGGGTATCACGTTCAAGCAATTTCTCCTCAACAATACCCCTTATTCTATCATATTCCTGCCTGGTTAGATACTCATCATGGCCAGCAGCCTTGACCTTTACCTCGCCAGCCGGATTGATCGCCAGGGTGATAATGTTTTCGGGCACGACAGTTACTTTTTCCTGATCGGTCGTTTTTTCTGGAAGAAGCATTTTTAGACCTTTGTCTTTTGTGAAAACAGTCGATACAAGGAAGAAAAGGAGAATCAAAAACGCAACATCACCCATTGAACCGGTCGGGATACCGTATACTCTCTTTTTCTTTTCCCGCAGCTGCATTATTTTTTCCTTTTGGCGTACGACTCAATCAGGTAATCGATAAGTGAACTTGCTGCTTCTTCCATATCGCGCGTATATCCATCGACTCTGGTTGAGAAGAGAATGTGAATTATCGCAAGTGGCGTCGCAATGATTAATCCCCATTTGGTAGTGATAAGTGCCGTCGAAATACCACTGGCAACAACAGTCGGTTCCACTTCTCCGGCAAGAGCGATTGCAGCAAAAGCAGTGATCATGCCGATGACTGTTCCCAAGAAACCAAGAAAAGGCGAGACGGTTGTAAGACCGCCGAGTAAAGCCATGCCACGATCAAGAAAGGCAAGCTCTGTTGCGGCACTACGAGAAACCATTTCTTCCATGGCATCCTTTCCCTTATCCGCTTTTTCCAGGATCGCCCTTAGAATTTTTGCCACTGGCGCCGCGGTCTGATCACACAGCGCAATTCCTGCATCAATACCCTGTGAATCAATCGTTGAAGTCAGTTTTTCATGGAAGGATTTTGGATTAAGTCTTGCCTTGAGGAAAAGGCTGTAGAGTCTTTCTAAAATAATACCGATACCAATTACTGCACATATGAGCAAAAACCACATAACAAAACCACCGCCACCTTCAACACCCAACTGAAAATCCCTTAGCATATATTTCCTCCTTTCATTAGGTTATTATACCCGTCAACATTGTAAAGTCAAGTTAGTTTAAACGGGATTTTACTTGGAACTTGCTGCATAATACAGCACACCACCAATAAGGGAAAATAGACCAGAACCCAGCAATAAAAAACTCTCAATGCGCGAGAGGCTTAGCGATCCTACAATCAGATCAAAAAGATCTGCCGGTCCTGCTGTTCCTAATAGTGGAAAATAAAATAGCATCCGATAGATATGAAATACTGCGAGCGCAAGTAGAAACAAACTACCGAGAATCGGGAATATCCAGATGACTTTGCCTTTAATAAGAACGAGTAAACGTTTGATTATCAGGCCAAAAATCACCAGTGATACTATCGTTAATAAAATAGCGACAATAAATAATATTTCCGCAGGAATATCCGCTCTCATATCATCCTCCTTTTGTTACTTTATAGAATCTGAAATTAGCGATCAGTGAAAGGATACCGGAAATCAAGAATAAACCATATGCGAGGTAATTCAAACCACCTTTTGGTAACATCATTTTGCCACCGAAACCACAATAATACAGTTGAATAAGCGCAAAAACAAGAATACCCGTTGGAGCAAAAACCATGAACTGCCAGTTTGTACGCTCACCCAAAACGATCTGGTAACGATGTGCAATGATCCCTAATACAATAAAGGCAAGCCATAATAAAATTGCTCCCAGGACCAATATATAATTAGGGATCACGGCCAGTGATTGATAGGTTCCAGGGTCAATTCCAAATGGTGCAGAAATTATGAAATTTTGAAGCATATTTACCCCCTCAAAGATAAATTCTAATGTCTAATATCGAAATCCTAAACACTCCCATAAGATTTCTCATTTTAGTAACTCTAATAGTCTATTGGTCATTTTATGTCCTTTCGAAGGGCCGATTATCATACCGGCTGCCTTACCAAGGGCGAAAATCAAACGACGTGCATCAGCATCATAGAATTCTTCTGTTTTTATACGTTGTGCCTTCAGCTGATTCTTGAAAATACGGTCTGTAAAATCACCCAGATAATCCTTCATTGAATCTTTCATGGTATCCAAAATGCTCGCATCAATCTTGACCTTTGGTTTTTCTTCGGGTTTCTCCTCAGGTTTTTCCTCAGGTACGGCGCTTGGTTTTTCCTCAGGGATTTCTTTTAGTTCCTTTTCAACCTTTTCCTTTTCAGCAACGGCAACACCGCTCGATTGTTCTCTAAGTTCCTGAAGGGTCGACCATACATCCCCTAAAACAAGTCCCTCGGATTGGTCGAAAAGACTACCTAATAGATTCTTTCTATCGAGCGCAAGAACAAGACACTTTGCATCAGCCAATATTTCTATCTGGTCAATATCAATATCTCCAACCGCACCTATCGTCTCGAATATCACCGTCGTCATTTGAGTGATTTCGCTTTTCATCGATTCACCGCTTGATGCGACGATCACACTACCGGAACGCTCAGCAATGAATGGACAGGACAAACCTTTTTCTTCAAAACTATCGAGTAATGCCTGCGCCATCTTACTTCATCCTTTCAATGACTGCTTGAACTTTTGCCCTTGCCTGAGAAGAACCCATTTCTTCAACTGCTTTTTTAACAAGAAAATCGATTATTGAACGCAATCCCTGAACAAAATCATCTTCTTTTTCAGCCGGCGGATTTTCCCGGAAAGCCAATGCTTCATTGATAATACCAACAAGGGGCAGAATATCACCGCCCAGAACATCCAAACCTTGTTTTAACAATTCAAGCCAGTGTGTTTTTTTGTCGGCACCGCCAAATTCATCGACGAGCAGGTTGATCTGTTTGACCTTGGAACCGATACTGCGCGGCAACTCGATTTCAGGTGCTTGCTCAATGGTAAGTGAAGAAACCACTTTTTCAATTATCTCAATGGGTTCTTTGCCTCTTGCTATCTCGACCCCGATGTATTTGGATTCATGCGGGAAAATAACAAGACGATTGTTCCCATAGCAAAGCGATAGGCATTTAATATTTCCCATGAAAAGGCTGTCTCTTATCACTTCGCCGGCAGAGGAAAAAAAAGCGGTTAGATCTCCAACCGGTACATCGCCCGTGCTTTTTTCCTGGAAAACAGAGCCATCCTCAGCATTTACAAGCGCATAGCTAATTATGTCTTCTATTTTATCAAGGGCTTCCATTACTCGTTCTATTTAGTTTTAATTTTGTTCTTAAAACCCTGCCATTTCTTCTTAAAAAGGACTTTGCCATAAAGCTTGGGTCCTTTTGCTTCTAAGTATTTCAGAAAATTATCTATGCCCTGGTCTATTTGAGATTGAGTAAGTTCACCGACCGCACTGATTTTAAAAGTATCTTCATTAATATCTAATGCTTCAAAGATCTTTTTATTTTCGGCATCATCTTCTGCCCACTGCTTTATCCAATTCAGCCCATTCTTACCGAAATCTTCAAACACAATCCGCAAGAATCCTGATAATTTCGACATGATACGTTCAGCCTCAGAAGGATCAAATATCAAACCCTGCTCTCTTAACCAGGTTATCGTCTTCGCTGCTTCATAGCCGCCGATCTTTGATTCTGTGATCACGTCGCCTAATTGACGCTTGCCATCAACCAGAGCAAGAATTTGCCAATCTGTTCTTCGTAAGGCAACCGCTGATTCCAAATCGCGCGTTGACTTACTGTAGATCGTATCCATAGGCGGCATGTTCTTTCTTATCTCCTCAAATTCGATACGCCTTTTTTCAATATTCTCGGTTAGCTTACCAAGATCATCAGATATCGTGGTTTCCGGTGCGTCGGCACCGGCTTCAAAACTTCCGGTTTCGAGATTGACAAAGGAAAGGTTTAAAAGGGCTTCCATTCCTTTATCAGTACCATCCGTAGCATGAATGACCAAACCATCCCTTAAGTATATTTCACCTGATGCACCGCCCTGAACTTTGAGAACTCCGGATTTCTTGACACGTGCCAGGAATTGAAGGACATCACCCAGCAAAAATTCTTTAAGATTTATTTCAAAACTGACCATTATATCAGATGCAACCAATCGTGGAGCAAGAAATACATCCGACCGATCAAAAGAGAAATACGCGCCATAATCGTATAACCGAACGATGCGCCGAAAGATACCATCATGAACCAGATACCGATCTTTGCCGCTATACCGAGAGCACCTTTATGGGGTTTTGAAAAATAGAAAAAAATAAGTGTAAATATCACTCCAAGAATTATTAAAAGATTCGAAACCATTTGAAACAAAGGAACTCCAACAAGCGGTAGAAAAGTCGCCCGCACCTGGGGAAGAATCTCACCCTGCACTGTTTGAATAATGACAAGAGCCATGGAAACACCCATGGTAAAGGTAAGCGGGATACGCACCAACCAGCTAACCTTTGGAATAAACGGAGCAAACATCATAAGACCAATGATGATCGGTATTATAAAAAGGAGATTACCCTGTCTGACCAGTGGTTCAAAAAGATTCGGCCAGGCGTAATTTGACCAGAGTACTACTGCCCAATAACCTGCTGATACACCGACAAAGATATGTTCGGCTACTTTGTATATCGGATTGTCTTTATAAAGGAAAGAATATATCGCAAGTGTCAATAATGCAGCGATCCAAATACCAACGGACGTCAACATTATTTTTTTCTCCGTTCGCTCAGCAGGATGATATTGCCGATGATAATAAAGATAACGAGGAGAACATGGACTATTGATTGAGAATCCATGCCCGCGATTGCCCGGTCTTTTCTATCGACCAATGTTTCATATTCAGCTGCACCTTTTAACCCACCGAGCAAACCGATCAACTGACCTGAGGCAAGGTATTGGTATTGCCGGGGAGCTGATATCGCAGTTGTTGAACCACATATCACATTACCGAACCGGGCATTGAAATATATTATCCAGTGTAAGATACCGGGGTCACCGGCGGAAAACGTCATCACCACGCTCATATCACGTGCCGTTTTCACGGCACGGCCGAGTGGGAAAGAATCGATCGGGGTTCCTGCATAATCTGCATTCACAATATCTGCGACGCTCCGACCCAGCGTCAATAACATCACTGGACCGCCGGGTTTATAGCCAATATTTATATAATCGACACCGTATTCTTTATTATATTTTGGTGCGATCTCAGCAAGAGCATCATTACCGAGCGCTATGCCAGCAGGCCAAAGACCCATCATATATACGCGCAGATTCCTGCGGAAACAATGCTCGATAAAGGCAAGCGTAGCTGGATAAAGCTCGGCTTCACTCCCTGGATCATAATCCACCGATACGACGACGATCGATCCCTCAGGTAGAGATTCGATCGTGTCGTAGACATTCTGTACCGGCTTGGTAATATCTACGGGCAAGCCGATCGGTATTAACAGGGGGATGATAGCGGCAAGACCGACGAGCAAGAATATTATTCTTCGGTCAATTTTTGCGAGCCGTTCAAGAAGCTTCATCTTATCCTTGTTCTTTAAAATAAATATTTAAAATCTAAAATCTGTAATCTGTTATCTGTCATCTATCAATCCTTTCCGCCCATATAACTTCTTTCGATACCCAAGAGTACACGTAAAGCCATGGAGATCAGACCGAGGTCAATACCAAGGATAATCCCTCTTTTAGCTGCAGTATTCGGGACTTGCATCAACCATTCTACAAGATCAGGAAATCCGTGCCATATCCAGTAGCCGACCGGCACCCTGCCGACCATAACCAATACCGCGGCAATAAGCAACAATGTTGCTTCGGGGTTTCTCGCCCGGAATGCACGAAAAGCCGCCGATGCGACAAAAAAAGCGAGCAGTGAAAACATCGTGGCGCTAAGAGGGATTTGGAAATTGTGAAATAGATAATTGAAAAGGCCACCTTCTGGACCGCCAAATATACCGGCTCCGATCATCACAAAAAGAAAGACCAGCAGAATAATACTGTATTGCCAATCGGCCAGTTTTCTTTGTATCTTATTGACATTTACTCTGACGATATTGGCTATACCGATGAAAACAAAAAATGCGATGACACCCAAATACCAGGTTTGCAGTAGTTGCGAAGTATCCTGAACCCATCGCAATGGAATAAAGAATGAAATTAACATGAATATACCACAACCAAAAACAATGATCAAAGGTATCGTTCTTTTCATTATTGTTGTACGTTGAGTAGATTATATAAAAACGGCAGGCCGAATACGCGGCTTGCAACACCGATAATAATTATCAAGATAATTAATAGTTTACCCAAATCCTGTCCTTTTAAAGAACCAAGTTGCACAGGTTCCTGTGAAAGATAGGCACTCGCAGCATAGAGCTCTTCTCCTAGCAGCGTGAAATCGCAGGCTGCAACAAAAAACGGCAACTGGTCGGGCATCGCCGTACCTGCGACCTGAATAGCACCGGTCGCGTGTCCTGTTTCTGCCAGGATCAATGATTCTGCATAAAAAGTTCCCAAATAAAAATTGGTTGCTGGTTTCTCTCTCATCATTATACCGTCAACTGCTGACACATAACCGAATTGGTCATCCGTGAGGTAACGAATATTATCGGCATTGAACCAATCTGGTCGACCGACTTTCATCGCAGCTTCCTTGACTACCTGTTGAGCCATAGTCATTGCCATGGCCTTGCTCGTTGGTACGTACAGAGGTGTTCCGTACTCAGCAGTTTTTTCAGCGACCTTGGAAAGGATACTCATCGATGCTATTGTCTGCGGATCATCAATATCCATTATACCCGGCACGTACAATACTGGTTTACCCATTTCTGTAGCACGACCGATAGCCTCTTCCATCGCAGTTAGCGCTGGAATCTTCCTTATATATAACTTCTCACCGCGCCGGGCTATCGCAATATAAAAAAGTATCGCGGCAAAAAGGATTATGATGGTAACGAGTATATTAGCACGTCCTGCATCGAAGATCTGTGCTTTTGGCAATACCGGCCCGATTATCTCGGAACTGGTTTCTTGCTCCTTTTGCACGGCTTTTACAAGATAGTAATATTGCTGACCCGATTGAAGGCCTCGATCGATGAATTCCGCGTAATCACCCGGTAATTGGGCAAGCGGTTCAAATCCCTCATCCGGGTCCAATGATCTGAGAATTTGAAAGAATTCATACTGGGTATCAGGAATCCATCTTATCGTTATGCTTGAACCATCATCGTTTGGTGTATCAAAAGCTTCGACATTTATCCCCTGCGCCATCAATATCAAAATTAGCAACATATCGAATAATAATATACATTTTCATTTCGATGTCAAGTCAAATATTGAAGTTTAAGATAACTTGACATAATGGTAAAATAGGGTAAACTAGGAAATCATTTTAGGGTGGTGGCAGCGACGCCCGTTTCGTCTATAAAGGTGTTGGTAACGTTCTCACCTAAAATACATAAAAAACGAACAAACAATACGGGCTTCGTAACCGTATTGCGTTCCATGCTTTGTACAGAAGGAGGATGAATGGATTATTTTTTTAACGACCAAGAAAAAGAACTCAAGGAAAAAGCTCATGAAATCGCTGAAAATATGGTGCGTGCAGTTCGTTACGAGTTTGACGATAAAGCCGAGTTTCCTCTTGAGCTTGTCAAAGAAATGGGGAAAAGGGGCATGTTTAGAATTTTTATTCCCACTGAATACGGCGGCACCGGTGGTCGGATCATGGACATGTGCATCGCGGTCGAGGAAATCTCCCGGGTTTGCGCGGGAATCGCAACTTCTTATGCAGTTGGTGCATTGGGCAGCGGACCGATCGTGCATTTTGCCAATGACGAACAAAAGAAAAAGTATTTGCCAAAGATCGCAACGGGTGAACAACTCTGTGCTTTCGGTCTCACTGAAGCCCAGGCTGGCAGTGACGCTGCCAATATCCAAACAACCGCCCGCAAAGAAGGGGATTTCTATATCCTGAACGGTGTTAAGCAGTTCATCTCGAACGCTTTCGTTTCTGATGTTTTTACAGTACTCGCCTCAACTGACAAGACCCGCGGTCCACGCGGCATTTCAGGATTCATCGTGGAAAAAGAATTTCCTGGGATATCGTACGGAAAAGAAGAGAATAAGATGGGGATAAGGGCATCGGTTACCTCTGAACTGGTTTTTGAAGATTGCCGGGTCCCCAAAGAAAATCTCATGGGCAAGGAAGGTCTTGGATTTATTTATACGATGCGTAATTTTGACCGGGCTCGACCCGGGGTCGGAGCTATCGCCCTTGGCATTGCCCAGGGAGCCTATGAAGATGCATTGGACTTCTTGTATAAACACGACCTCATGAACAATCAGTATGTTCAGAGAAAAATCGCCGATATGGCAACAGAAATCGAAGCGGCACGGGCTTTGATCTATGCAACGTCACGGATGATCGATTCCGGAATAAAGGGTTTTTCGAAAGCATCATCATTCTCTAAACTCTATCCATCAGATATCGCCGTCAAGGTCTGTTCAGAAGCTATCGCCCTCATGGGCCCTCATGGGACACTCAAAGAACATTATATTGAAAAACGACTACGCGACGCCAAGATCACTCAGATATATGAAGGGACTAATGAGATTCAACGTTCTGTTATCGCCCTTGAACTGACAAGAGATGTTGGAAAGAAACAAAAGCAGGAGGAAAAATGAAGTTGAATCAAGAATGCACACTCCTCCAAAATGAGCTGAGAAAATTCGCCCAACAGGTTATTCTGGATAAGGTCGATGAATTCGAAAAAACGTGCAGCATACCTCTTGATAATATCAAACAGCTTGGTGAAATGGGCATTCTCGGCGCGCTCATCCCTGAAGAGATGAACGGTGCAGCACTCGATACAATAGGCACTGTTGTATCGCTTGAAGAATTGAGTAAAGTCTGCGCATCAACGGCCGTTATCGTCACGGTCCATAATGCCTTTTTTGCTTATCCGATCCTCGAATTCGGCAGTGATGAGATGAAGAAAAAATTCATCCCCAAAGCAGCGTGCGGTGATATCATCGGGGGGTTTGCCGAATTCTCCACGAACGACTTGAAGATAAATAAACAGGGCGATGATTTTGTCATCAATGGAAGAAATCCCTTTGTTCTGAATGCCGCAGCGAACGGTCCGATAATCGTAATCATACCGACTTCACAGGAGAACACCGGACTCTCGGCCTTTGTCCTTGAAAATGATATGGCAGGTCTAAGAATCATTAAAAATGCCAGTGCGATCGGGTTAAAAAGTGCTGGTATCGGTGAACTCGTTTTTGAGAATTGTACAGTATCACAGAATGCATTGCTCGGTGTTGAGAATCAGGGCGACAAGATCCTTGCTCAAATAAAAAATATAGGCGGAATTTTCTTATCTGCAATCGCCCTGGGTATTGCTCAAGGCGCAATTGAAAATGCAATAAAGTATGCCAAAGAAAGGATTCAATTCGATCAAGCGATCATCAATTTTGGTATGGTTAGAGAAAAGATCGCCGATGCGATAATAAGGATCGAAGCGGTTCGCCTCCTTACCTATGACGCGGCGATGAAACGCGATGCCAATGAAAATTTCGCAAATGCGTCTTCGATAGCCAAGTACTACTCTGGACAGTCGGCTGTCGAGATCACAACCCAGGCAATCCAGATATACGGCGGTTATGGATATATGAAAGATTACCCGGTTGAACGTTATTTCCGAGATGCTCAGGTTATTAATGTAATATGCAGCACACCGGTCGAAGAAAAAGAGAATATCGTAAGAACAACGATCGGATAAAAAAAATCGGTCGCGCTTGGGAAATGCGTTTCGGTTTTGTGAAAAAGGCTTCGTTTAACGACAACGATTATCGAAAAACGAATCGCATTTCGAAACCGAACAACGAATGCTTTTATAAGCTGCATATATTGACTTACTTCCTAATCTTTTCTATAATACACTGATGGATAATATCCTCGCGCTTGTCCTTGCAGGAGGTAGAGTCGATGAGCTTCTTTGCCTGACTGAGACACGAGCCAAAGCATCCGTTACCATTTTCGGCATATACCGCATCATTGATTTTGTACTGAGCAATCTGATGCATTCAGGTATCGAAAACGTCGGCATTCTATCACAGTATCGACCCCAGGATCTGGTGCGTCATATAAGTAGCGGCGAGCATTGGGATTATGTCGGTCGCAAAAGAGCGATCAGAATTTTAGCTCCTTACAGCGGGTTCAAAGGTTCAGATTGGTACCGGGGCACGGCAGATGCAGTTTACCAGAACATCTCTTACATTGAAGAATTCTTGCCCGAGCACATCCTAGTGGCCGCGGCTGATCATATATACCGAATGGACTATACACCGATGATCGAATTTCATCTCGAGAAAAAAGCGGATGCGACAATCTGCTTCACAAAAATACGCACAAAGAGCAGTCGTTTTGGTTACGGCATTACGAACAAAGAACAACGACTCATAAAATACCTGGAAAAACCATCTTCGCCACCATCTGATCTGGTTTCCATGACGCTGTATATTTTCCGAACTAAATACATTCTCAACGTGCTAAAAGACAATGCAGCTGAATCATCTCATGAATTTGGACGTGATATTATCCCCAGAATTATCGCCGATCGAAAGACTTATGCCTATATATTCAATGACTATTGGGCCTACGCGCGCACCATTGCATCCTACTATGGAACGAACATGGATCTGATCAAACACCGGATCAACCTCAATAAATGGCAGATCAGAACGAATCTTCTTGAACGTTGTAAATACCGTGACCGAACACCCGCATATATAAAAGGTGCGGTAAGCAACTCAGTTGTAAGTGATGAATGTATAATAGAGGGAGATGTAAGGAATTCGATATTATCTCCGGGCGTAAGAGTTGCACATGGTGCTGTGGTGAGTGATTCGATCATCTTTCACGATGTCAAGATCGCTCCTTTTGCCCGGTTGAAAAAAGTGATCTGTGACAAAGATGCAAAGATCGGTGAGCATAGTATTATCGGCGGGTTCGGCAATAAAGTGAAATCGAAAAACCATAATAAATTTCTAGGCTCCGGAATAACCGTGCTCGGTAAAAATTCATCGATACCTGACCATACTCGAATTGGCGCGAACACTGTTATATATCCTTCGGCCCGCATAACAAATAATGACATCCAACCGGGAAGCACCGTGATATGAAAAAAAATATCGTGGCCATGCTACTTGCCGGAGGTGTTGGTTCAAGATTAAATATCTTGGCGCGCGAACGTGCAAAACCAGCGATCCCTTTTGGTTCAATATATCGTATCATCGATTTCACGATGAGTAATATCGCAAACTCAAACGTGGACGTGGTGGGTGTTCTTACTCAATACAAACCTCTTTCTTTGATGGCCCATATCGATAATGGTAAACCATGGGACCTGTTCGGACGTACCCGGTCAGTAGAAATCCTGCCGCCAAAAACTGGTGAGGTGATGTCTGATTGGTATAAAGGCACGTCAGACGCGGTTTATCAAAATATAGATTTTATCGAAGACTTCTCACCAGAACTAGTTCTGGTTGTTTCCGGCGATCACATTTATAACATGGATTACAGGTCATTGATCAAATTCCATATTCAATGCAAGGCCCATGCTACAGTATGTCTTATTAAAGTGCCAAAAAAAGACGCCCATCATTTTGGTATAGCTTCGATCAATGAACACAATCAAATTACTGGATGGGTAGAAAAACCGGCTGAGCCAAGATCCAATCTCGCATCAATGGGAGTATATGTTTTTAGAAAAGAATGGCTGGTGCGCGCCCTGCAAATCGCTGCGAAAAAAGACGGCTTTGATTTCGCCAGAGATATAATACCGGTCATGTCGAAGAAAAAGCGGGTCTACGGATTTGTCTTTAACGGTTACTGGCGGGATGTCGGAACAATCGACGCGTATTGGCAGGCAAACATGGATTTATTAAGCGGACGCTCATACATTGACCTGAGGACCTGGCAGGTTAAGACTAATTTTTCAGTTAAAGGTGAGATTGGCGACCGACCCTCGACTTATTTTAGCCGCAATGCAAGAGTACAGAATTCACTGATCGCACGCGGTTGCGTAATTGAAGGTCAGGTCACCAATTCCATAATATCTCCTGGTGTCCGTGTCCATAAGAACGCAAAGATTTCTGATTCAATAATCTTCCATGAATCGATCGTGAATTCGCAAGCTGTGATAAACAGATGCATTATTGACAAATCCGTAAAAATAGGTAGATCAACGACATTGGGTTCGGGCATAAACTCGCCCAACAGGGATTTCCCAAAACACCTGTTCACCGGAATAACCGTCGTCGGAAAAAAAGCAGCGATAAAATCGACGTTAAATATCGGTAAAAATTGTATCATCATGCCGGGCACAAGAGTCAAACAAGACTGTTTATCAGGCACTACCTTTGGGGTCAAATCTTGAAGCAACTGCTCTCGAGGATTATATCAATGATGGGGGAAGATCATACTCTTTAATTGAGTTAACTTCCCTCTTGACAAGTATTTTATTTTGGCTATAATAGAAATGCTTAACAAAAGAAATCGCGATCTTTGACAATTAATTTAACCAAAATTTGTCCAGAGTATTAGGTCCAAGTAATTGGAAGTAATCCAATTCCTCCGATTACGATGATAGAGGATCGATCCCGGTGATTTAATATCACTGTTATCTTTTTTCCATTCATTGTAATCGAAATGATAAAGTCATTTCTATGGAGGGTTTGATCCTGGCTCAGGACTAACGCTGGCGGCGTGTCTTAGACATGCAAGTCGAACGGGTTGCTATTTTGTAGCAATACAGAATAGCGCTAGTGGCGAACGGGTGAGTAATACAAAAATAACTTTCCTTAGAGTGGAGTACAACTCCGAGAAATCGGAGCTAATTCTCCATATTCTCATCGAACACAAGTTCTATGAGGAAAGGCTTCGGTCGCTCTTTGATGGATTTTTGGCCTATCAGTTTGTTGGTGAGATAACAGCTCACCAAGACTATGACGGGTAGGGGGTGTGAGAGCATGACCCCCCACATGGGAACTGCGACACGGTCCCAACTCCTACGGGAGGCAGCAGTCTAGAAATTTGGGCAATGGGCGCAAGCCTGACCCAGCGACGCCGCGTGAGGGATGAAGTCCCTCGGGATGTAAACCTCTGTTGAGGGGAACGATAATGACGGTACCCCTCGAGGAAGCCTCGGCTAACTCCGTGCCAGCAGCCGCGGTAATACGGAGGAGGCAAGCGTTGTCCGGAATCACTGGGCGTAAAGGGTGTGTAGGTGTCCTGATGGGTCAGTTGTGAAATCCAACGGCTTAACTGTTGAAGTGCATCTGAAACTATCGGGATTGAGGACATGAGGGGAGAGTGGAACTCGCGGTGTAGCGGTAGAATGCGTGGATATCGCGAGGAATGCCGATGGCGAAGGCGGCTCTCTAGTATGTTCCTCGTATGAGGAGCCGAATAATTTTATCCTTCGGGTTATGATCATTCGGTCCTGACACTGAAACACGAAAGCTGGGGGAGCGAACGGGATTAGATACCCCGGTAGTCCCAGCCTTAAACGATGTACACTTGGCATGCGCTTTTATAGTACGTGCCGTAGGTAACCTGTTAAGTGTACCGCCTGGGGAGTACGCTCGCAAGGGTGAAACTCAAAGGAATTGACGGGGACCCGCACAAGCGGTGGAGGATGTGGTTTAATTCGAGGCAACGCGAAGAACCTTACCTGGGCTTGACATGCTGATAGTACTAAACCGAAAGGTGAGGGATTCCACCTCTGGTGGAAAGTCAGTACAGGTGCTGCATGGCTGTCGTCAGCTCGTGCCGTGAGGTGTTAGGTTAAGTCCT
>CAYQPW010000034.1:0-13613 GCA_964419565.1 uncultured bacterium
CATTGGTCAATCGTCCACATGAGCCAGCCGGAACCAAGACTGTTTACTGGAATGCTAAGGATGATGGTTCACGTACAGTCGCTAATGGTGTCTACTTTGTCCGGCTCCAAGCCGATGGTAAAGTCGATACCCACAAGATGATTCTTGTGAAATAATCATATACGCGCGATTTGTAAGAAAAAACCCCGCTTTTAGCGGGGTTTTTTCTTTATACGATCATCATTTCAATTGGAACCGCACTGGTCGAGCGACCCATACCCGAACCAGTTTGTCGCGCTGTCTTGCCGGGGTAAAGGTCGATTTCATCGCCGCTGCAATCGCCGCTTGATCGAGCGACTGATTACCGCTCGACTTTAATATCTTGACGTCGATAACACGACCATCAACATCAACGAGCATCTTGACTACCGTTGTACCTTCAATGCCGGCTTTAAGTGGAAGGGGTGGATACTCCGGCACTGCACTATAAACCGGTTTAGGCTTTACCTCAAGCTTATAATATGGCACGATCTCAATGTCCGGACCGACCGGAGTTATTCTTATTGGATTTTCCCGAAGATCGGTATCCGCGATCGTTACCTGAGTTTCATCGGTCACCTGATCTGCTGCTTCAGCGACTACACTGGGACGATCCTCAGGTGGTGGCTCATCAATACGGTCTATTTCTGTGGGGATAAATTCAATGATCGTCGCGATATCCCTTTTTAATTCATAGGGTTGTGGCTCACTATACGGTATGAAAACAAAGAGCATAGCGAAGATCACAACACTGGAAAATATGCCAACTCTCAAGCGTACTCCATACATTGCTTTATGATCTTTCATGATAACCTCCTCTATCTATACATACATCTTTGCCTTTGGAATATTCCTTGTTCTTAGCACCTGCGGGCTTTACAAAATACGAAATATATATATAATTTTCTATATGAAAAGAGCTATCGTGCTCATTCTGGACGGAGTGGGCATCGGCGAGCTGCCTGATGCAGCACAATATGGCGACCAGGGCAGTAATACCCTGGGTAATCTTGCGCAGCACTGCGGTGGTTTACAATTACCAGTCCTTGAAAGACTCGGATTGGGGAATATAATACCTATTATGGGGATTACACCAGCCGATAAACCACTCGCGTCTTTTGGCAGAATGGCTGAGCTATCACCGGGCAAGGATTCAACATCAGGTCATTGGGAATTATTCGGTATCATCCTCGATAAACCATTCCCAACATATCCTGACGGCTTTCCCGAAGATATTATCGAAGAATTTGAAACAAAGATTAACCATAAGATATTGGGGAATATCGCTGCTTCAGGTACCGAGATTATTAAGAAACTCGGTGATGAACATATCGCTACAAAAAAACCCATTGTCTACACTTCAGCAGATAGTGTTTTCCAGATCGCATGCCACATCGATGTTTTTGACATATCCGAATTATATAGATTTTGTGAGGTTGCCCGTTCATTATTGACCGGTGAAAATCAGGTTGGACGTGTCATTGCGCGTCCGTTTGCTGGAAAATCACCTGATTTTTATCGGACCAAGGAACGCCGTGATTTCTCAATAGCCCCGCCTGAACCGACTTTGCTTGATCTGGCAAAAGATCGCGGTCTTGAGGTTATTGCGATCGGCAAAATCGATGAATTGTTTGGTCTTCGCGGTTATACGGATTCATACCACTCAGTTAATGACTCAGAATGTATCGAGCTAACTCTTCAGGCAATGAAACAGTCTGGTGACGGGCTCATAATCACCAACTTTGTGCAGTTTGACATGGATTGGGGTCACCGTAATAATATCGATGGTTTCAAACAAGGATTAATCGAAATCGATGAAGGGATCGGTCAGATCGTAGACAATATCGATAAAGATGACATCCTATTCATTACCGCTGACCATGGTAATGATCCAACGACACCTTCTACTGATCATTCGCGTGAATATGTTCCGATCCTGGGGCTAACTGCAAAACAGAACGGTCAGAACCTCGGTATCAGAAAGACGTTTTCCGATTTAGCCAAGACTATCGATCGCTATCTCGATATTAATGGAGTAAAAAATGGCCAAGATTTCCTCGACGCCTGCCTCGCGTAGCAGAACTCTCTCCAAGGAGTTGATCAAGGCAGTGAAGAAAGCTGTTAAAAATGCATACGCCCCTTATTCAAAGATCCAGGTTGGCGCTGGTGTTCTTTGCAAGAGTGACCGGATTTACAGTGGCGCAAATATCGAGAATAGTTCTTATTCATTATCAATATGTGCCGAAAGAGTCGCTTTATTCAAGGCACTTACCGAAGGTGAAAAGAAATTCAAGATCCTTTTGGTTTATTCACCACAAATCGATTTCATTTTACCTTGCGGTGCCTGTCTGCAGGTTATAAGCGAATTTGCCCCTGATATTATAGTGGCAACGATGAACAATAACACCGAATTTAGATTTCATCCTTTCAGCACGTTGTTAACAAGGGCGTTCGTTATTTAATTATGAACTATCATCATCGACAGGAGCAAACATGGAATATTTTCTAAGCATCTTCATTCGCGATCTACATCAGGAGAAATTCCAGGATATCATTTTTAATATAGAAAAATTTTCAGGTAATATTATTCAAACGGAAAAAGATATGATCGTTGCCCGTAGTCGTGATATCAACATCATATCTTGTTTACTGAAACTGCGAGAAAGCTACCCAGAAGCTCGCTTTGGCTTTTCCCAGTATCTCGGACTTGCCAAGGGGCTTGCTAAGATCGCTAAGTTCCAGGAAATCCTGATCTCTGAAGAAATCGAAAAGCAGGTAATCGAAAGATTCTCTTTATCATCTCTCGGTATGCTTTCGATCGAGGGGATGTCGAGTCAGATACTCGTATGCCGTGTCGACAAAGCGGTTGGTGAGCTGATTTTCCCGGTACAGGAAAAAGAAGGATTAATACTGTCGAGAAAGTCCGAGATCGATTCTCTAAAAAATCTGCTGACCGTAGCTAATGCGGTATTGGTTGTTGGTCACCAGGGGTGTGGTAAAACAGTATTCCTCGATCAGGTTACCGAACAGTGGAATGAAAAAGAGATATAC
This sequence comes from uncultured bacterium, assembly GCA_964419565.1. GTDB lineage: Bacteria > Hydrothermota > Tepidihabitantia > SM23-42 > SM23-42 > JAUVZL01. The sequence continues at coordinate 3,070 of CAYQPW010000034.1, forward strand.
AGGACTTTTTGTCCATCCTACAGCATAGGGCGCACCCTGAAACCGATAACTGATATTGTAACGCAGATACTCGGTGTCTATGATATAGAAAGCATTGAAGAAAAACAAACGGTTATCGAGAAGAGGTTAAGATCTCTTGAGATCATGGATATCGGCACAACCTATCTGGCGATATTGGATTTTCTGAATTTGAATGAAGAAGAATCGATCCTGGAAAAACTTGAAGTCAAAACCCGGGTTGAAATAATATCGCAGAGTGTTGCTGAAGCGGTAAGACGCATTTCATGGAATAACCCGGTAATGATAATAATCGAAGATGTCGAAAATATGGATGCTTCGTCAATGAATTTTATCGAGCAATTAATGAAGAAACTCGCTGAAGAGAATGTCCAGTTCATTTTTTCATCAGCAATGTCGGAAATAGGTATTTCAGGATTAAAGGAATTCGAACTAAGAAGCATTGAAAAAAAACGGTTGGAAAATCTCATCGAAAAAATAACCGACGAAAAGATCACCCTGCCACCAACTACTCCTTTCCATGTCATGCAATACCTTCAGTTGTATAAAGAAGAAAAAACCATCTATCTTTATAATCAATATCGGGGGGAAAGCGCACTGTCAAATTTCAACCTCGCTTTCCATGACATTGAAACCACGGTGAAAAGAAGACTCGACCTTCTTGAACACGACAAAATAGAATTCATATTAAGCCTTGCCGTAGCTGGAGTTGAAATAAATCCGGGTGAATTGCCGGTCGATGACAAGAGCTTTTTCTTATTCGATTATTTTGTCGACAGAGAATATCTGCAGAGATATTACAGCAATTACATATTCAAATCTCCACTGCTCCACAGTGAAATTTATAGTTTGATAGAAGATAAGCAGAACCGACACTCACGTCTCGCTGATTATTACCGACGCATCCAGGGGTTTGAAGAACAAGCAGCATTCCATTATTTAAAGGCGGAAGACTATAAAAAAGCAATAGAGTTCCTGATGAAATCAGCAAATCTCGCCATTAAAAAAGGCGGTTATGAATCAGGGATAAACTACTACACTCAAGCCCTGGATTTATGCCAGCGCAGGAAGGATTCAGTCGATCTGGAACTACTCGTTGCGCTTAACGAAGGTCTTGCCGACATATATCGTGCGCTGGGTGACGAAGAAAAAGCTTTGAAATATTATAAGGTCGTATTAGACAGCTACAAAGAAATCCTTAAGGAATGATCCTTCTTTTTTACCTTATCTTTGCTCAGGATCAAGGTACGGATATCCAACAAGACACAAGTCTGGTCGATACTTTCGATATAGTTGAATACCAAGCCAAGAAAATCATCTATGACATAGAACGTTCTATGATAATATTGATAGATTCATCGACATTCATTTATAAAGATATCCGGTTGACAAGTGACAGCGCTTACTATTATATTGATAGCAATATCCTTGAAGCATTCGGCACATGCGATCTTAGACAGCTTGATGATTCAATAAGGGGTGACTATCTTCGTTATAATATTAAGAATAAAAAAGCAATGATGTCACACGGAATAACTCAAATCGATAAGGGTTTCCTCGATGGTAAAGAAATATACTGGATAGATGAAAATACGGTAAACGCATATAACGGGAAATATACAACATGCAGTGATACGCCGCCACATTACTATTTCTATTCGCCAAAGATGAAGGTATATCTGGGCGACATGGTGATCGCACGCCCGATAGTACTGTATATCCACGATATACCGGTAATGGCCGCACCTTTCTGGTTTGTTCCCATATCATCCCAGAGAAAATCAGGTCTTTTGCCTTTTAAAATAGGGAATTCTCGCGATTTCGGGAAATATATCCAGGGTTTTGCATACTACATAGTCGTATCAGATTATGCCGATGTAACTCTGCAACTTGATGCGATGGAGAAAAAAGGAGTTATGCCCCGTTTCGAAGGTGTCTGGGATTTTTCACCTTTTACTAAGGGCTCAATATATGGTTCCTATATAAGAGAAACTGATTCCAAACGTGAAAGGTTCACGATCCAGGCACGTAATAACTCACCATATTTTCTCTTTGGTTCGAGTTTCAACTGCGATATAAAATATCTCAGTGATAACACCTATCAACAGGCATATGCTGATACAACGCCTTTATGGCTGGAACAAGAGATCGTTTCTCAAGCAACACTCAGTCGCAGTATCAGCGGTTACAAGAACAGTTTTTCTTATGAAAGAAAAGAAAAGTTCGTCGATACGACAACCACCTCGGTAACTGAAAAATTGCCGTTTTATACGATCTCGGGTCCTTCGAATTTACTCTTTTCTTTTATCAGCTATTCGCTTTCAGGACATATAAATAGATACAGAACAAGTGATTCATTGGGTGCCAATGAGGTTACCGGGGCAAATGTTCAGACAGCACCTTCAATGCAGCAAAATATCCTGAATCTGTTCACGATCTCCCCAAAGATAAACCTCGACCTCGCGACATTCGATAAAGATACTGCGGGAAATCCTATGCCCGTACGCTTCGGATATTCTTTTGAAACAACAGCGAGTACGAATCTGTATCGGGTATTTAATATACAGGTTTTTGGCATAAAAAGCCTGCTCCATAAAGCATTACCAAAGGTCACATATTCATATACGCCGGATTTTGCTTTTTCAAGATTCCCGACGGTCAGCGGCATTACGAGTTTTAATAAAAAAAATAGCATTGGTTTTGGGTTAGACCAGATATTCGAAGCAAAAATCGGCATTAAAGAAGAGAAGAAAATCCTTGCCAAGCTCGATATGAACAGCTCCTACAATCTGCTCACTGATTCGCTCTCGCTCATCAACGCCCGACTCGAGCTCCCCTACAATCCATTCCCCAAACCGATCACCAGTTTTGCAACTCAGATTAGAGGTTCACTCAATCCTTATGATAAGGGATATACCTATACAATAACTAATATTGCAGGATTAGAGACTGATTTTTTCTCGCTCAATCTAAATCAGAATTATACAAAAGAGGGACAGTATCAGGTATGGTTCAATGGTAAGGTAGAGCCGACCCATAATTGGTCAATGACCTATTCAGCACGGTATGACTGGAACGAGAAAAAATTGGTCGACTACAGCTTTGGGCTGAACCGAAATATGCATTGCTGGGAAGCAGTCTTCAATTTCACACAACTGGGCGATATTTGGCGCTATGATTTTAAAATAAGAATAAAGGAAATACCTGATGTCGAAATCGGCAAAGGATTGCTGGGTTATTTCCTCGAATGAAACACCGGATTAATCAACAAAAAACTCATCCCGGTTATCTTCAATCTCTTTTGGTGTAAAAAGATCGATCGTTACCTCCTGAAGACGGGATTGTTTTTTCATCTGAAGCGGCATGATCATTGTACTGTCAAACTGCAGCGTGGTCTTTCCGTCGCAGCGGATTATGTACCCTGCCCAATCAAGAGCTAATGGCTTGGATAACTGACCTTTTTCAAGGGTCGCTACCAAACCTGCAAACTCACCGCCTAAGCCCATCTGGAGCTGTGTAAGATTCAAACCTTCCTGTTGCCTGAAAAACAACATCGTATCATTTGCGGCGAGTTCCTCAAGTGATTGTCCGGCAGCTATTTTTTCATATGTCCGGGTAAGATATTCGGTCATGATACCTGCCAATTTTTTTTGCTCAATGGCCATTCTCACTTTCGACACGATCTGCTCAAAGCCTGGCTTATTTTTTGGTATTATTGAGTCGAGTGCCAGGAGATAATACCCGGCTATACTGCTGAACGGTCCGCCGATCATATCACCTTTGGCTTTGGCGACAAATTCGGCGAATCTCTTGGTATCACGTACCGGAAAGTTGACATTATCCGGGTCCATTGGATAGGTCTGACGTACTTGAATGCCCAGTTCTGCAGCGGTCGAATCAAAACCTATTTCACGAGCCGTTTCTTTAAAAGACAATATCTTATCATATATCTCGCCGATCGTAGTTTGAGACACTTCTATCTCTGCTTTCATTTTATATATCTTCCCTTTGTCAATGCGCTTTATTACTTCATAACCGTGCGACGCGTCGATAATCCCGGAGATTTCTCCGTTTTTCATATTCTCATAGACATTCATCAGGTACGGTTTTAAACCAGCGCTACCTTTGAAAGTCATTATAACGAGTGTGTCATCAGAAATTTCCTGGGCCAATTCAAGAAAATTTTCACCCTCTTCTATCCTGACCAAGAAATCTTCGATGCGTTCTCTCGCATCCACTGTGTCATAGTGGGCTGGTTCCCTCTCAAAAAATACGAATTTCAATATCCGTTGTTCGGGTTCGATAAACTCGTCGGCGTGACTGGCATAATACTGCTTTACCTCTTCATCAGTTATATCCAATAGAGCCCGGGCACGGAACATCGGCAGCTGCAAATAAGCGATATCATATCTGACCATCTGAAGAGCCAAACCAATACTATCCTCAAAGGGTGATGTCCAGCCAAAACTCGATAGCAGGGAGCGCAGTTTTTCCCTTGGTATTTCTTTTCGTAACCTGTATTCATATTCAATAAGCCAGGTGCGACTCTGTGGTGCTTTCAATAACTCAATGTATTTGTTGTAATCAAATTCACCCTGTTCGTTTTTCATATATTCTGACTCGTAAATTTCGCGCGGCGGATTATTTCTTATAATGGCCAATATCTCCATATCGGTCACACGGATTTTTTCTTCCCTGATCAGCTTATTCCACATCATCTCCTCAAGCAATAATGCCCAGATCTGATCCGGCGTGACATTTTTGTTTTCCGCCTCTTTAGCTCGTATAAATCCCAGGTAATCTCTAAAAGAAACAGTAACACCGTCTATCTTCGCGATATCTGTTTGCGGCTTATCCTGCCTGCCCGTAATATTAGCACCCCACTGAAAAAATATCAAAAGTAAAAACCCAGCAAGAGCAACTATTAGGACATATTTAATATTTTTCCGTAATTTCTGCATCAACATAATCGTAACCTCCTTAACAATAAATCTTAAATACTAAACAATGCTAAAAATACAAACAACCAAATTCAAAACTCTATCTTAAGACTAATTTTGACATCGACCATTTACCGTCGCGAGGACTGAACGCCCGTCAGGGACAATATATATCTTGAGATCCTGACCATGATCTTTTTTAACCTGAGCTATTGCGCTGTCAATATCCTTCACTGGTGTGAACTTCATCTGCGACAATAACGCCGGATCCAATTTTGACAACACATAAATTTTGTAGTCTTCTAAAAGTCTGGAGGTCTGAAAAGCACGGTGTCCCCCAACTTCAATCTTTGCTTCTGGGAAATGCGACAACTCTGCTATATTATTATCGACCAGATGCCTCTCGAATTCCGGATTGCCGACACCATCCGGGCATTCTGCAACCAGGATTATTGAACCTCCCCTGCGTACCGCACTGACCGCGTTATTAAGCACCTTGTGACCATTGAAGAATGTTCTGTCTTTTGGATACCCGCCAGCAGAGATTATTACACAGTCTGCTTGCCTGTCGATCCCTGACACATGTTCCGCTTTGAAATACTCAATACCCTTTTTATGAGCTTGAATTATGTCACCACAAAAAACATCAGCAACACGTTTATCATTCGTTTCAATAACATTCACTAAATAATCGACCCCGAAAAGCTGAGCTGCTTCAGCCATCTCCTGAGCGATTATATTGGACTCGATCTTACCCAGCAAAACACCCTCGCGCTTTAATTTACAGTGATTATTTCTGATCGTTTCATAAGAAGCAATCCCCGGGAGTATCGATTTCCGGCCCCCGGAAAAACCGGCCAGGTAATGAAAATTGATCCTTCCTGTAGCGATAACAAAATCAGCGGCTCTAACTCGCCTGTTAACCTGTACCTCAAGACCGCTGCTCGTTTTACCGATCGCAACAAGATCATTATGGCAATCATGAAAAGAGAATTTAAAATCGGATAAGAGGTTACTGAAAAGGGATTTATTTTCTTCAGGTGTATGTTTGCGATGGGTACCTAAGGCGACCATAAACTCGATATTCTTTTCATCGATACCGGCATCTACTATCTCACTGACTAAAAAAGACAGGATCTTATCGTAATCTGCGATTGAACGGGTTATATCAGATACGATAATGACCAGGTCGCGCGGTTTGTTTCTCTGCAACAGTTCCTTTAATCGAGGTTTTCCTATAGGGTTCAGTAAACTCTGCTCAAGAAGATATTTTAAAGGTTTTATATCGTGTCTTCCGCACTCCAATATCCCCAATATATTATGTTTTGAAACATCGCAACTAACGGTTTCTTTTCCAAAGCCAAGCTCCATAGCCTATTTTATCTAAATATGTCTGAGTGTCAATGACTGCTCTACCTCATCTCGTTGACTTACAGGAAATATAGAGTATAATATCGGGATGATCGATCTAAAACTGCTCAAAGACGACCCGGGCATTATACGCCAGGCACTATTAGACCGCCACGAAAACGTCGATCTCGACGGAATAATCGAACTCGACACGCAAAGGCGCTCGATAATAACGGAAATCCAGGAATTAAAACATCAACGCAATGCGCTATCGGAAAAAGTCGGCAGACTCAAACGTGAAAGGAAAGACCCGCAAAAACTAATGAAACAAGCAAAAGATCTGGCAGAAAAGGTAAAAGGGTTGGATAGAGAACAAAAAGAAATCGACGAAAAATTTTTTGAAGCGGTAAAATGGATACCTAATATACCCCATGTTTCAGTCCCGGTCGGGAAAGGCAGTGATGACAACGGATTTATCCGCGGCCTTAAAAAAGCCCCTGATTTTGAGTTTAATGCGCTTACACACTGGGAAATCGCAGAAGCTCTCGATATCCTCGATCTTAAAAGGGCAGCTAAGGTATCTGGCTCGCGCTTTATTCTCTACAAAGGTATCGGTGCAAAATTAGAAAGAGCACTGATCAATTTTTTCCTCGATCTACATACTGTCAAACACGGTTATACTGAAATCATACCACCGGTTCTAAATCCGACCGAATGTCTGTACGGAACGGGTCAGCTACCAAAACTGGAAAGCGATATGTATAAATGTCGCGATGACGGACTTTACCTTTGCCCGACCGCCGAAGTACCGCTGACCAATATGCACCGTGAAGAGATAATACCCGAGAAGGTTCTGCCCATTTGTTATGCTGCATATACACCTTGTTTCCGGCGCGAGGCAGGTTCCTATGGTAAGGATGTTCGCGGCATCAAGAGGGTCCATCAATTCAATAAGATCGAGCTTGTGAAATACACGGTCCCTGAGCATGGCCATGAGGAATTCGAGAAACTTCTGACCGATGCTGAACAAGCGGTCAAATTACTCGGGTTACCCTACCGGATCATGCTATTGTGCTCCGGTGACATGACCTTTGCCGCAGCAAAAACATATGATATCGAAATATATGCCGCGGGCATGAAAGAATGGCTCGAAGTATCTTCAGTTAGCATCTACGAACAGTATCAAGCACGTCGCGCAAATATCCGCTATCGAACTGCAAAGGGTAAGGTAGACTATGTCTGTACAATGAATGGCTCTGGTCTGGCAACCCCCAGGGTTTTTATCGCTCTTTTGGAAAATTATCAGACTAGAGACGGACGTATCAAGATCCCTGATGTTCTGCGACCCTATATGCCTGAGCAGGAGTTTATCGGATGAAAAAAGAACAGATCGTCCGCGAGATAATAAAAACCGGCGCGATCCTCTACAAAAAAGACTATATTTACGCAACGAACGGGAACATAAGCGTACGCAGCGGTGAGGAAATATACATAACCGCAACTGGTCTGTGCAAAGCTGATCTTAAACCAAGCAATATTTTAAAAGTAGATACGAGCGGTAATGTCACCCGGGGTTTACCCTCCATAGAATTGAATATGCACCTCGGAATATATAAAAACAGAAAAGACATCAATGCGGTCATCCTTGCTCACCCTTTCTTTACCAATTTGATGGGTATTCAGCCTGGTGCCCTTAATCTTGGTGCCTTACCAAATATGGAAAAACATCTCAAGGACGTATATTTTATACCGAATATCAAACCCGGTTCACCAGAACTTGCCAAGGCAGTGACCGAAGCTGTTAAAAAAACTGATATCGTCGTAATTCACCGGTATGGTGCAGTAACCGTTGGTGAAGATTTATCCAGTGCGCGATATAAACTCGAGCGCCTGGAATACCTTGCAAAATTTTTGATCTTTAAACAGATCGTCTTTTGAAGATACCAGAGTAGCCAGGGCCGATGATCGATTACATCAACAATTGGCTTTTCCAGGTAAAAAACAACTACGGCGTCGATCCCATGATCTTTGCTGCGATCTATTGTGCGGGCATCATCCCGTTCTGGCTTTCGGTATACAAAATAGCCCGTGGTCTTGGGAAAAAAAATCGAAGGCAAGTTAAGATCTTTGCCATCATATTGGCGATCGTTATAATAGCACCCTTTACTTATGTTGCTGTGTGGGGGCGTAACCTGCCTTTCTGGTTTTGGATCGTCGCTGCTGTGCTTATCGCTTACAGCGCATATTCAGTTTTTCGTAAGTTAAGCGTTTCAAGACGATAATCATCGACCCATAATAGTGTTTGTCTATACTCTCATAGTAATCTTTTAAATCTCCCTATCTACAGGTTGATTACAAATCAGATTTCATGATCGCCAATAGATCAACCCATGTCTTGCAGACCAATATCATCGGACAGTTTTAAATAAAGACTACTTAACCAAAATCAGCTTGTGGGTATCTGTTTTACCATCGGCTTCGAGTCTCACAAAATAAATACCATTAGCAACTGCACGTGATTCATCATCCTTGGCATTCCAGTAAACAGTCTTGGTTCCGGCTGGCTCATGTGGACGATTGACCAATGTCTTGACCAAACGACCAGTACCATCATAGACCTTAACCATTACTTTGCCAGGTTTGGTTGTCGTATAGGTGATCGCTGAATAACCATCAGTCGGGTTCTTCATATTCGCGGCAAACCCGAAGACAGACGACGGATCCTGCTGACCAGGCATTTCCTCTACTGCGACTTTGCCAGTATGGAAGACTTCATGATCAGTTACATAAGAACCCGTATATCCACCGACCACATAGACGCCAATGTCACCAAGCGCAGTCGAGGTAATAGCTACTGAATTGACATTACCGATCGCAAGGTTCTTAGGCATGTTCCAGTTGGTCCATGTATCAGATATCGGTTCATATGACCAGATATCTGAACACTGCGGGTTTGTAGTACCCTGTCCGCACGTCACCCAGAGTTCCTGAGCAGCGCTCGCTGGAGCATCGACACCACTGGAAACACGATACCTGCCTTCAAAACCACCAGGGATCGTTGTTGGCGAACCCCAGGTGATGTTTGCCGGATTAGCTGGATCGATATTGCCGACGATATAGTCAGTGCGGTAAGTTGAACCATCATAACCACAAGCGACTATCGCATAATCACCGACGACACCACCAGCAAGACAACCACGACCTACACCAGGGAAATTGGTCGCCGTAGTCCAGACATCAGAATAGACATCATAGAAGTAAACATTGGTATGTGGACTGACACCGCCACCCCAATTACCGCCGCCAAACATATAAATGAGCGAGTCTTGATAAACGCCGCCCGCCATATCCATATTTGGTATCGGCATAGTCGCACCTGATGACCACAACCCTGCACCTGGGTCATAAATATCAATCCTGTCCAGAGGCGTTGGCCAGGCATCAGTACCGCCAAAACGATAATATAGACTGTCAACACCAAAAGCCATACCATAAGCACCGCAGCCGTATGGATTATCCGGACCCTGCGACCATTCATCATTGAAAATATCATAAAGATATGTGTCATCTAAATACTGACCTGAAGGATGAATCCCGAATACCATATAGAATCCATCGTACAGAGTCGCGGCATAGTGACCAGAACTCTGAACTGGCAGGTCAGCAAGTATCTCCCAGTAGTATTGGATGATGTTAATCTGAAAGTACAGAGTATCATTCGCCGGGTTCATGTCACCGACAAGATAAGTATAAGCACAACCGTCATAAACAAAACCATTTGTCATACCGCAGGTAAAAGAAGCAAATGATATCAGCGTATCAATACCGGCATCAAGGGTAATATTGGCGGTTTCGTTATATATATTAGTCCCTGAAGAATCGATAGTAATACCCCCTTCAAAGGTCTCGGTAAAATCTCCGAAATTCTTGAAGGTAACGGCAATATCATCTGTCTGTCCGGGTAGCATATAAGACGGAACATGTACGGCGACAACTCCGACATCGTGAAAACCCTGGGGGATCGCCCCGTCTATCGACACATTATCAAATGCGGCATACCATGCCCAGGAATTGGCATCATCATAATAAAAATATACCTGGATGGAATCGTACGATGAATATGCCGAAACATCGAGCGAATCGTATGACCCAGAGTTGTCAGCCGTGTATGTGGCCAAAGCAACGACGTTCCATGATGCGCCGTCAAAATACTTGATACCGGCTTCAAACCAGTCA
>CAYQPW010000035.1:0-12077 GCA_964419565.1 uncultured bacterium
TGGTCCGATAAATCGGACAACTACAGATACTGCTGTCTGGTCCGATAAATCGGACGACTACAATAAAAAGGCACGCTGACGCTGGGAATAAGGTATATACCAGGAACTGAGAAACGGAAAAAGGAAGTATCGGAGAAATGGAGAGACCTTTAGAGTAAGCACTAAGGACTAGGCAGTACGCAGGAGAAGAAACCGAGAAAGGAACCAAAGGGACCTGATGTCCTGATATGCTGATACGCTTCCAACTGATATTCTGATTTCCTGGTGTGCTTTCCTTGTCAGACGATATTAACGATCTAAACGCTTTAAACGATCAAAACGATATTACGTCTTTTCCAATGATTTAATTACTAAATCACGTAATGACGTTGTCTTCTCTACGATTTTAGCAATCTAACGAGGTAGTATACTAGACTGGCAAGGATGAAGATGAGGATGATATACAGATAAAAGGCCTTGCTCCTTTTGCTCCTTTTCTTCTTTTTCTTTCCTGGCTTTCTGACGATCGTTGTCACTTGCTTTATATGATTTACTTCCTTTGGAAGGTCTTTCAGGTATTTATCTCTTTTTACGATCTTCTTCCAGCCGATAAACCTCTCAAGATCCTGACACATCTGATCGATATTTTGATATCGTCTATTCAGGCTTTTTTTCATCGCCTTTTTGATAATTCTCGAAAGACGCAGGCTATGGTGAGGATCCTTTAGAAACGGCACAGGATATTTTGACCTTATTACCTTTGCCGCAACAGCTTGTGAATTCCCTCCGGAAAAAGGCTTTTTGCCGGTAACCATCTCGTAAAGCACGATGCCCAGCGAATAGATATCCGACTGGAGTGTTAGATCTTTTCCCTCAGCTTGTTCAGGCGACATGTAATATGGTGTACCGACTACCGTACCGGTTGAAGTCAGATGGGGTGAATCTTCACTGCGTGCTACTCCGAAGTCTGATATCTTCACCTCTCCTTTTTGAGATATTAAAATATTTGTCGGTTTGATATCCCGGTGCAAAATGCCATTACTATGAGCGTATCGAATCGCCAGGCAGATCTCACGTGCGATCAACGCTGCCGTCTGCGGATGAAGCGGTGCCGTGTGTTCGATGATCTCGGCCAGGTTCAAACCTTCGACGTATTCAAGGACCAGATAGCATGATGTCCCGATGCTGAAGTAATCATGTGTGGTGACGATATTGGGATGCTCTAAAGAAGCCGACATCAGTGCTTCTTGTTTGAATCTACGTCGCGATTCGCTGCGCCCCATCTCCTTTATTACCACGACACGCTCCAGAGGTATGTGGATAGCCGTAAAGATGTTTGCCATACCGCCTTTGCCTATAATATCGAGTATTTTATAATTACCGATGTATTTAATCTCTTTTTTCATCGAACTTCCACACCCGGTTCCTTCCTGCATCTTTTGCCTGATACAAAGCCAGGTCTGCACTCTTGATGATTTGCTTTAGACTTAAACCATCATCAGGAAAGGTTGACACGCCGATACTGACCGTCAGTTTAAATCCCAGGAAATGTTTTGATTGCCGGGCGATGATAGCATTAATATCATGGGCAACCTGAATGGCATCACGGGAAATCGTTTTGGGTAATATGACAACGATCTCCTCACCTCCATAACGAGCGACATAGTCGCTCTTACGGCATGAGGCGCGGATCAACTGAGCAACGATACGCAATGCCTCATCACCTTTGTCATGACCATATGTATCATTCACGTCCTTGAAGTGATCTATATCAATAAAAAGGATCGACAATTTTCTATTCTCTCTTTTTGCCTGGTTGAACTCAGTCTCAGATAATTTATCAAAATGCTGGCGGTTATACAGCCCGGTAAGTTTATCTTCGTTTGCCATTGTCGATAGTTTTTTACGGCTCTTCTTTACAACATCCTCGATCGTTCTAAACTCCTCTTTGAGATCCGCGTCTTTCAACTTATCCCTCAATGTAGAAAACTGCTTTTCAATTATTACTGTCTCCTGTCCTTTCCTGCCGATCTCAGTCAGTTCAGGACAGGAAAAGTTTCCAGTACCGTCATCAACGACGATCTTAAAATCCCCGATCGTTATTTCATCGCCGGTCTGTAAATTTTCCATGAGTACTCTTCTCCCGTTGACAAAAGTACCGTTCGTACTATCGAGATCCTCAATCGTAAAATTGTCGCCGTCATGCACGACTTTTGCATGGCGCCGGGAAACATCCTTACTGCTGATAACAAGATCGACATCATCAGACCTGCCGATGATATAACTTCCCTTCTCGACCGGCAATTTTTTAACGACTGAACCGCTGTCCGTCAGGATCAAACAGTAATTCTTTTTCATACTGTCAGAACCTCACCATGAGCTGAACATAGGTGTGATTATGCAACCATTTAGGGGTTGGGAAATCACCTTCCATGGCTTCTACAAAATAGAACCAGATATTCTTATAGCGGTATTCAAAACCAAGTATCAAACGTCTTTCGGCAAATTCCCGGTCCTGGTTATTGTGATAGAATTGACGCTGCATACCAGCATGCCAGATAAAATTTCCGCCCGGATGGAATTCAAGGTCGATCAAGTAAGCATAGACATTTCGATCGTAATCCAAGATGCTGTCTTCTGAACTTATAAACGTATACAGCGAATCATACTGCGTTTTGTAATTGTAGGACAGATAGAGAGTGGGTTTCCATTTTTTTGAAATGCTATACGACAACATGGGTTCAGCAGTAATTTCAAATTGATCGCCATTAAACACACCCGTTGTATCCTCCTGCAGGAACGTAGCTTGCTTTAGATCAAAGATCGTGCCAAATCGCACCCTTCCAATATCCTGCCAAAGACGCGTATGAAAATACCGGTGCTGACCTCGCTCAAGATAATTCAGTAGTTGTCCAGGTTCTATCTCGCTCGATTGTAAACGGTAATTATTCGATAGCTCGAATTTTACCGCCACATGGCCGGTTTGCCAATACTTGCTAAAATTAGTACGGAGCATTATGGGATGGTGCTTGTAAACGACTTTTTCAGCTCCGTGAACATCTTTCAAAGAGAAATTACGGTCGAAATCATCAGCGATAACAAACAGTTCGAGATAATCGAGATAATCTTTGCCGATGAAGTAACCTAACCCGATCTCATTGTCACCCTTATAATAATGTGTAGTAACCGTAAAAAGAAGCCTCAATTTCTCGTATAGTTGAAAAAAAGGCTCAAATCTGTGATTATTAATATGGTTACCATAATCACCGACGAATTCATTGCGATATCTGACGCCCATCCAATCAGATAACGACGCTTCTAATTTTGTATTCAGATCAATATACCAATTCAGCAGGTCAAGACATCCCTGCGATGTACGGAATGCATTCTGTGCAGAATCAAAATGCACTTCCCAGTCAGGAAAATAATGCGCAAGCTGGTAATCAAGCAAGTCCTGGCAATTTGAATCTTCCGGGACTATGAACATCAGCGGTAAAAGAAAAATCATGCGCTTTGTCCCCGTGTCACGTAGATATCACCAAAAACCTCTTTTTGTTCGACCCGGGCATATCCGAGCTTGACGATCTCAAGCATCCCGAAGAAATAAGCGACCGCAACGGTAATATCATTTTTTTCCCGTAAAAAATCGAGGAAATTTATTTTTCCGACCTTACCAAGAAGCATCCTTATCTCCTCAATGATAATTTCGATAGGTATTTCCTGACGCTCGACGATTATTTTTTTCTCTTCCTGCGGTTTGAGGCGGCGGAAGGCCAGAATAAGATTTTCTACGTCAGCTTCCTCAAGCGGTGGTTCTTCCCGGCTTATCCGTGGATATTGTTTGCTTGTTTCTGCCTCCATTAAACCGAATGCCCTGGCTATCTCTCTATATTTCTTATATTCCTCAACGATTTGCATGAGTGTGATGGGTTTTGTTTCTTCTTCATCGGCCGGGGTACGGGGCAATAATGATCGGACTTTCAATCTAATCAAAATTGATGCCATTAAAAGAAAATCTGCGGCATCTTCAAGGTCATCGCGTTCGATCTTTCTTATATAATCAAGGTATTCTTCGGCTATTTGAGCTATCGGTATATCAAAAATATCGACTTCTTTCTTGCGTACCAAATAGACAAGCAGATCAATAGGCCCGTAGTAAATACCAATATCGATCTTCATAACTCCTCCGGAGTTATGTGATTACAGTGATAAAAAAACAGATTACAGCGATTTAGAAGAATTTGACTGCCGTCCATCTTCATAATTCCTGTTCTTGGTTACTCCGATGCTCCGATCCTTGCTTCAACCGTATAGACCGTGATCTCTTCTTCTTTACCTTTGACTTTCACCTTACCCAGCTCCTTGAATTCCATGTACTCGGTAGGATCGGTTATGGCCAGGGCATAGGTATCAGGACCCATTACAATACTGCAGTCATATTGCTTGGTAACGCCCTCGAGCCTTGAAGCCAGATTGACCGGGTCGCCAATGACCGTATATTCCATGCGTATCGGGGAACCAAAATTGCCACATATCACATCACCGGTATTTATCCCGATACCTATCCTGAAGCCGATTTTTTTAGCTTTTTGAACCATTTCAACCGCGGCGAGGCATGCATTATAAGCATGATTGCGCAGTTTTACAGGTGATCCAAAAACAGCCATGACACAATCACCGATGAACTTATCGACACTCCCCTGGTATGCAAAGATCGATTGAACCATTTCGTCCAGAAAAGCATTCAATTTCTTACCAACATCCTCGGGATTGGTCTTTTCAGCATAAGGCGTAAAATTCCTGATATCGGCAAAAAGGATCGTGCAATTTGCTTTTTCTCCACCGAGTTTCGGCGGCTTTTCCATTAGCTTTTCAACAAGATCATGCGAGTAATAACGGGAGAAGATGGTCTTTATTCGTCTTTTTTCACGTTCTTCAAACTGGTACCTGTACATGAGCGTGAAAACGATAGTCAATACAAACGCATATGAAGGTCGAACGATACCGAATTCATAAAAATATCCAAAGAGCACGAATGAACCGAGGATGAGTAGAGCGTAAAGAACAATACTCAATAATATATAGATACGAGCTAATCTACTGAGGAAAAGCAAGCTCGTTAACAAGCATAAAATAACACTCACAATAAGTACATAAATATACGAAATTTCATTAACTTTCAGGTTATTGATAAAGTTATTTACTATGTTTGCCTGAATCAATATCCCAGGGAAATGCCTTTCAAATGGAATAGCATGATAATCGAAAAGACCTGCCGCAGTACCGCCGATAAGGATAATCTTATCTTTGAAATATTCTTTGGGGACTCTTTTTTGATAGGCGTCTGAGAATGATATCCGTCTGAATGATTTATCACTTAGGAATCGTACGAGAAAGCGATCTTCTTTGTTTGTTGAACCCGTCATATCTGCGATCTGTCCAGCGAAAGTCTTTTCACCGAACAAAGTGTAGAAACCTCTTCTGACTATACCATCCTTATCAGCAAATATATAACCATAGCCAATACGATTATGCTCGGTAAATATCGGCTTGGTCTCCAGGTCTGAGACCAGAACTACCCGGCCGTTGTTTTTCAATGCGTTATCCATAAGGCTATCAAAACTTGGTTTGTCAAAATACTGACGAACCTGGAGAGGTAATGTGTCTGGTTCAGCAAAGAAGATGTCGAGACCGACTACCCTGGCATTATCAAGGTAATTAATAACCTCAGCAAAATACACTCTCGGCCAGTTTTGATATCTGCCTAACCTCTCAAGACTCTTTTCATCTATATCGACGATTATGATATCTTCAATCCTCTGCTCCAGGACATGCCATTGATATTTCATATCGTATATTTTTCTTTCAAAAGGCTGCCATAATGGGCTGAATAAGCAGAGCAGATTAACTATAATAATCGCAGCAACGGAAATCAGTATGGAGGGTACTAGTTTACCTTTCAATTTTATGTATGGACGGTGCTATCGATCTTGATCTCTTTTATAAAAACCGCGACTAGATTAGCATCAAATTGCGTTCCGCTATTCGATCTCAGTTCTCTCATAGCGACTCTAGTGCTCTTACGCCGGCGATAAGGTCGATCTGTCGTCATCGCATCATATGAATCGGCAACACATATGATACGTGCATAAAGGGGTATCTTCTCTCCCTTGAGCCCTTTTGGATATCCATTGCCATCATATCGTTCATGATGGTGTAGAATATTCGGTATTAGGGCTTTCAATTCGGCGATCGGTTCGATTATCGAACTACCTAATTCAGGATGACGTTTCATGTAATTGTATTCTTCAAAGGTCAATTTCCCCGGTTTTCCTAAAATGCGGTCTGGAATACCGATCTTCCCGACATCATGCAGGATCGCAGAAACTTCAAGTCTTTTTAACTCTTCTTTTCCGAGCTTCAATGCCTCGCCGATTATCAGTGAATACTCAACAACACGGGAAGAATGCCCTCGTGTATAGGGGTCTTTGGCATCGACCGCTTCAACAATAGCTCTTATCGAGGAAAGGAAAAGCTCATCGAGTTCTTTGTAAAGAGCAGCATTTTCAATGGCTATCGCTATCTGGTGACCCAGAGATTCAAAAAGCTCGAGGTCCGTCTTATTGAATTTTCTGTTCCCCCGTTTATTTAGGACCTCGGCAACACCGATTATCTTACCTTTTGACACCAATGGAACAGCCATGATAGAACGTGTTACAAACTTAGTTTTTTTATCGACACCCTTGAACCATCTTTTATCTTTGCGCACATCAGCGACAAGAAGCGGTTTGCCCTTCTGGGCAGTCCAGCCGACAATACCCTTACCCATCGGTACACGGATCTCTTTCGCCTCTTCCCCTTTTTCCCCGCGTGCGGTGACGAAATATAATTCGTTGGTTTCCTCATCTATCCTGAAGACAGATGATGCTTCAGCATCCATGACTTCTTCAGCTTTGCGCAAAACAATATTGAGAAGGTCATCGATATCAAGGATCGATGAGAATAACATCGATGTATGAATCAATGTCTCAAGTCGCTGGACCTTCCTGCGCAAATTAGATGCGCTTGATTTCATATCTGCTTTCTCCTGCTTTGTATTTTTCTGCGAATCTTATTTGCACCTGAGAATCGATCTCAGGATGTAGATCATCTATCGGCTCTTTTATCAGATCGTAACATGCCTTGTCCAGGCTAACCGGATCGAATGAAGCAAGAATACCGATATCCGGAGAGATCATCGGTTCGCTCGTATGGAAACAATCACAATTCGGAGCGATATTAATAAGAAAATTAATATAGAAGACACGTTTATTCAATATCGCTTTTGAGGCATATTTCGCAATGCCTTGTTGTGTATCTGCAGATGCAGCATTCCACTGAAATCTGATCGCTTTGTCAGCACATACTGACATGCAACCACAACAACCTATGCACTTAGCTTGATCAATGGTCATATCACCATTCTTCTCGGTGATAGCATCATAAAGACAATATTCAAGACACTTCCGGCAGTGCGTGCATTCTTTAGTATCGATATAAGGTTTGGATTTCGAATGCATCTGCAATTTACCACCCTTGGATGCACAGCCCATACCCAAATTCTTAAGGGCTCCGCCAAATCCGCAATTGAGATGTCCCTTGAAGTGCGAGATACAAACCATACTGCCGACGTGAGTGAAAAGACTTGCGATCTTGGCCCCATCAATATCGACATACTCATCGCCCAATAATCCATCAGCAACGATGAACGGGGCAAAATCAAAACCATGCTCTTTGGCTAAACCGATATGAAGATCAGCACGATGCCGCCTGCCTGAATATAATGTTGTCGTATCCGTCAAAAAACAAGAGCCCCCTGCCCTGTCTATCATATCAGTCACTACTTTGACATACCCGGGGCTGACAAAATTTACATTACCTCGTTCGCCAACATGCAATTTTACCGCGCATACTGTGGACTTGTCGATGATCTTTAAACCCCCGGAGACATCGATCAGCTTCTCGAGCATCTCAATAATATTTTTTCTGTAACTCTTTGTCAGATCCAAAAAATAAACATCTGCCATTTTATCTAGTCGATGCCGCCTTTACCTTATATTCACGACCTTACATGATTCATTAGTGACCGGCGAACTCAGCTGCAGGAAAATAACACCCGAAGGAAGATCATTATTATCGATTTGAATTTTCATTGGCTGTCTTACCATACCAGAGAAGATATGTTTTACCATTCGTCCGGATACGTCGTAGGCATTTATTTCAACCGGATAATCATGGGCCTGCACACGTAAAACCACAGTGCTGTGCCACATAGACGGTGCTTCAAGGATGCGGTTTGCGACCGGATCATTACCCTCGTGTTCTATTATCGCCAGATCGGAAAGAAGAGCCTTAGAAAAATAAAGATCATTGTAATCACCGTTACGACCATCAGCCCATTGTGCGTACAGGTATTCACTGTCCGCTTGTGTGATATGATATTCACCGATAAAATCATCCATACTGACGACCGAAGTATCTGAAACGCGTATCCCGGGATTAAAAGTCACACCAGCATCAGGCGAATACTGATAGCGGAACGAAAATATACTCGATGGATTAGACGGCCAATCTGGCGTGTGATAGTAAGTAACGTGCAAACCACCGAAAACATCGAAGAGAGCCCATACCTTACACTGGCTGCCCGAGACGATATCATTTACCACGAATTCTGAACTCCATGTCGATCCACCGTCAGTGGAACGAACCGCCGAGATATCCCACGTACCAGCCCCCTGATCGACCCAGGCGACGAAAACAACATTATTTCTTGCGGTGATCGTATTGATCGGAGCCCGGTCGCCGTAATGTGGATCATATTCAAAATCACCGAGCGGTGTTTCCGCTGACCAGTTTTCACCATAATCCGTAGACTGCTTGTAATAGACATCACCACCGCCCCAGTATACAAGGGCAAGGTGCAGGACATCATATTCATCGATACAAAGAGCGGTTATACCTGTTCTCGACCATATATTTGTAAGATTCCAGGTTGCGCCATAATCAGTGGATTTTGCGAACCGAATGCCGGTCGTTCCTGAAGTTTGCTGCCAGGTAATATAAATCTCATTATCCTTAACGACCATCCATGGTTTGTCTATACCGTAAGTATTACTGACCGTCGAGGTATCTTCCCAGGTCTGCCCACCGTCCCTCGACAGGTAATGCTTGAGCATGTTTACAGAGAATTGCATTATCATATGGACATGGCCGGAATCATCAAAAGCAATGACCGGATCAGTATGCCAGCCTATCCCTGTCGTGTTATCGGTGAATGGTATTTGAACAAATGTCTGCCCTGCATCGAATGAAAACGCATAGGGTGCAACCGGCACCTGACCACGCTCGGCAGTATTACATATCGATACTATGGTATCGCCATATACACCAAAACAAGATTCGCCCTGATTCAGCGTATCCCATGGTTCATCGACACTTACTCTCACATTTGGGATCCACGGTGCATCAGCATAAACAGCCACCGCCAATATGAAAATAATCACAAACGTTTTTTTCATAACGACTCCTTTATTTTGTTCCCTCCTGACATGCGTAATTTTAATCATCTGTTTGATAAAGTCAAGACGGACGGATAACAGACCTTTGGCTGGAGTCACGTTTCACGGAAGATACGGTTTCTAGTAAATTCCGGAGACATGTCGCTGCGCGCCAAGTCGTTGACAATTCTAGAATTATGGGTAGAATTTAACATGGCAAATGTAATCGTACCAATAGCACTGCTCATTGTCGCTATTGGTGTTCTTTTATTCATCGCCAAAGAACTCGATCCGACAAAAAAACGGAAGCTCTCTGGAATCCTTTTTTTTCTACTGAGCATACTTTTTATTATCTCACAGATCTCATATATTATAAATCCTGTTGAACGTTATAAAAATTTCGGCGGTGTTTTTGGATTTTATTCATCATCTGTGATATTCTGGCTCGTCGGTTTTTATTTTTTAATCATACCCTGTCTATTGGCCTATCTCGGCTTTGCATTTTTGTTTAAACCGGAAAAGAAGATATCTACGATATTGTTGTATTTCGTTCCGATAGGTATCATTACCGATACAATATTCGCATTATTTGTTAAGCTCCAGGTCAATAATATCGGTGCTGGCGGAACGTTCGGCAAGATCATCAGTAAGTTCCTCATCGCTTATTTTGGTCAACTCGGCACGTATCTCATACTCGCCTTTGGCATAATAATCGTAACATTCATGATCATCAAAAAAAGAATCCTGCCCAGACCCACAATCGAAAAAATAATCAAAGAAAAAACCAAGAAAATTAAAAAACCCAAACAGGATAAAAAAACCCCGGAAAAACCACTGACAGATATCAAACAAACAGCAGAAAAGCTCACACCTAAAATAGACTTTAAAGAGGCCTATCTGAAGATCCTCCAAGACCCATCCGAAGATTATGGAATGGATAAAAAAGCCTTGGAAAATGAAGCGGAAATCCTTGCCAGCCGTCTTGCTGAATTCGATGTTCAAGGCAAAGTGGTCAATGTCGAATCAGGACCGGTTATATCACGCTTTGAATATGAACCTGCACCAGGCGTAAAGGTCAACCGGATCGCAAACCTTGATAATGACCTGGCACTTGCCTTAAAAGCAACACGTATCCGAGTTGTCGCGCCGATACCCGGTAAGTCAGCGGTTGGTATTGAAGTCCCCAATCGCGAGCGCAGTCTTGTGTGTTTGAAAAAGGGTATCCTCGATAGTGAATTCCAGGATAATCTATCACCTTTGAGTATCGTGCTTGGCGAGGATATTACTGGTCAGCCAGTGAGCGATGATATATCGCAGATGCCGCATATGCTCATTGCCGGTACCACTGGCTCTGGAAAGAGTGTCTGTATCAATACGATTATTTTAAGCTTGCTGTATCATTCTTCACCAAAGGATCTCAGGTTTCTCATGATCGATCCAAAACGTCTTGAATTACCGATGTATAATCCGATCCCCCATCTTCTCCGGCGTGCGGTCACTCAACCAAAGCATGCTGTAACACAACTGGAAAAGCTCGTCAAGATAATGGAAATAAGATACCGTGATTTTGCCCGTGAAGGGGTTCGGGATATTGATGGTTACAACAAAAAGATGAAGAAAAAGGGTGAGGAAAAAAAACCCTATCTTCTCGTTATCGTCGACGAACTCGCTGATTTAATGCTTACCGCACCGAGTGAAATCGAAGAAAATATTACAAGGTTAGCACAGATGTCACGCGCCGTTGGTATCCACCTTATATTAGCGACCCAGCGTCCTTCAGTAGATGTTATAACCGGATTGATCAAAGCGAATTTCCCTTGCCGTATCGCATTTCAGGTCGCCTCAAAGACCGACTCGCGGACTATACTAGACATGAATGGCGCAGAATCTTTGCTTGGACGCGGTGACATGCTCTTTTTGCCTCCTGGCAAAGGCACGCCGGTTCGTTTGCACGGTGCTTATATATCGACCGAGGAAATTAGCGGTATCAGCACGCTTATCGCCCGTATTTATCTAATGGAATTATTAAAAGACCTTGACGGAGATATAAATAAAATCACTAATTCGATAATTGAAGAGGAACTGTGGACCGTCTTTGTAAATACCAAAGATCCTGCATTCGATGAAAAACGTCGGACCTTATCTAATATGATGCCGGTTGAAAAAATTGACGAGATCATCCAGGATGGTTATTATCCCAAGCTCGGTGAAGAGCATGTCAAGATCACTCAGGCCGAACAAGAAGAGCCCACTGAAGTAGATCCGCTTTTCATTGAAGCTGCAAAACTTGTTTTCAGACATCAGGTCGCATCTGTGTCTTTGCTGCAGCGCCGTCTCGGTATCGGTTATGCACGCGCCGGAAGGATCGTTGATCAGCTCGAAGCAGCAAGTTTGATCGAACCTTTCCAAGGGAGTAAATCACGCAAAGTCCTCGTTGAACGCGAGGAAGAATTCAACGAAATAATGAAAAAATACAAATGAAAGAACACGTCTGCCAGACTACATGGCAGACTGGAGACACGACTACGGTTGTAGTGGTTTGATTTATCAAACATGGTGAGT
>CAYQPW010000036.1:0-10727 GCA_964419565.1 uncultured bacterium
CTCTACGCCTTACGCTCTACTCTCTACTCATTACACTCTACTTTCTTTCTTCCTAGTTCTTAGTTCCTAGTGCCTAGTATAGGTATCTCCTGTTCATGTCATACTGGTTACTTCTTAGTTTCTGCTGTCTACTCTGTCTTCAGCCGAAGGCGTATCTTCAGTGAAACGTGTCTTCAATCCGCTTTATGCGGATATGTCTTCAGCCGAAGGCGTGTTATTGTATTACTATTTCTATTTTTGAATATTTTGGCTCAAGACCCGGGATAAACCTTGGTGCTGTCTTGATCGCTTCTTCAGGCAAGACGACCCGTTCGGTCATCGCATTCATGACCGCATTACCGCGGGACTTTGCAAGGGCTTCAGATTCAGAATATGAATACACCACGACTTCTCTTTTAAAATTTTCCTTCACGATATTCGCGGCCTCATCAAGATACGGTGTCGCATCTTCAGAAAAAGCTGATGTTTTTTCATGGAAGAGCTCAATAGCAGCGACTGCTACTATCTTTGTTTCCTTCTCGTCATAGACAATACCATTGAACTTATAAGAACGACCAGCGATCCTGGTAGGATTTCCCACCGCATCAAATGCGGTAAAGACATAATTATAAGTTTCTCCCATATTGCTCATTTCATTATTATCTGTTCTTCCATTCCAGGATATCGACGAGGGCGGTAGACCCCGCTCCGCAAATTTCCGTACAATTTTACCTTTTGTGTCGGTAATGAGTAGTTCCCAAGAGGAAACTGTTTTTTCGAATCTTGGAATGAATAAAGCGATACTTCCATACATAAACCTGCTTATTAAAGGAACGCGTAAATACTCGCTATGCAAATAGAGAATTGGGGTGTTTAATTCATCGATCGTCGCATAAAGTTTCTCGTCAAAAAGATATTTCTCTTGAGAGATAATAGAATCTAATGGCGCAAAGGGATTTATTTCTGGCCACAGACCTATCTTTCTATCCTCTATTTTGAGTTCTACCTCTCCTTTGATTACTTCTTCACCGATATCATGCTCACTCGTTTTTGTCTCTTGCATAAAAAGAAAAATTATCAATATAAGATCCATCACACGCTCCTATGTATTATAAAATTAACCACACACGAATCTGAAAGTAATTATCCCCCACTGATTTTCCTGAACAACACCCGAAGGTAAGGGTGCGAATTTCCATACTTTAAGGGCGTTAATAACGGCCTGGTCAAGATCAGGGTAACCTGATGAAACTTCTATCAATGTCCCTTCTCGAACTGATCCTGCTGGTTCGACCCAAATCCTTATTTTGACGACCCCTGATATACCTTGACGTAAACACCAACTGGGATACTTGGGCAGTATTTTGCTGAGAATGGTCCGGTTCGCAATGGGACCAGCAAGAGAAATCTGTGTTTGTCCACCTTCCACCTTAAGTTTTTGTTCAACTGAATATTCGACTTTTTTCGCAACCGCTGTAGTTTTAGGCGGCGGCGGCTTTTTGTCTATTTTTATCGCCGGAATTTGCTTTTTAACGCCGATGGCACCTGAACTGCCGATACCAACTTCACCTTCACCACCAGATCCTCGCTTGAGATTTTTGGCAAGAGATATAGGTTTTTCAGCAAGAATTTCATCGGTGCTTTTCATCGTTCCGTTATTCCTATTCCCGATCTTGATCACATCATTGACTCCGCCGTCATCAACCATATAACGATCGAGCTCGATCTTTGCCTGACTTCGGTCGAGTTTTGCATCCAGATCTATCGCCGGCGTAACAATATCACTCCCGTAACCGCTTTGTTCAGCTTCTGAATAGGTTTCCTGGACCTCATTCCAAACAGAACCTTTAGAGATCACTTTAGCAACTTCTGGACGATACGACTGGTCGATAAGAGTTACTTCCTTAATATCCTCATAACTGATATCCGAAGTTCTGCTCGACCCCGATAATAATATGAACAGCGCGATATGGATAATAATTGAAATTATAATTCCAGCATCTAATCTTTTATCTTTAAACATTAATCACCTTTTGGTTTCTTGGTAGCACAAGCGATTCGCTTGGCTCCAACTTGTTTCACGCTGGCGAGAATTTCAAGCACATCATTGTGCAATACATCCTTATCGGCTCGGACGATCACAAGTTGGAAAGGATCTTTTTCCAACTCGGCAGCTATGACTTGCCCTAGTTCCGAAGGCAATATCTCCATATCATTGACCAATAAACGGCCCTCGTTTGTATAGGTTATCGTGAGGTTTTCCTCAGTCTTGGTTTCAGCAGTATGCGCCATAGGTACATCAACATGGGTCTGAGTATGGGTCATAACCATTGGTGCAATGACCATCATAACCAGAACTAGGATCAGGCCCACGCAGGCCATTGGCAAAATATCAATATTTGCCATTCTCTTCATCTTTTACTCCTTAATAAAGCAAGCTGCCCAGCACCTTTTTGCTTTGCCAGATCAAGGACTGTAACAACTTGTTCATATCTCACATTTGCATCGGTTGATACGATTACTTTGCGAGCGACACTACGCGCCAGGAGCTCAGGCAAAAGCTCGGCAAGCCGTTCATAGGACACGATCTCTTCGTTCAGTAATATTGAACCATCATCAAGCAAGTGAATATTAACCTTTATATCGCTAACATCACTGGCTCCGGCTTTGGCAACACCCGGTGTATTCACAAAAATGCCGGATTCAAAGAAAAGTGGAATAGTCACGATAAAGCCGATGACTAATGATAGGGCGATATCCACAAGCGAATTTAATATCAATCCTTGTGGCTCATGCTCAAACTTCAGTCGTCTATGCCTTCGCATTTTCAGAAATTCCAGTCAGAACTGGTGTCGGGTGGACTGGTTTGCTGAGGCTGGGGATTAGTAACAGGTTTAGATGCAGGCGCGCCCCTACCATCGGATGATTTACTCTTCAGTTTATCGAACATCACCACAATTCGATCGCTTATGCCATCAAGGGCCATAGCTAATTCACTGCTTTTCTTCGTAAAATAATTATAAAAGAATAGTGTCGGGATACCAATAAATAAACCAAATGCCGTGGTCATGAGGGCTTCTGCAATGCCCCCTGAAATAACGGCTGGACCGCCTGAACCAGTGATCGCGATATTGTGAAAAGATTTGATCAATCCCATGACCGTACCAAGCAAACCGAGCAGTGTCGCGGCATTTGCCAGTGTTCCCATACCGCCAAGATACCGGTCGAATTTCACCTTTTCTTCACCTATGAAGCTCGACAGGATCTCAAACAAATTATCTGATCCCAGCTGTCGATTGTTGAGCGCAACGGTAAAAAGAGCATTCAGGGTGTTTTTCTTTTGCGAGGCATAGTTCAATGCGGCATTTACACCCTGGTTTCTCAAAATCTGCCCGAATTGGATAAATCCTTTGCGCGCGTCAAATCCATTCTTTCTGAAGAATATAAACCTTTCAATAATGAGTGCTAAAGCAATAATCGAACAAACAAGCAGTATACACATCACAAGACTTCCCTTAAATATTTCAATCAGTGGTTGGCCTAATATCATTCAACCTCCTTGTTTCGAAAAAAAACCAACACTTTCATTAACATCTTTATTCATTTGTCCCATTAAGGCTGTCAGCGACAACCTCTTCATTAACTGGCGCAGTGGGTGCAATACCCCCTTCACCCAATAGTTTCTGACAGATATCCACATTATGACGAGCATTTGTGATGTTCGTTGAATTAGGGAATGAATCAATAACCGCATTAAAACAAACCAATGCTTCGCCGTAATCCTTTAAATTATAATAAACTGTCCCGAGGTTAAAATAAACGCCGTCTTTTTGTTTTGCCTTGGGGAAGTATGTCAAATATCTCTCGTATAACTCTGCCGCCCTTTTCCAATCCTCGATATTCACGGCTGATTCAGCCGCATAAATTAGAGCATCTGGCGCATAGGATGATGACGGAAAATTAACGGTCACCTCTAAGAATTCATCGATAGCCCTAACGTAATTCTCCTCATCAAAATAACTGCGCGCAATCTGGTACTGACCATCTGCCGCGAGTTCATCCTGGGGAAATTTGGCGACAAACAATTTCATATCATCGATCGACTCAAGTCCCTTCCTGTAATAGCACATGGCCATGGATTTACGAGCACTCGCCGCTTCTTCTGATGTCGGAAATAGATCCAGAAATTTCTGGAACTCCCGGATGGCTTCATCAAAAGCCTGCTCATTGTAATAACTTTGGCCAATAGCTAACTGACTGGACCGGGCATATTCACTCAACGGATGGTTTTCGACTGTCCACCTGAACAGAGCACGAGCCTTCTCATATTCAACGGCTTTGAAATAAGTATCACCAGCCCGAAAACCTGCCTCTGCAGCTTTTATGCTCGATGGGAATGTCCCCAAAAGCCTTTCCCACGCCTCTATTGACTGTCCGTAATATTCAAGCTTGTAATAGCATAAACCTGCATAGAATAAGGCAGGAACGGCACTACGTTCATCTTTTGGATAGGTATTGTATACCGCCTCAAAATCATCTAACGCTGAACGATATTCACCCTGATTGTACCGAGTATAGCCAATACCCAGATAGGTTGCGATAACCAGAGAAGAATCATCAAAAGGTGTTTCACTCATACTGCTGAATATCGCAGAAGCTTCTTTTGCTCTGTCCTGATTATATATTGCATAACCAAGACCTAATTTGGCATAAGGAGTAACTTCGATCCCGAAGAACTCTTTTGTTACTTTTAAGTAATACTTTTCAGCATCGGCGAAATTATCTCTATAATAATAGGCATCACCTAAAAAATAAAGCGTTCTGCCGCGCCATGGATTCTTTTCATCGGGGAAATCTACAAGGTATCGACTACCAAAGGTTATTGTATAATCATATTGTTTCATTTTGTTCAGAGAAAACAACAACATCGCTGCAGCGGGTTCCCGTAAGCTGGAATTAGGGTAATACTGCAGCAGTAATTCAAAATTAGTGGCCGCGTGATGGTAATCCATTTTCTGAAAATATATCATCCCGGTTAAATACTCACCAACACTTGAGAGCTCCCCGGTTGCGAACATCGTAGCCAATTGAGAAGCAGAAACAAGTGCTTGAACAGTATCCCCTGAGGCTAACAATGCATTAGTCAACTGGAGATTAGCAAAGGAGGCTATCTGGGTATTTGGATAGTTCGCCCTCACCCTCTGGAACGCGCTAACCGAACCGAGACCATCGCCCAGATGCATACGACAGATACCAAGAAAATAACTACTGTGAGCCGCTAAGAGATTATCCTCGTGGCGCGTCAAAGGCAGTAAATGCTCGGACGCTGCCGCATAGTCTTCTGCATGAACTAAAGATGCGGCGAGGAAATAATGAGCATAATCATTCAACGGTGAAAGCGGATAATCAAGGATGAAATCGCGGAATTTTAAGCGTGCACCATCGAAATCACGATTAAAGAAAAGAGCTTCTGCCCTTGAAAATTCTGCCAGTACTGCGATCGGCGTATTTGAAGCTTGATCAATTATCTCCTTAAAAGATGCGATCGCCTGAAGCGTATGCCCCAACCGTGACAGTGATTTACCATAATAGAATTTCGCCTCCAGGAGATCTATCCCTTCCAACTTCTCTTTTGCTTCTTCATAACTGCCCCGGAAATAATGTAGTACTCCAAGGGCAAAGTTGGCGCGGGCCTCCTGCTGGTAAGAAGGATTTTTTAGCAGAGTCTGAAGAATTTCCTCTGCCTCAGTAAAATTGTTCTGGAGAATATCGATTAGACCGACCGCATAAAGACATTCCGGTTCAAGATAACTTATATTTCCGCTCTCTAAGACTTTTTTGAAAGTTTTTTTAGCATTGTAATAATCATTCAGGTTAAAATAACACTCAGCAAGTCGAAATCTTATCTCATCCACAAATGTGCTGCCTGAATATTTCCCAACCATTGATTTAAAGTAATCTTTTGCATCGACGTAATTTTCTTGAAGGAACAACTGATGACCGATCTCATAATCAGTTACCAGTTGATCATAGTCTAAAGTAAAGAGAAATGCAATCAATAGCACCATAAGTTATTCCTTTTCTATATTTATCTGTATCCGCTAATGGCGGTTTTTTTTATGTCCGGCATCCGCCGCAACCTATTCTTGCGGCAGGAACTCAATCTCGCCTTCAGGACCCAAGGTAGTAATCCTCGCCAGAAAATCACGGAAGTTTATTGTCTCTCCATGCTCATCGATCAGTAATATTTCGTAGTAGTATTTACCGTCAGCACACACTCTTCCAATATCATCGAGCCCATCCCATGAGAGTCTCAAAGGCGGCGCCTCCCAACCCGAATAAGTTCTCACAACCTCTCCATACTGATTTTTAATGATGAGCTGCCAGCGTTCAATCGCTCTTTTTGCATTATAATGGAGATCCATCCAGGCGACATTTTCTTTCCGTCCTGGTGTCGGCGAGAATTGTTTTGGTGAAGCGTCAACCCATGTTCTAAAACCCAAAAAATTCATAAAAAGTCCCAGTTTATGCCGGAGCGGAACTAAATAACTCGAGGCGTAGTGCAACTCGATGGCATAATCAAGACCGACTGAAAATTTGTTCCAATCCTTCCTCAGACCCAAGCCAGCGTTGACACTATTGCGATCGATACCGCCGCGCAGGGTCACGGTTGGATCTATCGGGATGAACTCCATACCGATGTGATAATCAACCGATGTGTAATCTACCAGGGTCTTAACAATATCAACCGCGATTATCACTCTGCTGTCATATAGTTTCAGGGCCGTTCCTCCGCGTACAGTCAAAGGTACATCATCGGTTTGTGAATCATGGGTTAGTTTTGGACCAAGTATATTTTGGCAAGTAAGTCCTACCGTAAATTTTCCGCGCGGGAATAAAAGGAGACCGACATCACCACCCATGCCCAGCGCACCGTATTGAGCGATCTTGCTCGACATGACCTTGATGTTCAAACCCACACCAATAGGCCGCCACGGTTGGTATGCATACGAGAACAAGAAGCAATTCTGATTGAATTTGAAACTGCCATATGGATTCCCCTGTGCATCCCACGAATCCACATCACCTGAGCCGTGATATATTAATCCAAATCCCAGTGAACCGTATTTTCTTGTTGGCAGAGCATAGCCAAGATAGCCAAGTTGCGTTCCCAGAAGCGAAAGATACGATGATTTAATATTGTGAGACATAAGCTGGACCAATCCGGCCGGATTGAAATATACCGCTTCTTGATCATCTGCAAGACCGGTGAATGTTTTCCCCATGGCGATCGTTCGTGGAGTCATACCATAGTCCAGAAGAGCACCGGGCACACCCCCGTCCTGGGCTTTGACAGCAGTAGGCAGTAAGCAGCAAACAGTAAGCAGCAATATTGTGAGCGTAAGAAATCGCTTCATATATTCTGCAATCTGCAATCTTGAATCTGAAATCGTTTTTACCATACGACACCTACCTTCATTCTCTCATTAAATATGGTTGCCGTATGAGTCCAGCCTTTTATGATCGCATAATACAATCCACTTGCTACCCGCTCATTTTCACCATTACGTCCATTCCAGGATATCCTGTTAAGACCACTTTGTGCTCCTGCATTGCCGGGCGAAATTTCCTGTTTATAAACCAGATTCCCAAAGGGATCATAAATCGCAAAAATAACATTGCATGAGCTGCTGAGGTAATAAGCGAAATACATTCTATTGCCTTCAATGCCCATGGGGTTTGGGTAAGCTATAAAGGAATCTGGCACGACTGTCGTATCGATCTGTGATACGATATTCAAGTAATTGTTGTTTGAACGGATAGTATATTCCTCTGCCCAGAGCAAAACGCGTCCGGTTTCATTGAATTGAATAGTGAATTGCACAGCACCATTATTAAAATTTACCGGCGCTGGATTTGAGAAAAGAAAATCAGAATTGAGTTGGACCGCCGGTCCGGTTGTGTCAAATACATTCCACATAGAATCAGTTGCGTAGACCGTAACTGAAAAATCCTCACCCTCATATTGATCATCTGGAATGCCCGTTTTGCCAGGTGTATCAGCTGTCGTCGTTGTCGTATCACCCGCCTCATGAGTCTCACCTGGTAGTATTATCAGAAGATCAGAATAGTCACCCGGATTATTCATAAATTGAGAGGATGTGTCGGTTTTTATCGAACCGTTTGTATTATCCCGCGTATATAAGTGATGACTTCCCGCTGTTCTTAATGCATACGAAAAAACTCCCGTACCATTCGTTAGAACAAAAGTCTGAGTTCCAGTATACTGATCTGTACTACTAACACCATATGAGTCATTACCCGATGTAATTAGATTGCTCCATCGGTCAGTGTAGTACACCGCACCTGAAAAGGAAACACCAGCCCGCTGTGCAATGGGACTACCCGCCTTGCCGTTTTCAATACCAGGATAGTAAACCTGACCGGGAAGGATGGTGAGCAGTTTATAGGCACTATTGGCCTGAAAGACCACACTATTACTCGACCCAGTATGGGGTGGTACATTATAGTCCTGACAGCTTACTGACAGAGTATCGGCAAGGGTCACAGTAAACTGCCCTTGCCAGACACCATCGGTAAAAGTAGCCGTCGTATCTCCATACTGTGGTCCAGGGGTAGCAAAAATAACCGCTACACCGTCGAAATCCACGATATTGTTCAGGGAATCATAAGCGTAAACAGTTATCGGGAAAGATATTCCGGCAGTCTGCGGTGAAGTAATTGTCGTAAATCCGAAATGGTGTAGTTGACTAAAAATAAGAATCGCAATTAGGCTAGTCAAGTTGCCTCCTTTCTATTCTATTACAAACAAAAATAGAGAGCACATCATCAATGATTTAGTCTCTCTTATTTTATAACATCTCTAATGTAAAAAGTATAGTCATTATTCAATCCATGTCAATAAGGAAAGTCCGTTTCATTGTGATATAGCCGTTAAATGCAAAACCCATGCCAGAAAAACTCAATTCAAGTTTTGAAATAACATGAGAATTTTTCTTTTTCATCTTGAACACTTATATAATAGTATAATACCTTGTCCAAAAAGATAATATAAATTGTTATTTCCGCAATCATACTATCAGAAGTTAAGTTGTGGTTAAACAACTTGTTTTTTTCTCATGAATTTCAAATGATTTTCTTACAGGATCGTTACACTTTATTCGGTCTTTTATGTCAAAAAAACATAACTTTTTTTCCTGTTAATGGTCTAAACTATATATATAAATCATTATAGTTGACATTGTTAGACGTATGAATATAATAAAGTTCAGGAGGTTTAATGGATAATAAAAAACTGGAAAAAATTCTCCTTTTTGTCTTAGTTGGGATCACAGCTGGGGTTTATCTGTATACAGTGGCTCCCACCTTATCTTTTTGGGACTGCGGCGAATTCATTGCCTCAGCATATACGCTTGCTGTACCCCATCCACCTGGAACACCTTTTTACTTGATGCTGGGCAGAGTCTGGTTAATGATCCTCGGTATTATTTCAGGGATCCTGCCGATCTCAAAAGAGGTCGCCTGGCATATGAACCTGCTCGGCCTTGGCTTTTCCGTTGTTACTTTGGTGTTTATCTACAAAATGATACTCAAGATCTTCCGTATGTTTCAAAAGGGTAATGATCAGCGCAGTCTGATAATCATAGCGTTTGCCACCTGTCTTGGTATCGCTTTTTACTATACTTATTGGCAGAACGCGATTGAAACCGAAGTCTATGCTGCAGCTACCTTTGTTTATATACTGATACATTATCTGGCAATTCTATGGTATGACAGTATCAAGCAAGGTGTACCCAAACACCGATATTTACTCCTCGCTTTTTATTTGATCTTCTTATCTACCGGTATCCACCTAACTCCTTTTCTAATATTCATACCGCTTTATATATTCATCATCGCGGTCGAAAGGCGCTATCTTAAAGATGTTTTATTCATGTTACTCGGGGTATTTCAGCTTGTCTTCTTCGCGCTGTCTTTTCTAATACCTGCGCAGTACCAGCAATATATCCTTTACTTCTTGGGTTTTATCCTCTTGGTGGCGATCATTTTGCCGATCAATAACCCGCGGAAATACCGCAATTGGCGGTTTTTCTGGGCTGCAATATTACTCGTTGTTCTGGGCATTTCTACTGAGCTATACCTTTATATCCGGGCTAAGAAATTGACTGAACTTTACAAGGATAAAAATGTCAATGCACGGTATCTCGAGGGTGAAAATATCGCTCCCCGGATCAATGAATGTAATCCTGGTGCTGGCTTTACTGCTTTCAATAATGTCCTTCACCGAGTCCAGTATGGACCACCTCGTTTAATCCCTCGCCAAACCCAGGATGTAACTGGTTTTGGCTTGATCCAGGGATATTTCTGGCAAATGCATTTATTTGTAAAATACTTATTCTGGCAACCTGCCCACGATGGAGTTAATCCATTCTTGCGAGCCATTATCCTTGCGTTTTTCTGTTTATTCAGTATCTGGGGATTCGTCGTCTTGTACCGCCGGGAAAAGAGATTGTTTCTTTTGATGATCATGATACTGATTATGCTTTCCTTTGCTATGGTCAGCTATTTGAATTTAAAATTCTCACCGAGTGATCTTAATCCTACGCATCAATCCCACGAGGTACGAGAACGGGATTATTTCTTCCATACCAGCCATGTATACTTTGGCATGCTGATCGGATTTGGTTTTCTGGGCTTTATGAATTTCCTCAACGAGGAAACTAAGA
>CAYQPW010000037.1:0-9823 GCA_964419565.1 uncultured bacterium
GAGGAGTAGATTCGACTCGCCTTTGGCTCGCTCACCATATTTTTTACGCCGTAAGGAAGTTCTTTTTCCTTGACACTTTACGAATTATCATTATAATATTACTGTATGAGGTGGTATGTTGTCGTTCAAAAAATTAGACTTAAGTGTATATTGCTTTTGATGATCCTGGTCACAAGCATTTTTCCACAGACCGGGGCACGATATTTGATGATCGCTCCGGATGAATTTTATAATACCCTGCAACCGCTCGTTGAATGGAAATATAAAAAAGGCATGAAGCCGATAGTCTATAGACTATCGCAAGTAGGTTATGATTCTGTTTCCATAAAGAACTTCATTGTGAACTGCTATAATACCTGGGATATTACGCCGGAATATGTTGTCCTGGTCGGTTATCCCGGTTTTATCCCGATGTGTTTTTATGAGTATGGGGGGAATTATTATTATACAGACAACTATTATACTAATATGGATGGCGATCTCTATAATGAGATCCTGCCCGGCAGGCTGACGGTTCAGGATACGACGCAGTTAAAAACAATGATCAACAAAATATTCGCATACGAGCGCTATCCTCTGACAAGTGATTCACTCTGGTTTAAGAAAGGATGTGCCATTGCGAACTGTGATGGCAGTGATGATTCGATTTATCTTTATTGTATGAGGTATGCGGAAAGCCTTGCCGTTAATAATGGCTTTACTTTAGTCGATACATTATGTAACTACTACGGGCATAACTACAACAATATAATAAATGCGATAAATGACGGCCGGATGTTTGTGCAATATCGCGGCAATGCCAGTACACATTGGTATGATCCGTTCAATATCAATCCATATTCACTGACTAACGGCAACAAGCTGCCGGTTATTATCTCCGCCACATGCCGGACTGTTTCACCAAGCACTTCGCCAATCCTCGGCGAGAATTTCGTGAGGGTCGGTACGCCGACGAATTTGCGTGGTGCGGTCGCGTTTTTTGGCGGAACGCGTAATACCAGTAATGCAGCGCACTTGAGAAATGCAGTGGCGATCGGATTTCTCGATGCTATTTTTATTAACCAACAGCGAACCTTTGGTGAAGCGGGCGAGGGCGGTAGAAAAAGAGTCTATCAGCAGTGGGGTGATCAACGGGAATATAATAACTTCACATGCCTTGGTGATCCTGAACTCAGCCTGTGGACAGATACACCCTGCTCCCTCGATGTTCAGCATCCTGAGTTCGTGCCTTATAGACAATTCGATTTTGTCGTTACGGTGATCGGTGTTGATAAACAGCTGCCGATAAACAGCGCTTTCGTGTGTATTGCCGGAAAAGGTGACTCTTCGGTATATGTCCTTGATACGACCGACGTTAACGGTGAAGCGCAATTCAGCATCGATCCGCAAGTTCTCAACGACACGCTCTTTGTTACCGTGACCGGAAGAAATCTTCTTCCATATGAAGGAGGTATGGAGGTCCGGATCCTTGATTATCCTTACATCGTGTATTTGAATTCATTTATTGATGATTCGGTTTCAGGAAACGATGACGGCCGGATCAATCCGACCGAGGATATCGAGCTGCCGCTCTGGATCAATAACTTAAGCGAGAGCACTGGCGTGGCGATCACCGGAAAGCTGATTTCAAGCGACAGCTATGTTACGCTTACCGATACTTTGAAAGATTTCGGGGATGTCCTGGGCAATGACTCTGCGTATACTGGTCAAGACGGCTACAACTTTACCGTGGCGCATTCGTGTCCGGATGGGCATCAAATAGATTTCGAATTGATATGTGCGGATATCAATGATACAACATGGCTGTCGACATTTTCAAAGACTGTCCGCGCTCCTGATTTCACACTTAAAGGGATTACCCTTATCGGCGGAAATGGCAATAACATGATGGATCCTGCAGAGACTTTGTCAGTCGTTGTTACGCTTGAAAATAAGGGTGGAGCGCCCGCTGATAGTGTCAGTGCCATATTGCGCAGTGGAGCCTCTGAAATTTCTATCACTGACAGTGCCGGAACATTCGGTCATATCGGTACAGATAGTCTTGGGGATAATGACCAGGATCCATTTGTCGTAATCACCGACTCCAGTGCGCCAATAGGCGCTGTTGTAACCTTTGAAATGTTCGTTCATTCCAATTACATGAATGATACGATACGCTTTGAACTGTCGATCGGACAGAAGAATTATTATCTCTGGAACCCTGATCCTTTACCTTTATCAGGTGAGAATATCCATAACATTTTAAATACTACTGGCTATAGTGGAGACTATGGAACTGAACTCCCGGCTGATCTTAGTACTTATCAGACCCTGCTTGTTTGCCTCGGGGTGTATTCAAGTCGGTATTTGATCCCTCAGGGTAGTGCTGAGGCTTTGATCATAACCGATTATATAAATAATGGCGGTAGGGTCTATCTTGAAGGAAGTTCAGCCTGGTATGTTGACCCGTATTTTAATAATGGACATGATTTCAAACCACTGTTTGGTATTAGTGCGACAACCTGGAGTTACGGCGATATGGGACCGATCGTCGGTCAGACCGGTACTTTTACCAATAGTATGTATTTTAATTATGGCGGTGAAAATAGATATATGGATCATATAGATCCGACTGGCACGGGGTTTCTTATATTCCAGGATAATAACAACTATTACAATTGCGCTGTGGCGAATGATCCCGGTTCATATCGAACCGTCGGTCTTTCTTTTGAACTTGGCGGACTCATTGATGGGTCACCACCTTCAA
The DNA here is from genome assembly GCA_964419565.1 of uncultured bacterium. GTDB lineage: Bacteria > Hydrothermota > Tepidihabitantia > SM23-42 > SM23-42 > JAUVZL01. The sequence continues at coordinate 2,747 of CAYQPW010000037.1, forward strand.
CGCGTGCTGCTCTGCTTGATTCGATCATGAAGTTTTTTGGCATTACCCCGCCGGGGATAAGCGAAAAAACAGATATGCAGTCGATCCCGGGACAAACATTTCTTTTTCCACCCCAACCTAACCCATGCCCGGGTCGGTTACATATTTCCTGGTCAATCGCAATGCTTTCCGGATCAGATAAGGAGGAAAATTACAGTATTGAGATTTATGACGCTGCAGGTCGTTTGGTAAAACGATTTGATGATTTCGTCAGTCAACCAGTGAATGAAATTACATGGTCGGGGGTCGATGACCACGATCGTCCAGTGCCTGCAGGTGTATATTTTATTAGATTGAATACAGTTAATACTCAACATGTCAGGAAAATTATTTTAGTAAGATAGGAGGATTGATGAAGAAGTATCTACTGATGTTAATGTTTCCCTTATTAATATACGGTCAATCGTATGCCAAGATGCCCGAGTACATTGACCCCTATGATCGGCCGATGACATCTTATTCAGAGTGGGCAGCAAAGACAGTGCGCGGACAATTTTCAATAGCTCGTGCTTATAAAACACCACACGATTATCTGCAAAATGAATTAGTCGATATCGTCGTCTTTGCACCGCTCTATACCGGTATATTCGATTCGCTCAGCGTTTACATAAGTGACCTTGAAGCCGAGGGTTATACGATCCAGGTCGATACCGTGAGAGGTTGGAGTGCACAGGATTTAAGAACTCATTTCGCTTCACTACTGAGCAGCAATCTCGTTGGCGCAGTCATGATCGGTAATGTTCCTTTTGCCTGGTTTGAAATGGAAGGTGGCGAGGGGCGTGAGGAATTTCCGATCGATCTTTATCTTATGGATCTTAACGGCACCTGGGTTGACAGTGACGCTAATGGTTTATTCGATGATCACTCAGGTAACCGGGCACCAGAGATCTGGGTAGGCAGGATCTTTGCATCTTCGATAACCTGGGGCAATGAAGTTTTTCTGGTAAACAATTATTTATCAAAGGTTCATAAATACAGGACCGGTGGTTATAATATCCCTCAGAAGGCTCTTGCTTATGTCGATGATGATTGGTACAGTTATAACGATTGCTCGCTTGACGATCTCTATGATACGGTCGACGTGGTCAGGAACAACAATACGACTACTGCCGCTGATTTTAGATCACGCTTCACTGATCCTTATGAATGGGTACAGATATGCAGCCATTCTTCGCCCTGGGGGAATACATTCAAATATTCAGGCGGCTATGCAGGCACTGTCTTTAATTTTGAGATCTGGTTTGAGAATCCACCCTGGTTATTTCTCAATCTTTTCCAGTGCAGCGGCACACGCTTTTTCGAAGAAAACTATTGCGGCGGAGTTTATATCTTTGGTCCGGAAAACTGTCTTTTCGCCGTCGGTTCAGCTAAAGTGGGTTCGATGCTTCATTTTTCAGATTTTTACGGACCCTTAGATACTGGCATATCGACTGGCGAAGCTTTTAAGTACTGGTTTACTGAGCACGGTATATACGACCGCGACTGGTTCTACGGCATGTGTATTTGCGGAGACCCGCTGCTCAAACCCAAACAAGCAAGAAATATGTACGCAAGACATGGTCAACACCAGATCAATATAATTCCAAGATTTACATGGTCAAATCCCGAACCGGTCGATCTGCATTTAGACACCGACGGCTATGTTGATGCAACGACTGATGGTGCCGGCCGCATATGGGCTGCATGGGTCACTGGTCGTTCGACCTCTAATGGTCGGACCGAGATCTGTGTATCTTATAATCAAAACAATGTCTGGAGCTCACCTCAGATCATTGATCCATTTATTTATTGGGATTTCTTTCCAGCCCTTACCTGTGATACAGCGGGTCGTGCAGTGCTTTCCTGGTCAAGATGCTACGGCAGGAATTATGATATCTATTTGACTTCTTATAGTGGTTCTAATTGGCTGTCGCCGTACCGGGTTAGCAGCCGGGCGACTGATGCCTTGCACCCGGCCATGACGGTCGATGGTGATGCACGACTCTGGGTAACCATGGAGCGCTGGAACCACACCAACGGTGATATTTATTGCCGGTATCATGATGGTACAGTATGGCAGTCGATGTTCGCAGTCACGACGGGAAGTTCAAATGACTATAAACCAACGATGGCGACTGACAGCAGTGGTATTGCCTGGACCGCGTGGTCGAGTGAACGTTATGAGGATAATAGGAATATCTATGTAAAGAATTACAGCCCTGCCACTGGTCACTGGGAAAACCTGTATAGAGTAACCGGTAATCAAGCTCAGGATCAAGACCCGTCCATGTGTGTTGATGGTAACGGTACAATATGGCTTGCCTGGACTACCTGGCGTAATGGTAATTCGGACATATATGTAAGTCGCAATGATAACGGAATATGGTCATCGCCGTTTGCCATTACCGACGACGCGGCAAGTGATGAACAATGCGAACTCGTCGTAGACCAGGATGGCTATGTTTGGTGTGTGTGGCAGTCTGACCGATCAGGTGACTGGGAAATCCTGGCGACCTACTATTGGGATAGTCACTGGCAAGATGTGTCGAACGTAAGTAACAGCACTGATATGGATATCATGCCTGCCGCCACGCTCGATGATTCTGGTTATGTCTGGATATTGTTTCAGACAAACCGGAATGGGAACTGGGATATCTATGCGAGCAAGCTGTTTGCCGATGTGGTGCCGCCTCTTGTTACGGTCATCACGCCGAACGGCGGCGAGGTCTGGAACATCGGTGAGATCGACACGATCGTCTGGCATGCAGTAGACAATGTCGGTATTGATTCGATATCGGTGCTTTATTCGACGAATAACGGCGCGAACTGGATGGATATCGCTACGGGTGAGCCTAATGACTCATTTTTCGAGTGGCAGGTTCCAGCAACACCGTCGACCCAGTGTTATGTTTTGATACATGCCTTTGATGCATTTTTAAACAGAGGTCTTGATCTTTCTGATATGGTATTCACGATCCGGGATGCAGCACCTCCACAAGTACAGCTTTTTTCACCGAACGGCGGCGAAGTATTCTATACTGGTGAGACCCATACTGTTCATTGGAATGCGACCGATAATATCGGTGTTGATTCCGTATCGCTCGAATTCTCGAGTGATGCAGGCGGTTCCTGGCAACCATTTGCCAATCCACCACCGCAAGATACGATGTTTGAGTGGACCATACCCGATGTTCATTCAATTGAATGTCTTGTTAGAGTCAGGGCGTTTGATGCCGGTGATAATATGGGTGAAGATGAATCAGATTCGCTATTCTCGATCATCGATAATATCGCTCCTGATATCTCGGTATTAATGCCTAATGGTGGTGAGATATGGTACTGGAATGAAGTTCATACGGTCGAATGGAATTCACAGGATAATGTGAGTATCGAAAGCCTCGATATTCACCTATCGCTTGACGGCGGTACGACCTATCCTCTATTGATCGTTCATATTGCGGGTAATGATTCGCTTTATGACTGGACCATACCCGAAAGTACCTCGTTTAACTGTCTGGTTCGCGTCACCGGGTATGATATTGCCGGTAATGTAAACTTCGATGTCAGTGACAGTCTATTCACGATCGGCGAGATGGGTATTGAAGAATTCCTCGGCATACCTCTTGAATTTGCCTTTAGTACACGATCATCAAATCCTTTTGTGAACACACTAAAGATGAGATTACAGGTCCCTCATAAAATGCCCGTTGAGATAACGGTCTATGATGTGCGGGGGCGTGTCGTTGATCGCATAATGGATACCGAGGTAGAGCCGGGGTTCTATACATTATCTTGGGATAACCATGATGTCGCTGCTGGTGTTTACTTCCTGCGTGTGAAAACGACCGACATCACCGAAACCGAGAAGATAATCAAGCTGAAGTAGAAAAGAGAGTATATCAGGATACCAGGACATCAGTGGGAAGTACATCAGAGTATCGGGTATCTTCATCTGATCTGTTGATATCCTGATTTTCTGGTTCGCTATTTTGTTGAGATTAGATTTAATCCCGTTGGACTTTCATTGACAAGAGTTTTTTCACTCGCTGGTATAACTCTGGCTTTGGTTCAGGATAGTGCCACGTGAAGAAAAGATTATTATGGTATAAGGGATCGGTGTTTTCATCGAAGTCAGTTTTCTCATATTCTTTGGTATAGGGGATGGGTGAGAACTCACAAAGATGAGCATGTACTTTCAGATCGTGGCACAATTTTATCGAATCAATGATCTCCTCATAATCTTGACCCGGCATGCCGAATAAAATGTATGTGTGAAGATCATCGGAAGAGAAACCTGCTTTTTTCAGATCTTTGACCGCGCTTATGAATTCTTCAGTATTTACTTTTCCGCCGGTGCTTTTTTGAACATCGGGGTTTGTTGTTTCAAGACTCAAATACATCGTTTTAAAGTTTGCTTTGTACATCAAATGTGCAATATCTTCGTTTATATACCGGCAGTGTAAACCATTTGAGGCATGGAAATTAAGTTTATATCGGCGTGCTATGATTTCATTCAATAGATCCGGGAATTTTTTATTAAAGAGCAGGGCATCGTCAAAAAAAGCGATGTTCTTTGTTCTTAGAGAAAAATTATTTAACTGCTCGATTATGACCTTGTTCACAAAAATTTTGAAATTCGGACACAGCACCTTTATAGCGCAGTATGTGCAATTAAACGGACATCCGCGTGATGTCAGGATGACCCCATAATTTAGTCCATTATAGAGCGAGAAATCAGGTACGATATAATCAAGATTCAATCGGGTGCTCGTTTGATAGCCGAGCTCAGTAAGCAGTTCGATGAGATGTTCTTCTGAAGGTCCTGTGAAAATGATGTCTGCGCCAGAATATTTTTTCGCATGCTTTTCACATATCGTAGCGTAGATGCCGCCGAGAATGATCCTGGTTTTTGAGAACCGCTTGCGTAGAATCTTTATCGTTTCAAAGACTCCAGGATACCAATAGGTCATACTCGAGGTGACAAAAATGATATCGGGTTTTGGTAAATGATTGACCAGATCGACAAAACAATCTCTTGGTATGCCGTATCTTTTGTAGCGTCTCGGAACCCTTTTAAATATCTCTGGTTTCTCCACGATTTCATAATGGTACTTGCCGCGACCGTAGATGTCTGTTTTGGTCTTTGTTTTGAAATAGGGGTTCAGGCGGTCCATGCAATCGACAAGATCGATCTCAAAGCCGGTCTTTTTCAGGATATCCGCAACGATCAATAGACCGACTGGTTTGTTCCAAAAATCGAATGCCTTGAAATCATAGACCCAGGGATTGACGAGCAGTGCACGCATGGGTTATTGTACTTATCCATACTAAGTAATCAAGCAATATTGACAAGTATAAAAATCTGACTAAGCTCTGTTTGAGGAGGTGATTAAAAGATGAAAAAAATATCGCTTGTAATTATACCTATTGTCGTGATCTTTTTAATGGTTGTTTCATGCGGCCAGAAGAACGAACTCGAGCGTCTAACCACGGTATATAGTGAACTAATCAGCTATCTTTCGACTGCAGAATTTCAAGCAAAACTAAACGAACTGAAACAAAATCCTGAGGCTATCCCCGATCTTATTTCAGAGATGAACAAAAAATTCAATGAAATAGTAAAGAAAAATGGTTATGCCTCAGAACAAGATTGGAAGGATCAGGTAGGTAAATATCAAGATAATGAGCAAATAAGCATGTTGCGTGACAAATTATCAGCTATTCTGACGATCAAGGTGGAGGTTCCAGAAGAAGGCGAAGCAGCGGTAAGTGAACCGCCTACAAGAGGTGGTGCGCATGAATATACAATTCAAGACGAGATCGATGCGTTAATCGAGTGGATGAAGAACCATTGATGCTTATCTGGGGTCAGATCTTGACTATTGACAATAGTCAAGATCTGACCCCGATATGTTGATTTATGCACGATAGTATGGAGAATTATATGGGGATAATATTCATACTTTTCTGGCTTGTTGCCATGGGTATCGGAGTATTGGCGACGATATTCTGGGTGTGGATGATCATCGATGTTGCCAAGAACGAGCCAGAAAACGGCAACGATAAGGTCTTGTGGATTCTGATCGTCGTTCTTGCCGGTGTCATCGGTGCTGGAGTCTATTATTTTGTGCGGCGGCCAGAGCGGATGAGTAAATTCGGAAAATAAATACATAAAGAAAGAGTGAGTATGAAGCATTTATTAATATGTTCATTGTTGATTTCCATCGTTATGCTGTCTGGGGATGTGCTGTATTATCAGATCCCGGATACGCTGACCGCCACCGGCTATCGTTGCCAGCTCGATAGCGTGTTTCCAATGCAAGCAGATGTCGTCGATGACGTCACGCCTTCAGGTTACGGGTGGCAGATCGACTCAGTCGTTGCATGGTTTTGTAACTGGGGCGGTTTTGCGAATTGGGCTTCAGTGCCCAATATACACTTCCTCGTCTATGAAGACAGCAGTGGTCAGCCGGTCGATTCTCCGATGACCGAAATAGTGGTCGAACAAAGTGATTATACAACTTACTATATTAACGGACCTGATCCCAACAGATGGCGCGTAGAAATGGAATTACCGATAACGGTTATGCTCGATACAGTCCGGTATTGGATCGAAATCCAGCCTTCAAATAGCACAATGGATAATGGAAACACCGGCCACCAAGCACAGGTTGGTATTGGTAATGGACAGGATTTTTATATGAGATTTCCACTCGCCGGTACACCTTCATGGGAATCGGCCACGTCATTATTTGGGGAGGTTCTGGAGACAGGTTTTATACTGATCGGAGATGAACTTGGTGTTTCTGATAAGACGCTCAGTAAATCCATTAATAAATATGAATTTGGCGCTACAGTCATCAATGGGCCATTAGATATACCTGAGGGCAGCAAATACAAAGTCTATGACATTATGGGAAGAATAACAGCACCCGATAAAATGAAACCAGGTGTCTATTTCATAAAGATCGACAACATAATCACAAGCAAGATAATCAAAATTAGATAACCCCAAGCATCCAGTATCTGTTTTTCTCTACCAGTTGCTTTTTTCTTTTT
>CAYQPW010000038.1:0-9102 GCA_964419565.1 uncultured bacterium
GGTTTGATTTATCAAACATGGTAAGTCTGGTTATTTGTAGTGGTTTGATTTATCAGGCAAAAAAAAGGGACGGTATTAACCGCCCCTTTTTTCTTTTTCGAACATTCTGCGCAATGCGCATCACGCCCTAGAGTCTTTTTTCTTATCTGATTATTGTCATGGTCTTACCAGCTGTACCTTCTGGTGTCTTGATCTGGACAAAATATACGCCAGATGCGAGGTTTGCACTATTGATATTCAATGAATATTCACCAGCTGGTTTTACTTCATTGACCAGGTTACTTACGATACGACCACTAGCATCATATACTGATACCTTGACCAATCCTTCGTTCATTACGACAAAAGAAAGTCGGGCTGAACCATGTGATGGATTGGGTGCTAGGTTGACAACGCCCATAGCAGATTGGTTATCTGATATTTCTTCAATACCAGTCCAGTCCTCAGAGCTGAACCAGATGGTGTATTGACCACCATGATAAGCTGTCCAGGTGCATATCGCATCGCCATTATTTGGATTATAACCAGCTGAAGGTGCATAGACACCACTTAGATCGAGGGTCGGGTCAGCAACGACAGCGACTGATCCAGTCCAGCCATTAGGATCGCCGATTGCGCTGAACTTATAGCGGACATCCTCTTCAGTTGTGCGGTCCTGGCGGCAAACACCATAAAAGCCAGTGCTGTTGACATCGACGAAGATATCAGGGAGATAATTTTCATAGGAATTGGTTATCCATGCATTGCTGTCGATCCAGTTAGTTCCGTCATCAGTCGAATACCAGTTTACTACATCCTGGTCAGTAGAATAATTGGTGTCGCACTCTACTGCAAGGACTGACCAGTTAGTATTGGTGTGCCCGCCGGCGATCACTGCATCAAACTCATCGCGACCATTATCATAGCCGGTTATGTCGACCGGGCCATTCCATGTGCTGCCATAGTCATCTGACCACCAACCGCGTACGGTTCGATCGTATGTTACTGGATAACCATTTGGATGCAGCCAGGCAACGAGCCAGAGCATATCTGCTATACCAGAACCCCAGGCAATGCGCGTGCCCGCATAATATATATTTGCACCAGTAGAAGTGCGGATAATAGTGGGACCACCTTCCCATGCGCCGACGTCGATTTCCGTACTTACCGCAGTCATAACGCGCGTACTGTCTGGACCAGTACCATAATTCTCTGTCCAGGTAGCATATAGGTATTCATCACTATAATTAGGGAAATCAGATGTTAAATTAAGATTACTGTAATCGACTGGGTTGAATGCACCGGTCGGTGAACCATAATATATCGGGTCGTCAGTAGCACCGGGTAAGCAGACCTTGAACCAGGTTCTCATTTCATTTGATGCTGGGTGGTCGAGAATGTACCAGTAAACAAGAGTATCATTTATGACCATGATACCAGGATCAAAGATCGTGGTTGTGGATGCAAAGCTGCTGTTCCAGTAATCTGACCAAGTCGCGCCATTATTAGTCGAACGGCGCACTGTGCCATAGTATTGAGAACCGCTATAATGGACTGCGATGGTATACAGATGACCATTGCTGAGCGCAGCAACACGACCGGGCTTGGTATTTGTACGCGGATCTATCTGTACATCATTGCCCCAAAGTGGTGCGGCACCGGGCTCAGTTGAATGAGCTTCGTTTGGTCTTCTGATATCACTGCTATTACTGCCGTGTTCCATCGCTTGCATTTCGAGAGTATGGTTCTGAAACCACCATAAGCTGATCTGTTGATGGAGTTCGGCAGCGAGTTCATGATTACCGCTTTTCCTTGCTGCTTTCATTTCCATGGTGGCTGCTTCGATATCGAAATTAGCTGGTAATTCAATCGCCTGGTTTGTTCTGGTCTCATTCACAACAACATCACCATCGGCAATATTACCATAAGCCACGACTACGAAGCAGATGAATAGCGCAAACAATATTTTCTTCATTATTATTTTCTCCTTTTTATTAGTTTGCTTAACAAGATAGTCTTAAAGACTATTGTTTACTTTCTGTTTGTGGTGCACCTCCTTTCTTTGATTTTGATAAGGTCAAACATACTTCATATCAAAGCCAAATTGTGTCACAAAAAACATTTTTATTACTGATGTTAGATTATAGCACGATTATATGATTTGTCAAGCCTTTCTTATATAAAGCTTCTGACAATTAAGTCTCAAATTAGATTTTGTATCTTGTTTGGTAGTTAAGCGGCCTTTACTCGCCTGCTACATCATAGAAAACCAATCCGGAGATTAGTTTTGGATAGAAGTCCGTAGATTTTTGAGGCATCCTCTCTTTGTTCTGAGCGACTTTTCTCACCTGTTCAGAACGAGTAGGATTCATTAGAAAACAAAACTGGAATGCCCCGGCATCAACGCGGCGTATAGCATCTTTTGTACCCCGTTCATACCTTATGTGGTCCTCAATATTTTCGGGTTTTATGTCGAGGACATTTTCGATCAATAAAGTATGGAGAATCGCAACATCAAGGTTTCGATAATCATCGCTTCGGTCAGCAAGATTTTCCTCCATTATCTTATTAGATTTTAGAGTCAGAATATACGCGGTTCGTGGACTATAAAAACCGATACTGGCACCTTCCATTTCCTTTAAATCGTCGGCGATGCTGTCTTTGTCGGTTTTTTTAATAGCAAAGTATTTTTCAGTTTTTTTAAGAAAGTCGATCAAGCTAAAATCACTGATACCTTTGACAAGTCGGTGGGTGGGTAAGATAACCAGACCCGGGTCCTCGATATTGACAAGGGCGATCATCTTGAAATTCGCGGGATGGTCTTCATCGATGTCGGTTAATTCGTTTCTGTAATTAAAAGCCGTTTCATAACGGTGATGTCCGTCGGCGATCACGAATATCGAATTTTTCAGGGATTTAGCGATCTTCTCGATGAGTTCATGGTCACTTATTCGCCATAATCTGTGAGTAATGTTCTTGTCATCTTTAGTCTCGGTCAGGGGTTTTTCTTCACAATATCCATCGAGCATCGTGTTCACGGTATTTTTAGGATCAGTATACAGTAAGAAGACCGGTTCAAAATCCTTTTTCGTGATATTCAGTAGGTTCAAACGATCAGCCTTTGGTTTTGAGAGTGTCTTCTCATGGGGCAGTATATTGCCCTTACCCAATTCTTCCAGTCTGACCAGACAGATAAAACCTTTTCTCACATATTTCTTTTTGTTGATAGTGAATTCTTGCCAATAAGGGTATATCGCTGCTTCGTCATCACTTACGAATATCTCCTCTTTTAACCAGGTCTCGGCATATCTTCTTGCATCGCGGTATTCCCGTTGACGGTTATGCCCCTCAGAGTATTTGGTAAGCACCAGGCGTATGAAATTATAGGGGCTTCGGTTTTTGTACTCACGCTCCATTTTGTTTGTTACCTGGTCATACGGTTGACAAATCACATTCGTTAGATCTGACAGCTTTTTAGGATTGTATCTTATCCCTTTAAATGGTCTTATCTCAGGCATGGTATCTCCTTGTTTTTGTCTTGTTGCGCTATGGTCTTATAGTCCTATAGTCGACTATCCCTTTAGCGCGTCCCTCACTAATTCGGCCACCTGGGTACCAGCGCGAGCTTGTCCTTCTTTGGTTTGTGCGCCGATATGGGGGGTGGCGATGACCTGGTCGAGCTCGAAAAGTTTATTTTCCTTGGCTGGCTCGGTTTCAAAGACATCGACACATGCTATGCGCACTTTGCCTGAACTGATGGCTTCATATAATGCGTTTTCATCAACGACACCGCCACGTGCGCAGTTGATTATGACGACATTATCTTTCATTTTGCTGAAAGATTCTTTGTTCAGAATATGTTCGGTTTCCTTGGTCCTGGGGATATGGAGCGAAATATAATCTGATTCTTTAAGTAACGTATCGAGATCAACGACTTGGGCATATTCACTCGTCTTTACATAAGGATCAAAAGCCTGTACTGACATATTGATAGCCTTGGCACGCTTGGCAAGTTCAGTGCCGATGCGTCCCAGACCGATGATTCCGAGCTTTTTGCCGTACAGCTCAAATCCCTTAAATTTCTTCTTTTCCCATTTTGATGCGCGGGTCGATACACTCGCCTGGGGGATTCTCCGTGCTGCAGCAAACATCATACCCAGGGCGAGTTCGGCAACTGATATCGAAGTCGCGGTCGGCGTATTGACTACTTTGATATTCTTATTTTTGGCTGCTTCCTGGTCTACGTTGTCCAGGCCAATGCCAGCTCGCCCTATGACTTTCAGATTCTGACCAGCTTCGATCACTTCTTTTGTTACTTTGGTCGCACTCCTTACAATAATCGCGTCGTAGCCGGGAATGATCTTTGTCAGTTCTTCAGGACTAAGACCGCTTTGTTCCGTAACTTCGAAACCAGCGTTCTTTAATATTTCAACACCTTGCGGAGCAATTGGATCTGAAACCAAAACTTTCATTCTTATCCTCCTTGATTATAAAAAACAGCTAAAATAAAACACCTAAATGACAATCTTTACAGTTTCAATATCTCATTGATATTGGCGATCAGTTCTTTGACTTCATCGAGCGTTAAATCACCCATATGAGCGATCCTGAAGGCTTGTTCCTTTAATTTCCCATAGCCATTAGATATTGCAAAACCGCGTTTTCCCAGTTCGCCATTAAGATCAGCGATACTGATACCCTTGGTATTATTCATGCATGAGACAGTAACTGATTCATAGCCTGGTTCGGAAAACATGCTAAAGTTCTTCTTACCCCATTCCTGAACATACTTTGCCATTTCAACATGCCTTTTGTATCTTTTTTCCATGCCTTCTTGCTTGATTTTTCCAAGCTGTTTATTCATGGCATACATCAAAGAGATAGCTGGAGTAGATGGTGTTTGTCCTTTTTTATCAAAGTAATCTTTAAGACCGACAAAATCACAATATTGACCGCGACCTTTCACGGTTTTTGCTTTTTCCAGTGCTTTGTCGCTGACGGCACATACCGCGAGACCCGGTGGAAGGGCAAATGCTTTCTGGGATGAGGCTAAACAGACATCGATCCCGAGCTTATCGATTTCGATCTTGTCGCCCATCAGAGAGCTGACTGTATCGACGAGGAATAGCACTTCAGGATATTTTTTCATGACTTCGGCTATTTCCTCGATCGGGTTACGTACACCGGTAGATGTTTCATTATGCGCGAGGGTAAGCGCTTCGTATTTTTTTTCTTTCAATTTGGCTTCCACCATTTCAGGTTTTATGGCTTTGCCCCAATCGAGTGTTATCGCATCTGGATCCCGGTCGCATTGTTTAGCGATCTTGAACCAACGCTCGCTGAATGCACCATTTACGCAGCATAGCAGATCTTTATTCACACAATTTCTGATTCCTCCTTCCATGAATGCAGTTCCTGAAGCAGTTAGTACAGTAATGAACTTATCTGTTTCTAGTAGTTCATGCAATGTTTTGATGATACCGGTATAGAGTTCGGTGAATGCCTTCATGCGATGCCCGATCATTTTTTCAGCCTGGGCATCGAGGATATCCTGTCTGACCTCAGTCGGTCCCGGTATAAATAATTTCTTATGCATCATTCCTCCTTAATTGGTTTATTATTCTATCTCTGGAATCCCTGTTTTGATATCTGACAAGTGCTGTTTTATAACACCTGTTTATTTTCATTCCCATGGTGCCGGATCCCGGAGATTATTCTTTGATTATTTTGACCCAGACCTCTCGGGTCCTTGGGCCATCAAATTCACACAAATATATACCTTGCCAAGTGCCAAAGCAGATACTGCCTTTTTCAATAAAAAGAGTTTTGGAAGAACCGATAATGGATGATTTTACGTGGGCATCAGCATTACCCTCGGCGTGAGTATATCCACTATTGGCAGGTACGAGTTTGCTCATGGTGTTAGATATGTCGGTTTGCACAGCCGGATCGCAGTTTTCATTGACCGTGAGTGCCGCAGTCGTGTGCGGGCAGTATACATAAAGGAGACCTTCACTGACGTTCTGTTTGTCCACAATATGCTGTACGTTTTCCGTGATATCACGTAATTCTGTTCGTTGTTCTGTCTTAACGCTTATTCTCTCGATCATTGATATATTATAACAATATTATGGCAGTTGTCAATTGATGAGACAAGGTATTGACAAGCCACAGCATATCGTTATATTAATTATGGTTTTGATATGAGCAAGGAGAGGAAAAGAGTAAGATTATTCACAAGGATCGACCGTATTCTTGGTTCATCATATAGCTTGAGTAAGGTTATCAGGAAAATATATCTGGAGATCAGTAAGGTGCTTGACTGCAGCAATTTTTATATTGCACTTTATGATCGTAATGATAACATGATCAGTTTCGAAATCTATACGATAGATGGTGAAGAGCAAAAGGTTGCTGCCCGTACTCTTTCAGAAGGGATGACTGAGCATGTTATCAAAACGAAAAAAGCGGTTCGTATCAATCGTGATGTAAAACAGTATTGCAGAAAGATCGGCATTAAACCGGTCGGTAAGGATGCCAAAAGCTGGCTTGGTGTTCCAATGATATACAAAGGTAATGTTGAAGGTGTCATGGCTATTCAGGACTACAAAAACCGTGATGCTTATAGTGAAGAAGATGAATACCTCTTGAGCCGTATCGCCACGCGAGCCGCAGTTGTCGTTGCCAATACCAGATTGATCGAAGAAGAAGTAAAAAGAGCAAAAGAACTTGAGGTGATGAATAAGATCGCCCATGAATTGACGAAGAGCCTCAATGTGTCAGAGATATGTGAGAGTGTTACTAGATTCATTCTTCAATATTTCAATAATCTTAACATTTCGATCTTTCTTGTAGATAATAATGTAGTGGTATTGAGAAAATTATCCAAAGGTTTTCGAGATGAAGTACCGAGGAATCTCAATTTTGAAATAGGTGTCGGTATTGTCGGTACCGTGGCAAAAACCGGCAAAACGATCGTAGCAAATGACGTTACCACAGAGAAACTTTACCGTGCCTATGGACAGACATGTACAAAATCAGAGATCGCTCTGCCTTTGAAAACAGGAAAAAGGACGATCGGTGTACTGAACATCGAATGTAATGAAAAGAACGTGTTTACCACGAGCACGATCAGGATAATCGAGTTGCTCGCTGATTGTCTTAGTGTCGCCTTGCATAATGCCCGACTTTATGAACAGGCAAAGAATAGCGCCAAAGAGCTTGCAGTTTCTTTTACGATCGCCAAATCATTGATCTCTACTCTGGATTTGGATGATGTTCTCAATACCATTCTCGAGGTAATACGCACTACTTTTGGCTATGCAAATATCGCCATTCTCCTTGTCGAGGGCAATGAACTTTTTGTCAAAGCAGCTTGTGGCTATGCGATGAAAACCATGAAGAAGGTGAGATTGAAGATCGGCGAGCAGGGTATCTGCGGTAAAGTTGCGGCAACCGGGAAGATGTTTTATGCTCCGGATGTGTCCAAAATCCCGTTTTATTACGAAGGCAAGAAAACGATCAGGTCCGAAGCAGCCATTCCATTAATGATAAAGGGTGAGGTGATCGGCGTTCTGGATATTGAGAGCGATAAGCCGGCTGCTTTTACTGATAAAGATCTGCGTATGTTCTCGGTATTTGCTTCACAAGCAGCGATCGCGATCGAAAACGCAAGATTGTATAACGAAACCAAAGAACTTTCTTTGACCGATGCTTTGACCAGGACCGCCAACCGAAGGCATTTCAACCTTGTCCTTGAAAGCGAGATAAAAAAGGCAAGAGGATATTCAAGGCAGTTGAGTTTAGCAATGATCGATCTGGATGATTTCAAGGTTTTCAATGATAATTTTGGCCATGTGACCGGTGATAAAATGCTTGCTCACATTGCCGACATGCTGAAAGAAAATTTACGGGATACGGATTTTGTTGCGCGTTATGGCGGAGAAGAATTTGTCATCATATTCCCTGAAACAAGTCATCCACTCGCTCTAAAAGTTTCGGAAAGACTGCGCAGTGCCGTTGAGATCAGACATTTAAATATCAAAGGTAAAGGTAAGACGAAGATGACTATATCGATCGGCGTTGCTACTTATCCTGGTAATGCTGAAGACAAAGTCGAATTAGTTCAAATCGCTGACCGTGCTCTTTACCGTGCTAAAAAGCTCGGCAAGAATCGGGTTGAGTCAGCCTGATGATTTTTTGAGCTACCCCTTGATTTTATAACAAAGGTGTATATAATAGAAGACAACTTAAAAGGAGGTATGATGAAAAAGTTGTTATTACTAAGCTTGTTGAGTGTTCTTCTTGTAGCTTTCTGTGGTGCACCACCTGAAGGCGAAACAGAAGTACCGACTAAAGGTGTTGATGTGGCGTATGGGAAGCTTTCCGAAGGGGAACTTCAAAAGTTCATGAAGGCCTTTCCTGTGGCCAAAGAGGAGATTGAAAAAAGCGGTAAAGAATTCGGTGGCGATAATGAGAATATTGAATCCTGGATCGGACAATTTGCGACTGTGAATAAGGAAGTCGCTGGTTTGGATGCCAAATTGTCTGCTGCCGGTATGTCGTGGAACGAATTCTGGCCTGCTTTTGCCAAAACATGGACAGCTTCAATCGCCGTTATGATGACTAAAGAAATGGGTGAAATGGAAGAGGGTATGGCGGAAATCAAAAAACAGCTCGATGATCCCAAGATCCCTGCTGCTCAAAAAGAAATGATGAAAGCGGCGCTTAGCGCTATGGAAGAGATGAAGAAGATATCGGATAAGGTTCCTCAGGAAAACAAAGATGTTGTTAAAAAACACTGGGACGAACTTACTAAGTTGTTTGATATGGATTAAGCACAATTAATTCCATGATTGAGCGGGCAAGGTTTTCAATCCCTTGCCCGTTTTTTTTGCTCTAATCGAGCCATTGAAAACCGCTATGATCGTTGAGAATGTTTCTTAAAAAAGCTCATCAGGATATCAGGAAACCAGTTGGAAACTCTACTCTCTACTATGTTTCTTCCTAGTTCTTAGTTTCTAGTATATACGTTATTCCCAGCGTCAGCGTGTCTTTTCATTGTAGTCGTCCGATTTATCGGACCAGACACCAGTATCCGTAGTCGTCCGATTTATCGGACCA
>CAYQPW010000039.1:0-9025 GCA_964419565.1 uncultured bacterium
AATGACCACTCTGTTTTGTCATTATCCAACGTGATTGGATAATCCAGAAAAGGTACAAGATGTCTCTAGATTGCCCGATCGAGTCGGGCAATGACAGGTGATCAAACCCCGTTTTACATAGGCAAGCTGGGGAATAACCTCGTATAACTTCGTTTTACAGGACAGGCAAAGAAGTAAGAAACCCCCTCTCCCTAAAGGAGCGAGGAACATTAGGGAATAGGAATGAGAGAGATTGCTTCGGCTGGCTTAGCCAGCCTCGCAATGACAGAAGAACAAGATAAAAAAGGCTTTGGGAAGTGTTGACTTTGCCCGTATTTTCAATACAATTATTATTAGTAAAAAGGAGGATGTATGGTTGAAGGTATGGAAAAGAAACTGGAACCGGGTGAAGTTCTATTTGACGAAGGCGACAAGGGCGAGGTTATGTATCTTATTCGTGAAGGTAAAATTAAGATAACCAAAGGCAGTGCTGGTGATGAAAAAGTGCTTGCAGTGCTTAAAGAGGGCGATTTTTTCGGGGAAATGGCGATAATTGATGGTTCACCACGTTCTGCCGGTGCTGTTGCTGCCTCTCCTGTATCGCTTCTCGTAATCGATAAAGAAACCTTTAAATCAAAAATCAAAGAAAATCCTTTAATTGAATATGTACTTGAGACCCTTTCGCGCCGATTAAGAACGACCGACGAGCAGATAAGACTGTTAACAATAAAAAGTGAAGAACGTAGAATCGTTGCATATATCATTACCCAGGCAAAAGAGCGTGGCAAGAAAACCGACATGGGTATTGAGGTAGCAAATTTTTCTCATGAAAGTTTGGCTCATATCACAGGTATTGAGCAAGATAAGATCGTGAATTATCTCAAGAACCTTGACCAAGCAAAGCTCATCACCTTAAAAGACAATACCCTGATAATCAAAGCCGTTGAAGATCTTGACGAATACCTGAGATATATAGCGTTAAAGGAGAAATTCGGTAGATAGATATTTAAGGATATTATAATATCCAAAGACGTTTTATGCAGTAAACCCGCTATTAATACCAGGAGCACAAACTTGAAAAATCGCCGTGAACAAGAGCTCAGGCTCAAAGAACTGAATGACCTTTTAGTCTCGCAGGAAGTCTTGAATGATCGCAAGAAATATGCGGATATCTCCCGGGAGTACAAGAAACTCGAACAATTGATTACAAAATACCACGCTTTTGACAAAGCAGTTAAAGAAATAAACGAAGCCAAAAACATATTGAATGATGATGATGAAGAGCTGAAACAAATGGCTCAACTTGAAATCCATGATCTGGAAAAACGCGTGAAGTCCATCGAGAGTGAAATCGAAGAACTGTCAAATCCACAATATGAAGAATATCAGAAAAATTGTATCGTTGAAATCCGAGCTGGAACAGGCGGCGATGAGGCATCGCTTTTTGCCGCGGACCTCTTTCGCATGTACACCAAATACATTGAAAAAAAGGGACTTAAGCATGAAGTATTGTCCTCACATGTAAGTGACATTGGCGGCTTTAAGGAAATAATCTTTCTTGTCTCCGGTGATAATGCCTACGGGCTATTACATTTTGAAATGGGTGTTCACCGGGTACAGCGAGTGCCGGTTACCGAAGCCGGTGGCAGAATTCATACCTCAACCATTACAGTCGCAGTGCTGCCGGAAATCGAGGAAACTCAATTCGAGATCAACCCTAATGATCTGAAAATCGATACTTTCCGTGCCGGGGGTCATGGCGGGCAAAATGTAAATAAGGTTTCATCCGCAGTCAGGATAACACACCTGCCATCAGGTATGGTCGTCAGCTGCCAGGATGAACGTTCTCAGCATAAAAATCGTGCAAAAGCAATGAAAATACTGCGCGCCCGGTTGGCTTCTATTCAGCAACAAAAACAACAGGCTGAAATAGACCAACAGCGCAGGCAGCAAGTTGGTTCAGGCGAGCGAAGTGAGAAGATACGCACCTATAATTACCCTCAGAACCGGGTTACTGATCACCGAATAGGATTGAGCCTGTACAACCTGGATATTATCCTCGAAGGTGAGATGGATGGTATTATAGAAGGCTTGAGAGAAGATGAGAGAGATCGTCGAGCACGTAACTAAAGAGCTGGCAGTGACAAGAAATGAGGCTGAATTGATCGTGGCATCATTATTGGAAAAACCCCGTTTTGAGCTTTATATGACGGATAATATAGACCAGGAAGCAAAACATCTCCTCCTTGCCAGACTTAGCTTATTAAAAAATGGAATGCCCCTGGAATATGTAACGAAAAGAACACAGTTTGTGGACTATTCATTGCGCATTTATCCTGGAGTATTTATTCCGCGCTTTGAAACAGAATATTTTATCGAACTGATAGGACAATTGACCGATTTTATACCAGAAAAAATATTAGACATCGGCACAGGTACTGGAGCGATTTCAATCGCCCTTGCTCATCTTTACCCAAAAGCCAATATATTGGCTACTGATATTTCAGATACTGCGATCCAGTGTGCATACGAAAATATTAAGGCATATGGATTGATCTCTAGGATCCACTTACTGCAGTGCGATATCTGTCAGAGTGTGAACACAGAGTTCGATCTCATAATATCCAACCCTCCATACATTCCAAGTTCACGCCTGCACTCACTGCCAAAAAGTGTTCGGGATTTTGAACCTATGCTTGCGATCGATGGTGGACACGATGGCACACAATTTATCCAGGCGATAATTGAACATGTATCCGGTGTTTTAAAACCGGATGGTATTATCGCTCTTGAAATAGATGAAGATACAGTCGGAATATTAAAAAATCACCTGAAGTCGAAAGGCTACGGTCCAATTTCATTTAAAAAGGACCAGTATGGAAAATATCGTTACCTTTTTATCGGGGATTTAAAAAAATGAAAAAAACAAAAGTCATAATCAATACGCAGAAACGCAATGCAAGGAAAATTTTAAAACGAACCGAAGAATTATTAATAAAATACGGCTTCTTGCTTTCCAACAAACCTGATTTTGTTATCGCCTTAGGTGGCGACGGTACTATGCTCCATGCCGCTCATATCTATGGGAAAAAGGGAATTCCTATCCTTGGTGTAAATTCCGGAGGCCTGGGTTTTCTCACTGATGTAACATTCGCTCAATTATCAGAGACCTTAGTTGAAGTCAAGAATAAAAAATATATATTTGAGAATAGAATGGTCATTCAAGCGACGCATAATCATAGTACTCTTTTTGGTCTTAACGACATAACGATAATAACGCGTATCCCTGGTCGGGCGGTTGAGTTCTCGGTCACCATTAATAAAGAATACATCTGTCGGCTCATCGCCGACGGTATCGTCATCGCCACACCGACCGGTTCTACGGCATACTCTCTGGCTACTGGCGGGCCAATGCTCCTGCCCCATACTGAGTCAATGATCGTAACGACCGTTGCACCACACACATTCTCAGTAAGGCCTATTGTATTGCCGCCGGACAGCCAGGTTGAAATAAAACTCGGCAAAAAAGGCAGTGCAGTTCTTGTGGCTGACGGGCAACGCACCAAAATGTTGCGCAAGTCACAAAACATCAGGTTTCAAAAAGCAAAACATCACGTTAAGCTCATTAAACCTTTACAC
The DNA here is from genome assembly GCA_964419565.1 of uncultured bacterium. GTDB lineage: Bacteria > Hydrothermota > Tepidihabitantia > SM23-42 > SM23-42 > JAUVZL01. The sequence continues at coordinate 3,619 of CAYQPW010000039.1, forward strand.
ACAACTTTCTTTAGCACCCTGCGCGAAAAAATGAAATGGGGAGGTCGCGAGGATGCTTAAGCTCCTGAAAATCCGAAATTTTGCTCTGATGGAAGAATTAACAATAGAATTTGACAAGGGTCTAACAGTAGTGACCGGCGAAACCGGTACCGGGAAAAGTATGATCGTCGAAGCCATTGCGACCCTTTGCGGAAGCAAAATGGAGGAAGTACTTATCAGGAGCGGCAAGGATTTTGCCGAAGTGACCGGCGTATTCCAGGCAAAACAAAATATTACAGAACGGCTTAAATTATCCGGCATCAATGTCGAAGATTCACTCATTATCCGGCGTAAGATAGAAAGAGGAAAACGGCAAAATTCATATATTAATGATCAGATAGTCAGTGTTAACCTGCTCAGGGAAATAGCCCATGAGATGGTAGATCTTATCGGGCAGTACGAGAATCAATCACTATTTTTTGCTAAAAATCATCTTGTGCTCCTCGATTCTTTTGCCGGTATCAGCAAAGAAAAAGATATTTATGCAAGGAATTTTGACAGCTACCGGAAAGCTCACAAGCAGCTACAAGTCCTGCTTGAAAAAATCCGGGAAAAAGATGATCGGGTAGACTATTTGAAGTATCAAGTAGATGAGATCGAAAAAGCAAATCTTCAACCGGGTGAAGAGGAAGAATTGAATGTAGAGAAAGAGCTGTTGGCGAGCAGCGAGAAGCGCTCGTTACTTTCAGCAGAAGTTATCTCAAGTCTTTATGAAGAAGAGAACTCTTTGATCGAGCTTACTGCAAAGGCAAAACGCTCCCTGGATGAACTCTGCAATTATGATAAAAACCTCCTTAAACTCAATGAAAGATTGGATATGATTACCTCGGCGATCGACGACATCTACCGTGAATTGAGCAGTTATCACAGCCAAATTGAATTCTCACAGGATAGATTGGACTTTGTCCAGGACAGATTAGAAACGATAAATAAAATCCAGAAAAAATATGGTAAAACCCTGAAAGAAGTGAATAATTATCTGACGAACTTGAAAAAGGACCTGACGATCATTGAAACCCATGATGACGAAATAAAACATTTGCAGGAAGAGATCAAACACATCGAGAAGATCATCGATGAGCAAGCTGCGCAGCTTACTGAAAAACGCAAAACTGCTGCGGTTACACTCCGGGATAAGATACTCGAATTGCTCCATCATTTGGGCATGAAGAAAGCGCGTTTTGAAATACGTATGGGTGAAAAACCAATGGATGAAACAGGCAGGGATGAGGTGGAATTTTTCATCTCGACAAACCCTGGTGAAGAATTAAAACCATTGAGAAAAATCGCTTCAGGCGGCGAAATATCAAGAATAACCCTGAGTTTCAAAACAGTACTGTCTGAGGCCGATAAAATACCGACGATCATTTTTGATGAAGTCGATACGGGTATCGGCGGAAGGATAGCTGAAGCCGTAGGCACACTGCTTGCTAAAACAAGTAAGAAACACCAGATCATATGTATAACGCACCTTCCACAAATATCGGTTTTTGGCGAGAACCATATTCTGGTGCAAAAAGAGATCAAAGGCAAAGAGACTTTCACGAGCGTTGCACAGCTCCATGGAGAAACAAGACAACTGGAGATTGCCAGGATGTTGGGCGGCAAGGAAATAACCAAAAAAACCATGGAACACGCTGCTGAATTCTTGCGTAAAGGACAGAAAAAATGAATCTGAAATGGCATAGCCTTATCGACGGTATGAAGGAATTTTGATCATGAAATACGACAGCAAGTTATTCACAATTTCTAACCTGATAACCGTATCGCGCCTCATTCTGCTGCCGTTTATTGTTTATTTTCTTATCACCGGACAAAGGTATATCGCTTTTGCAATAATGCTGATCTCGTTATGTTCTGATGCGGTCGATGGATTCCTGGCACGAAAACTCCATCAGGAATCCGAAGCTGGCAAAGTACTCGATCCATTGTGTGATAAAATTTCCCTGGCTGTTATCGTAATAACGCTGTTATTACTCGGTGCAATCCCTTTATGGGGAGTGATTATTATCTTATCACGCGATATTTTAATCCTTGTCGGTAGTTTTTTCCTGATAACACATAAAGCTAAAGTTTTCAAATCCAATATCATGGGCAAGCTAACCGGTGGTCTTTTAGGAGCGGTTGTACTTGCATTCACGATAAATCTTCAGCTGGTAGGGGAGATCCTGCTATATCTCAGTATCCCGGCTATAGCAGCATCATTTGGCATCTATTTAAGCAGGTATATTAAGGCAATGAAAGGAGAAGGATGAAGCCGATTTTCTTCACAAAAATGGAAGGTTCGGGCAATGACTTTCTGCTAATTAATAATTACAATAAGCTGGTAAACGAAGTAGTTACTGAAAAGGATATGCCCGAATTCGTACGAAAAATGACTGAGCGTCATCTGGGTGCAGGTTCTGACGGCGTGCTTCTTGTCGAACAGTCCAAGGATTTCCCTTTTTATATGAGATATTATAATACAGACGGCAGCAAGGCAGAGTTATGTTTAAATGGTGCGCGGTGCATTGTCAGCTATGCCCATCGTCTTGGATTAATAAAAGATAAAGGCAAGTTTTTGTCTGATGCCGGACCGCTTGGGTTTTACTATAATAATGGTAGTGTCAGTATCGAGGTTCAACCTCCGGTCGATATAAAATTGAACTTCAGTTTCACGCTCAAACGCAAGAAGTATCAGGCAAACTCACTTAGAATAGGTGTTCCGCACTGTGTCATTTTTGTAGATTCATTCGAGGGACTCAATGTCGCCGAGCTCGGCAAAGAAATTCGCAATCACCGGTCGTTCAAACCAGATGGTATTAATGTCAATTTTGTTAAGGTCGAAAATAACCAGCTTTTTGTAAGAACGTATGAACGTGGAGTAGAGAACGAAACACTATCCTGCGGCAGCGGCGTTCTATCGTCCGCATACATCGCAACGAAATTATTCATTGCCCAGTCCCCGGTCACATGTAAAACCCGGGGCGGTGATCTGCTCGTTACGATAAAAGACAAACTATATGTCGAGGGCCCTGCACAATATATATATGATGGTGTGTATTATGTAAAATAACACGCCTTCGGCTGAAGACATATTCGCCAAACAGCATGGCAGATTGGAGTTATTAGATTATTATGTAATTACGAAAATTCTCCGAAACTCTAATACACCGTTACTCCGGCACATTCTGTGCTTCAATCGCCCAATACTTTCTTGATCCTCTGTAATGCCCATTGCAATTCTTTTTTCTTGATGACCAGAGGCGGGGCAAAACGAACGACCATCTCATGAGTTTCTTTGGCTAAAATGCCCAGTTCCATCAAATGCTCACAATATTTGCGTGCTTTCTTTTTAAGCTCCACGCCGATCAATAGACCCTTGCCTCTTACTTCTTTGATTATCGGACTTTTTATCTTTTTTAATTCTTGCATGAACCAGTTGCCCAGGTTATAAGCACGTTGTGGTAGATGTTCTTTGGTAATTACTTCCAGCGCTGCAATACCGATCGCTGAAGCCAGAGGATTACCGCCAAATGTCGAGCCGTGGTCACCTGGATGGAGAACATTCATTATGCGGTCATCGCACAGTATGGCAGAGACTGGATAGTAACCACCACTTAATGCCTTGCCGATTATGACAATATCGGGTCGAACTCGTTCATGATCACAAGCAAAGAGTTTGCCAGTCCTGCCGAGGCCGGTCTGAATCTCATCATCTATTAAAAGGATACCTCTATTTTTGCAAATCCGATAGCACTCTCTAAGATAACCCTTATCCGGAACGATCACACCGCCTTCACCCTGTATCGGTTCAAAAAGAAACCCGACCGTATTTTTGTTGATCGCCTTTTTTAACGCCTTTGTGTCATTATATGGGATCATCTTAAAACCGGGAGTAAATCCGCCAAAACCTTCACGATATTGGTTTTCCGAAGAAAATCCAATGATCGTGGTAGTCCGACCGTGAAAATTATTTTCACAAACGACGATCTCAGCCCGGTTCTTTGCGACTTTTTTCTTAAAATAACCCCATTTCCTCGCCACTTTTATCGCTGTTTCTACAGCTTCTGCGCCTGAGTTCATAGGAAGTGCTTTTTGATATCGGGTCAACGTACAGAGTTTTTTCAAGAATAATCCCATCTGGTCATTATGAAAAGCACGGGAAGTCAGGGTGATCCTTCCTACCTGAATTTTTACCGCTCTGGCAATATGAGGGTGACAGTGTCCTTGATTTAAAGCTGAATACGCGCTCAGCATATCCAGATACTTGTTACCCTCAACATCCCAGACCCAAACGCCCTTGCCTTTTGATAAAACGACTGGCAGGGGATGATAATTCCTGGCGCTGAATTTGTCGGTCAAATTAACATATGATTTGTTCGTCTTCATAATATCGCCTCCGCGCGATTCGATTAGACAGCTAATTAAGAAAATACAGTGATATTATAATTAAAAAGGGTGTGTTTTCAAGAGATGAATAATCGCGCTACAATTTGTATTTTAAAGCTACTACACAAAAAGCGATCGACAGAACAAAAGCGATTATTGAAATGACCCGGCCGAGGTTAAAGTAGCCTGACACATATTCAAAAACAACTTCATGCTTACCTGGTTCAATAGGTACAGCCCGGAACGTATAATTTGCCCTGAATAATCTATTTTCCTGTCCATCGACAAAAACTTTCCAGTCCGGATGCCAGTTGTCAGTCAACACCATGATCCCTGGCTTATTAGATTCGACAGAACAAACCACCTTATTGGCATCATAGCTGATTATTTGCGGCACAGTAAATGAAAAATTCGTATCCGGGTGTGATATATGGGGATCATATTCTAAAACAGCTTTTTGTCTCGGGTTGAAATCAGGTGACTTTAGTCTATCCAGAATTTCAAGTCCAGATAACACCTCATAATCGTATACGATATAAGCTCTTGGTAACATATACTCATTTAAGTATACAGAATACCTCTGCCCGTTATAAACGAGTTTATATCTTGAGAAAAATATTCTTATTTCCTCAATAGCACGCTGAGTCTGTGCATCATATTGAGAAACATCAGCAGGTAAGGTTGGACCTATCAAGTATTTAATATTAAGCATATCCATAAATTGCGGATACTGTAAAAGATTCGGCGGTCTGAACATAACGCTTGTACCAGCACCGATGTATTCTTGGTAGCGCTGTATTGGATTCGGGATATAACCGCCTGCACTCTGTATATTATGGTACAGTAAATGAAGATCGGTCGTGTGTTCATACCATGGTGTTGGGAATACCCGGAAAACACTCTTATCTTTTACGATGAATTTCGTCGCCTCATCTGCAGCATAGAATTTCTGCGGTGCCGGACCAGCAGGAAGATATTTTGATACTAAAGGCAGCTG
>CAYQPW010000040.1:0-3203 GCA_964419565.1 uncultured bacterium
CGTTCCGGGATTCCGCTGTAGTTGTCTGATTTATCAGACTGCCCCGATAAATCGGGTGACTACAATGTGTAGTGAGTAATGATTAGTGAGTAAAGACCAAAAAACTAAATTAACTGCACCACATTAACTGCCGTGATTTCATCGAATTATAGATAGTATTCATGTAAATTATCAACATGTCCACGCATGATCGCGTGTATACGTCATGCTTGACTATTCACCGATTTATTATATAATGAAGCGTGATATTTGTAATGGCATTGTGTACAACTATTTTTTGGTTTGGCCAGGCAGATCTTTTGAACGAGAGCTTTACAAATGCTCAATTCCCTCCTCCAGGATGGGATACTCTGCGTTCAGATACAATAATGGGCAACTGGTACCAGTATAATTATACTGGTCCTTCAGGCCCTGACTCGTTTCACGCCCGGCTGCGTGTCTATGATGCTGCTGATACGCTGAGAACTGGTTGGTCGTGCCTTAAGACAACAGACTTAGATCTTGCGATGTCACCGGGTACAGAAAGTCTGTTCTTCTGGTACAGATTTTCTCAGGATGTAAACAATCTAGGTCCGGATGACACGATGTTTATAGATATTACAAACAATGATTCGACATGGTATGATCTCCTGAAGTTCGGTCAGGGCACTGATACGAACGTCTGGCAGATCGCATCTTTTGATCTGTCGCCCTATGATTCCTTTGATAACGCCAGAATAAGATTCCACTATGAAGACCGGCCAAATGATTCACTAAACCAGTGGAATTGCAATTTTTGGCTCGATTCAGTACGGGTAACAAATACCGGCGGGTCAATCATAATGCCGATAGCACAGGCTTTTGAAGACCTTGATTCGAATTATATACCGGATCGACTGAATTCGTCCGTTACAATAACCGGTGTTGTTACAGCCCCGCCCGGTGTATTCGCTGACATCGAAGCATATATTCAAGATAGCACGGGTGGAATCTGTCTTTTTGGCGATTTCAATGATCCTCTTGTTTACGGCGACAGTATCATTGCCACAGGTACGGTCGATCAATACCAGGGCAAGAACGAATTGACGAATTTCACATATTCCATACTCCAGTACAGTGCAGCGATACCAGAACCGATCGACATCAATGCAAATACCCTGAACACAGAAATATATGAAGGCATGCTCGTTCGCATGAAGATTTCGTATATTGACGCCCTTATTTTTGAAGGAAATACAAATTATAATGCCTGGGATACATTAGATGTCCCGTTCATTGTCCGTATCGATTCGTATACAGACATCCCGGGCAGTATCGCTCCGCTCGACACCTTCACACTAATCGGGATCAAAGGACAATACACCTATTCTATGCCACCTGATGACGGCTATCAACTCATGCCCCGTGCGACAAGTGATTTTTCTCATCTGTTTGAACAGGTCATATACGATATCGCAGAGGTTCAATGTCCAGGCACAGACGGTGTGACATCAAAATATGTCGATTCGACGGTCACTGTAGAGGGTATGATCACGGGTCCGAATTATATTTTCACCTCAGGAAGCCCGAGTTTCTATATACAGGACAGTACCGGCGGTGTGAATATCTATGATATGGGTGGGGACCAATCATTCCTCGATCATATCGACTCATTAGGTGCCCGCATAAGGGTCGTCGGCACGGTTACCGAATATAACGGCCTGACCGAGGTAGCGCACGGCTATGGTTGGTTTTTGCAAATGGATACTGTACCTCTGCCAAAAAGACTCGGCAGCAACCGATTTCTAACCGAGAGCATGGAGGGTCTACTAATTGAATTCCGTGGTATTGTAAAGACTCCCCCTTATAAGACCGGTGATGGTTTTAATATCGATGTTCTCAACGGTGAAGCGGGCATGACCGTTAGATTCACTACTGCCTCCCTGATCAATCCATTGAGTATCAAAAAAGATGATGAAAGGATATTCACCGGGATCGTTGGTCAGTATGATAGTGAAGAACCTTATACTTCTGGTTATCAGGTTTTACTGCGCTTTGACGATGATATAAGAATACCCGGTTATGATTCGGCGAGTGCACAGCCGATAATGGATATCTCCGGTCCTAAGACATTTATACCGGGTATCGGTGAACAGGCAGAGATCATGATCAATGCACCGGTTAGCCACCGCCTGGACCTGACCATACATGATATGAATTTCCGGTGTGTCAAAACACTTTATTCGGGTGCTGGAGGAGCGCACACTCTTTACTGGGATGGAAAGAACGATTATGCGCGTCCTTGTAAGATCGGGATATATCTATTGAATCTCAAAGCAACCGCACCTGACGGAACATCAAAATCGGTCAGACAGCTCATTGTAATAGGAACGCAATTCTAATGATCAATATCATCCTCATTCTTTTTTTAAATCAGGCATTCGAAAGATATTCCGGGTCAGCCCAGACCGCAGCCTTAGCTCAGGCATCTACTGGTTCAGCTTTATATGTCGATGCGATCCGCTTTAATCCTGCGGCATTAGCGATCATCCAAAAAAATCAACTCGCCGCTGGTTATGAATATGTCCTTTCCGGAGTCGAAGGTCTTCATAATATAAACATAGGTTTTGCCCGACCGTGTTTTAAAGGCGGCCTGGGATTTCAACTTAGCGAGTTCGGGTTTTCCGAACAAAAAGAACAGGCGATCACCATGGCATATGGACTGAACCTGAGCAAGGATTTCAAGTTCGGCATGTCCAGCGACCTTTATTTTATTAGTAATGACCGCACTGGCACGGCCTTTTCATACGGCATAAATTTCGGGCTTCTGGGTACGGTCTATAAAAAATGGTCGCTTGGAGCGTATATTCATAATCTTAATCAACCGTCATTCAGCACTACCGAAGACAGCAAATTGCCCTATGAGGTCAGAGCTGGTCTTGCATACCGTCCCTTTGATGATATCCTTTCCGAAATAGATGTATCCATGTGCGAAGATGAATACCGGATACACAGTGCCGGAGCTTTTACACTATTTGATATGCTCGCCCTGAGGTTTGGGATAAAAACGAATCCGACCGTGGTGTCGACCGGTACTGGTATTATCCATAGATTCATTGAAATCGATTATGCCGTGGAATACATACCCGATCTGCCACTCACCCATAATGTTTCAACAAAATTCACTTTTTAATAACCTACGTAGTGGCAGAGTTTACTCTGCGAATCTTTGTCGAGCAAGCTCG
>CAYQPW010000040.1:3303-8927 GCA_964419565.1 uncultured bacterium
CTCGACCACTACGGCCATAAAATAACTATTATGATACTACTATTTCTTGTCGTCGCACAACTGGACATAAACCGTGCGTCACTCGATGAATTCTACAAACTGCCGGTCGATTCGACGGTCGCCTTTCGGATCTTCGAATACCGCGATATCTATGGCAATTTTGAAAGTATTTATGAACTGAGGCAGATACCGGGCATTGATGGTGAAATTTTCGAGATCATAAAACCTTTGATAAAAGTAGCCGTGCCTTTTCCTCCAAGAACTGAATGGGGTTCGATCCTCAACGAACAAAAAAAATTAGCCAGCGAAGAACCTCCGGCAAAGGCGGCTATCGATGAATGGGAAGACCTTATCAGATCCCCGATGTATATAAATGATGTCAGCTTCGATGAGCTCCTCATGATCGACAACATGACGCCGATCGATGCCGCGGCAGTCGTGCGCCTTGGTCAGATCCGGGAGATAAAATCGACGCGCGATCTACGCAGGGCAAGAGGTCTCACTTATTATGCATACACCTCTTTGCGGAAATATGTTCAGTTCGTCGACGAACCGCCTGCAAAAAAACCTACCGGCAGTGTCCGGCTCAGGTTTGATAAGATCAACCGGCTCGATACTGGCGAGGACGACAATATCGCTACAAGAATATCATACCTGGAAAGTGCGCTCGATGAATACACAACGACTTCTATGGACCTGCAGAATGTCTATTCGTGGTCAAGCCGCGAGTGCGATATCCTGCAAGATAACCTCGAGTACAAGCTCGATACCCTTAAGACGATCATGGCCAAACCCATGGTCGATATACGCGCCAAGGCTAATTACCAGAAAAGACTGCGTCTTGGTTTACGATATAATGAATACGACACGGAATACAAGGGATATATCGGAGTGGCGCGATTAGGACCGATCGATCGGTTTTACCTTGGTAACTTTCGGGTCGTGTGGGGCGAAGGCTTGATGATCGATAATAACGATGAATACCGGGCACGTATTTATAGCCGGTCAACCGGTATTTTCGGTGACCTGACAGATAACTCCAATTATGATCTGTTCGGTGCGGCAGGAAGTTTCAGTCTAGATGTATTTGGAATGATCATTAGACCTTCGTTTTTCTACTCGGAAATAAAACACGACGGTCTGGTTAACCCGGACGGCACTTTATGGCGTCTCTGTTATAATCCTGCTGAATACTCGACCATGAAGGACAATGTAAGCGAACAAACCTATGCTGCTCATATACGCTTCTCTGCTTTAGAAAAATACAACCCCGGCACACAAGTTGGCTTTGAAATCATGCAATTATCGTATGATAAAGCAGTCAATCCCTATGCTAAATGGATCGACATCCCATTTGATCAATATGATCCGGCGTTTTATCCTGAAATAACCCTTTTGTCGACTGACAGCACGCGTCTTTTTTATGGTGCAACGTTTCAAGTACCCCTCGCCAACACTTTTATCTCGGGTGAAGTTGTCAGGCAGGATGGTGAAGATTTTGCAAACTACGCATACCTGGTAAAAGGACGCATCCAGTATGATTTTCTTTATCTTAATATACTTTTCCGTCACTATGATATCGGATACGACAACCCTTATCACCGGGGTTTTTCTGAATACCGCCGATTTGAAGACACTCCTTTTGAAAAACCTTATGCACTTGTCGACCCCGAATACATAACTATTTATGATGACCCAAGTCCAAAACCAGAACAGGGAGTATATATCGAGACCCGCTATCAGATCACAAGAAGTTTCTTATTAACGCGTGCTTATCTCGATGTTTTTAAAAACCTCGCTCATAATTATGTAAATCAACGGGGTTTTTTTGAATTTGAGATCAGGCCGGTATGGCCAGTGCGTATTAGATTCTCTCAGAAAGTAATAAGAAAGAATCTGCCTAAACCGATCAGTGCAACTTTGTCCCGTACCTCAGAATCGACTGCCAAGGTTTTCTTCTTTCTCTCTGACTACGACGCCTTGAGATTTGAAGCACGCTGGGGAAATGTCGCCTTAATGAGTACGGATGAAGGCGACCTCGATCTTGATGGAGGTTTTGTCGCGCTCTCTTATGAACGTAATTTCTCTAACACCTTTTCCATTGAAGGCGGCATCGCCATGTGGTCAACAGACGGCATGAGCCAATGGATATTCGAGGACGTCGGTATTGATTTTCTGTCCGGTTATGGCATGAAATACTATATAGTAAGTTCACAAAAGATCGGCAATCTTCTTTTTAAAATGAAGTTCGGTCAGAAATTCACCCGTCTCCCCCACACCGGTTTATATAATAACCAGAATATCTATTACCCGGATCTCCCCGGTGTCCATGTTTACGATTTTCTCAATAACGAAAACAGCACCAAGATAAACTTACAGCTCGATTATCTTTTTTAGCCGTTTTCTGCTCTTGCCTTTCAACAGCACACAGAGCTTTTTCGCCCACTTGCGTTCTCTAAAAGTCTGTCTACTTCGATTCTTTCGTTTTGTTTTCCCCATATTTTATTGATTTATATTTCTCTTTAATGCCCAAAAACCCGATTGCCGCAACAATACCGCTCGTATCCAATACCCAATCTGTAATGGTTGCGCTTCGACCGACTATGAATATCTGAGTCAGCTCATCAATTGAGCCAAAAGCCAAAGCAGCAAATCCAGTAATCACCAAATAGAGCAACAGTGACTTTCTGCACGTTCGCTTGAAGCTGCTGAACATCAAACAAGTAAGGACAGCATAAATCAAGATGTGGCTAAAGTCACGAGTTTTGAACGCGATCATTGACATAGTAGCACGATTTGCATCAAAGTTAAACAGGTTAATCAAATAATCAATGATATTCGAAGTACTTTTGTTAGTGAGAAACACGTTTCCTAATACGAACAGCACAACCGCGTATATAACAACAGGCACCCAGTTGACTGCAAATTCGGGGATCGCACGCTTACTGCGCTGTTTTGACAGTACAGCCAGCTTCACCCCTCGCTTTTCCCAACTTTTTTGGAAAGTAACCAAAAACGACAAAAAGATAAGTCTTAAATCAAACCAAAAAGATATTTTACGGATGTATAAGAGATCATATTTGAATTTGTGTTTTCTCAGAATGTCCCGCGGCGCCCATATTTGTGCAATACCGGTGAGTCCTGGTGTGACTGTTATACGTTTTTGATACCCTGGGATACTTGCGATATCCAGCGTCCCCCCATTTGTATATGTTCCTCCATTTGTGTAAACGGTGTTGTGTGAATGTACCTCTTTTTCTTCTGGTAAGAGTGCTCTCGGTCCCACAAAACTCATCTGTCCCAGAAATATATTTATTAACTGAGGTAATTCATCGAGTGCACATTTTCTGAGAATCCTGCCGACCATTGTAATTCTTGAATCATCTTCAACCGCCTGAATCTTAACCTTTTCTTTTAATGCTGATTTCCTCATCGAACGGAATTTATAGTTCTTGAATAGCTTACCGTATCTGCCGATACGTTCTTGTCGTATGATTACTGGAAATCCGTCTTCGATTATTATTCCAAGAGCGATAAAAACCCATAAAGGCGACGACATGATCAATCCAATACCGGACAAAAAGACATCAAAGAACCTCTTTAAAATCAATGTCTTGTATCTGGTTCTAATGATCGGGATACTATCAGTCAGCGATCTCTGTCTCGGATAAGATCCAACAACATTGTCAATCGTCGCGCCCACCCTCATCATGCGACCGGCATTATAATGATCATAGGATTTCCCATGCATACGTATTATTCTATTTATAAACCGACATCAGCCAATTGAAGACTATACGGAAAGGAAACTAGGTAAAACCACCCATTATATTCGCGGCCTCTATCCTTATAATTTACCCTGTATTATTGATAGGTACTTGTCCCTATGGTTTTTTACGCAATTCCCCGAATACCCATCGAGTAAATATTCAGTATAATATTGATAATATACTATATTTGATTATTTAGGAAGTTATATTATCGCAAAACTTGGAGGTAGTAATGTTAATAATAACTCTTTGTCTGATAAGTGAATTGTGTCACACTACGGGTTTTATCGACATCCCCACGGTTCCGCAATATGATATCCCCAATATGTTGGGTGGAGGTATAACTTTCTCAATGCCCTTGCGGTCTGATGACGACCCTGATGCGGACCCGATGGACTTCACCATGGTCTTTCGCTATGGTTTTCGAGGTAAGGGAGAATTATCGCTGGCAATGTATACGCCCAGCACTTATGCATTGAGTTTTGCATATCTGCTTAAAGAAGAAAAAGGAAATGCGCCGGCGTTTTTCTGTGGTATCGACGATATCTCCTATAATACTTATCTCTCAACGATCGGCATGGAAGGAACAGCAGGGTTTATCGAAGAAAAAAATTACTATCTGAAGTCTGCTGGTCGTCCATGGGAATTATTTTCTGCATATATCGCTATGCAGAAAACGATCGCACCCGTCTTCAATATTGTTTTCGGTATCGGTCGTGGCAGATTTGTCGGATATGGCAAACGGAGTCACATCTTCAATACCGATCTGTTTATCATCGGTGAAGACTATGCTGATCCAGCGCAAAGTATCTCAGCATGGGCATTCGGCATTTTCTTCGGCGGCTCAATAAAATTTCCTTTTGGATTAGAAATGATCGCTGAGATCGACGGCCGCGATGGTAATGCCGGTTTAAAATATCATCATAAGTATTTTACGATAACCACTGCATTAACTAAATGCGAACACTTCTGGAGTCCAAGACCTTTTTCGCCACGGTTTACCTTTGCTCTCGAAACCAGCAACCGCTTCATGCTTGAAGGACCTGCAGTAGGTTCTATTGAATGTATCGTACGCGATAACACGACAAAGCAAATGCTTCAAGATCCGATTGTGGATATCAAGGAACTCAATAAAAGATACAAGGCAAAAGGTGGTACGTTTACTATGAGTTTGCCAGCTGGTACATATACTCTTACAATCACCAAAGCTAACTACGAAGATTATATGGCGAAAATAACGGTTGCATCAAAAAGCAAGAGCGAACTCGTTTTCAATCTAAAGAAAACCCAACAAGCACTTGCTAAAGAAAAAGCTCTGTTGGAAAAAGAAAAGAACATCAATGCCTATATGTCCCAGGGTAAAATATATTATGCTGAAGGCAATTTAAGTGAAGCCATTAATAGTTTTGAAATGATCATGGGTCTGGATCCTGACCATCAAGAAGCAAAAGACTACCTGGCAAAGATAGAACCAAAACGCAAGGAACTTATCGCGATCTATACTGCCGAGGCAAGATCAAAAACACAAACCAAAGATTATACAAAAGCAATGGAATACTGGAATAAGGTTCTCGCACTCGACGCTACCAATGCAGAGGCAAAAGCAGGGATAACTAATTTGCAGCAAAAAATTGCCGCGCTCAAACAACCGGTAAAACCAAAACAACCGACCAAACCAAAAGAACCAGTAGCTACAAAGGGACAGATTGAAGCACTTTATACGAAAGGCGTTTCTCAATACATCTCTGAGAATTATGATGCAGCCTTAAAAGCTTTCAATCAGGTTCTCGCTCTAGACCCCAATCATACCGGAGCAAAGGACTACAAAAAGCGCACTGAAGCACGGATCAAAGT
>CAYQPW010000041.1:0-8193 GCA_964419565.1 uncultured bacterium
GTCGGGATATCGATAAACCCCGTCGTATGACACAACTCCCCGATCAGAAAAAACGCAATAATTAACATAACCGCCTCCTAAAAAACAGTAGGCACTAAGCAGTAAGAACTAAAGAAACTAAATAAACCAGATAAGCTAAAAAATACCAATAAAACTTAAAATTGAAAACGTAATCGTGATCCGTTTATCGTGTCTCAATACTTTATTACTACGAATACGACTTACCAGATACGAGTACGATCACTATTCAATATATATTTCATTATAACTGACAGGTACCTGATGTCAAGAGACAAATCAGTAAAACTACCTATCTTATTAAACGTAATATATTCAATTGTATCATTCGCTCCTGGTCAGTATTATGTATCACTATTTTATCGTGTTATAGAAATCGTAACAAAAAAATAAATGTAGTCAGTGTCGCTGAGAATCAATTGCATGGGGTAAAGCAGGTGGTGAACAGTAAAACGAGACAAATATTTTTGAAATGCCATCCTCTCTATCCCATGCATTCAGTTGAGTTAACTGACAAGGGCGGTAGCCTACGCAAATTCCACTCAAATCTTGGATATAAACAATGAATAAAGAGAAATTTTGAGAATATGATGACAACTACAGTGAAATCCATATTTAGTGTTCAGAATATATATTCAATGGCTTTTGAAAGTGCGTTGAAGATATTCGAACTATCGGTTTTATTCCCAAAGGACGGACCAGAATCATTATGTAGTCAGGTTGTTAGATCCTCAAGTGGTGTCTGCATGGATTTACTGGAAGCATGGCAAAACAGAGACAAGAATGACATACTTCTCGAGAGACTCGATCAGGCCTCAATTGACGCAAGCGATACTCAGGATCATATAGAAAAAGCACTGGAGATAGGTCTGATCGATCACAAAACTGCAGTATCGCTATTTACATCTTACAGTGAAATCATGAGTGAGATTACAAAAATGTTAAAAGACAGAAAACAATATTTGTTGCAAAGGATTTCAAACACCATGGAGGATTCGGCAAAATGATGTCAATACAAACATCAAAAATAACAAAAGCACTTGATAGCCGATGCTCTTTCATTTTAAAAAATGCAAGGCAGTTAGCCGTATCTCTGAAAAAAGTCCTGTTCTATGATGAAGAACTAAAATGTCAACTGGTGAAGTATGCTGATTATGTTTGTGTCTATTTAGTAAGGGTTCGAGATGAACAAAATTTTGTACAACAGATCCATGGACTCCGTGATGCAAGAATAAATGTCCGTGAGATACAAGATAGAATAGTGACTGCTGCGAATAGTGGTCGGCTCGATGTACGCACTTGTGAGCTGTTTTATCGTTTGTACAATCAGATGGTCGATGATATGACCATAATGCTCACAGAAATAACCACTGGGTCTCACCGTTTATGTGTGTAATAATCATAACGTAAAGAATATATGGTGATAAGGCGAGATATAGTATGATTGATTTTCAGGATTTCATCATGGGTTTTTGTGTTGGTATAATTTATATTGCTGTGGTATTCATTGTTACCAGATTGATCAAACAATCGAATCGAACAAGCATGAGGGAATAACATCCGGTAATGATAAAAAAATTTGTATATTACAAATAGTTCTACTAAATGGAAAACAATTTTTATCTTCAGAACAGCCAAAATATGATAAAACAAAGACAGATCTTCAACATAATTGAATCCTTCATGGATTCTCCTGAGGCCATTATCATTACCGGTATGCACAGAACTGGTAAGACAACAGTACTAAATTATCTGTTTGAGCGAATCTCCACAGAAAACAAAGTCTTTCTTAGACTCGAGAATCCCATTAACCGGCGATATTTTGAAGCTGATAATTATGAAGAGATAAAGTCAGTTTTTGAACTGCTGGGATTGAATCTATCACGACCCTCGTTTGTATTCCTCGATGATATCCAATTCACTAAGAATCTGCCATCTGTTGCCAGTTACTTTATTGACCGATATAAAGTTAAATTCCTTATGACATGTTCAGGAAATTTCTATGCAAATGGCAGTGATAAGCATCTTCTCCCTGGACGAAAATACATTTTTGAACTATCCCCGTTAAATTTTAGAGAATTTCTACTGTTTAAAGATACGAAACTCGCTATCCCCGAGATAGGTAATAGCATTTCCAAAAACCAATATGATACAATCATGCCTTATTACAGGGAATACATAGATTTTGGAGGATTCCCGGGGGTCTTACTGAAAGACAGTTCGGCGGAAAAGAAAAGAGCCCTCGAGGAGATATTCTCTTCTTTTTATCAACTAGTCGCGATTCAGCTTGGGGATCGTCGTCATGCTTTGGTGATTAGGGATCTCATGTTATTGCTAATGAACAAGATTGGAACAAGGCTTGATGTTCAGAAAATGTCACAAGAGCTCAACATCTCAAGGCCTACCCTTCATAACTATCTGTCTTTTTTACAGGCTACTTATTATATTTCTTTGATAAAACCTTTCAGTAGAAAGAGAAGTAATGAAATCCGAAAAATGCCAAAGGTTTATCTTTGTGATTCAGGTCTGGCGAATCTTTTTGCATCAGATATAGGGGAGAAGTGTCTATTTGAGAATAGTGTATACCAGAGTTTAAAGGGTTATGGTAGGATTAATTACTATTATCGAAAGAGTGGGGTTAATATCGACTTTATTATCGATGGGAAAAAGGCTTATGATATTAGACTGAATCCTAAAAGGTTAGGATATAAAAAAATGAAATCCCTTGCTGGAGAATTAGGGTGTATTGATTTCAACATGATTTCCAAGAACCACTCGACCCTGGACAATGTGATATATGGATTTATGTTGTAAAGAGAGAATGTGAAATTATCAATCAATGGCGTTGGTAGATAGTAAAAAAATGGGAGAAATGGCAAGACTGCGCAGAAATGGTGGCATTTTACATCCATAGAGCAGTGCGAGCTGCTGGTCATAACACTTAACAGATGACACAGCTATCCCTCCTTATGTACTCGCTCGCTCGTTGACCATTTCTCCCATTGAAAATTACTTGAAAAGGAGAACATTATGAAAAATATCGTAATCCAAGCATTTTGTATAACCTCTATACTAATAGTGACTTTTTGTTATGCTGACTTTAATCGTACTTCAAGATTCATCGACATTCCGACTGCAAGCATCTTATCTCATCTTGATTTCCGTGCTGGATTTGATGGTTCAATGGCTCTTGGCAAAGGTGTTGAGAATGAAGATGCGGATGTTAATTTCCACTCAGCAATTGGTCTTGGTGATCATTTCGAGATCTATTTTGATATCTACTCAATAGATAATTTTACATCGGCAATTGGTTTCTGCCATAGATTTTACGATAGGGAGAATATCAAATTAGCTTGGGGAATGCACAGTATTAGTTATGCGCTGGATGTTTCAGAAATAGGCCACGGGGATTCAACCGGCTGGTATGACGATTTGACTTATTATCGCGGCGATTATGATAAACCTTTTGAACTCGGTTCAGCATTTCTTGTTTCCATGTATCAACTCAACAAAAATTTCGACGTTGTTTTTGGAATTGGTAGAGGTAGGTATGTAGGTTATGGTACCCATTCGAAATATTTCAATTCGAACTTTTACCATGATCAAGGTGGGGATTGGGCGATTGGATTGTTTGCCGGCATGAAGCTGAAAATCGCCAGCGGTATTGCCTTCATGCTTGAGGGTGACAGCCGTGATCTTAATTTTGGATTCTCATATGGATTTCAACCGATTGAAATCGCCTTGGGTGTCAGTAAATTCGAATATTGGTTGTGGCCAGGGGGCGGCAATTATCAACCGAAATTATCGGCTTCTTTATCCTATTTTAAAAAATCAAAGCAGCTGAAGATGCCGAAATACGGAGCTATCGCTGGCATAGTGCTTGATACAGATAATAGACCAGTAGTTGCTGAGATCGCTTTCCTCGATGAAACAATGCCGGTTGCAACAACACTTACAGGTAATGGTAATTTTAGATTTTCTGAAGTTGCTCCCGGCATGTATGAATTATTAGCATGTGCGGTTGGATACAAAGAAGCAAAAAAACAGGTATTTGTGCTCAATGGTAAGACCACGGTCTGTGATTTTACTCTGGTCAAAGAAGAGCCAATAACTGGTTATATAGCGGGTAAGGTGATCGATATGAAGACAAATGAACCACTTGTTGTTCATTTATCAGCTATGGAAACCGATAAGACTACAACGTCCGATGAAAATGGCACATTTGAGATTGAAGATCTCGCACCGCGGATCTACGATATCAAGGCAGTGGCGCTTGATTATGAAACTGGGTTTTATCCTGTGGTGGTGAAAGCAAATGAGAGAAGTGACATCGTCATTAAGATGGTAAGACGCGGTATGGTGATCACGCTGAAAGGAGTAAAATTCGAGCTGAATAAATCGACGCTAAAGCCGGAATCCTATTCAACCCTTGATGAAGCAGCTGCAATTCTCACAAATCACCCTGATATATTGGTCGAGATCCAAGGGCATACGTGTTCTCTTGGCAGCGATTCGTATAATCTTAAACTTTCTAATGAGCGCGCCAATGCAGTCCGTGATTACCTTATCGTGAAACATATGATTGAGCCAACGAGGTTGACTGCACATGGCTACGGTGAAAGTAATCCTATAGGCGATAATAAATCAGAAGTCGGTCGTCAACAAAACCGCCGCGTCGATTTTGTCATTTTGAAATAGAAAGGGAGATACACTCATGAAAAGAACTGTCGTATTATGCCTTATCTTCTCTTTTGTTCTAGCTCAATCTCCCATTATTCAAAGTCAGCCCGGGGATAATGATTTAGTTGTTCAAAAAGAACCAAATTTATCCCACCTGGCCCTTAGCAACGGCGTACAGACTAGTTCGTCAGAGCAATGGGATGATCCTAACGATAAAGAGGATATGGAAGATCCTAAGGCTCTTTGTGATAATAACGATTCAAACGAACCTTATCTCATTGAATCCGGCGATGTGCTCGAGATCATTGTGCTCGGCGAAGAAGAGCTTACCCGCACGGTCGTGGTCATGCATAATGGTAATATCGCTCTGCCGTTAATTGGCGAAGTCAAAGTGATCGACTTAACTGCTGAACAAGCAGAAAAATTGATTGCCCAAGAGCTTACAGAATACTATACGCATCCTATTGTCTCGGTAATCCTGAAGAGCTCGACCGAACCAACTGTTTCTGTGTTCGGGGAAATACTCAAACCTGGTGCAATTCCGTTTCAACGGGGACTGCGTATTACTGATTATATCGCCCTTGCCGGCGGACCAACTGGCAAGGCTAATCTTGGCAAAGTAAGAGTCATCCGGTTTGTTAAGGGGGAACCGACCCTGGAGCAGATCAATGTTGATGCGATCATGCACCATGGGATCACGGATCAGAATTATGAACTGAAATCCGGCGACTGGATGTACCTGGATAAAAAATTCACTGTCAATTGGAGCACGATCCTGCAACTCGCTACCCTGACTTTGACAGCATTGAACGTGTACCTGACAATACAGAGGATGGACTAAAGTGCAGATCCTATTCACCAACTCGTCAATTTCCATTAAAGAGGTTTTATGAATGAAATGAATAAAATGCCGAACGGTTACCGCGAATCGGATGAAAAGCCGATCGACATCCACGAGCTCTGGCACAAATTTCTTTGTCGTAAAAAGCTCTTTTTGTACATCGCGATCCCTATTTTCCTCGGTATAGTAATCTCCCAATTCACAAAATCTTATACACCGATCTATCGCGCAACATTTGACATAGGTATTACACAGGAAAAGTCCTCTGGCGGATTCCTTGCCGGGTACGAAGACATCGTTCCCACGACCCAGATCGGAACCGTGACCCAGCGTGTAATTTCGAACCTTCTAAGCGTTGGTCTGGCAGAAAAAGTCGTTGATAGCCTTGGGCTTTATACGCACATTAAAAATCACAATCCTGCTGTTATAACGGTAAACATAAAGATCAATAAGGAGTTTGTGAAACCAATTGGACCGTTAAGATTGCAGATCGAAGGTAACAGATTTGTTTTGTTCAATGATGGTGAGAAAATAAAAGAAGGACATCTGAATCAAGTTGTGCATTTCGAATTTTTTGATATGGATATTATACCAGTAACTGAAATAACCGGTAGAAAGACCTACGAGTTAACTATTTATCCGGCGAGCAGAATGGCACTTGCTTTGCGAAACTCAATTGCCACCAAAGTCCTCGAGGCTGACAAAATAGACAAAGAAATCGGCTCTTCCGGTGTCCCTTTTTCCGGGGAAGGCACGTCCGAAAAACTCGTAACTGCCAATCCAAGAGTTTATGACACGAATATCGGTATTTTACGGATTTCCGTCCATTGGGGTAACCCGGATGATGCTTTGAAAATCGCAAATGTTCTTGCATTTCAGATGATCGAAGAAGATAAAAGACAGAAATCACTGCAGTTCGTGCAATCACAAACATTCATTGACACACAGCTTACCGTTTACCAAAAAAAGCTGACAATACTTGAGGAAGATATACGTAAATTCAAAGAGAGCAAAAGCATCGTTGATTTGAAGGCATCAACGCACGCTTTAATAACCCAAATATCCCAGCTTGAAACACAAAAGAGCCAGAAACAGATTGAACAGAAAATACTCAAGGATCTTGATGCATACCTTACAAGTGAAAAAGGTAGTCTTGATCAGGTACCAAACTTTGCATCTGCGATGGTCTCAGATCCTGTTCTACAGAATTTCTATTCTCAACTCCTTGAGGTTGAAGCCGAGCTTAAGGGGCGGTTAAAGGAATACTCGAGTGGTCATCCAAAAGTCCTTGAGATTACCGCGCAACTCGCTGGTCTCAAAGATCAGATGAAAGAAGAGATCGCTAAGAGAATACCTACTATGCATAGCGAGATAAGAAGTATTGAGAATCAGATAAATAGTCTGCAGCAAAAACTTGAAAGTGTACCAGATGATGAAATCCAACTAGCCAGACTTGAAAGGGATAAAGAAACAGCCGAAAAACTATATACATTTTTTGCTGAAAAGCTTGAAGAGACAAGGGTTCAAGAAGCCGGCGTAACCTCAGATCTGAGAATCGTAAATCCTCCGCTCGTATCTTCGAGTCCTGTTACATCAAGAGGTCGGCTAAAAGCAGGTCTTATTGCACTTCTTATCAGTCTATTAGCAGGTGGTTTTGCCGTATTCATTGCCGAATACCTGGATAGTACAATAAAAGACCCGGATATCGTTTCAGAAAAGATTGGGTTACCAATATTCGCCTCGATTCCCACGGTGGATGGACAGCCATCTTCCTCCTCTGTCATTGCGAGCAAAGCGCGGCAATCTCATAAAAAGAACATTCCATTCCTTTTATCTACTTTTACTGCATTGTTACCAAAACCAAACAATAAGCGAGAATCAAGCGACAACGTGTTTTTCATCGATCCACAATCTTATTCAGCTGAATTCGAGGCATTTAGAAAACTTGCAGTAAACCTTGAATTCGCCCACCCTGAAGAGAAATATCAGGTGATTTACATAACATCTACTGGTCCTGATGAAGGTAAAACATACATTTCATTTAATCTAGGATTGGTGCTGGGTACATCGAATAAAAAAATTGTAGCTATTGATACAGATTTCAGAAAGAAACGAGGTAGGCTTACCGACATCGCAAAGTTGAAAAAAGAAAAGGGTTTATTCGATGTCCTTAAAGGTGAAACTTCCCTTGATAAGGCAATCGTAGAGTACACCGTCCCTTCATCTTCAACCTCTAAACCTCATAACCTCAAAACTTCTTCCCAGAATTCTAACGCCCTACGCACTACGCCCTACGCACTACGCATTTTACCCGTTGGCAAAATCCCTCCCAATCCTTTCACATTCCTCGACTCTGTAAATATGCAGGAACTAATTAAGGAATTAAAGAAGAAATATGATTATATTCTCATTGATGGTGTTCCTCTGGTCCTGTTTGCCGATGCTTCTTATCTTGCGAACTTTGCCGATGGTGTATTTCTCACTGCACGTTACGGAAAAACACATCTGAAAGAGCTTGAATATGCAAAAGACATGCTATTGACGTCAAAGTCAAACATAATTGGTATAATAATGAACGGCGTTCCCAAGACCCGTGAAGGCTACTACTACTACCACCACTATTATTACCACAAATACTATCCGAAGTATTATAG
>CAYQPW010000042.1:0-1664 GCA_964419565.1 uncultured bacterium
CTGTAGTCGTCCGATTTATCGGACCAGACTCACCATGTTTGATAAATCAAACCACCACAGCCGTAGTCGTGTCTTCAGCGCAGCGTGTTCCGTATCTTGACATTACCCTTAAACTTCGCTAAAATATTATATGGTAAAACAGGAACAGCTGGAACAAACAAAATTGTTCGGTGATCTCAAGTCGTTTGAATGGCAGGAATTGCTGAAAATAACTAAGGAACGAGAGCTCGTTGATGGTGATATTGTATTTTCTGAGGGTGATGCTTCAACCGAATTATATATGCTTTTTAAAGGTGAAGTGGAAATACAGATCAGGATCGCTCCTCAACTCGCTGAATCTACTGTCTATATAGTCAGACCCTTTGACGT
Organism: uncultured bacterium; assembly: GCA_964419565.1. Classification (GTDB taxonomy): domain Bacteria; phylum Hydrothermota; class Tepidihabitantia; order SM23-42; family SM23-42; genus JAUVZL01. Next base: position 370 of record CAYQPW010000042.1, read on the forward strand.
ATTTGGTGAATTCGCTTTTGTCGATCCCAAACCACGTTCCGCGACATCACGGTGTATAAAGAACTCAACCCTTGGTATAATTGAACGAAGTGATTTTGAAGAGCTGATCAAGCAATTCCCGGATATCGGGTTAAATTTCTACAAAACACTGGTCTGTTTACTAAGCGAACGTCTTAGAAGGATGAATACTTATTTGCGCGAGACCCTTGTTCGTTCAGTGGGCTTGGAAATCTAGAACAACACACCAGCATGAAATTTGTCTTTTCGCCTGCATACAGGGCAGATATTGGTACCCATGTATTCCGCACGGATAAATATTATCTCATCCATGATAAACTTGAACAGGAAGGGATTATAAATGAGGATAATGTTTACACACCGAAAAAACCGTCTTCTAGCGAGCTTTTAAAAATTATCAGCCCGGAATATCTTGATGACCTTATTAATCAGCGTGTGACCGCGAGGACTTTCCCTTCGGAAATGCCCGTAAATAAGGCGATTATCGATGCCCAGTTATTATGTTGCGGCGGGTCATATCTGGCAGCGAAATTAGCTGGAGAAAGCGGGGCTTGTTATCATATCGGTGGCGGGTTTCACCATGCTTTTAGAGATCATGCTGAAGGATTTTGCTATCTTAATGACGTCGTCTTTGCTGCGGTCATGATGCTTGAACAAGGGTTTCAAAAAGTCGCGGTCGTAGATTGCGATCTGCATCAGGGTAATGGCACAGCAAAGTTTTTTGAAGATGAAAAAAGAGTTTTTACATTTTCTATTCATCAAGAGCGCCTTTATCCAAAGAAAGAGCGATCAAATATCGATATCGGACTCGATATCGGCGTTGGTGACGAGGAATACCTTGAAAAACTTGGAACTGCACTTGAGACAATACACACGGATTTTCAACCTGATTTTATTATTTACGTTGCCGGTGCAGATCCCTTTATTTTCGATCAGCTGGGTAATTTAAGACTCACGATCGAGGGACTGAAGAAAAGAGATGAGCTGGTTATCAATGCAGCGCACCAAAAGAATATACCGATCATCGCTGTTTTAGCCGGTGGTTATGCGGAGAATACAGATGATACCGTCGAGATCCACTGCAACACAGCGAGAGTTTTTTATGAAAAATACAACACGCTTCGCTGAATACATGAACGCAGAGTGTGCAGTGTATCCTCAGTTCGGTGTGGTCACCTCGGCCTGAGGCAGACAGGTGATTCATCGGGTTTGGTCTGATAAATCAGACGACTACGGGTAGGTTGGTTTTTGTAGGGTTTGGTCTGATAAATCAGACG
>CAYQPW010000042.1:1764-7142 GCA_964419565.1 uncultured bacterium
CTACGGGTAGGTTGGTTTTTGTAGGGTTTGGTCTGATAAATCAGACGACTACGGGTAGGTTGGTTTTGTAGTGGTTTGATTTATCAAACATGTTTGATAAAAGGAGATCATCATGAGTGTAATTAATATTGTCCTGTTGTGTATTTTTGCGATGGGTGCAGAGCAACTCGATCTGGTAAAGATAAATGTCACCGGCAGTGAGCAGGTTAAACAGTTAGATAGAATAGGTGTCGTGATCGATCAGGTTTATCCGGATCACATTATCGCTGAGATCGAACCGCATATGTATGATCTGGTTTATAACAGGGGTTTTAATATTACTGTGCTTCAAAAGAATATCAGCGATGTCTATTTGCGTAACACTATGCAAGAACCAAAAGAAGGTTTCCGCGGCCAGTATCTGACTTATGAACAGATCCGCGATTCCCTGATCGCGATCGCGACAAATCATCCTGATATTTGTCATCTTGAGACTCTCGGAGTCAGCCATCAAAATCGTCTTTTATTGATAATGAAGATATCGGATAATGCGAGCATAGATGAGATCGAGCCGGCGCTTCATTTTGAAGGTAATATACACGGTAACGAAAAGATCGCCTGGGCGGTTAATTTCAATATGGTCAGTTATCTTGTCGATAACTACAGTTCCGACACAATGGTACAGAGATTGATCAATGAACGTGAGATATGGATCGCACCTCTTGTTAATCCTGATGGTTATGTTAATAATTCCCGTTATAATGGACGGGGTGTCGACGTCAACCGTAATTGGGGATGGATGTGGGGCAATGAATATAATTGCGGCAGTGATTTCTTGAGTGAGAATGAGTCATGGCGATTCATGGAGCATTTCTGGCGTCACCCTTTTGTGTCGTATGCTTCTTACCATTCCGGGACCATCTTCATTTCTGAACCGTGGTCCTACACGAGCTATATCGCACCACCCGAGCAAAACCTGATACGCCATCTATCCGTCGGTTATGCAGCATTCACTTCTTATCCATATGGCCAGGGTTCAATAGGCATGTATCCTATCAACGGTGCAACAAAGGATTATGATTATGGCTGTGGAGGTGAAATCGCATGGTCGATCGAGGTGTGTTATACTAAAACGCCGCCACCAGAATCGATCGATGTTATTTTTGAACGCGACAAACCTGCCATGCTTTTGCTAATGCATAAAGCGGGTCAGGGTATTCACGGTCAGGTAACAGATTCACTGACCAATGAACCATTAAGAGCAATGATATTTGTCAATTCAGCAGACTGGCCTAGTTATTCATGCCCGGTCAACGGTGATTTTCATCGCTTCTATTTACCCGGGACTTATGATGTTACGGTCACGGCGCCGGGTTATGAATCAAAGACGATCAATAATGTTGTCGTACCTTCAGGTAGTGATTCATCGGCATATATCGATGTCGAACTCGCTCCGAATAACGGATTACCCATATATGCGACTTGCATGATCGGGTCCCAATATGTAACCACTTCATCGAATATGACATATCCGATAAGGGCGCTCAATGTGCACGACAGTCAGGCGTATCAACTCGATGCGAATAAGTGGATCGTGCTTGCGTTCGATTTCCCGATACATAATACCACGGGTAATGATCTATCTGTATATCGTTCAGCAGGATCAGGTTCTGCAACTGTCATGGTAAGTAATGATTGGCGCGGTTCCTGGCAGACGCTCGGTACGGCAAACAGCGCTATTACGGAATTCGATATCGCTTCAGCAGGCATGGATTCAGCGCGTTATGTTCGCTTGCAAGCGCAGAGTCAATTCATGCTCGATGCTATCGAGGCGGTACAGACTACCCCAGGTATTGCAGAGGATATACAGGTTGAGTACTTTAATTTGAGTATAACGCCGACTGTTTTACGAAATACGGCTCAGCTTGCGATCAATAACCCTGTTTTACAACCTGTCGAGTTCAAACTTTATAATTGTCTCGGCCAGAAAGTCGGTGAGATGATCGTTCTCCCGGGTACTTCCTACAAGTCATTACAGGATCTTGTTGCCGGCATTTACTTTGTAAGATCGTCTTTGCCCGTGGTGCCCGATCGTTTTATAATTGTGAAATAGTATTTACTGAAGTTCAGCGCATGAGAGAAGATTTTGTTTTAGATATTAAGAAGGCGGCTTTGCTGGTCATTGATATGCAGAAATATTTCTGTGACAATGACGGAAAAGCGTATGTTCCGGGTGCTGATATAGTGAAGAAAAGGATCCATGATATGATCGATGCATTTTCAAATGCCGGACAGCCGATCATTTTTACACGCCACCTTGATGCACCGGGAAGTCTAATGGAAAGGTGGTGGAAAGAGAACCTTAAAGAAGACGACCCCCAGAGCAAGATCACCAGGGACTTTGATACTGGCAAAGGAGAGATCCTTAAAAAGCACCAGTATGATGCGTTCCAGGATACTGATCTGGAAAAGAACCTGAGAAAACAGAACGTGGAACAATTAGTAATATGCGGTGTGCTCACGAATCTTTGCTGTGAATCGACAGCACGCAGTGCTTTTATGAAAGGTTTTGAAGTGTATCTTGTAACCGATGCAACGGCGACATATAAAAAAGAGATGTACGATGGTACGTTGCTCAACCTTTCATACGGTTTTGCCATACTCGTGAAAACCAAAGAAGTAATAAAAAGACAGTAGACACTAAGAACTAAGCTGTAAGCAGGAAAAGAAACGGAGAAAGGGAGACCAGGGGAAACGGAGAAACAGACATACACTCTGTTGGAGACACGACTACGCTGTAGTGGTCTGATTTATCAGACAATGCCCGATGAATCACCTGTCTGCCTCAGGCTGAGGCGACTACGCCAAATTGAGGACACACTACGCATGTTGCGGTTCATGCATTCAGCGAAGCGTATCTCCAGCCAAGGGCGTGTCTCCGTATATGCTTTCTACGCTCCACTCATTACTCACTACTCTTTACGCTGTTTTTATTGACTTTGCATCTGTATCCCATATAATGAAATCATGAGAACAGACCCCAGGGTTGCAATAATTGGTGCTGGGCCAGCCGGCATTGCATGTGCTGTGCAGCTGAAGCGTTCGGGCATAAGCCCGGTAGTTTTTGAACAGGGACGTGTCGGCGGGTTACTGAATAATGCATTCTCTATCGAGAACTATCCGGGTTTTCCAAAGGGTGTATCAGGTCAGAACCTGGTCAGAAGATTCAATGCTCAATTGCAGCACTGGCAGATCCCGGTAGTTCATGAGCTGGTTAAATCTGTTCATTCAAATAATGGAGTCTATGTACTTCAAACAGCAAAAGAGCATTATGCAGATTTTTTAGTAGTGGCTTCAGGTACAAAGCCTATCCTGCCTGACATCGGCTTTGCCATGCACAGTGACAGAGTTCTTTATGAAGTATATCCGATATTGAGAAAACGTAATAATACAGTCGTGATAATCGGTTCTGGCGATGCGGCATTTGATTATGCGTTGAATCTGTGCCGGCGTAATAGAGTGTATATCCTCAATCGAGGTCAAAATACAAGAGCATTGGCATTGCTGCAAAAGAGAGCAAAGAGTATGGGCGAGAAAAGAATTATTTATCTTACCAAAACCTGGATAAAAGAGATAAGACAGCGCTGCCGTGGTTTCTCATTAGTAACGAACCATTGTGGTAAACACAAAATACTACTCTGTAATTATTTATTATATGCGATAGGTCGAGAACCAGCATTAGATTTCCTGTCTTTCCCATTGAGAAAAAAGACTTCCACCGGCGGTAGAATTATGTACATCGGAGACGTGAAAAACGGTAATGCAAGACAGACTTCGATCGCAGTCGGCGATGGTGTCAGAACAGCGATGGAGATTTATGATATGCACCGGAGAAGGGGAGAACTGGAGAAACGGGGAAATGGAGAATAGAGCAAAGAAACCAAACAAACAAAAAAGACTAAATAGACCAAAGAAGCCAACTGGGTTGAATAGAGCGAAAAGACTGTTTCATATTATGTTTTGTTGCTAAATCGGAGGCTAACAGCATATCAGTATGAGAGTTATTAATTGCTTTGGTAAAGAGGATTTGGCAAAAGTATATATCGCTGATTTTGGTGATGGCCGTATCGTAGAATTTGTGGAATCCCGTCAGCCGCCCATACCGCGTGAGGACAAATGGGTTTTGATTATCTCGACATCGTTCGGCTGTTCAGTTAATTGCATAATGTGCGATGCAGGAGGTGTATTTAGGGGCAGGTGTTCGACTGAACAGATATTCCAGCAGCTGGACTATCTGATATCGCAAAGATACCCGGATCTTAATGTGGATGTCAGGAAATTCAAAGTCCAGTTCGCCCGGATGGGCGAACCGGCATTCAATAAAAGTGTATTAGAGGTTCTGGGACAGATCGATACACGGTATAATGCTCCGGGATTGCTGCCGTGTATTTCCACGATCGCACCAGCTAATGCCAACGACTTTTTCAATAGTCTCCTGGAAATCAAAAATGCACGATTTTCCGGGAGAGATTTTCAGCTTCAGTTCTCGCTCCATTCAACTGACCAGGCAGAACGTGACCGTTTAATGCCCATACCAAAATGGACACTTGAACAAATAGCGAATTACGGCGAAAAATTCTATGGTAAAGGAGGTAGAAAGATCACCCTTAATTTTGCGCTTATTCAGGGGATGAGTTTTGATGTTGATTTTATGAAAGGTGTTTTCTCACCGGAATATTTCATGATAAAAATGACACCGGTCAATCCTACATATAGTGTAATGAAAAACCGTCTTAATTCTTACATATCTTCGGCACATCCGGAAAAACAGTATGAAATAGTCGACCAGCTGCGTAATCATGGGTTTGAGACAATTATTAGCATCGGTGAGAATGAAGAAAACCTGATCGGCAGCAACTGCGGTCAGTATGTTATGAAACACATAACTGCATCGAGTAAACTGCAAAACAGTTATACGTACATAAATACGCTACGCTGAAATCATCGTGTCATTGCGAGGTGACGAAGTCACCGTGGCAATCTCGTTTTGCGGAAAGTCATTGGAAAAGACGTAATATCGTTTTGATCGTTTAAAGCGTTTAGATCGTTAATATCGTCTGACAAGGAAAGCACACCAGGAAATCAGAATATCAGTTGGAAGCGTATCAGCATATCAGGACATCAGGTCCCTTTGGTTCCTTTCTCGGTTTCTTCTCCTGCGTACTGCCTAGTCCTTAGTGCTTACTCTAAAGGTCTCTCCATTTCTCCGATACTTCCTTTTTCCGTTTCTCAGTTCCTGGTATATACCTTATTCCCAGCTTCAGCGTGTCTTTTCATTGTAGTCGTCCGATTTATCGGACCAAACACCAGTATCTGTAGTCGTCCGATTTATCGGACCA
>CAYQPW010000043.1:0-2832 GCA_964419565.1 uncultured bacterium
ACCAACTAATCCGTTGACAAATCGGCGTTTTTGTATAGAATTAAGTGTAAGTGTTTATACTCAGTGAACATTGAGTATTTTTTTTGCTAACTGATTTTAGACTATAAATATCGAATTTTAAGGGGAAATGTGCATGACGAGAAAGGCTAAACTTAACGTAGCGGTCATCGGCGTTGGTAATATGGGTAAACACCATGCTCGTGTTTATTCTGAATTATCCAATGTTGAACTTGCTGCAGTCGTTGATTCCAATGCCCGGGTCGGTAAAGCGATCGCCACTAAATTCAAGTGTAATTATTACCGGAATTCCAATCAGCTTTTTCAAAAGGAAAAAATAAATGCGGTCAGTATCGCAGTACCAACATCTTTACATAAAAAACTTGCTATCGCTTGTATTGAACAAGGTATTGCAGTACTGATCGAGAAACCCATCGCTGAGTCAGTGAAGTCAGCAAACGAGATAATTAATAAAGGTAAAAAACGGCATGTTCCGGTTTGCGTTGGACATATTGAGCGGTTCAATCCAGTCATTCAGAAACTCAAGAAATACATCACGCGCGGCAAGTTCGGCAGGATAATATCGATAAGTTCAAAAAGAGTTGGTTTATTCCCGCCACAAATACAGGATACAGATGTGATAATCGATCTTGCGGTCCATGATATCGATATCTGCAATTACCTCCTGGGCATGAAACCATCTACTATAAACGCACGTGCAGGTAAGGCGTTGAACAGCAAGAGGTTTGATTATGCAGATATTCTGCTTGGATATAACGGAATAGATGTAAATATCCAGGTTAACTGGATTACCCCGGTGAAAGTGCGGGAATTAGCACTGACCGGGACCAAAGGTTATGCCGAATTGAACTATCTTACCCAAACGCTGCGAATTTATAAATCGAGGTACCGCACAAAATTCGATTCGTACGGCGATTATATCGTTAATTTCAGCAAGCCCGATACTGAAGAATTGAATCTTGCTGGTGAAGAACCCTTGAAACTGGAAATTGAAAACTTCATCGAATATCTCAGAAACAATAAAAAGAACATCGTCTCTGCTCCAGAGGGGCTTGATGCATTGACTACTGCATTGCGCGCCATAAGATCGGCCGAAAGGAATCAGTCGAAAATATAATGGTGCACAAAAACGTTAAACTCGGTGAGAACGTTATTATCCAGGAAGGTGTGGTCATAGGATTGCCGTCACGGACTTTTTTAAAGACAGATGAGAGTGAGTGGCCACAAACAATTATCGGTGATAATGCGGTTTTGAGAAGCGGCACAGTTATATATTGTGATGTCCTTATCGGAGATGATTTTCAGACTGGGCATAATGTGATGATCCGTGAGAATATCAGAATAGGTGATAGTGTTGCAATCGGGACTAATTCTGTTATTGATAACGCAACGACTATGGGTTCCCATATAAATATCCAGTCCATGGTATATTTACCGACCAATACCATAATTGAAGATTTTGTTTTTATCGGGCCGAACGCCGTATTCACTAATGATAAATATCCCGTGCGCGTAACTGCGAAGCTTGTCGGACCGATAATAAGAAAGAGTGCGACGATCGGTGCCGGGGCAACTGTACTGCCCGGTATAGAAATAGGTGAGGGGGCAATGGTTGCAGCCGGTTCAGTAGTGACCAAGGACGTACCTGCCTGGACTTTGGCGATTGGCGCACCGGCGAGGATCAAAGACCTGCCCAAAAATCTCAAGAAAACAAATATGATATGATTATTACTGAAATAATTCTTAGTATTGTTGCTTTTGTCATCTCTTTTGGGGTGACATTTTTTTTGATACCACAATGGATAAAGTATGCCAAGAAATTAAAGATCCTAGGACAGGATATGCATAAGGTCGATAAGGCTGCTATCCCAGAAGCCGGTGGTCTTGTAGTGATTTGCGGTATTATATTTGGTCTATTGTTCTATGCGTTAGTTCAAGTATTTGTCTTTGGAAATCAACAAGCTATGATGTTTGTTCTTGGTTCCATCGGATCCATTCTTTGTGTTGCGATAATCGGTGTCATGGATGATTTCCGGGGCTGGAAGGTCGGCTTGAAACAATGGCAAAAGCCATTACTGACATTTCCGGCAGCGATCCCATTTCTTCTTGTGAACTTCAATCGAACGACTATCGATATTCCTTTTATCGGGATACAAGATGTCGGTATCATAGTGCCACTTTTATTTGTGACCATTGCGATTGTCGGTGCATCTAATGCCTTTAATATGCTCGCTGGGTATAATGGTCTGGAGGCTGGTATGGGCATGATCATTCTTGGAACATTTGGGATACTATCTATTCTCGAAATGCAGACCATTGGTATTGTTTTCTGTTTTATCGGATTTTTTGCTTTGTTGGCGTTTATCATATACAACTGGTTTCCGTCAAAAGTATTCCCCGGTGACACGATGACCTATGCAATCGGTGCTTTTATTGCGGTATGCGCTATCCTAAGCAGAGTTGAGAAATTCGCATTGGTCCTTTTTATCCCTTATTTATTCGATTTTATATTACCCTTGAGAAAAAGAATGAAGGTCGAGGCTTTTGCCAAAGTGAACCCGGATGGGAGTTTTGAGCCACCTTATAAAGGGATATATGATACTACCCATCTTGCTATACATATTTTAAAAACATACAAGAAAAAAGTCTATGAAAAGGATGTTGTACTTTTTATCCTTGGCTTCGAGCTAATACTCGCAGTACTTTGTATAATCCTGTATCTGTTTGTACCGATTTACTAGACCGTACTCGTAGTTCGTTTTTCGTGTTCGTAATACTAAATAGAACGATTACGCCCTACGCTCTACGCATTAC
>CAYQPW010000043.1:2932-6519 GCA_964419565.1 uncultured bacterium
CCCTACGCTCTACGCATTACTCTCTGTTCACGCCGTGTATGGCTTGACCATAGAAATTCTCCGCGGCTTCGTGGAGAATTTCTGTTAATGTGGGGTGGGGGTGTATTGATTCAGCTATATCTGCCACTGACATCTCCTTATCAATAGCCAGAATACCCTCACCGATCAGGCTTGAGGATTCAGCACCCAGGATATGCAAACCAAGTAATTTCCCGTTTTCATCCCCGATGATCTTAACGCTTCCTTCTATTTCACCCATAGATAGTGCTTTGCCAGATGACCGATAGGGCGACCTTCCTATTTTAATTCTGATACCTTTGTCTATTGCTGCTTTTTCTGTTAAACCGACTGAACATAGGGGTGGTATTGTAAATACACAAGATGGTATGGTTCCGAAGACAAGGTGCTTGTTATTTCCACCCAGCATTTCAGCTACTGTGATACCCTGTTTTGTTGCTTTGTGTGCAAGCAGGGGATTACCGATAATATCACCGATAGCATAAATATTAGGGATACTTGTCTGCAAATTTTCATTGACCTTGATAAAACCTCTCTTATCAGTTTCAATGCCGCAATCCTTGAATGCTGTATTTGTTGGCTTTCTTCCTACGGTAACGAGTATTTTATCGAAGATTTCTTCGATTTCTTTATCTTGCTGCTTTATTTTTACATAACATTTATTGTCTTTAATTGTATATCCTGTAACCTGTGAACTCGTATAAATGCTCATACCGCTTTTTTGCAGTATCTTATGTAAGCTGTCGCATAATTCACTTTCCATGCCCGGTAATATCTGTTCCATTAGCTCAACGACCGTGACTTTACTGCCCAGACGGCCGTAGATCGTACCCATTTCCAAACCAGAAGCCCCGGCTCCGATGACGAGCAGGGTTTCAGGTACTTCTCTTAATTCAAGAGCATCGTCAGTATCAATGAGATGTTTATGGTCAAATTCTAAACCAGGTAGACTTGTTACTTCAGTACCTGTGGCAAGGACAATATTATCAGCATGAAAAATATCAGTTTTGCCGTTTTTCTCGACTTTTACCTCATGTTCAGAAATTACTTTAGCAAAACCTGGTTTCCACTCGACATCATTAGCCTTAAATAGGAAACCAACACCTAATCTCAATCGTTTGACAACGCTTTCTTTCCAGGTTCGTAATAAGTTGATATCAATGCCTTGTATGTCTAATCTAAAACCCATTTTTTTCATCTTCTTAATACTGTCGGTCATTTCTGCAGCATGCAGCAGAGCTTTTGTCGGGATACAACCCCAGTTAAGACAAAGACCACCGAGCTCTTTTGCCTCAATGACAAGCACTTTCTTACCAAGTTGACCAAGTCTAATAGCGCAGGGATACCCGCCTGGACCTGCGCCGATCACAATGACATCATATTTTTCATTCATGGGGCAATTATATGCAGATATATAGATAAATCAAGCATTTCAAGAAAAGGGGATCAGGGGGAAGCAGATCAGACTACCAGATTAAAGACATTTTTCGAAAATCAACATTCAGGAACTTCTCGACTCGTCCTTTGATACACTCAGGACTCGCTCGAAGCATAAAGTATATGTTTGTCTGATAAAACAGACCACTACATTTTCTCTGTTTCTCCTGCTCTCCGATTCTCACATCAAGTGACTCAATGACTTATGTCTTTCCTATTTTTCCAACTTAAAGAGTGCACTGAAACTTTTTATGCAGAAGAATATCACATCAGAGTGGTAATCAAAATTTATGCGTGGTATTACAAGCTTCACCCAGAAACGGTTCTTTTTTACAAATTCAAAAAGATTTTCTATATCATCATCATTGAGTTTTGTGGCCATATTTCTTAAGAAAATTCCGATATCGAATTCCGATGCTAAAACGCTGCGCCAGGTCGTTTCATACTCGGCTAGATCGGTTCCGTTACGCAATGTGCTGGTGATCTTATCGACTGCGATTTCTGAACAAAGCAGTCCGAAAAATATCCCGCCGCCGGTCGTTGTTTTCATCTGTCCTGCGGCCTCTCCAACCGCAAGAATATTATCTTTTACACTTCGTTTAATAGGACCATATGCGATCGGTTTTGTCTTTAACTCCTCATCTCTCAATTTAGCAACCGAGATATTGAGCCTTTGCTCAAGTATTTTCTTAAGCCATGGTTTGCTTTTTCGGTTTAATATGAGACCGATCCTTGAAGTATTTGCACCGGCCGGTATTACCCAGCCAAAGGATCCGGGCGCGAATTCTGTTCCGATGTGTATCTGGATATTCGATTTTGCAAACGATATGGGTAATTCTATTTGCGAACCGGATAGAAACTGCGGTGGTTTGCCCAGACCAGCTATTTTATTCAACTTATAGTCAACACCAGTTGCTAAGACAACAACACGTGCATGATATTTCTTTTTTCCTGCAATGACTGTATGAAAAGCGGAATTTTTTCTCTCGATATTGGTAACCCGTTGTTTTAGATGCAGATCAACACCAACATCTTTTGCTGATTTAAGTATCCCTTTATCGAATTTCTTGCGGTCTACTACATATGCGAAGACCTCTCTTGGGTCGTATTCCAATTTTGTTCTTAATGGTGATATGAAAGTCGCCGAGTCTATCCTCGATAGAATTGATTTACCGGGTAAATCATGCCGCTTAAAAGCCTCTTTGCCGATAACCCCGGCACATATAACACCTTGCCCGATTTCCTTTTTTCCCTCGATAAGACAGACATCAAACCCCTTATCAGCTAATAGATATGCTGTATAAGATCCAATAGGTCCAGCACCGACAATCACGACATCGTATTTCCTCATAGGTCAATTATACGCAAAAACCCTAACTTAGCAACGGTGGATTGTCTACAGAAATAAACTCGTGAAACGGGATGCTTGAATTTGGGATTATAGAAGCGTATAATTAACTACAAACTAGGTACTAGGAACTAGGAAGAAGGAGCGACAGAGTATAAGGAGGTAGCAGTGAATAAGAGAAAATATAAGGGTTATAAGGATTTGAAGGTATATCAAAAAGCATATTCATTAGCGATGCAAATTTTTGATATAACCAAAACATTTCCAAAAGAAGAGAAATATTCCCTGACAGATCAAATTCGAAGATCATCGCGAAGTGTTGTTACTAACATAGTCGAAGGTTGGCAAAAGAGATTATATCCTAAATCATTTATTAGCAAGATGGTCGATTCTCTCGGCGAATGCGGTGAAACTGAAGTTTGGCTGAATTTTTCGCTGGATTGTGATTATATCGGCGATAATGAATACGAAAACTTTAAAAGTAACTATGAAGAAGTCAATCGTATGTTATTCGGAATGATAGCAAAACCAGAAAGATTTACGTTAAAAATTAAAAACCTGATAAGTAAATAATGGACGTTTCTATTCTTAGATGAAAGTAGTTCTTGTTTTTTTTCTTCCTAGTTCTTAGTTCCTAGTATCTACTATTCTTCCCTTTACGCGCTACTCTTCACTCTCTACGCTTTTTCGTCCTAGTTCTTAGTTCCTAGTATCCTTTCTCTTTTTGCTTTACGCTCTACGCATTACGCCCTACGCTCTACTCTTTATTCCCTACGCATTACGC
>CAYQPW010000044.1:0-6203 GCA_964419565.1 uncultured bacterium
TTAGATTGCCACGTCGTACCTCGACAGACTCGGAACTCCTCGCAATGACGTTCAATTGTTACATAGCCATTGGGGTCTCCGCTACGCGAGAGCAGGCAGGTCTAGGCCCCGAACGATTAACATCTTACAGGGCATGATTCGAGACATAAGAATAGGAGCCTGATAAATCAGGGGATTAATCGTACTTGTATCTCGTAAATCGTATTCGTTATAATCTAAGATTACGAGCACGAAAAACGAATCACGAATACGGCTAAAGATTTTTATCAATCCTTCAAGACGACGAAGTCTACCCTGCGGTTTTTGGCGCGTCCGGCTTCGGTGGCGTTGTCAGCGATTGGCATTTTTTCGCCATAGCCAATAGGTATCAAGCGCACCGGCTCGATCATGTGGATATCGATAAGGTAATCACGTACTGCTTCTGCCCTGGCTTGCGATAATTTAAGGTTCGCTTCAGCACTACCGATACTGTCGGTATGCCCCTGGATCTCGACCTCGATCTCCGGATGATTGGTTAAGATCGCTGCTGCCATATCGAGCGTGGGACTCGATTCTTTTTTGATTATCGCCTTGCCAAATTCAAATTCGATTCCTTCCAGGGTAATTACTGTTCCTCCCCTGATCAAATGGACGACTATTTCTGCGTTTTCATCAGGTAAGACAGTAACATCAGTATGAGAGGTTATATAATCCATTGCTTCGACTTTGAGCAGGTAAGTCACGGGTTCTAAATCTTCAAAAGAAAAACGACCAGAAGAATCAGTTTTCGTTGATAATCCGAGATCCGTAACCATAACATCGACAACGAGCGGTTCCTTTGAGATATAATCGACGACCAGACCTGATATCATCCCGCCCTGCATTTCCGATTTCATCAATACAATATTCAACTCATTGAGTTCAGCTTTACTCACGTTAATGTCGAGATTCTCTGGTTCATAACCGCTCCTAGTAACGACTATGTTATACTTACCAGGAATAATATCATCGAAAATAAAATAGCCGGCATCATTGGTAAAAGCTATGAACTCATTATCACCTGCGACCAGAACTTGTGCTTTAGCTATGGGTAACTGAGTTTCATCGGTTACAAAGCCATAAACAGAACCGACCTCTGCAAGACCTACTACCTTAGTTTTCTGACCACCACATTGCATTAATAACATGAGGACTAATGCAATAGTTGTTATGTATTTCATATTTCCTCCTTGTGTTTCCCCGTTAGAGATAGGAAACGCTTTAATCGGTTTTTCAGATATCTCTTGCCCATTCCCGACTTAAGATACACCTCTCTGGCTTTTGCATCATCTTTGTCAATGCAAGCTTCATAATAAATTAGTCGAAATGGACCTCGACCTTTAGTTGAGAACACCTTTTTGTTATTGTGCTCACTGACGCGTTTCCGTAGATTTCTGGTATAACCCGTGTACAATCTACCATCCTTCAAACTCTTTAAAATATACGTATAAAACATAATATTTTTCTGTTTATCTCTAACGGGATTCGGTCAAGATAGTCATTGAGTTACTATGTCATTAAGTCATTGGAAACGACACTAATCATTAAACTTATTTTTTATACTCACAAATTATTCTCCTGAGCTTCCGGGCCACATAAACGCGTGTTCTGTAATTCTTTATTTCCCCGACCCATTGTTCAGCTTTTTTGAAACTGAAGCTTTTTGGGAAATTCAGTTCTGGGAAATAACCAAAATGCTTTTTCTTATGCGCCGAAACATAAAGTGAATCAACCAATGCTTTCTCAGATTCAGCGATCAAAAAGTTCCGGGTTGCTTTATCTAATGAAAATCCCTTGAAAAACAACGGATGAATACGATGAATTTGATAAGTAGCTACTGAAGTTTTTATCGTCCTGGTATGACTCGTGGATGCAACCATAATAACTTGAGGAATCTGTTCTATAATACCGTGATAATGCAAGGCGCTAATAAATGAAACATAGGCACGATGTTGCTTAACTAAAAAAGGAACGACTGTAAATGCATTAAATCGTTCATCAATTACGTTCGTCCAGATACCGCGGTAGACTTTAACGATTGCACCCTGTTCCTGTAAATAATTAAGTGCTTGAACAACAGTTGAAGCAGATTTTCCTGAAAGCTGAACCATTTCCGCTGTAGTGAAAACAGAACGACGCAATCGTTTTATGTGTGTCAGCACCGTCTTTTTCTTATGTCTCATAGGGCTCATTTAAACTCTTCCATAAAATCAACGACCTTCAATATAACCTCATCCCACCTCTCCGATGATTTATACGCCTGTTGATCTTCTGCAGACAAGTAGTCCAGAACAGTATCTCGAAAACGGTTAAAGCCAATATCATATGTATTGGACAAAGCTTGGGCTAGCAAGTCCTTTTCTATCTCAGCATGTTTTTCCTTATCAGGAGTATATTGTGAGCTGAGTAAATAGAGATCGAAAACATCTCTTGCCTGGGTAATTGTTCTAGAAGCAAGGGCACTAATCTTTTGACGAACTGCTGCAAATATATCATAATGTGGAACAACAAATGGTGGTAACTTATAGTACCTAAGGATTGTATTTGGTACAGTTTGCACAATCACTTGTCCTTCAAATCCTCTCCGTGAAAATTCGATTTTCGTAAAGAGATCTGAACCATCAGTAGTCATGAGGTGAACTTTGAATCTCTGTGTAGTTTCAGTTTGTTTGGCTTTCTGCATATCAGGCAGTACAATCTCTGATACACCAAATGGAATGAGGTTTTCTATCAATGATTCTTTAGTAAGTAGTGTCATGGATATGTCTTTGAGTTTTTCAACTGAAATACCGCTCGCATCTAAATCCATATCTTCTGAATAACGGATACTATGGTAGAAAAAGCGCATGTTTACACCACCTTTCAATGCATAGTTCTCAGCTTTGAGTATTCTGCTTAATGCGCGAAGATATTCCAAGTGGAAAATTTCACGGATCTCTAAATAATTCAATAAAGGGCCTTTCATAGTATGTATTATAATTTAGTTTTATCTAAATGTCAAGACATATTAAACTATGACGTAATAACTTAGTTATCCCGAATAGTAACGTTTACGGGACAGACTTAGTGACAATACTGTTTTTCATGAGATTGCTTCGGTGACTTCGTCACCTCGTAATGACATGGTTCTCGACTCCGCTCGAACAGTAATATTTGACACAACATAGCTATTAGTGGCAAGGATATTAGCAAATCGGGTTATCAGGAGTCTTTTAGTTACCTAATTACTTAAATACTATATCTTTATTCCCGGAGAAGTCTATATGAATAGATCGCACCTGCACTAACGAGTACAAGACCGATCACTCCAAATAAATAAGGATAACTCAAAATGTGTGATATTATAGACAATTCATGGAATAAGTTAAAGTTAATATTTAGGTTAAATAACCTGCTGATCGGATATTTAAGAAGCCAGGGTATTAAAACCAAAGCACCAGTGATCATAGCTAAAGCATAAAATCCCATTCTAAGAACATATAACCAGGAAAAGCCTGTTTCCATGTTCTTGCGCCAGCGTAAGTTAGCCAGCACACGCTGCTCAATCTGACCTGGCTCGAGTCTCTGTACCAGCTCCTCTTTGACAATAGATTCTATCTGCATTTCCTGCCGGCATACTAAACATTGCTCAAGATGAGCCTCAAATCGTTCTTTTTCACTTTTATCGAGTAATCCCAGTTGGTATGATATTATATGCTTAGCGTGCGGACAAGAGCTCATCCTTATGTACCTCCAATTCATCCCTTAATCTTAACCTGGCTCGATGCAAACGTACTTTTGCATTATTCATTGATATTTGCATAGTCTCAGCAATTTCCGCCAAACTAAAGCCCTCATAATAAGCCATGGTTAAAAGCATTCGATCGCGTTCTTTTAAACGCTGCATAGCATCCTGGATGATCATCTTTTTATGCCTTTTTTCAATGTTCGATTTACCACTGGTTTCGGGAATTTCATCGAGTGGAACGGTTTTCTTCCGTTTTTCCTTGCGAAAATGGTCATAAACGATATTCCGGGCGATCCGGCATATCCAGGCACGGGTCTTTTCTGCATATTTGACCTTATCGATCTTGAGAAAGAACCGTATAAATGTCTCCTGGGTAAGGTCCTTGCTAAGTTCTGCGTCACTGACCATGCGAAAGATAATGGTATAAACGAGTACCTTGTGTATGGTGATGAGCTCGGACATAGCCTGTTCATCACCATCCTGAGCGCGTCTAACCAGTTTAACAACATCATTTTCCCCATTTTTCAAGGTATTTTATACTATTTCTTCTTATCTTTGGGCTTTATGACCAAGTAAACGAGGATCATCGCCAAACCCAGTATAAACATAAAGACAGACGGTCCATAGAGCCCTCCATCACTGAGGGCAAGACCCATACCAAAAAGACCAAGGCCAATCCCCGATACAACTATACCGCCCTTCAAATATCCAGTACCATCGCCCTTTTCTTTCGGTTTATCAGCTAGAAAAAGCTCTTTTATCGCTTCCGGGTCCTTTGTGCCGCCGAGTTCTATCGCTTTTACCATGGCTTCATACCGCTTCTTTTTACTCAGGTAATTCATGGCGATCGCTACGATGACAATAGCCACTGGTCCACCGACACAGATCAGAACTGTAAGTACTAATGGAATGGTTTCTTCACTTCCCATACAACCTCCTTTGCGTACAAGACGGAAAGGATTGGGTAAAGGTTACACCTTTACACCAGTTATTAGGTAATTGAGTAATTGAAAAACCTGCACCTCAGAAATCCACCTTGCCTTATGCAACAAAACAACTAAAGGAATAACTAACTTAAACATCAGATTATTTCTTAAGACGTCCTAACGAAGAGATATATCCATTTAACACTTTGATAAGGTAATATGCATTTTTCTTAAGGTCATCACGGTATTTTGCAGAAATATATCCCTCGTCAGGGCATTCATTGAAATCATCAATAAGTTCACATATTGAACCTCTAGACTGTCTGCAGAACTGTATATTTTCCTGGTAATGGAATCTTCCAAAACCTTCTGCAATATTGTTGGTAACAGATAATTTCGCCCGTCTCATTTGCCCTTTTAAATTATATTCTTCACACTTGGGTAGTGTTTTTATCATTTTACTCACTGACCGGCTTAATGCTCTTGCTATTTTATAAACTTCCAAATCTTCAAACGTCCTCACTATTTGCTTTTTCTTATACATGGTTTTGCTCCTCCTGTCGTTAAAAATAATTACTCAATAACTTAGTTACTTAATGACTATTCTTAATATACATCAGTGTCGCGATATGTCTTGACTTATTTCTTAGGGCTCCAATACTCCGTTACCCTCATACTCATTCACTCGTCTTGATATTTTCGAGCATTTCACTGATCTTCTCAAGGATCTGCTGATATTTCCCTGTTAGATCATCAGCCACAGTCTGATCGATAAAATCAAAATCGAGTGATTCCTGGATAAAATCGATCACTTGAGAAGTATGGTCTGATGCCTTATTAAGGTTTTCAATAAAGAGATTTCTTGTATTTTTATTTTGCCATGCTGCAGAAAGATGTGAACAAATATTTCCTGAAGTCGAGATCAACCTTCCCCTGATCGATTTTGGACCACCGTGCGGAAAACCACGCGATAATTCGAAAATTTGCAGAGCAACCTGGGTTGCCATAGAATATACATTTTGCGCAAGCAAAAGATTCAGCGCTCTATCTTCCATTTTTTTTCTTTCCCTTCCTTCCTTTTTGTTTTTCAATATCCATACATATATGTGTACTTTTTAATACGTGAATATAGAACATCTCATCTTACATCGGTCAAGCTACCGCTCTTGTCACTACACTGGGGCAAGGGCAAAGAGTCAAGAACACAATACATAGAGCAAAGGTTTATTGGGGATATTGTTTGCATATTATAACAAACCCTAAGCAATGGTATGTTCAAATACCCTCTGCCCTATGTATTAAATCCCCAGTACTACTGACCTTAAACAAAATAGATGCCAATGGATATCGTATGGCACCATAGGTTAAAGTTATTATATATGTTATGCTGGAAATGTCAAGAAAAGTGACACACTTCGTTGAAGATACGACTACGGCTGTAGTGGTTTGATGTATCAAACAGAACAAGTATGGTCCGATAAATCGGACAACTACAGATACTGGTGTTTGGTCCGATAAATCGGACGACTACA
>CAYQPW010000045.1:0-6107 GCA_964419565.1 uncultured bacterium
TAATTTGTCATCTCTGACTAAATTCTAATTTCGAGGGCTGACCCCGCATGTGCATCCAATGAAGTTTTTGGAATAACTCAATGACATAATAACCAATTACTATTCTTTTTAGGTCATTTATAACGAATACGATTTACGAATCACGAATACGAATATGTTTTCAATAACTCAATGACTCAGTTATTCACTCTTTTCCGATTCTCCAGCGCAGCGTATCTTCAGTGAAACGTATCTCCAGGAACGAAGTGACATATCTTCAACGCAGTGTGTATTCCCTTTCTCCATAACTCCGTTTCTCCGAAACTCGGATACTCGCTATGCGCTCCATTGACACGCAGAAACCCTAGACTATAATTCACTAAATAGGAGGTAGGATGAGATCGATCTGTATCTCTTGCATAGTTGTTATTATGTTGTGTATGGGTTCCAGTTTGGTTTTTGGCCAGGTTAATATAGAGCTGGAGCCTGTGGTAATTTTACCCAATCTTGTGATCAAAGAATTCACTCTCCAGGATCAGGGTGTTCAAACCGGTGATCAAATAAAATACAAATTCCGTTTGAAAATATCAAATACCGGTAAAGTGAATATTACAAAACCGTTCTATTTCACGGTCCAGTTCAAGACCGAAAATATGAGTGCGTTCTCCATGACCGATAATCACGAGAAATTCATGCATCTGAATGCCGGACAGAATCATTTAATGGAAAAAACCTTTACCCTGAACACTCAGTATGTCTCCGGAAAAACCGTGCAGATAAGGGGTTTTATCGATTCAGGCGGCGATAATGAAATGCCGCCGGCCTACCGCGATATCAAGGAAAGCGATGAAAACGACAATTACAGCGATGTTATTACGATCAACGGTGCTTATAAACCGCATATCGTGTCGATCAAACCCACATTCCCGGTCAGCGGGCTCAAGATCGCAACCTCGACCAAGCCAGCTAATGAAAATGTTCGGATCGACGGTACGGGGTTCGGTAGTACGCAGGGCCAGCATACTGTTGCTTTGTTCCCTATTGGAGATTATGCCAATCCCAAACTTGTGAACATAAAAAACTGGAGCGGCGGGGTCATTAACTTTACCATCCCGGTTACGGTCGAGTCTGGCCGATATGTCCTTGCCATAATCGATAAAAATACCAAGCAGATGAAATCCAATACCCTTACTGTTTATGTATGCGTGCGTCGCGAACGACCATGGTCTGAGGTGGTGTCACTTTGGAACGAGCTGAAAAATGCATTCAAACTGCGCATTCATACCTGGGGCGGCAAGATGATCTATGATAATCAGTCGACAATGACGATTATCGGTAAGCCCGATACACTTGATGTCGATGAGATAAAGTTAAATCGAGATACCGGACGCTACCGTTACTATATTAACGATTTTAATGCGAAACCCGGCGGTATCAGCTTACATCGGCTGAGTCTTGACGGTGTTCGTCTACTCGATAATGAACTGCGCATGCAGATCTTATTCGAGAGTCAGAAATTAGAAGTTAAAGGATATTTTCAGGCACTTGGCAGCAGTTCCTGGAAGGACCACGGCGCACCTGATATCGATATCGATAATGCCAAGCTTTCGGTCATTCTTGCTTTTGATTATAAAAATCAAAGGCTCGATTATTTGACACCCTCGGTTTATTTCAACGCGGATATCGATGCCCATGATCCGGCAACCGATGCTTTCATGGATTTCTTTGCCGCTGAATGGGAAAGACAGATCGTGCGCGAGGTCCGTAAAGAAATCGGTTCAGCATTTACCAGGGGTGAAACAAAGAAGAGTCTTTGCGATTCTTTTCTCGGTTTTGTGATCGACATAGGCAATTTACCAAAGGCACAGATCGTCGATGTGAAATTCACCAAAGACAATATCCTGGTTACGTATTATATGAAGTAACCGGTCAGATCAGGCCCGGTGCCTGAGAATACTGTTATGTCATGCTGAATTTATTTCAGCATCTCACATGTATCGGCGAGAAAATTGTCATATTGTCAAGCACCGTCCCTGGTATCCACACCCTCCCGGTCATTGCGAGAAGCGTAGCGCCGAAGCAATCTCAAGCAATTACTCTTCGAGCGAAGTCGAGAAGTAAATAAGATCAAGCGCTCTTTACGATCCAAACGAACTAAACGCTTAAACGATCTTTAGTTTAAATCACTGTAATCTGCTTATACATCTCTGTAATCGACACCGCAGGTGAAACGATTTTAATGACTTAATGACATAATGACTTCGTCTTTTCACGCGCCTAGTTCCTACTATCCTTTCCAATGACTCAATAACACAATAACTTAATTACTTTTTCTGTATTCGCAGCTTTGCGGCGCCTTGACATCTTATAATTGTGTGTATAATTAATCTGTGTAGAAGGAATGCAAAGGTATTGATGGTATTATGATATGAGGCTACAGCATTATCTGATTTCAATTTTTTCTGTAACCACCGTGCTCTACGCTACTGCTACAATGGACTGCTACTGGCATGCGGCTTACTTTGATGCGCAGTTCACTGGTAATTACGGTACAGAACAAGAAGCACAATACCTGAATGATGTTGTCGCCCGTGCTCAGGTTATCATGCAGCTGGACAGTATATTCCGGGATCTTCGTAGAAAAGGGGCATTACCAGCTTTCAAGCGTTGGCATTTGATCGATAGCTATCATGAGTCATATGATTATCAAAATGGCAAGAAGCTTCCTTGTACAATGAGAATACAACATGATACTGTGTACCTCTGCATGATCGATTCATTGTCGATCAACGAGGCAATGAAGAAACTCTGGAATATACACGACATTATAATAAGTCCGCATAAGCGATCAGGAATTTGGGTGTATTCGCTGCATATAAAAACAACAAAAAGCCAATGGTATGCCCGTAATTATCCGGATACGCTTGCCAGTGGCTACAGTCGTAAGGATGAGGATCTGCTCTGGCTTCGGATTGAGGGTGGATATAGTGTGAACCATTGTTTTTATCAGCATGAAATTGATGGCTACTACCACCAGTATGCAGGATTATACCTCACCAAGAAGAATACTATCAAAGCACAGAATCTGTTGCTTAAGCACTATGGATTAGCTACAACAATAACCAGTCAGTATATCACTCCCACAGTCCTTCGAAAATACGTGTGGTATTAAGTGGAGGTTGGGTACGGTGTCTGGTAAAACATTGATACCTCATGATCGATAATAACCGAATATTCGACAGGTGGGCTGCTCATTACGATTCCGACATATCTCGCGCTGAGCAGAGCGGCGATTGGATATACAAGGATTATACGAAAATTCTTAAGGAGATTGTTGCTGTTATTGAAAGCTGGAAATCTGGAAAAAGTCAAGTAAAGGTGTTGGATATCGGCGCAGGCACCGGGAATCTGACAAGCATGATATACGATGCCGGATTTAAGATTGCCGGTATTGAACCTTCAGGAAAAATGCGCGAAAAATTTGAGGAAAAATTACCTGCACTAAAAATCCTACGCGGTGATTTTATCAATATCCCCTTGCAAGATGACAATGCAGATGTCATCGTCTCCAGTTATGCGTGGCACCATTTGACCGATGACGAAAAGAAGGAGTCTATCAATGAAATGGTGCGAGTACTCAAAGATCCAGGATTGGTCGTTATAGCTGATCTTATGTTTGCAGATCGAGAAAAGAGAGAAACAAAGATCAATCAGCTGAGACAGCGTGGGGAAACTTCTATCATTGAAGATATCGAATCAGAATACTATGTGGATATCAGCCGAATTTCGAAATGTTTTAATGATCAAGGTTTTCATTGTGATAGTAAACAGATGACCGATTATGTCTGGATCGTGCGAGCACAGTACGGTAATATCGCTTGTCAATAGTCAAGATTTGACCCCAATACTATAATGTCATGCTGAATTTATTTCAGCATCTCACATGAATCCGCGAGGAAATTGTCAGATTGTCAAGTTGTAAATATCGAATCCAATGAGATGCACCGTCCCTGGTGTTTAGTTTATATCTTAATTGCTCCGATATTCATCCCGTGAAATCTATTATTTCATTGGGACTCCAATAATCATTGACACTACATAGCTGTGAGTTATAATAGTGAGAATTTACCTAGTGGGGGAAGAGTGAAAACATTAGTAATATTAATTACGTTAATTATTACTATTAACTGTGGCTCTAAAGATGACATAAAAATCTATACGGTTGTTCCGCCTGAATCTACTCCAGCATTGATGCAACTGTTCGATGCTGAAAAGTATTCATTGATCGATACCATCAAATCATTCGAAAAGTTGAGAACACATGCGTATCAAACAGAAAATACCCATGAGCGTTTGCAGATATTCGATTATCTGTTTGTATATGGGCCAAAGTACTTCGGCGCCAATGCAGTAGCTGAATTTTTCAAACACTTTGATCATTCATATTATTTTGATTGGCAGGGCACACGAGAAATGGATTTGATTACTGTCGCTCTTACTCAGAACAAATATGTCGCAATAAAGGAACAATGTCTTTCACGCATGATTTATCTTCAGATGCAAGAATCACAGCTTGATAGTATGCTATTCTGGATGGACAGCTTGCGTTTGCTGTATCCACAAAGTAAGCTCTTTGATCAGAACCGATACGATAAAATAATATCTACGATCAGCAGAATTACTGAAATCAAAAAAGATAAAATCCTAAGTGAGCCAGATAGATTATGGGAATTGGGTTATGTCTATTGGAAGCTTGGTACATCAGAATGGAAATCTGACATCTGTTTTTTCCAGGGGGAAGCAATAGATTATTTTAGAGAATTAAAAAGCAGGTACCCAAATAGTCCGCTTAATGCTAATGCAACATATACAGTAGTAAAATACGAATATGCAATGGCTAATGAAGGTACCGATGATACGACATGTGGAATAGTTCTAAAAAATAAGTTTGAAGGTTTATTAAGGAAATACCCCGGTACAACTGCACTCGATGAAATATTATTATACAATGTCGGATATTATTTCTGCAAAGTAACAATGAGTCGCGATACGGATACAAGTATTAAATATCTGCAGATCGCCGATAGTATTTTCAGTCTAATTGATTCTGAAAAACTTTTTGATGATGATAGTAGAAGATCGTATGAACGCACCGGGAGTAACCTTATAGATTATTTACGCGAATATAAGCAACTCAATATTGATTTTCATGGTGAGTTATATAAGAACGTATTTTTTGGAACCGGGGATTTACACCTGGATACCAGTAATATACCCTTTTATATCAAACGAAAAATAGTAGAATACTCTGAAAAATGTGTGGATTTTCAACCAGTGGTATATGCTGATGCAGGGTTTTCGGATTCAGGGCAGGCACTGGTGAATAAAAGACAACTCATTGAACGCGCAATCGTTGTGCTTATTGATGTTGCGGATATTGAAAGTCTTGCTGCTGAATACGTGGCAAATGCCAAAATTTTTTATGAATGGGAACGAATGACTGAAAACCCGCTTGATGAGGGAATGTATGCAGAAGAATATTTGAATGCAGATTTGTCTACTCCATTAATGCCCTATCTCGTTCTTTTTATCGCACACCGTTACCGCTGCGCGTATGAGTGCATTTTAGCAAACAACGAGACCAAGTGGAAAAAATATACTGAGTTGAGATATGGCTATTACCTTCACGCCGCGAAAAGCTCTTCGAATATATTGGTAAATCTCATCGCTGAAGATATGGACCGTCAGCCTTTTCTTTATATTCCTGACAGTAAACGACCAGGTCAGTAACCCAAAAAAGTACGTAAAACCGCGAAAGCCATCTATCACCATTCATCCATCTCCTCAATCTTTATATCACCGTAATCGACAGCAGAGCTGATCACCCGTGTTGTCATTGCGAACGCACGGAGTGCGTGTGGCAATCACTTTCATTGCTGATTCCTAAGGAAATTGGGTTGTGCCAATGTCCAGATTTGACCTTGAAAACTTAGTGTGTTGTGACAAATTTGTCATAAAATCTATAATACCAATCGTTGACTTCTCAGTTATCTAAATTATAATACTATATACTATGGTAAAAAAGAACTTCAACAAAAATAGTAGTGAACTTGATCAGGCTATTTTGA
>CAYQPW010000046.1:0-4523 GCA_964419565.1 uncultured bacterium
CGCAGATACTCTCTACGACGCTTCGATCGGGTATTCTCAGCTTCAGATCGATGAACATGGCAAAAGAGCAGATCGTTATAGAAAAATAAACCGAATATTAACTCTTATAACTGGCGCCGAAGCCGCGGTTATCGTAAACAACAATGCCGGTGCGACACTCTTGATCCTCAATGAATTAGCCAGAGGTAAAGAAGTCATTGTTTCGCGCGGTCAACTCATTGAAATCGGAGGGGCATTCAGGATCCCCGAAATCATGGAACAAAGCGGTGCTCTACTGCGCGAGGTTGGTGCTACAAACCGCACACATCTGCGGAATTATGAGGAAGCCATCAATGAGAATACCGGTGCACTTTTACGCGTACACCAGTCAAACTACCGCATCATCGGTTTTACCAAGGAAGTTTCACTTGAGGAACTCGTTGAACTTGGGAAAAAACACAATTTACCGGTCATCGATGACCTGGGAAGCGGCGCATTGATCGACCTTTCCAAGTACAAGCTGCCAAAAGAACCGACTGTTCAGGATAGTATCAGGACTGGTGCTGACATCGTATGTTTTAGCGGTGACAAACTCATTGGCGGTCCTCAATGCGGGATTATTATCGGGAAAAAGGAGATCATCAATAGAATTAAGAAAAATCCTTTGACACGGGCGCTCCGGTGCGACAAGCTTACAAATGAGGCTCTCGAAGTCACCCTGCAGCTCTTTTTGCACAAAGAAGAAATATTACTTAAGAACCATGGAGTCATGAATATGCTCCTCAAGCGGCCTGAGGTCATTAAACGCCAGGCAACTCACTGTGCAAAAAAGCTCCAGAAACAGCACGCGAAAGAGCTGATAATCTCAATACAGAAAGATGTCTCTGAAATTGGTGGTGGTTCACTAAGTACTGAACAACTTCCAACATTTGTCATGGCGGTAAAACCCAAAAATATACCAGTTCAAGATCTTGCCCGGGCTTTGAGGATGTGTGAAACACCGGTATATGGTCGTGTTTCTGATGATACTATCCTCCTTGATTTTCGCACCGTGCTAAAAGATGAAGAAAAATTCATAGTCCAAGCCTTTTCTTCGCTTCTTGGGGACGATGGATAATTCAAAACACCCTGTTTCCTCTGCTAAACGCCATATCGTAGTCGGCACTGCAGGTCACATCGATCATGGAAAAAGCGCTTTAATAAAGGCGCTCACCGGGTATGACCCTGATCGTCTGAAAGAAGAAAAAGAAAGGGGTATGACTACAGATCTTGGCTTTGCATTCCTCAGAGAGGATGTCACGATCATCGATGTGCCGGGTCATGAAAAATTCGTACGCCATATGGTTGCTGGTGCCAGTACGATCGACCTTGTAATGTTTGTTGTTGCAGCTGATGATGGCCCTATGCCGCAAACCATTGAACACCTTGAGGTACTCAAATTATTAGAGATCAGTAAAGGTATCATCGTAATCACCAAAAAAGATCTTGTTAAAGATGATTGGCTGCAAATGGTCAAGGACGATGTCAAAAAACTCTTTGCCGGTTCATTCCTTGAAAATGCGCCGATCATCGCTGTATCCAGCACGACTGGTGATGGCATTGAAAACTTAAGAAAAAAACTCGATGAGCTTATAGAACAGACTCAAGCCAAAAACGACCGCGGCATCTTTAGATTATCCGTAGACCGCTGTTTCACTATTAAAGGCTTTGGCACTGTTGTAGCTGGTACAGTACTTTCTGGTAAGCTGAATGTCGGCGACACGCTCGAGCTTCTCCCCTATAAGAAAAAAGTAAAGGTAAGAGGTATCCAGGTACATAATGAGAAAGTTAACGAAGTCAATACAGGTTTCCGGGCTGCGATCAATCTAGTCGGTGTAGAAAAAGATGAAATAGAACGGGGTGATATTATCGCCCAACCCGGATTTTATGAACCTTCTAATTTTTTAAATGTTTCACTGTATCTCTTAAAATCTGTTGAAAAACCTTTACGAAACCTTACCCGGCTCCGCATCCATCTCGGTACTAAAGAAATACTCGGCAGGATTGTACTGCTTGATAAAAAAACACTCAAACCGGGTGAAAAAGCTATGGCACAATTCCGCCTTGAAAAACCAGCCGTAAGTGATGTTGGCGACCGCTATGTCATCAGGACTTATTCACCGCAGACAACGATCGGCGGCGGTTCGATCATTGAGCCAAAAGCACTCAAGGCAAAAGGGTTTGATGAACAATTAATTGAACATCTGCAAAAGGTGGAGACAGGAGACACTGCCACTATGGTCGAGGAAAATCTACTTAGTAATTTCGAAATACCACAAAAGATCGATGAAATTGCACATGACCTCAATCTGCCGCCAGCAGAGGTCAAAACGATCATCGGACAGCTCATAAGCGAAAACAGGGCGCTCATGCTCGATAGAACACGCGGAACATATTATGCAGAAAAAAATCTTGAAAAACTCAATAAAACCATCCTGGATATTCTAATAGACTACCATAAAACTAATCCAACCAATATCGGCATACCCAGACTCGAACTTCTTAAGAGTATCAGTAAAGGTCTGGATAGAAACCTTATGGATTATGCCCTTGGAAAGCTCTCTGGCCAGAAAAGTGTAAAAGTCAGTGAAGACAATAAAATTAGTCTGTTCGATTTCAAAGTAGTTCTCGATAAGGAGCTCGATGCAGCGATCAAAAAAATTGAAAAATTATTCTTGGATGCTGGGTATAAACCACCCAGTTACAATGAAATATTAGAGAAAAAACTCGGTGACGAAAAAACTATTAAGAAAGCTCATCGGTACATGATCGATACCGGAATATTAGTCTCAGTTGGCGAATCAATTGTCCTTCACAGCAAATACGTCGCTCAAGCTGAAAAAAACCTTATCGAGTTTTTGAATAAAAATAAAGAAATCAGGATATCACAGTTCCGCGATATGCTCGATGCAAGCCGTAAATTTGTGCTTCCCCTCCTTATCTATTTTGATACCCATAACGTCACGATTAAACGCGGCGATGTGAGAATATTGGGACAGAAATATCGTTGATGCGCCCCGTGTTGTGCGACGACTGGGCCAGGTGGTAAAAAAAGCCTTATTCTCATTCCGACTGAGTCTGAAGTCGAAATAGGAAAAGAAGTCGCGGCAGATGTCGAAAAAACCGAAAAAATACTGAATAATTCCACAATAGGTCCGCTTGACATGTTATTTAAAATGAAGTATCATATATTAACGTAGAGATAAGTGGAGGAATTATGAAGGTAATTATCGTATTATTTTATTGTTTAATCGTCTTGCCATTGTATTCAACTAATAAATCCGAAGATACTCATACACCTTTATCAGAAGAAAATAGCTATTCGAGGATCAAAAAAATGGGTGAAATTAATGGCAGAGATGTATTGTACTCTCAAATCCCTGACACCCTCAGTGCGATCGGCTATCGCTGTCAGCGTGATATAACAGAACCCATGGATGCTGATATTGTCGATGATATTACACCTACTAGCGGTAGGTGGCGCATCGATTCAGTTATCGCTTGGTTTTGCAACTGGAGTGGTTTTTCAACCTGGGATTTTGTGCCCAATATTAATTTTCTAGTTTACCCTGACAGCAATGGCCAACCAGCTGATTCTCCCATGGTCGAAGTCACTGTTCCACAATCAATGTACCAATCTTTTCTCATTGGCGGTCCTGATCCTTCACGCTGGCGGGTTGAATTAGCCCTTCCTTATCCAGTAATTCTTGACACATTTCAATACTGGATCGAAGTACAACCCTGGTGTACAGGAATCACTGCCGGATATACTGGACACCAGGCACAGGTCGGCATCGGCAATGGACAGGAATTTTATATGAGGTACCCAGAAATCGGAACTCTTGTTTGGACAAACGCTACACAATTATTTGGTCAACCATTAGAAACCGGCTTTATGCTTTATGGCGCGGTTTTAACCGGTGAATATCATGATATAGGAACACAAGAAATAGTCGCTCCGACTCAACATATACAACCCGGCAGTATAATCGATCCACAAGCAAGATTCAGAAACAATGGCGATTCCAGCGCAACCTTTGATGTCTATTTTCTCATCGACTCTTCAGGTGCAAATATCTATAATGAAACCGCTAATATTACACTCGATCCTGGTATTGATACAACAATCGTATTTGCTGCCTGGACCTGTGCCGGAACAAATGGTATTGTTTATGATGTCACCGCCTACAATGTTCTTGCCGGTGATAGCAATCCTGCAAACGATACATTAACACAGCAGACTACGGTTAATTATTTGTTCTGGGAAATCCTGACCGATATTCCAGTTGCAACATCAGGACACTCTGAGTCCACTGTGCATGATGGTTTTTATCTGGTTACAGGTTTCCATCCACCAAGTCAGTATCTATCAACCGTATATACCTATGACATAGCTAATAATATATGGGCTACGATTACTGATAATCCATACGGCTGCGGTGCTTATGGGATGGCCTATGGGGTTCTCGGCAA
Source organism: uncultured bacterium (assembly GCA_964419565.1). Taxonomy (GTDB): domain Bacteria; phylum Hydrothermota; class Tepidihabitantia; order SM23-42; family SM23-42; genus JAUVZL01. The sequence goes on from CAYQPW010000046.1 coordinate 4,492, forward strand.
ACACTATCGTATTTGCGGAACCGACACCTGGC
>CAYQPW010000047.1:0-3461 GCA_964419565.1 uncultured bacterium
GGATAGAGCGGCGGTTTCCTAAACCGCAGGTCGCCCGTTCGAGTCGGGTCAGGGGTATGCGAATTCTACTTGTATTTGTTGTATAATACGATTGTAGAATTCAGCATCCCACTCCTTTGTGGGCAAAATGCTGTAGAAGATGCGATCTTCATCAGCCGCTCGGGTGTTTGTAAATGGAAATGCTCATGCTCGAGCTGAAAAAGGTGTGTGGATAAGAATAAGATTGCCGCGCTACGCTCGCAATGACAGAAAAAAGGGTGTACTGCAGCAATAAGTGCAGGATTAGGATACAGAAAATAGAAAAAATTGCAGATTCTAGATTTTAGATTTGTGATTTATTATAGAGATCTAAATAAGGAGTAATTATGAGGCAAATTAAAAGAGGCCATTACGAAAAAGATGAATTTCAAAGTGTAATGAACAAGGTCATTCGTTATATTGTTCGTCATCGTGAAACTTCAATGTTTGTAGCTGCGGTGGTTCTTATCGGAATCTTTCTTATTGTCTTTTTGACATCGGGTCGTGAAAAATCGACCCCAGAAGCAGACATGCTTTACACGCAATCAATGGGACTTGCTACCATGGGACGATTCCAGGAAGCTGAAAAAACCCTTCTCGAGCTGACTTCAAATTATTCAGATACACGCGCCGGGAGAATTGGTTATTATTACCTGGGTGCAATTTATTACAATACCGGTAGATTTGATCAAGCACTCAGTCATTTTGAAAAATTCCTCGGCTTACAGAGAAAAGATTACCTGCTTGTCCCTTCTGCTTTGTATGGTGCTGCATGCTCAGCTGAGGGAATGAAAGATTATGCAACAGCACTCGGTTATTACGAGAAGGTGATCGCCGATAAAGAATCTCCTTTCTATTCGATGGGCATGCTTGCCTATGGTCGTATAACCGGGCTATTGGGTGATAAGACGAAAGCTCGGAAAATTTTAAACGAGCTCCTTGAGCAAGAGCCTTCCCAGGAGATTGCAACCGACGCAAGATTTTATATCGGTTTTTTCAGTGACTAACGTCATTTGATCACAGAGATGTATTTTTCCAGCTATATCATCGCTGTAATCTGTTTTTTCATCACCGAAATCAATGAGGAACGACGTGACGAATAATGTATCGGTTGCTATTCTCTGGCATTTTCATCAGCCCATCTATTCGAAACCCGATGATTGCACTTATCCTCTTCCGTGGGTAAGACTACATTGTATCAAAGATTATCTGGACATGCTCAAACATGTCCAGAAATTTCCAGATCTACACGTGACCTTCAATTTCACACCATCTTTATTACTTCAGATCGATGATTACAAAAATAACCGCTGTACTGACCGGCAATTCAATCTTTTCAAGAAAAAGGCAGAAGACTTAACGATCGATGAGAAAGTTGAAATTCTGCAGGATTTCTTTCTTGCCAACTGGACTCATATGGTCGAAAAGAATCCCCGGTATTTTTCACTGCTTTTAAAAAGAGGCAAGAATATCGTTGAAAAAGAATTACCTGCCATTGCTCAAAGTTTCACATTTGAAGAATTCCGTGATCTTCAAATATGGGCGAACCTCGCATGGATAGATCCGATGTTCCGTAATGAGATTAAGGATCTGTATAAAAAAGGGAAGAACTTTAAAGAAGAAGATAAGGAGCGTGTGATTACTCTGGAAAATAACATCATCGGTTCAGTTATCGATGAATATAAAAAAGCACTTGAGTCAGGACAAATAGAGATCAGCACCTCGCCTTTATACCATCCCATTTTGCCGCTATTGATCAATAGTGATCTCGCTAAAGCATCTAATCCCAATCTAGCTATCCCTTTTCAAATCTCTTATATCGATGATGCAAAAAAACAGATCGCCGAAGGCATCAAGGTCTTTGAAAAATTTTTCGGTCAAAGACCAAAAGGACTTTGGCCGTCAGAGGGAAGTGTGTGCAAGGAATTAATCCCCATCCTGTCCGAGTTTGATATCAAGTGGATTGCCAGCGACGAAGAGATCCTTGCGCGCAGTCTTGAAACATCTTTTCGCCGTGAAAATACCGTCATACCTAACCGTCCTGATCTACTCTACAAACCATGGAAACTGGGAAATATAAATATTGTATTCCGGGATCATGTGCTATCTGACCTAATCGGTTTTGTTTATAGCCAATGGGATCAAAAACAAGCGGCCAATGATCTAATGGCTAGATTGGAGAGCATCGCGAGCACGTTACCGACATTTGACAAATTCATCATCCCGATCATCCTCGACGGTGAAAATGCATGGGAAAGCTATAACAATGATGGCACTGAATTCCTCGACACGTTTTATGATGATCTGATGAAAAATAATATTCAAACGACAACGATATCAAAATTCATAGAAGAAAACGAGGTTAAAAATGAACTCACCAATTTATTCCCTGGTTCCTGGATCGGCGCTAATTTTAATATCTGGATGGGGCATGATGAAGATCACAAGGCGTGGTTAATTGTAAAAAGAATCCGGGAGAAGCTGGTAGAAAAGAATATTACTGATCCACAGATATGGGATCGTCTTTACATACTCGAAGGCAGCGACTGGTATTGGTGGTTTGGCGGTGAGCATATATCAATCGTCGCTGATGTTTTTGATGAATTATTCAGGCTTAATGCCATCTGGATCTACAGGAAAATCAGTGAAGAACCGCCACCAGAATTATTTTCACCGATCAAAAAGATTGAAGAGATATTGACTTACCAACCAAATGATAAGATGACTCCCAAGATCGACGGCAAAGTAACCCACTATTATGAGTGGTATCATGCCGGACATATCGCGGTCAAAAGAATGGGCGGCACTATGCAGCGCTTTGCTGGATTATTCTCAATGATCTACTGCGGTTTTGATGATGATAATTTATATATAAGATTAGATATCGCTAATCATAACCCGGCTGACTATGAATATATTATAAAATTCTACAAACCAAAGGAAATAATAATACAGCTCGGCAAACAGACCGAGATAATTTACAAAATAAAGAAAATTGTAGAATTAGCAATACCCGCTTCTTTTGTTCATGTTGATGGCGAAGCAAATGTTGAATTTATCGTGACTGCTCAGCAAAATGGGGTTGAAATAGACCGAACACCATTATTAAAATTTACCGTAAAACTGCGTGATGTAAAACTCTATAACTGGTCAGTATAACAACAGATACTAGATATTAGATACTGGATGCTAGTCCATAGAAAAGGATTCTGGCTCGTGAGGGGCACTATTCCCTGTTTCCTAAATCCTGTTCCCTAAGCTTCCCTCGCCCTTCGTTTCCATATTTGTCATTCTCCGGCTTGACCGGGGAATCCAATCCTTAATGTACAGATATAAAGCTGGGTAAATAAGTCAACCTTTTGGAGGTAGAGCGTCCGTTAGAATAACACCCGTGTGCAAAATGACGACCCTGGGGGGTTCCGAGGTCTCCATGAAGGTTTTTG
>CAYQPW010000048.1:0-2649 GCA_964419565.1 uncultured bacterium
TCATTCCCCGACTTGCCTGTCCCGTAGATCATAGTTCGTACGGGAATCGGGGAATCTGTATTTTTAACAAAAAAAATCCTCTCCCTTTAAGGGAAGAGGATAAAAAACCTGCTCTGTACTTGATACGGAGTTAGGGTATCATTAATGTTGTAGAATAATATTTATCAATGTTTTCCTTACATTTGGATTGACTAAGGGTCTCTTTTGTTTGGCTTTTTGAATTACAATTCTCTTGAAGTCATCCTTACTTCGTATCGGCACGATCCTGCCCATGGCTATCAAAGATCTATCAGCTGCACCAATCCTGCCCTTAAAAACCGTGTAAGCTGGTACACCCAAAACAGCGGCTTCGCGATTCATAGTACCACCCGCACTCAATACCATATCAGCATGATGTAACATATCACGTCCATCTACTGCTTTTTCTGGTATTTTAAGTTTTGTATCACTAAACGATTCAAGAATCTTTCGCTGCTCTTTTGATCTAGGAAAAGCTACCATCGCCACATCCCTGTCATGTAATATATGTTGAACTGCTTCATAAAATAAATCATTAGGAAATCGATGATAAAGCGCCATGGTAGCTGGCGGACGCACAACAACAATAATCTTATCTTTGCTTATATTCAATTGTTCGATTGGATTGTTACAGGGACGATATTCAGCAAGATAGACTTCCTCTTTTAGCCCATCATATTTTACTGTTTTTCCAAGCGCATGGAATTTTGCCAGGGCGATATTTGGAAAGCACAATGGAGTAACCACCTTATTGCATAATCGAAATGTTAGATGATTCAAAGGTTGGAATTCGTAATCCATGAAAACCACTGAACGTATACGCAGTACTTTGGCGGCAATTACCAATGATGCTGAGTTAAAGGTAAGAGCTAAATCAAAATTTCTATTCTTAGCATAACTAACTAGTTTCATACTGCGTTTTACAACATCCAGCAATTTTTTTGATAACTTTGCACCGGCGTGAGCACCTATCAGACTATATTCCATGTCTAATTCATCGAGCATACCGGTCGTCTGAGCATACTCACGCGCAGTTATCTTGACTGTATGACCACGCAATGTGAGTTCTTCCATGATCGGTTTAAAGAACAACACATGCGGCGAATTGACTATGTCGACCCAGATTTTCATCTTATGTGCAAAGCGCATAGTGCATAGAGCATAGCGTATAAAACATTATAGCGTTTTTTTAAAACTAGTAATTTTTCTGCTAAGAATATCAAGTTTTCTCAGTATAGCAGCACCAGAGTCCTCTTGAATAATTTTCTTTCTAATAAACATTATAATCATGTTAGCATTTTCGAAAGTTGAACGTCGAGCAAAATTAAGAAATTGTATAAATTCCTTATTGGATGTACTGCCAGAACCCTCAGCAATATTATTAGGCATAGATATCCCTGCTCCGCGAAGTTGTTCTGCAAAACGATGTAGTCTCTTCTTATCGAGTTCATTCGCAATATCATATAAATCTTCTGCTATCTCAACTGCTAATTTCCAGATTTCTAAATCTTCAAACCTGAACTTCACTCTCTGAGTCATCATTTACTCGATCCTCTTTGCGCTATGCTCTTTGCCCTCTGCTCTATGCTGCGCCAGGCGCGCCAGCGCTAAAAACATCCAGCAGTTTGGCCAGCGAAGATAAGGGATTTTATTAGTAGAATGTCTCTTTTTTTGAAAATAGAAATACCCTTTCTCTTCATCCCACATATTCTCGATCGCCCAGTCAGCGATATTCTGCGCGATCTTCAACGCTTCATGATCCATTCCTTTAAATCGAATGTACGTTATAATCCCCTGCGCTGAGCAGTGTAAATCGATCGGATATGTTTTATTATGATAATAATGCGGTCTGCCGCTCCTTTCAAAAAAAGTCAGTTTATAATATTTATAAGCATTTATCATCATCCGCATATAATGTGCATCATCCAGATCACTATATTTAGCGATATTAGCTAAACTAACGAGTATAAAACCGGTATGGAAATTATCGATGTATCGCTGTCTATTTTCAACACCATAATACAATGAGCCATCGGGATTAAAATGCGGTAAAGTAAACCTCAATGCCATACTTGCATTATCAAGTAATATCTTCTCTTTCGTGTAAAAATGTACTCTTGTTAACAATTCAACAGCTAATAAATTCGCATTATGAGTGCAGGTTGAATCAGATGGCGAGTAACTGAAGCAAAACGGCGTGTCAGATTTCAGTGTTTGGGAATGACGATATTCCCCATTAGAAAACAAAGAGTTACTAACGGGGCAGGTAGATTGTGGAGAACGAATATCCTTAAGATAGATGCGGTTTAAATCTCTTAAGATAAAATCGCAGGCACTACGGGCTATCTCCAGATAACTTTCCTCGTTTAAAACCTCATACGCATCAAGAAACGCATTTGATATAAAAGCAGTATTAACAACCGTAGGAACACCTTTAGGAATGTAAAATATCGATGACTGCCAGTCAAAGTTGTATCCCCATGCATAACCACTGTTACCTGTGCTGTGGGTGATCAACCAATCGAGTATTTCACGAGCTTTGTCCAGGTATTCTTCTTTTTTTGTATTCTTGTATCTTAAAAGATATGCACTTGCAAGCAAACCCATTGCTTTGGGATTATGCTCCCGGGA